>NZ_OZ244153.1:1495000-2166076 GCF_965216265.1 Kordiimonas sp.
ACATCTCCCTTCCAAATCAACTATGTCAAAGATCAAAAATCTGCCCGACCGGAAAATCCAGTCACCTGAAACATTCTTCTGTCAGGCAGTTTGTCGGACCGGACGTTTCGTCAGCGTGCGACAGGGCGATCTGTATATGGTGACCAGGGCCACCATGTCAAGGCCGTTTTTAAGGCCTCTAGATCGTGATGACGTTGCGGCATTCCTTCCGAACTTTCGAACCGTTTGGCTCGTGTCCAGTAGAGCAGCGCGCCCCGTCGGTGGAGCGGTTTCTAGGGGGATCGGCTCTCGAACGCAAGGGCTTTTTTGCTTCTTTTGCACTTTTTTTACAGCTTTGCTCTATAAGGCGCAGAAACATGCGCTTTCCAATAGAAGACGCCTTTGGTAGGTGTTTAGAAAGCGCTTGGGGTATGACAGGCATGTTGCCCTATATATATAAAGACTGTATTTTGTTTCCAATGGGTCCGACCAACGGGAATCGTACGCGAATCTCTGGCCGGACCGAGTTGAATCAGAAGGGAAAGAAATGTTTCGCTTTCACGAGATTCGTGACCGCATTTTGGCAATTCGGCTCCCGGCCGACACCAAAGCCCGTATTGGGCACCTGATCAGGGCGAGCGAGTCGCCGCTGGGCTTTACTGCCATCGCCGGTTTCGGATTAGCTGTCCTAATGGTCGGGCATCTACTTTTAAGAACACCCGATACTGCGCCTGACGAAGAGCCAAATGTGCCTGATGTCGCGACCCAGATGCCCCCATCTGTAGAGGGCTATGCCCAGGTTGAAGAAGACGCGCCGCCACCTGCACCAACAGAGAAACAATATAGCCTCAAACGTAACGAAACGCTGATTGGCCTACTGCAACGCGCCGACATTCCTTCGGTTACCGCGCACCGTATGGTGGCCAACCTGCGCGATGTGACCAACCTGCGTAAACTACAGCGCGGGCAGGAAGTTCGAATCACCACCGACGCTGACGGTAATGTGGAAGAGCTCCGCATGCGCGATAGCTTTGATGCTGAGGCCGTTGTGTATGCCAAAGGCGACAGCTTCAAAGCGGAACGGCAAGACATAACAACCATTTCACTCACCCACTTGGTAGAAGGCGAAATTACAGACAGCCTTTATCTTTCTGCGCAGCGGGCTGGCCTGCCAACCAAGGTGATTGTCGACCTGATCAGGCTGATGAGCTTTGATGTCGACTTTGAGCGCGAGATACGCACCGGCGACACCTTTCAGGTTTATTTTGAGCGCCAATACGCCCCGGACTTTGGTGATATGCAGGAAGGGCAACTCCTGCAGGTAAAACTGGGCCTGCGGAAACGCATGCTGGAAGCCAATTATTTCATCGATGCCGCAGGCGACGCCGACTATTTTGACGGAGAAGGCAAAAGCACTCGCAAAGCCCTGATGAAAACACCACTTGATGTCACGGTAGTGACTTCAAACTATGGTCGCCGCAAACACCCGGTGCTGGGATATACACGCATGCACAAGGGCGTTGACTTCCGGGCTCGCACCGGCACGCCTATCATGGCAGCTGGTGACGGCGTGGTGGAACGCGCTAGCCGCTACGGCTCCTACGGTAACTATATCCGCATCCGCCATAACGGTACTTATAAGACAGCCTACGCTCACCTGAGCCGGTACGGCAAAGGCATTAAAAGCGGTGCCCGGGTGAAACAGGGCCAAGTTATCGGTTATGCGGGTGCTACGGGTCGCGTGAGTGCCGCACACCTGCACTATGAAGTGATGATGAACGACAAGCAGGTCAACCCGCTTACGCTCGATCTGCCAACGGGCCGGGAGCTCAGGGGTACTGACCTTGAGGTCTTTGCTTCACAGCGTACCCAACTGCTGGCAGACATCCTTCAGATACAAACACAACGCTCTTATATAATGCAGGCCGGTGCCCTTGGCCCTGCGCCAAACACACTTGATGATGCCGCACAAGTTCAAGGGACGGACCGCTAAATGCAGTGCGTTCATCTGCCGGTCATCTTGGCGAGACAATGATGCGCCGCGGCGCTACTATGGTGCCGCGCAACGCGCTATATGAACGCGCTATATAAAAATGTGAGAGGGAACACAGAATGAAATTGAAACACCTCAGCTTTGGGCTTGTGCTAGCAGGGCTGACGATCGCTCCCGCTGGCGCAGATGACGCGCAAAGCAGCGTGCAGGCTTTCAAGGCATGTGCCGAGATCAGTGACGATGCTTCGCGCCTTGCTTGTTTCGACAAAGCGGCGTCCATCTTTGACTTTGAGCGCGCACACGCAAGGCTCAAGGAAGCAGATCAACTGAAAGCCGAGACTGAGCGGCTGAAAGCCGTTGCCGCCACAGAACGTGCGGAAGCAAAGCGCCTAAGGCTTGCTGCTGATCAAGAAGCTGCAAGGCTGCGCGCGGAAGCAGAGCGCGAAAAAGCTGAAAAAGAGGCCCTCATTGCCGCTGAAGAACAGCGTCAGGCAGATCTCGCGGCGCTTGCATTGGAAGAGTTTGGTCAACGCGGAGCAACTGACGGCGGGTTCAACACCTTCCAAAGCAGCATCGTTGCAACAAAACGTTCCGCCATTGGCGACCTGTATATTAAACTTGAAAATGGCCATATCTGGCAGAATGTTGACGACTCTAAACCAGGCCGGATCAAGCCAGGGATGGCAGTACGCATTGAGGAAACAGAAATTGGCGGTCTTTTCATGACCGTTGATGAGACAGGTAAAACATTCCGGGTCAAGCGCGTGAACTGATTCACGTTTTTAGAACCCATGGGTAAAGAGGCGCCCCCTGGCATGGTGGGCGCCTTTTCTTATACAGAAGAAAAGTATTAAACCGACGAAGCAAAAGACTAAAACTACAAACTGCAGATATATATAAGTTCATATTTTTATAATTTTTACATGAAGTTTATTAAAAACATATAAATAAATATTATATAAATCAGAATAAAAACCGTATTACAATTTTTATTTACTGCGCCTTATCAGCATTCATTGTCCTCTCTTTTTGACTAACAACTCTCTTTGGGAGGAGAACAGAATGACCCATAAACAGGGTAGAACAATAAAGGCTGGCCTGTTGGCAGGCACAGCCACTATCGCCACCATGATGTCCATGGCCCCAAGCACTAGCGCTTTTGCGCAAACCAGCGCGGCAACAGAATCAGAGTTCGAGGAAGTTGTGGTAACCGGCTCCCGTATTCCGCGGAAAGATCTGGTCGCCAACGGCCCCGTGAACGTGATCTCGGCAGAAGAGATCAGCATCGGCGCTGTGGTTGAAATTGACCGCATATTCGACGGCATGCCGCAGACAGCATCTACAAACGGCCCAACCACAAACAACCCTGGTAACGGTCAGGCAAATGTAAACCTGCGCAACCTTGGCACCTCACGTACGCTCGTACTGATGAACGGCCGTCGGTTTGTTGGTTCCGCCTCTAACGGCGTGGTGGATTTGAACAACATTCCGCCCGCACTTATCAAGCAGATTGAAGTTGTAACCGGTGGTGCTTCTGCCGTTTACGGTTCTGACGCCATGGCTGGCGTTGTGAACTTCATCCTAAAGGATGACTTTGAAGGCGTTCAGGTAAACGGCCAGTATGGCCTTAGCCAGGAAGGTGATGCCGAGCGCTACAACGTTGACTTCACCCTTGGCGGAAACTTGGCCGACGGTCGCGGTAATGTGGTGATTTCCGGTAACTATCTGAAGCGTAATCAGACCCTTGCTGGTGACCGGAGCTTCGCCGCTGTGCAGCTTGGCGAGACCACAGATGACAATGGAAACCCGATCTTTGTACCTGGTGGTAGTGCCGGCATCCTACAGGGTCGTTTCGCGAGTAACGGCTTGAACCATTTCATTGACGATAATGGCACACCTATCCTCATGATGGTGATAAACACGCCTATAATTTCGCGCCGGTAAATAACCTCCAGCTTCCGCTCGTGCGACATGCTATTACTGGTATCGGCAACTATCAGGTAACAAACGACATCAACCTGTTCGCCGAGATGTCATACGCACACAACCGCGTCGAAAGCCAACTGGCACCAACACCATTTAGTGAAGGCATGGATGTCGACCTTCGCAACCCCTATATGCCAGAAGCTACCCGTGCATTATTCTCGACATTCGACACCGACGGCGACAGCCACGGCACATGATTCGCAAGCCGGAGAGGTTTCAGACCAAACCCGTACCAATCGTTTTTCTAACTTCCGCCTGCTTGAAAGCGACATCGTTGTGCAATCGATCAATGCCCTGATGATGAAGGCTATGGATCACCCGGTGACGCACGCGGACCCGTTGTCGCTTCTGCATTGCAGGTCTGGCCAACAGTACAAGCCGCATTATGACTTTTTCGACCCCACCTTCCCGGCGCACCAGCAACACCTCAAAACAGGCGGGCAGAGAATCAAAACGAGTCTCACATACCTGAACACAGGATATGGTGGAGGCGTAACACGGTTTTGAGATATCAAGCTCGATTTCAGGGCAGGTCTGGGCGTCTTTCTATGCTTCAACAATATCAGGCCCGACGGTTCGCCTGACCGTAAAACCTTGCACTCTGGAGAGCCTCCGACTTCGGGCGGAAAATGGCTTCTCTCCAAGTGGGCACGTGCGTCCCATGTGCCACTCTGACATTAGATCACCGCCCTCCGACTAAACTAAACTGCAATCACTAAAAGTATGGTTTTGCACCATAATTAGGCAATATGAGCGGAAAATAATCTATCGTTTATATCTGTGGCTCAAATAACACACCATTCGTTTAATGCATAAGCAAAACCATGCCGAACGTTAAACTTTTGTGTCGCCCCACGACAGAATCTGGCTAGACCTTATGTGCGGTTATAATTTTCCGCGAATTCCGAGTGCTTGGAAAGTAATAAAATAGAAGAGGAAACGCAGAGTGTCTAAGGAACTCAAGAAAATGCGTCGTACTGCCCTCCTGGGTAGCGCCGCAACCCTCCTCGCCAGCTTCGCGCTGGGTGCAGGTGTAACGGGTGCTTCCGCTCAAGAAGCGGACACAATGGAAGACTTCGACCTTGAAGAGGTTGTTGTTACCGGTTCACGTATCGTACGTAAGGACTTCACCAGTGCTAGCCCGATCTCCGTGACATCTAGCGCCGACATTAAACTGTCGGGCTTCACACGGGTCGAGGACATGATGAACAGCTTGCCGCAGATTGAAGCTGCGCAAACATCGTTCATCTCCAACGGTGCCACTGGTACTGCAACACTTGACCTTCGCGGCATGGGTACTGTTCGTACACTCGTGCTCGTAAACGGTCGTCGCCTGCAGCCAGGTGGCCTCAGCAACGCGCCTGACATCAACCAGATCCCAGCTTCGCTCGTTGAACGTGCTGAAGTGATCACCGGTGGTGCTTCGGCAACATACGGTGCTGACGCGGTTGCTGGTGTTGTTAACTTCGTGATGAAAGACGATTTCGAAGGTATCGAAATCAGCGCTGGCATCTCTGGTTACCAGCACAATAACAGCAACGACTACATCCAGGGTCTGATGGATGCGAAAAACTTCGAATATCCAGACGGCTCAAGCGGTATCGATGGCGTTGCATACAACGTTGACGTAACCATGGGCGGCGAGTTTGCTGACGGAAATGGTCACGCAACAGTTTACGCTACATGGCGTAAAGTTAAGGAATTCCTGCAAGCTGACCGTGACTATTCATCATGTGCTCTGAGTGCTGCTGGCACGTCTTGTGGTGGTTCTGGTAACGCTGAAATTCCAAACTTCTACCTCGGCGCTCCTGATGACATGGACTTCGCCCGCCGCTGGACGCTTGACCCAAGCAGCAACTTTGTTGACGGCGCTTCGAACGTATACAACTACGCTCCGGTTAACCACTTCATGCGCCCTGATGAGCGCTGGACATTTGGTGCGTTCATTGATTACGAAATCAACGAACACGCTCGTCCATACATGGAAGTCAGCTTCATGCGTGATCGCACCGATGCTCAGATTGCTGAGTCCGGTACATTCTTCGCTGAGCAGTACGACCTGCCATACGAATCTGGCCTTCTGAACGACGCTCAGCGTCAATTCCTCACCGACACCTACGGTATCGGCCCAGGTGAGCAGTTCGGCGTTTACATTGGTAAGCGTAACGTAGAAGGTGGCCCACGTGCGAACCTCATCAGCCACAACGCATTCCGCATTGTAACTGGTGTTGAAGGCAGCATTACGGATAACTGGTCCTACGATGCATCCTTCCAGTATGGTTCAACCACATTCGTATCCAACTACGTGAACGATTTCTTCGCACCAAACATCCGCGAAGCTCTTGAGAACGTAGAATATGATGTGTTCCAATACCAAGGCGTAACCCCTGAGCAGGCTGGTGGCCTGACCGGTGTTGCTGTCCTCGAAGGTATCACCAAAGAATACATTGCCAACGCCTATGTAACGGGTGACCTCGGTCTGACCGTTCCTTCAGCTGAAGACAGTGTTCAGGCAGTTATCGGTATCGAGTACCGCAAAGAGGTATTCGACTCCAACTCTGACACCGTATTCTCCGAAGGTCAGCTTCTTGGTCAAGGTGGTGCAACACCGTCTGTTGAAGGTTCTTACAATGTGAAAGAAGTCTTCGGCGAGTTGGTTGTTCCATTGCCTGCTACTCTTGAGCTTGAGCTTGGTGGTCGTTACTCTGACTACAGCACCTCCGGTGGCGCTGCGACATACAAAGTTGCACTGTCATGGAACCCAATCGACGAAATCAAATTCGTTGGTAGCTACAACCGTGCTGTTCGTGCTGCGAACGTGAACGAGCTGTTCTCACCACAAGCCCGTGGCCTGTGGGGCGGTGTTGATCCATGTGCTGGTGCCAGCCCTGAGTTGACTGCTGCACAGTGTGCGAACACTGGTGTAACAGCTGGTCAGTACGGCAACATCTCACTCAGCCCAGCCAGCCAGTACAACGCTCTGTACGGTGGTAACCCAACCATCGACCCTGAGAAAGCTGACTCCTGGACATTTGGTGTAATTGCCAATCCAATGGCCGGCCTTCAAATGCGCGTTGACTTCTGGGACATCAAGCTTGAAGACGCAATCGCGATCATCGATCCTGAGATTGCTGTTCGTCAGTGTGGTCTCACTGGTGCGACCGAATTCTGTAGCCTGATCAACCGTGGTAACGGTGGCAGCCTGTGGCTCGGTAACTCTGGTTATGTTGTAGGCACGAACGTCAACACCGGTGGTCAGCACCTTCAAGGTATCGACGTTGCAGCTGACTACACCACTGATGTTGGTGTAGGCACCGTGTCGGCTAAAATCTCGGGCACTTACATGCTCAAGAAAATAACTGATCCGGTGGGCGGTCTTGAGAACGACGAGTATGATTGTGTAGACGACTATACATCTAACGGCTGTTTCGCTCAGCCAGTATGGCGCCACACAATGACCGTTAACTTCACACCAGATAGCTTCTGGAGCGTGTCTGCCAAGTGGCGTTACTTCGGTAGCGTAGGCGGCCTCGGTGATGGTTCGGTTGACGATCATATCGCAGCTCAGTCCTACTTCGACCTGAAAGCTTCGTTTGACGTGAACGAGCACGTTGGCTTCCTCGTTGGTGTGAACAACATCTTCGACAAAGAGCCTCCGCTCGTAGGTGGTAACTTCTCCACCAACGCCAACACGTTCGCTGGTTTCTACGACACACTGGGTCGTTACCTGCACGCTAACGTACAGGTTGCCTTCTAATTCAGTCGGCATAATCTTTTTGGAAAGGCGGGCTTCGGCCCGCCTTTTTTAATCTTTTATTCAATTTTTCTCAGCCCTAGGCTAAGACCAAGAATTACGGCCCGGCAAACGTGCCGCAACACAGGGACGACACCATGGATGCGCTTCACCTTATTCGCCAAGGCTTGCAACTTCTCGCCGACAAAAAGCCTGAACAGGCTGAAGGAATCAGTAGAACCCTCTTGGCCCAGTTGCCTGACCTGCCCCCGGTTTCCTATTTTGCCTGCGAGGTAGCACTTTATCAGGGGCGTTTTACTGAAGCTCTCCAGTACATCGGTCGCGCCATTGAACTTGACGGCGGAGCGCCAGCCCTACACCTTAAAAAAGCACAAGTTGAACTGATGCTGCGTCAGGGTATTGCGGCTCAGGAAAGCGCAAAGGCTGCCGCAGCCCTCAAACCTGAAGACGCCGGCATTCAATTTCAGGCGGCGCAGATATTCTCTCAGGCAGATAACCCCGCGGGAGCCGAGGACTATTTCGCTAAAGCAAAATCACTCGGTGCCGACAATCCACACTTTTTGTTCGAACTGGCTAAAAACTGCTACTATTGTGGCGATATGGAAAGTGCAGAAGACGCTGTGTCCCGCTTTCTTACCCAAGTACCAGACCACGGCGAAGCGTTGATGCTGCGCGCTAAACTTAAGAAACAAACACCCGAAGCCAACCACACCATCATGCTGCAAGCTGTGCTGGGTCAGAAGCTTGGCTGGAAGGACGAAGTGGGCGCAGCCTACGCCCTCGCCAAAGAACAGGAAGACATCGGCAATTACGACGCTGCGTTTGCAGCGCTCAAACGCGGCGCGGATATTCAGCGCGGACACCTGCGCTATGACATCAGTGCCGAAGTGCAGAACATGACGGATGTCGCAAACGCCTTCACGAAAGAAGCCTTTGACAAAATTCCTGCTGGTACGAGCGAAGATGCGCCCATCTTTGTCGTGGGCATGCCACGTACCGGCACCACTCTTGTTGAACGTATATTGGGCAATCACCGTGATGTCACCCCTGGGGGCGAACTGAACGATTTTTCCATGGCCATGCGCGCTGTGATCAACGCGCATATCACCCAGCATCCAGACAGAAATCTCAATCCACTCAGCGCCGCACTGGAAGCTGACTATTCTCGTATGGGCGAATTATATTTGCAAAATGTCCACGGCATGATCGGCGGGGCGAAACGTTTCACTGACAAACTGCCGTTCAATTTCCTCTATTGTGGGCTCATAAAGAAAGCCCTGCCCAATGCCAGGATTATCCACCTCGTACGCGATCCACTGGATACATGCTTCGCGGTCTACAAAACACTGTTTAATCAGGCGTATTTCTTCTCGTACGACATGTCCGATCTTGCCGAATATTATGTCGCATATCACCAACTGATGGCCCACTGGCGCACGGTGATGCCAGACGATATTTTAGATGTATCTTATGAAGCCCTTGTCGCGGCGCCAAAGACCGAAGGAAAACGTATCGCAAAGCACTGTGGCTTGTCATGGTCCGATGAACTCACCACGGTCGAGAAGTCCACATCCGCATCATCGACAGCAAGTGCTGCGCAAATTCGCGAACCAATTTACACCAGCTCTGTTCATAACTGGCGGAACTTCGAAAAACATCTGAGTGTCCTGCAGGAAAAACTAACAGCCGCCGGGCTGATCAATGGCTAACACAAGCGAACATAGCGCACGCGACAGGTTTGCACGCGCTGTGCAATTCGCCCGGGCGGGAGACCGCCAAAAAGCCATCGAACTGTTTGAAGGTCTTATCGGCACCGATGCCCCACAGGTGCAGGTTCTCAGTGCGCTTATCCGGCTGAACCTTGACGAAGGTCACTTGGTGGCTGCCGCTGATTACATGATGAACGTGGCGACACGGGTGCCCGAGCCCGCGCAAATTCTTGCGGATGCCGCTGACATCTATGGCCGTGCTGATGCTTTTGACAAAGCAGATGTCGCCTTCGAGAAATTGCACAAAGAACTGCCTGGATATGCGACGGGCTATTTCAATCATGGTTTCCTCCTGCGCAGCGCCGGGCGCTTTGAGGATGCGCTCAAGGCCTATGATCAAGCACTGGCACTGAACATCGATGGTCCTGAGGAGGTTTGGCTCAACAAGGCGGTAATCTATAGCGATCACCTGCGGCAGGATGATCGGGCTGAGCAGTGCCTACAATCTGCGCTCAAGATCAATCCCACGTATGTCCCTGCCTTACTGAACTATGCCAACCTGCATGAGGAGCGTTCAAACCGCGACGCTGCTGCTGAACTGTATCGCCGCGTGGCGGATATCGCGCCGGGGAACGCCATTGCGCTGGCACGGCTCTTGAACCTAAGCACCGCCACAGAAATAAATGATGGCCTGCTCGCCAATGCCACCACGCTTGCCAAGGTCAAGAATGCCGCGCCTCGCGAGGCATCCAGCTTGAACTTTGCGCTTGGCAAAGCCCATGACGCGCGAGGACACTACAATAAGGCTTTTAAGTGCTACCAGACAGCTAACCGGACTGCCTCAAGCATCGCCCCTCCTTATGACAGGAATGAAAGCGATGCCTTCTTTGCGGCTATTCGGGACACATTCTCCACTCACTGGTTTAAAAACCTGCCCGTTATATCGGATGCTCAGCCCACCTTCATCTGTGGCATGTTCCGCTCTGGCTCTACCTTGATAGAACAGGTTATCGCAGCCCACCCTGATGCGACCCCCGGAGGCGAGCTGGAATATTTTGTATCCCTTGTGAGCCGGGACCTGGCGCCGTTTCCGGCCAGCATCACGGATAAAACCGCAGCAGACCTGACGCCTATGGCCGACGCCTATATCAGCTTGCTGGAAAACCGGTTTGGAAACAGTGGGCTCGTCACCGATAAACGTCCGGACAACTTCCTCTATATTGGGCTCATCAAAACCCTGTTCCCGAATGCTCGCTTCATTCACACCACACGGCATCCGCTGGATAATTGCCTGTCGGTTTATTTCCTCGAGCTTGCGGACAGCATGGCTTATGCGCGCAATCTTCTCGACATTGGCCATTATTATGTACAGCAGCACAGGCTAATGGCGCACTGGAAGGCGCTGTTCCCGGACGACATATTCGAGATACATTATGATACTTTTGTTGAGACCCCCCGTGATCAGACAAAAGCGCTTCTCGAATTTCTGGGCTTACCTTGGCATGAGGGCTGCTTGGAGTTTCACAAACTGAGAAACACGGTGAAAACCGTCAGCTACTGGCAGGTGCGAGAACCGCTATATACTCGCTCAAGTGGCCGCCACAAACATTATGACGAGCACCTTACTCCGTTGCGGGACTATCTTGCAAAGGCCAGTTTGCTTTAGGGTTTAGGTACCACATCAAAAGCGACCGTCATCCTTGGCTCATCAGAGGTGAAGGGGATCGTCCCATGCCACATATAGGACGGGAAAAGCACCAGCCGCCCGACCTCAGGTTTGACAATCCGCCCCGGGGCAAGTTCAACGCCCATTTCCACCGTTGGCACCCCAAACTGGATGTGCCCTTCTGTGCCGCTTCCGGTTTTCACCTCCTGCGGCAGCGCGATATACAGCGCAGAGCTCAGCCAGCCCTCTGGATGGAAATGATTGGTGTGATACCCTTGGCTTTTCAGGCGCACAGACCAAGCACCACTGAAATCAAAACCAGCGCTCCGGCGGCACCAGAACGGGTGATCCGCATCATCCGGAAAATCAGCGATAACCTTTTCCACGGCATTGTTTATCTGCGTACGAAGCGCCTGCAACACGGGGTTCTTAATGCGAAACAGGAAGCCATTGGTTTGTGTGCCTCCCCGCAGTGTCTGGTCCAAAGGGTGAGACTGCATACGATGCAGGTTATCAAGCTCCTGCCGGGCTGCCTCAAAAAAGGTCTCGCGGCTGTCATAACCTTCCGGCGGGTCAACATCGACAGGGTTCACCATGCGCTCAAAATCAAACAGCCAGTTCGCCCGATCATCACCCATCAACTGCCAAGCAGTGCCGCGGAAGGTCCAGGCTTTCTGGTTGCCGGGGTCGGCGGCCAACACATCAGCACACAGCTTTTCCGCTTTTTCTGGGTCACCCGCCTTCATCAGATGCGAAGCATAGTTCAATTTTGGCGGGGCACTATCCGGGTCAGTTTGCAGCAGTTTCTCAAAAACCGCAGTTGCTTCATCAAGCTTTTCGGTCCGTGACAAGGCAACGGCCTCGGCAAGGCTTAAGCGAGGCGCACGGATATTAAAGCGATACGCCTCAGACAAACCTTTGAGAATATCTTCAAATCGGCCCTCGTGGCTCAGGAGATCAAAATACGCTCCCCACAAGGAAATATTGTTGGGTTGTTTCGGGATAGCCTGCTTAAGCGCCGCCAGGTGATCTTCGTCCGGCATCGATTCCCAGCGGAATTTGGCCCGCACATAATGCAACTGCCCGTTATCCGGCAGGGTTTGTACGGCGGCATCCAGCACAGAAACCGCTTTACCAAGCTCCTGTTCCTCATAGTAGGCTTCAGCCAGGTTTTGATACATGTCCGGGTCATGGAAGCCAAGAGACCGGGCTTTTTCAAACGCCTTGGCGGCGTCGCTAAATTCAGCATCCTTGCGCAGCAAAGACCCCAGCACATTCCAGCCCCGTGCGTTATTGGGGTCGCGGGCGAGAAAATCCTCAAGCGTATCGCGGGCCGCCAAAAAATTACCCGCGTGCTGATAGATGCTGGCGAAGAGCTCAGCACTTGCAGCCGTCCTTTTCACAAGGGCTTCATATTTTTTTGCAGCATCCAACGCGCCATCATGATCTGCCGTTTCCGACAACATCAATGCCAGGTTATGCCAACCCGTTGCAAAACCGGGTTCTATCTCTACCGCCTTTCGGTAGGACGCAAGCGCCTCATCTGTGCGGTCTAGGTGGGCCAACATATTGGCAAGATTAGCGTGTACAGCAGCCTGCCCGGGGGATGCTTTCAAACTCTCACGAAAGAAATGCTCGGCGCGGCCATGATCGCCCTTCTGTTTGGCCGCCATGGCGAGAAGGTGCAACACATCCGGGTGGCCAGGTGTACGCATATTGAGGGGGATAAGAATGCCCTCAGCGGCGGCTATATTGCCTTGCTGCACCTGTGTTACCGCCTGTTGCAACAATGCCGAAATAGATGCGTTCACGCTAGAAAATCTCCCATGCCCCGTTTGCATGAGTTTTAGCCCAGAAGCTCATTTGGGTCCAGCTTCGCGAACCCTCTGTCAGGCTTTGTCACCTTCCTCATAAAACCGGGTTTTCTGGCGCGTACGCACAAAAATACCTGCGTCATCTATCGCTTTCCGAAGCGCAAAATCCCCCGCCGGTTTTACAAGCAGATGAACAAACCCGTTCTCGGTTCTAATCGTAGCGTCTTCCGCTCCGACGCGTGGCGTCAGCAACAGCACACAGGCAGCCGCTTCTTTCTGGTTTTGCACAATCTGGATGAGGTCAAGGCCAACACCACCCTCAATACGCTCGTCGGCAATCAAGACGTCCACCCGGTCCTTCTCAAGAACCGCCAGCGCTTCACCAAAAGTTTCAACCTGATGAAAATTATAAAGCTTGCTGAGCTTGCTGGCATGGCCGAAAAATTCCTGTCGGCTCGCAACAGCCAATACTTTCGCGAGCGACGCCTTGCGCGCCGCATAGGCAGCTTCACCGCCCATAGCCATGGTGCTGCGCGGTACTGGCTCGCCGTCCACGCTCACGCTGGCGCCCATGGCATCCAGCACCGCCCAGCTCTGGCGGCTCAGATGGCCAAGCTGCACCTCTTTGCCAAGAGCGAGGTAATCTTGCGCGATGATGCGTTCCACAAGGTCAGAGCCCGCTGCAAGCACATCCAGCTCGTCATGCTCAACAAAGGTAGCAGACATGCCAACAAGCACGATCCGGTCGCCTATAGCGTCACGGGCCGGCAGCAACAGCCATTCCACGTCCTTATGCCGATGACCAAACCAGAAGCGGGAGTATCGGTCCAATCCCACCTGTTGGTCAAAACAGATGTCTGCACTTTCAAGCTGTAGCGCCTTGAATTTTTCCGGATAGCAGAAGGTCATGGACTGGCCGAGGATATCTGCGCCAAGCACTTCCATCACCTCGTCACCGCAAAAGTCATAGAAAACATCACCCGCTTCACGCACGATGATCACACCGGCTTTGCGAAAGTTCAGCTCTGTTTCTTCAAAAAATTCCCGGAGCTCAGGCAACTTGCCTGACACGGCGTGTTGCCGCCAAAACTTGAACATCCGCTTGCAGAGCTTGTGACGCATTTGGAACCTTCAGCACATGGTGTCTGTGTGCAATATGCGCTCTTGCTCCAATTCATGTCAAACGCCGGTCGGAAAAGGCCGCCAATGGCGGCCTTTCATAATGGCTTTATTATCAAGCGGCGGCAGATGCGTCCGCCTTAGCTTCAAAGGTCAAGGCGCCGTCCTGAACCGAAACAAAAACGGTATCCCCGGGCTTCACGTCACCGCGCAGAATACGTTCGGCCAGCGGGTCCTGAATATTCTTCTGCACTGTTCGCTTGAGCGGGCGCGCGCCATATACCGGGTCATAGCCTGCATCCGCGAGCCAGTTGCGGGCGGCATCATCAAGGGTGAGCGTGATCTTGCGGTCCACCAGCAATTTGTGAAGCCGTTCAAGCTGGATATCAACAATGCCCGCCATGTGCGCCCGCGCGAGCCGGTGGAACAGGATGATTTCATCCAGCCGGTTAATGAACTCGGGCCTGAATGCACTTTTCACCACGTCCATCACACCGTCGCGCACTTTTTCAACCGGGTCATCCTCCCCCAATTCCGCTATCAAATGCGAACCAAGGTTGGAGGTTAGGATGATCATGGTGTTGGTGAAATCAACTGTGCGACCCTGCCCATCTGTAAGACGGCCGTCATCCAGCACCTGCAACAGCACGTTAAAGACATCAGGGTGCGCCTTCTCGACCTCATCAAACAACACCACCTGATAAGGGCGTCTGCGCACCGCCTCTGTCAGCACGCCGCCTTCTTCATACCCAACATAACCGGGAGGAGCACCAATAAGCCGCGCGACCGAATGTTTCTCCATAAACTCGGACATATCGATGCGCACAAGCGCGGTATCGTCGTTGAACAGAAACGCGGCCAGCGCCTTCGTAAGCTCGGTTTTACCAACCCCAGTAGGCCCGAGGAAGAGGAAGCTGCCAAGCGGGCGGTTTGGGTCCTGAAGACCAGCACGCGCACGGCGCACGGATGATGACACCGCTTCAAGAGCTTCAGCCTGGCCAATCACTCGTTTGCCAAGTTCGTCTTCCATGCGCAGCAGCTTCTCACGCTCACCTTCGAGCATTTTTTCAACCGGCACACCGGTCCAGCGCGCAACCACGCCTGCGATATCCTGATCCGTGACCTCTTCACGCAACAGGTTGCTCTCATCCGCCTTCGCAGCACCTTCGATGCGGCGTTCAAGCTCAGGGATCGTGCTGTGCTGCAACTGGCCCGCGCGCTCATAGTCGCCACGGCGCTGGGCTTGCTCAAGTTCCACGCGGGCTTGATCAAGCTGTTCTTTCAGTTGCTTCTCACCGGCGATCTTGTCTTTTTCCGCCTGCCAACGCGCGGTCAGCTCAGCTGAGCGTTCTTCAAGCGCTGCCAGTTCTTTTGCAAGCTCCTTGAGCCGCGCCTTGGCACCCTCGTCCTTTTCCTTTTTCATCGCTTCCCGCTCGATCTTCAACTGAATGATCTTGCGGTCCAATTCATCAATCTCTTCAGGTTTCGATTCGGTTTCCATACGCAGTCGCGACGCGGCCTCGTCCATCAGGTCGATGGCTTTATCGGGCAGGAAGCGGTCGGTGATATAACGATTGGAAAGTGTGGCGGCCGCCACCAGCGCGCCGTCGGTGATACGTACACCGTGGTGCAGCTCGTATTTTTCCTTCAGGCCGCGCAAGATTGAAATGGTATCTTCCACGGTGGGTTCAAGCACCATCACGGGCTGGAAGCGACGCTCCAGCGCGGCGTCCTTCTCAACATATTTTTTATATTCATTGAGCGTGGTGGCACCGATACAGTGCAGTTCACCCCGCGCGAGCGCGGGCTTCAAAAGGTTGGAAGCATCCATCGCACCATCGGTTTTCCCGGCACCCACAAGCGTGTGCATCTCGTCAATGAACAGCACAATATCGCCTTCACCTGCCGAGACTTCCTGCAGCACACCCTTCAGCCGTTCCTCGAATTCACCACGGTATTTTGCGCCCGCGATCAACGAGCCCATATCAAGCGCCATGATGCGCTTATTCTTGAGGCTGTCCGGCACATCACCGTTTGCGATCCTGAGCGCGAGCCCTTCCGCGATTGCGGTTTTACCCACACCAGGTTCACCGATAAGCACCGGGTTATTTTTGGTACGGCGCGCCAGCACCTGAATGGTGCGGCGTATTTCTTCGTCACGCCCGATAACAGGGTCCAGCTTGCCCGCGCGTGCACGCTCCGTGAGATCCTGAGCAAAACGCTTGAGCGCATCATAGGCGTCTTCCGCCGAAGCTGTATCAGCGGTGCGGCCTTTGCGAATGTCATTGATAGCCTTATTGAGCCCATCGGGCGTCACACCCGCCTGCATCAATATCTTCCCGCCCTCGCACTTCCCGGTCAGAAGGAAGGCCAACAGCAGACGCTCAGCGGTGACATATTTGTCGCTCGCTTTGTTTGCCACTTCTTCCGCTTTAGCGAACAGTTGCGCGGTCAGCGGGTCCAGATGCAGTTGCCCGGCGCCCGCGCCTTCTACCTTGGGAAGCTTGGCAAGAGCACTTTCAACACCTTCTTTTGCTTGGGTCGGGCGACCGCCGGCGGCGCGAATAAGGTTCGCGGCCAAACCTTCCGGATCGTCCAGCAGGACTTTGAGAATATGTTCTGGCGTAAAACGCTGGTGCCCTTCACGAAGCGCAAGGCCTTGGGCACTTTGGATGAAACCACGCGTGCGGTCTGTATAGTTTTCGATATTCATGTGTCTTTAACCCCATGATTAGTATCGCCCTTCTTTGAAGCGACGAAGATTCATACTGATTACAAGCCAGCGCCTCTATTGAGCACACTGTGCACTATACATGTGGGTATGGTAACAAATTCAGGCAAGGGTCAGGCACAAAAAAGGCCACCCGAACAGGCAGCCTTTTTTAATCTATTATCGCCTCTTTTAAGCGGCCGCGTTATCTTCCGGCGCTTTTGGTGCATCTTCACCTTCGCCGCCTTCGGCGTCCGCTGCCTTGCGGGGAGCGCGTTTACGCTGCACCGGCGCACGGCGGCGCTTTGGCTTTTCTTCTGCGTCCGCAGCAGGTCCCGCGACCATACCATCAAGGTCCAGCTCAGGGTGCACTTCAACAGGTTGTTCCTGCTGTGCCGGGTCCGCCGGGCTAACTGCATCACCCGTGGCGCCGTTTTCCTGCGTGCCCTCTGGGCGAGGCCTGCGACCACCACGACTACGGCGCGGCTGACGGTCTTCCCCGTCGTCACCACGATCGTTGCGATCATTGCGGTCGTTGCGATCACCGCGGTTCTGGCGTTGTTCACCACCACCCCGGTTGTTGTTCCGGCCGCCTTCTCGATTACCGCCCTCGCGATTACCGTTGCTCCGGTTACCACCCTCGCGGTTGCCACCGTCACGATTACCGACATCGTCGGAATCGTTATCGTCGTTGTCATCCGTTTCAACATGGGCGCCAGGGCCGCGCATATCATTCATAATCCGCTGATAGTGGTCTGCGAATTGATAATAATATTCAGCCGTTACACGATCACCCGCCTGACGGGCCTCTCGTGCCTGGTTTTTATATTTTTCCAAAAGCTGCTTTGGATTACCGCGAACCCTAGGTTCTGAACGTGTATTCCCCGGGCCGCTCGACTTCCCCCCGCCTTTACGAGACGGAGAGCGACCGCGCTGTTTGTTGCGCGCGTTTTGTGCTTGTTTCATTCGAAATCAATACCAACAGTGATCAGAAATCATGAATTAAAGACAGGCTGGGCCTGTCGCTCTTCCGACATCGACATTCGACCTTATTTCGGAATTAGTCCTGGAAACCGGCCATCGCCGTACTTCTAATGCCAAGGACTAGAAATACCCTAGCGGCCTTTTTTAGCTATTCCAAGGATAAATCGGGCCATCGTTAACTTTTTTTGCCGATTATCACGCGCTCAAGCCCTGCAAGGTCTGCATTCACAGCGACATTCTTGAACCCTGCGGCTTCAAAAAGCGCTATCACGTCGCCTGATTGGCCGATACCGATCTCAACCGCCAGATATCCACCTGCGTTCAGATACGCCGGTGCTTGCTTTGTGATGATCCGGTACGCATCCAGCCCGTCACTACCCCCTTCAAGGGCCGACATGGGCTCATACTCCCGCACGTCAGGCATCAAACCCGCAATATCAGGCGCCGGTATATAAGGTGGGTTTGAGGTGATGAGATCGAAGCCGTCATCTGGTACAACCAGTTCATCAAACCAATCGCTCTGCACAAAGGTCGTGCGGTCAGCAACGCCGAGCCTATCTGCGTTCCTCTCAGCAAGTGCCACAGCGCTGGCGTTTACATCCGCGCCAACACCATAAGCATCTGTGCGCTCATGCAGCAGGCTCAACAGAATGCAGCCCGTACCCGTACCCATATCCAGAACCTTAGGATTCTCTATTGGCGCGAGCACTTTCAAAGAAACCTCAACCAAAGTTTCCGTATCTGCGCGCGGAATCAGCGTTTCAGGGCTTACTTCAAACTCCAGGCTCCAGAACTCCTGAACCCCGAGAATATAGGCAACGGGTTCGCCACACCTGCGCCTTAAATACGCCTCACATAACGCCACACATTCTTGTTCAGATAGTATAAATTCCCGCTCTGCGTACACGCGCATGCGGGGCCAACTGAGGGTGTGGGAAAGCAAAATCTCTGCGTCCAGAAGCGCACAATCGCCGCTGATATCCCTGAACCCCGCCTCCATAAAACGAAGGCAGGCATAGGCTGTACCCGGAAAATCCGCTGTCAAAAGCCCGCTTCCATGGCAGAAAGTTTAGCTGCCTGGTCTTCTGAAATCAGCGCGCTGATCACTTCCGTCAGCCCGTCGCCCGCCAGAATCTGGTCGAGTTTATGGAGGGTTAGCCCGATACGGTGATCGGTTACCCGGCCTTGCGGGAAGTTATAGGTGCGGATTCGCTCTGACCGGTCACCCGAGCCAACTTGCGACTTGCGATCGGTTGCACGTTCGTTCGCGATCTTCTCGCGCTCAAGATCATACAGCCGGGCACGGAGAATCTTCATCGCCTTGTCCCGGTTCTTGTGCTGTGATTTTTCAGACTGCACTACCATGATTCCCGTCGGCAGGTGGGTGATCCGAACCGCAGAATCCGTGGTGTTCACATGCTGTCCGCCGGAGCCGGACGCCCTCATTGTATCGATCCGGATGTCTTCTGCGCGGATATCGATATCCACTTCTTCCGCTTCAGGCAGCACGGCGACAGTGGCGGCACTGGTATGGATACGGCCGCCAGATTCGGTAACCGGTACTCGCTGCACCCGGTGCACGCCAGATTCGAACTTGAGCTTTGCAAACACACCCTTACCGGCAATGTTGGCCATCACTTCCTTAAAGCCACCCACTTCCGCGGGTGAAGCCGAGATCATCTCAATCTTCCAGCCCTGGCTTTCGGCGTAGCGCTCATACATGCGGTACAGGTCACCAGCAAACAGCGCTGCTTCGTCACCGCCTGTGCCCGCCCTGATCTCAAGAATGGCCGAGCGTTCATCGGCTGCATCCTTTGGCAGAAGCTGGATCGAGAGCGCATGCTCCATCTCCGGCAGGCGTTCCTTCAGCTCATAAAGCTCTTCCTGTGCCAGCTCACGCATCTCTGCGTCATCACCGCTCGCCGCCATTTCCTTGAGGTCTGCCATCTCGTCGCGCGCTGCTTTCACCGCATTCACGGCCTCAACAACGGGCCCCAAGTCCGCATACTCGCGGCTCAGGTTGACAAACTCCTCGTTTGAAAACTTGTCCGGCGTACCTAGCGCGTGGCCCAGATAGTCATACCGATCGAGAAGCTGTTCGAGGCGTCCTTCAGATATGCTTGCCATCCGCCTTACCCCACAACCGCGCCAGCAAGCGCATCAAATGTCACCTGGTCCTGCGTGCCACGGTCAAGATCCTTGACCATCGCAACACTCGCTTCAAGCTCGTTGTCACCTATGATAACAGCAAACCTTGCATTTGCTTTGCTTGCCCGGGTCAGGCGTTTTTTAAGATTACCGCTGCGATCTGCCAAAACGGTCACGCCGCCCGCGCGCATATCTTCAGCCAAGGTATAGGCTTTCAGCGTTGCGGCCTCGCCCATCGGCATGATGAACACAGGCCGTTTTTCCTCAAGCTCGATGGTTGAGAGCATGGCTAGGCGCTCAATGCCGCCAGCCCAACCAACACCGGCAACCTTTGGGCCACCGAGCTTTTCAATCAAACCATCATAACGTCCGCCAGCCAACACCGTGCCTTGCGCACCCAGTTCCGTGGTCACAAATTCAAACGCTGTGTGGGTGTAATAATCAAGCCCACGCACCAGCCGCTCATTGTGTTCATAGGGCACACCAACAGCGTCAAGACCCGCCTGCACGGCACCGAAAAACGCGCGCGAAGCCTGGTTCAGATGCTCCGACAGCAGCGGTGCGTCCGCGACGATGATCTTGTCGCCTTCGTCCTTGCTATCAAGAATACGCAGTGGGTTAGTCTCAAGCCGGCGCAAACTATCTTCGGACAATTTGTCCTTATGCTGCTCAAGGTACGCAACCAGCGCGTCACGATAGGCTGCGCGGCTTTCAATGTCCCCGAGCGTATTCAGGTGCAGGATCACCTTGTCACCTTGCCCAAGTTCACATAAAAGCCGCCATGCCATCGCGATCATGTCCACGTCAAACTCAGGTGTGTCGGGGCCCAGAAGCTCTGCGTTGATCTGGTGAAATTGCCGATAGCGGCCTTTTTGCGGGCGCTCGTACCGGAAGGCAGGGCCGTGGCTCATCAGGCGACAAGGCAGGTTCTGCTGCATACCGTTTGAAATGAACGCCCGGCAAACACCCGCTGTGAACTCGGGACGCAGCGTGACTTCTTCGCCGCCGCGATCTTCAAAGGTATACATTTCTTTCGAGACAACGTCTGATGCTTCACCAAGCGGGCGCTTGAAAACTTCCGTGAACTCAAAAATCGGGGTGGACAGGTCTTCAAAACCATAAGACCCAGCGACGCGGCGGAAAGTCTCAACCACCACACCCATTCGGCGGGCTTCATCCCCATAGATATCGCGCGTGCCCCGCGCTGGTTGCAGTTTGGACACGGGAAATTCCTTTTATTTTAGCTAATGAGACGCGGCTGCGGCGTCGATTTCCGCGGCTTTTTCTTCAACCAACGTCACAATATGATCAACGAGTTTGTCGTCGGTAATTTTATGGTCAGTCACGCCCGAGAGGTAAACCATATGGTTGCCCTGCCCGCCACCTGTGAGGCCGATGTCTGTTTCGCGCGCTTCGCCCGGGCCGTTGACCACGCAGCCAATGATCGAGAGGCTCAGCGGTGTATGGATATGCGCAAGGCGCTCTTCCAGCACCTCAACGGTCTTGATCACCGGGAAAGCTTGCCGCGCGCATGATGGGCAGGAAACGATCCGCACACCGCGGTGCCGAAGGCCGAGCGATTTGAGAATTTCAAAGCCCGCCTTCACCTCTTCCACCGGATCAGCAGACAAGGATACCCGCACGGTATCGCCGATACCGGCCCAAAGCAGGGACCCGATACCGATTGAAGATTTCACCGTACCGCCCCGCAAGGCACCAGCTTCGGTGATACCGAGATGCAGCGGATAATCACACGCGTCAGCCAAGCCGTGATAGGCTGCTACAGCGAGAAAAAGGTCAGACGCTTTTACGCTGATCTTGAAATTGAAGAAGTCGTTATCTTCAAGGATGCGGGCGTGCTCAAGCGCGCTTTCCACCAGCGCTTCGGGGCAAGGCTCGCCGTATTTCTCAAGCAAGTGTTTTTCAAGCGAGCCAGCATTCACACCAATACGCATGGAACAGCCGTTTGCTTTTGCGGCCCGCACCACTTCGCGCACCCGCTCTGCCGAGCCGATGTTGCCGGGGTTGATACGCAGGCAAGCGGCCCCTGCATCAGCGGCCTCAAGTGCGCGTTTATAGTGGAAGTGAATATCCGCAATGATCGGCACACCAGCTTCGCGGCAAATCTCAGGCATCGCTGCCGTTGATGCTTCATCCGGGCACGAAACGCGCACGATGTCAGCGCCCGCTTCTTTTGCCGCATGAATTTGCGCGATTGTGGCTTGCGGGTCAGACGTGAGTGTATTGGTCATGGTCTGCACGGAAATCGGCGCATCTCCACCCACGGGAACATCGCCCACCATTATCTGGCGGGATTTCCGTCTGATCACATCTCTCCAGGGGCGGATACTCATCGCGCGCTCACACCTTTAATACCACGGTCGTTTCGTGGCGTTATACATGATGAAGCGCCTTACCAAAAGCAAGGATTTTCAAGAAATTCAATATGGGGACAGCTATACTTAGCGCGAGCCCGTTACAAACGCCGCATGCGCTGCGATGTTGGAACGCAGGCTCTCGCGATCAAGTGCCATCTCGCTCACGACCTCACCGCGTTCACCAAGGGCAGACAATGTCTTGCCGCCAACCGAAAGCGCAACACCGCCTGCATTGCTGGTGGACAGAAGAACTGATCCTTCAAGAAGCGGACGATAGCTTTGTCCTTCGCGCAGCACACCTGACCAGATTTCGGTTCCGTCCTGCTTGGATAGGCGCACCCATGCGTCTTCGTTGGCGGAGAGCACAATATCGCTATGGGCTTCGCCTTGTGGCGCGCTTGGCATAGCGTTCGCGGCAGGCAAGAAAAGAGACTGCGGCGCCGCTTGGTCTGCCCGTTCATTTTTTGGATTGGTCCGGGTGTCATCAGTTTTTGGCTGAGGTACCACGTCCTGCAAACCGGCTTTGGCAGCGGCGGTTTGCACAACCTCACTTGAAGGCGTTTTATCGGTCTCGAGCGTTGCTTGCACGGCCATTAGTTGAGCTGTATCGGTTGCCGCATCGACAAGCGTATTATCGGAAACCAGCGAGAAGGGCGCAATGCTGCTCCCCAGAAAGGCCCAACACAGCGCCACGCCAACAATACCGCCAAGCGGAGACAACCATGCGGGTAACCGCCGAGCGCGTACAGGCGCAGCAGGTTTATGTATGGGGTTTTGCATAGCCTTCTGAGGCTCAGGAATGCCCAGTTCCTTCTTGAAGGCCTGAGCAATGCTATCGCTATCAAGCGAAAGGTGCGCTGCATATGCGCGAACGAAGCCAACTGCAAAAGTTTTCCCCGGCAGCTCGTCAAAAGCGCCGGTTTCAATTGCCGTCAAATAGCTTGTTCTGATGCAGATATCTTTTGCTACAGCTTCGATGCTGATGTTGCGGCTCAAACGCGCCGCCTTCAACAGTTCACCGACTGTTTCCGTTTGGTCTGTCATTTTATAACCGTCCCCTGCTACTCAATAACCGGGCAGCCCCTCGCCCTAGTAGCGATATACCGTTTCTTTGGGTCGGTAGGCTTTTACCCCCAACCTCTCGAGCACCACTTTCAGGCTGCATCAACCGCCCCGCATCTCGCGGCAGCCAGTGGTTGCGGCCCAAATTTATTTTTCAACGGTTCTATTGGACCACACATTAGTCAAAAAACATTTAATGGCGTGTGTCAAATAGAATCAAATTTTAAAGGTAAGTTTTTAGCCTTTGAGGGCAACAGACTGCAAATGAACGATAATTTACAGTTTGATATCATGGTCTCGCGCAAAGTGAATCAGTTTGTCGCGAATCGAATGTTCAGCCGATGAAATGTTGGAAGTGACGAAGCCTTCAAGCGCTTTCAGATTGAGCGAACGGATCATACGCTTCACCGGACCAACGGAGGTTGGCGAGATGGATAGGCGCCTGAGGCCAAGCGCCACAAGTGCCATGGCTTCAATTGGCCTGCCGCCCATTTCCCCGCATAATGTTACCGGCACGCCCGCCTTGTGGCAGGTCTGCACAATACCGTGCAAGAACGAAAGCACGGGCGGCGCCAAGAGGTCATAGCGGTTTGCAAGTCTTGGGTTTGAGCGATCACACGCAAAGAAAAACTGCATCAGGTCATTGGTGCCAATAGAGAGAAAGTCAACTTCCTTCACCAGCAGGTCCATCTGCCATGCGAGCGACGGCACCTCAAGCATACAGCCGACCTTTACTTCTGTCGGCGGTTCCTTGTCATACTTCTTCAGCCGAAGCAGCTCTTTATTCAGGATGGATTTGCAGCGCTTAAGTTCTGCCACCTCGGCAATCATCGGGAACATGACGTGCAAGGTGCGTCCCGCCGCCGCATAGAGAAGTGCGCGCAACTGATAACGGAGAAGCGCCGGGCGGTCGAGCGCGATACGAATAGCACGCCAGCCCATGGCAGGGTTTTCTTCTTCGTCCCGCGGCAAGAAAGGCACGGGTTTGTCACCGCCGATATCAAGCGTGCGGAACACCACCGGCCGATCACCCGCTGCCTCGATCGCCGCCGCATAGACCCTGGTCTGCTCATCAACACGCGGCAGCGCAGGCGCAACCATAAACTGAAACTCGGTACGGAACAGACCAATGCCTTCCGCGCCAGTACTATCAAGGCTTGGCAGGTCAACCAGCAGGCCAGCGTTCATCAGCAGGGTTATTTTTTCGCCGTCCAGCGTCTCTGCTGCGAGGTCACGTTCCGCCGCATATTCCGCCAGCAGCTGTTCCTGCAGCTTGAGGTTAGCTTTATAGCTCTCAAGCACATCATCCGCGGGTCGCACATAAGCGTGCCCCGAGGCAGAATCAACAACAACAGGCTCACCCGGTTCAACATGAGTTAGAAGTCCCGTGACCCGGCCAATCATTGCTATACCCATGGCCCGCGCAATGATGGTTACGTGTGAGGTGCTGGACCCCTCCTCAAGCACGATGGCTTTCAGATATTTGCGGTCATAATCCATGAGCTCGGCGGGACCGAGCGTACGGGCAATAAGCACAGAGTCTTCAGTTAGTTTGGCCCGGTGGCTGCTGGTATCACCCTGTATGATACGGATCAGGCGAACGGCCAAATCATCAAAATCAGAAATACGCTCTCGCAAATAGGGGTCACGGATCTTGGCCATCCGCATGCGGTTTTCCTGCTGCACCCTGTCGACCGCAGCCTCTGCTGTCAGGCCGGACATCACAGCGTCGCGCATCTTCTCCTGCCAGCCCTGATCGTAGGCAAACATGCGGTAGGTCTCGAGCACCTCGCGGTGTTCACCGCCATGCGCGAGATCAGGGTGTTCAAGCATCTGCTCGAGCTGCAGACGCATCTCGGCGATGGCATCCTCAAGGCGGGTACGCTCTTCGTCAATATCGTCTGCGACCGTACGGGTAATGCGCACTTGCGGCTGGTGGAAAACAGCAACCCCTGCGCCAACACCGCCAGCAAGCGCCAGACCGTCAAGCGTGATCGGCTCACCGGTTGAGCCGCTGTCCTCGGTCAGTTCTCTTTTGTCTACCAGCTCGCCCGAGGCCACAAGCTCGGCGATCACCATTGAAATGGTTTGAAGCGCTTCCACTTCTTCCGGCTTGTAGCGGCGCGGTGCTACGTTCTGCACCACAAGCACACCAACAACACGGCCGGTGCGCAAGATGGGTACGCCTAGGAAGCTGTGATAAATATCCTCGCCTGTTTCAGGGCGGTATGCGAAGCGCGGGTGTTGCGGTGCTTCGGAAAGATTAAGCGGCAGGCCACGTTCAGCCACGAGGCCAACCAGGCCCTCTCCCACGCTGAGACGGGTTAAGTGAACAGCTTCTTCTTTCAGACCTTCAGTGGCAAAAAGTTCGAGCACGCTGCCCGCACGCGCAAGGTAGATGGAGCATACTTCGGCAACCATATTCTGCGCGATCACCCGCACAACACGGTCAAGCCGATCCTGTGGTTTGCCGCTGCCGGCCATCACGCTGTGAAGCCGCCTCAGTAGCAATCTTGGCTGACTGACATGGTCAGGCAAGGTATCCCCCTTCGCTGTTTCGCGCCTTTCAAAAAGCCGTCAATGGCTTCATGAAAACCGCGGCTCTCGAGCCAACGGGCTAGTCTGCAAGATAGGTGCAGGCTTGTCCCACAAGTTCGTCGATTATCATGGCTGTCGGCTCGATCTTCTTGACCATACCAACACTTTGGCCTGCCATAACAGACCCGGTTTCCACGTCACCGTCAACCACTGCGCGGCGAAGCGCGCCACCCCAGAAGTGCTCGATCTGCATCTGCCCTTCTTCCTGGCTAACCTCACCCTTCTGGAAACGCGTCACGATAGCTTGTTGTGTTTCCATGAATTTTTCCGTGCCTTCGTTCCGAAGCGCCCGCACCGGAATTACCGGGAAACGCTGATCGATTTGCACACTTGCGATTGCGTCCCGTGCGTTGGCACGAATGAATGCCTTCTTAAAATTTTCATGCGCGATACATTCTTCAGCCACCACAAAACGTGTGCCGAGCTGTGCGCCAGACGCCCCCATCTCCAGATAACTGGCGATGGCTTCGCCGCGGCCAATACCGCCCGCCACGAACACGGGCACATCTCGCAACACAGGTAAAATTTCCTGTGCCAAAACACTTGTGGAGACGGGACCAATATGGCCACCAGCCTCCATGCCTTCAATGATGATTGCATCAACGCCAGAGCGGACAAGCTTTTTAGCCAGTGTGGCCGTTGGTGCAAAACACATCAGCTTGGCGCCAAACCCCTTGATCTTGGCGATAGCAGCACCCGAAGGCAGACCACCCGCCAGCACCACATGACTCACGCCTTGTTCGCCGCAAACATCAATCAAGGCATCCAGATCAGGGTGCAGGGTGATCAGGTTGACACCGAACGGCTTGTCTGTCAGCGTGCGTGTCGCTTCAATCTCTGCCGCCAGCAACTCCGGTCCCATGCCGCCACAGGCAATTACACCAAAGCCACCAGCGTTTGAAATCGCCGCTACCAAATGGCGTTCGGACACCCACGTCATCGCACCACCAAGAATGGCGTATTTACTGCCGAGGAAATCCGTGCCGCGCTTCCACAGCGCGTCAAGCCGCGCAAGTCCTTGTTCAGACATTGCAGTCCCTTCAAACATCAAGATCAGGCTTTCACAGGCGCATCAAGGCCGTAAGCGCTATGGAGCGCTCGTACAGCAAGTTCAGTATATTCTGCATCAATAATCACACTCACCTTGATCTCTGATGTTGAGATCACCTGAATGTTGATGCCTTTCTCAGCGAGTGTATCAAACATGGTCCGTGCGACACCGGCGTGGCTGCGCATGCCAACACCAACCACCGAAACCTTCACCACGTTACCGGTGTATACCAGATCACGGAACTTTAGGGCTTCTTTGTTGCTCTCGAGCACCTTTACAGCCTTGAGAAGGTCATCCTCAGGCACCGTGAAGGTCACATCCGTGGAGGTACCATCCTCAGACGCACTTTGCACGATCATGTCAACGTTGATGTTGGCGTCAGCAAGCGGCGCGAACAGGTGAGACACCTGGCCCGGACGATCCTCAAGGCCAACAACGGTTACTTTTGCTTCAGCGCGGGAATAAGCGATCCCGCTAACGACTTCCTGTTCCACGATTTCATCCTCACCGACAACAAGCGTTCCGGGTTTATCTTCAAAAGAAGACAACACCTGCGTGCGCACACCATGTTTCATGGCAAGGGCAACAGAACGTGTTTGCAATACTTTGGCTCCAAGGGATGCCATTTCAAGCATCTCTTCATAGGTAATTTTATCGAGCTTACGTGCCCGTGGCACAATACGGGGGTCGGTGGTGTAAACACCGTCCACATCCGTATAGATATCACAGCGATCAGCTTTCAGCGCGGCAGCCAGCGCCACCGCAGATGTATCAGACCCACCTCGCCCAAGCGTGGTGATGCGGCCATCATCCGCAATGCCTTGGAAACCGGCGACCACAGCAACGCGGCCACCTTTCAGGCATTCCTCCAGGGCTTTAGTGTCAATCTCCTCAATCCGGGCGGCGCCATGCACACTATTGGTGCGTATCGGCACCTGCCATCCAAGGAAAGAGCGCGCAGGCACACCCATTTCCTGCAGACAAATGGAGAGGAGGCCAACGGTAATCTGTTCACCCGCCGCCACAACGGTATCATACTCACGGGCGTCATGCAGGGGCGCAGCCGCGCGGCAGAATTCCACGAGCTGGTTGGTGGTGCCAGACATGGCAGAAAGCACAACAACAACTTCGTGACCTTCAGCGACCGCTTTTGATACCCGGTTCGCCACATTGCGGATACGGTCAACATCGCCGACCGACGTACCGCCAAACTTTTTTACTATCCGTGCCATTTAATGTTTCCGGCCCTCGCTTTAGAATGAGGTCTGTCATTTTGACGCAACAACTTGACCCGATTAGGCTTCGCGTGCGTATTGAAGTGCAGCGCGATATTGTTTAATGGCTGGTCAGCGCTCGTGCAAGCGCTCAAACAGATGAACAGCTTCGAAAAGCTTGTGGGTAGCAAAAGATATGCTGAATGACGGCAATAAAATGGCAGAGGGTGCAACGGTCAATGAAGACGAGGTTGCTTTCTTCGCGCGCATCGCCGACAGCTGGTGGGACCCGAAAGGCCCGTTCAAACCCTTGCATATCCTGAACCCCACACGTCTTGCTTATATCCGGCAGGAAGTTGAGGAACACTTTAGCCTTGAGCAAGGCCTAAAGCGACCTTTTGAAGGTCTCCGGCTTCTCGACATCGGTTGTGGTGGTGGTCTGATCTCGGAGCCTATGACGCGCCTTGGCGCCCACGTTGTTGCCGTAGACGCTGCGGAAAAGAACATCAAAACCGCCAGCGTGCACGCCTCACAAGGCGGTCTTGAGATTGATTTCCGTAACACGACAGCCGAAGCACTTGCGGACGCGGGCGAACAGTTTGACATCATCATCAATATGGAGGTTGTTGAACATGTGGCGGACGTAGATGCTTATCTTGGCGCGTGCCAGACACTCCTCAAGCCCGGCGGGCTCATGCTGCTGTCCACTATCAACCGCACAGCCAAGGCCTATCTCTTCGCTATTGTTGGTGCGGAACATATCCTGCGTTGGCTGCCTGTTGGGGCGCACGACTGGAATAAATTCCTGACCCCACATGAACTGGCGGCTGCATGTACACGCGTTGGACTGAAAAGTGGGCTTGCCACCGGGTTTGTGATGAACCCCTTCAGCCAAAAATGGCGGCTGTCTGACACGGACACCAGCGTAAATTACGCAATGACGGCAACCAAGCCTAAAGCCTGATTGCCACCAATCTCAACGTGCTAGGCGGTCAGGGTCTTGCGTACACTGCGGTAAAGCAGCGCACACCCGATAAGCAAAACCACCATAGTGATCGCGCTATTTTCCGGACCCGCTGCGCCGCCGGTCACCCAGTTTGCCTGACTTTCATCCATCACCAGGTCCACCCACAGCGGCGTGATATCCAGCGCTATGCCAGTGGTTGGCAAACCAAACCATGTAATGAACGACCAGTTCCACGCGGCATGCCAAGCGCAGGCACCCCAAACTGATTTCTGCCTGATGGCAAGGAAGCTCAGAAATATGGAGAATAGCATGGTCATGGAAATGAAAATGCTGAAATCAATCAGGCTAAAAGCTTCGTCGCCGGAAAAGTCCACATGCATCAGGGTGAACAGTGTTGCGTTTGAGAGAATACCCGCCCAAAGGCCAAAACGCTCAGATACCCGGGAAAGCATCCACCCCCGGAACATGATTTCTTCGACGCTTGATTGCACTAAAAACCCAAGTGCAAGAAAACAGATGGGAGCATAGCTTACCAACGCGAAGTTTTGCGGGCGCTCTACACTATAGCCACCAAACGCCCAAATCCCCACTACAGAAGCAGTCGCCATAACAAGGCCAACACCGTAGCCCCAGCCGAGCTTGTTTTTGGCCTGAGACTCCAGGATCATCCCCATACTGGCGAGGCCGCGCCCCTCAAAAAACTTCACCCACAGCCCTAATAGGACCAATACAGAGCCAAACAGAACCGTCAGCATGTAAAGGATATTGGGATAGGTCTCTATTTCATCTTCGGCAATCATGCCGCTTTCGATAGCCGGCACGATGGCTAATATCTGACCCGCAAAGAAGATAATTACCAGTAAGAACGGTACGGCCCACACCCAGGTGCGCCGACGACCCTCTCGGTCGCCTGGAAATATTGAAACACTCATTTTGGTTCCCTCGCTGTTATGCTCGTCTATATGCGAGCCTTGATGCGCATATTAGAGACACAACAACGTGGGCCGGGATATCAATATCTTGCGGTTTTATCGCCCTTACCGTACGCCTATTGTGAGGAGTGTGGAGAAAGCGATGGCACCAACAACAGGAAAAATAGACGGCTCTATTCTGCTACGTGCCAATGCAGAGATGATGGACCAGATCAATCTGTTGAACGAGGTCGCCATTTCACGGTGGGCTATTGGCCGCAACAGCGTCGCCTATGAAAAAAATGATAGTCACACCCTCAGCCTCTACCTGAAAGGTGGAGACACCAGCTATCGCGCCGATCAACGTTCGAACAGTGGCGCACCAGGGCGCCTATGCCTGATGCCACAAGGCCATGCCTCTCATTGGCATATTGGCGATAAAGTGGATTTTGTGCATCTATACTTCAGCGATGCCTTCTTCAAACACTATGCTGCCAGCTATCTTGAATATGATGCGCGGCTGATTGAGTTGCGGGATGTGACCTACGCTGACGACACCGTTCTCCAGCACTTGCTAACCACATATTTTGCCCAGTGCGAGGCGGCACGACATTGTGCCAGCATGGAAAGCGAACAAACATTGATGCAGATATTCAATCACCTGATCTGCAGTTACAGCGCCATCGAACTGAAGAACCGCACCATAAAATCTGGCCTTTCGGACTACCACCGCAAGATCGTCAGGTCAGCTATAGCTGAACGGCTCCAGGAAAAATTGACAATTAGTGACATGGCAAAACTGACCGGGCACAGCCCCTATCATTTTGCCCACATGTTCAAGCTGAGTTTTGGCGCCGCACCTGCACAGTATATTAATCGACAGCGGATCGAGCGGGCAAAGACCATGCTGGGCACCAATGCATCACTTGCATGCATTAGCGCAAAGCTTGGCTTCGCACATCAAAGCCACATGACCACTCAGTTTAGAAATATTGTCGGGGTAACGCCCGGCGCCTACCGCGCCTGCCTGAAGTCTTGAAACCTTAGGCGTCTTCACGTCCACTTGGGTTTCCGGGCAACGGCAACACGTCTATGCCCTCATCCAGAAGAGCCTGGGTTTCTTCAAGAGTGCTCTCGCCATAGATGCCGCGTTCATCTGATTCGCCATAATGAATCTTGCGCGCTTCCTCAGCGAACTGATCACCTACATAGTCGCAGTTTTTTTCAACGTGCGATTTCAGCTTCGCGAACACTTTTTTCGCCTCAGAAGCAAGTTCGCCCAAGCGGGCGTCATCTTTATGCTGAACCATCGGGGCCGCTTCCACACGCTGGTTACCTTTTGTTCCAACGTTGGGCGCCATCGGTGCTTTTGAAACTTCTACTGAGCCGCAGTAAGGGCATTCAACCAAGCCTGCGCGCTGCTGCTCCGCAAAGGCAGTTGAAGACTTGAACCACGCTTCAAAGCGATGGCTATCCGGGCATTTCAGGTCAAAGACGATCATGAATGTTCACTATAGACTGTTTCAAAGCTGCGGCCATGGTTAAGCGATGGAACCTTCTGCCGCGCTTCCGCGACTTTTGCAAGGTCAAGGTCAACAAAGGTTACCCCCACCTCTTCGCCTGCATCCGCCAAAACTTCGCCCCATGGGTCAATCGCAAGGCTGTGACCATAGGTGTCGCGACCCGTTGCATGGTGACCCGTTTGCGCAGCCGCGAGCACAAAGCATCCGGTTTCAATCGCGCGCGCTTTCAAAAGGGTATGCCAATGGGCTTTGCCAGTGGGGCGTGTGAATGCCGCCGGAACCAATAATACCATTGCTCCTGCCTCTGCCATCGCACGGTAAAGATACGGGAAGCGAAGATCATAACAAACGGAGAGACCAAAAGTGGTCAGCGGTGTTTTTGCAACGATCGCCTTGTCCCCGGCATCATAAAGCGCGCTTTCGCGGTAAGCCTCACCGCCGCCCAAATCAACGTCAAAAAGATGTATCTTGCTATAAGCATCCGCTATTTTGCCATCAGGAGAAATCAAGTAGGAACGATTGGCAAGCCGGTCTTCCGCCACCTTGGTAATCAGCGACCCGATATGCAGCCATATGCCCAATTCCTTTGCCAACGCACAGAAACGCACAAGGCCAGGGTCCTCATCCTGAAAAAACGCTTTCTCCAGAACCACCTGACGGTTCATCTCCATCAAATGGGTGGTTTCAGGCGTACTGATAAATTGCGCACCGCCCAGCGCTGCTTCGCGAATAAACCGCTCAGCGCTATCCGTTGCGGGGCCGATCTCATTACCGGTATTCAGTTGCACAAGGGCTGCACGCAGCATGATGTTATCCCGCAAGCAGGGTGTCTAGGCCACCGCGCGCATCAAGGGCGTACATGTCATCGCACCCGCCGACATGGGTATCGTCGATCCAGATTTGCGGCACAGTATTCACACCGCCTGCTTTTTCGCGCATCTCACGCCGCGCTTGCGGGTTCATATCCACGCTGATTTCACGGAACACTGCGCCTTTCTGCTGCAACAACGCTTTGGCGCGGTAGCAGTAAGGGCACATTCCAGAACTATACATCACAACATTTGCCACGTTTGGCGCTCCTATACTCATTCGGCTCTTATGTAGGGCAAAACCCGCGCGAATTAAAGGGGAAGCAAAGTTACCCTGCGGAAGGATGCTTCACGCGCGCGAACACAACCAAGCCAACATGCGAGGCGCCGCTCCGCTTCAGGGCTTTCGCGCAAGCCGAAGCTGTCGCGCCTGTTGTAAGCACATCATCAACCAGCAAGACCGATTTGCCAGCAATCGCTTGTTTACCATCAGCTGTGACACGAAACGCCCCCGCCACGTTACGCTTCCGGCTCTTCCGGTTCAGTGTTCCTTGGCTTGGTGTGGCTTTGCGCCGCTCAAGCGCAAATGCCTCAAGCGGGAGCGAGAGATTGGTTGCCAGCGTTTTTGCCAGCAACTGAGACTGATTAAACCGTCGCATCAGCAGTCGCCTTGAATGTAACGGAACCGGAATAATAAGGTCAGGCTTAGCTTCGCGTGCAATTGACCCCGCCATCATACGGCCGAGTGCAGGCACGCCCGACCCTATCCCTCCGTATTTGAGACCAAGGATCAAAGATTTCGCCCTATCGTCATAAACAACAGCGGCCCGCGCCCAATCAAACTCCGGCCGCTCCCGCATACAGGCGCCGCATTCGGCCCCGTCCAGGTCACCAGCGGCAAAAGGCAACCCACACAAGCCACACATAGGCGCTGTTATCATGGCCATTTCACCCCAGCATGTACCGCAGAGGTGCCCATCATCAGCGATGCGCGTGCCGCACGATGGACATCGCGGCGGCAACAGAAAGTCCAACACCCCGCGCCCCACACGTTTCACATTATCTGCGACCATTCTCATAACCTGAGCCTAGCAGGCGATATGAGGCCACACCATATGCCAATTCCAACTCGCTCTACCAAAATGGTTGCACCTAAGTAGTTGCGCAGGGCTTCAGGCTCGCTTAAGGAAATCGCATGGCAAATGATACACAGTCTCCAAAACTTTTTGACATGCGGGCCGTTGAACGCAACATGGCGCGCGGTGCCCGCATGGGTTCTTCTTTTGATTTCCTCCGCAATGAGATCGCGGACCGGATGGAAGACCGGCTGCTTGATATCAATCGCCAGTTTGCAGAAGTGCTCGATATTGGCGGGCGGTTTGGCCTGCGCCCAACCCAAACAACGGCCCTGCCACAAGATGGCGACGCCCTTGACGCAACGCCTGCAAGCTTCGATCTCGTGATCTCAAACCTTGCCTTGCACTGGGTGAACGACCTGCCCGGCCTGATGGTGCAGTGTCATCACGCCCTGAAACCTGATGGCCTGTTCATGGCTTCGCTTTTTGGTGGAGATACGCTGCATGAGCTAAGGCACGCGCTTATCGCCGCCGAATCAGAGATATTGGGCGGCGCCAACGCCCGCGTTATTCCGTTCGCTGACGTCCGAGACCTTGGCAGCCTGTTGCAGCGCGCGGGTTTCGCACTTCCCGTTACTGATATGGACACCATCACGGTCACCTACGAGCATCCGCTCAAGCTGATGCAGGAACTGCGCGGCATGGGGGAAGCCAACGCGCTTGTGAGCCGCAGCCGCCGGTTTTTACGCCGTGATGTGCTTATGCGGGCCTGTGAAATATACGTTGAGAAATACGCGCTAGAAGACGGGCGCATCCCCGCAACCTTCCAGGTCATGTATATGACCGGTTGGCATCCACATAAAAGTCAACAGAAACCCCTTAAGCCGGGCAGCGGCGCCGTCAATCTTGCGGATGCGTTGAAAGCTGGCAAGCCCCCCAAGCCCTAATTCACCAGCTCGACATTGGGCCAACGTTCAAGCCAGCCCTTTTGAACAACTCGCACATCAAAGATTGTTCTGTCACGCCGGATGATCGCCGGAGTTGGCCGAAGCCTGTGAGCCAAAAGGTCATCAAGCCCAAAAGGAGCTAATATCTCAAGTCGGTCATCAGCATTAAGACGTACGGCGACGGCTGTCGCTGTTTCCGGCCAATGAGCAAGCGCTTCGCTGATTGAGGGGTATGGTGGATCACTCGCCTTCTCATGCATGCGGGCCTGATTGCGTACCTGCCACTCCTGCCCAGCGCATTCTCGTTCCAGCGCTTGCTCGAAACCTTGCTCTGTAGCGAGGGAAAGGTCGTTTCGGTCAAAATAAACCACGTCAGTGTCGGCGATTACATGGGCGGGTTTGGGCTTATAGAAACTGTTCCAAACCCTGTTGCGAATAAACCCTGCAGCGACATAGGCGCCAAAGGGCCCTACGCTGCGAACCGCTTCCAAGGCCCGGCGGGAACTATCGTCAGCCAGTATATATGGAGCTAGCGCGTCCGCACTCAAAAGAAGTCCCGCAGCATGGCAATAAGAGGGATGTCCGCAGGTGGCATTTCATACTCACCCAGATCACGTATCTTGACCCATTTGGTGCGCTGGCCTTCAAGGCCCTGCACAAGACCTTCCCACTTGCGGCAAACAAAAAGTGGCATCAAGAGATGAAATTTCTCATATGAGTGGGAGGCAAAAGCAAACGGAGCAAGGCAGGCAGCGGTAATATCGATGCCCAGTTCTTCCTTGCATTCCCGGATAAGAGCGGCCTCGGGAATTTCACCTTCCTCGACCTTTCCGCCAGGGAATTCCCACATGCCTGCCATAGACTTGCCTGCGGGTCGCTCTGCGATCAAAACACGGCCATCAATATCGATAAGGGCGATAGCAGCCACCAGCACAGTCGGCAGGCCTGCATCAATTCTCACATTGGGTTCGGGGCAATCATCCATAGGCCAACGCGTAGCGCCAGTTTTAGTCAAATTCAAGCTTTAACCGATTGTTTATTTTTGAAGGGGAGTGTGGACATTGAGGCATTCAGGCATTGAGGCGGAATAACATAATGTACGGATATATTACCCTGACAGCTCAGCTTATATTACCCAAGCGCATAACCGCGCTTCTGGCTGACCTCAGGGGTGACCTTCAGGGAGCAACCGCCGTAGAATATTGCTTAATCGCAGCACTTATCGCAGGCGGCATAGCAGGCGGCATTGGAGTGCTCGCTGATCTCGTCACCGGGCTGTTCGATATGCTCTCAACCCGAACGCAGGAAGTACCCGTCGGGGAAGACTAAAAACTTCAGCTGAAGGCAGCTTCCTGAAACAGGCTTGAAGCACGGGCTTTGCGCACACTTAGTGTGTCGTCGTCCGCATTCACCTTCAAACGGTCATTGATCACACGACGCGCGCGTGTCACTTCCCGTTGCATATACTCAAGTTCTGCAAGCTTCTCAGCGCTTTCATCTGAATAGCGACCCAGCGCATCAGCAAGTGCTGTATCCAGCTCATTCAAAAACTTTAGTTGCAGTTCCAAGTTTACAGTTGGCATCTTTTTTCTCCGGCAACTCTCTAGTCAGCATGACCCCACGCTAATCAATTCAAGTCTCATGCCAGAAAAAACATGTTAAAAATCAGAGCATTAGTTAAAACAAAACCCCAACCCGGCAGGAAACGCCCGGTTGGGGTGATGCGTAGCGGGTAGATATCGCCTAGCTGCGATAATCAGCGTTGATACGGATGTAATCGTACGTCAGATCACAGGTCCAGACCGTGGCAACACCTTCGCCAACACCCACGTCAATGCGAATGTCGATCTCTTGGCCCTTCATGTGGGCCGTGGCTTCTTCCTCATTGTAGCGAGGATGCACCGCACCTTTGTGCGCCACATGTTGACCACCAATCCATATCTGCAGTTTGTCGCGTTCTGCCGCCTCACCAGACTTGCCAACAGCTGCCACCAAGCGGCCCCAGTTAGCGTCTTCACCGGCAATTGCTGTTTTCACCAAAGGGCTGTTCGCTGCTGACTTAGCAATCGTACGCGCGGCCTCGTTGCTTTCCGCACCTTCAACGGTGATCGCCACAAATTTTGTGGCCCCTTCCCCGTCTCTTACAATCTGCTGCGCGAGATCAATCATCAGTTCATCAAACTTCGCGCGGAAATCTGCGAGCCTTGGGTCGTCAGGGTCGTCAATCGGGTCATAACCCGCACCAACCCCTGTCGCAACCGCAATACAAGTGTCGTTCGTCGATGTATCGCTATCAACCGTAATGCTGTTGAAGCTGCGGTCAGTTGCGCTTGAAAGCAGCTTCTGCAAGCAATTGTGAGTAAGCGCCGCATTGGTGAACACAAAACCGAGCATAGTGGCCATATCAGGGGCGATCATGCCCGAACCTTTGGTGATACCGGAGATCACCACCGGCCGCCCCTCAAGGGTCGCCACCCGACAGCAGCCCTTTGGATAGGTGTCTGTTGTCATGATCGCACCAGCAGCCTCGCGCCACATGGCGCCAGACATGCCCGCGTGAATACGGGTCAGTGGTTTTTCAAACAGATCACCATTGAGCGGCACACCAATTACCCCGGTGGAGCAAAGCAACACCTCCTCTGCCTCGCACCCAACAATGTTTGAGGCCACGTCCGCAGACTTAACGGCGGCTTTCATGCCCTTCTCACCAGTGAAGGCATTAGCGTTGCCGGCGTTTACCACCAGCGCCCTTATCTTGCCGCCTGTTTTCTTAAGAGCGGCACGGCACCAGTCAACTGGGGCGGCCGGGGCTTTTGAGCGTGTGAACACGCCTGCAGCCACAGATCCTTCCGAAAAAACCGCCAAAAGCAGATCAGGCCGTTCCCGTTTTCGGAAACCCGCATGCATCGCGCCCATCTCAACACCGGGCACTGGCAAAAGATTGGGGAAGCCTGCAGGGGCAAGCGGTGAGATTCTAGACTCGGCCATACGATCCATCCATCCTCTGGAATAAAGAGACCGCATAATGCCCCGAGATGACACAGACAGCAAGAATTGCACGTACATCGGCCTCATTTGCATGTCATATGCCGCAGGCCAGTTGACAGACGCCAGACAGATACTTATCTGTGCCTGCAATCCTGTAGTGACAAACTGCATATATTAATAAAGTCACCTTTTTGCTGTTTTGCAGATCATTTCTAGTTTGTGTCTGCCAATGCTATACCGCCGTGACAACGAAGGGCAGACCAGGGAAACATTATGCTGGGACTAAGTACACTCACCAAAAAGATTTTCGGTTCAGCGAATGACCGGTATCTCTCAAAGCTCAAGCCAAAGGTTGAAGCGATCAACGCGCTTGAGAGTGAGATGGAAGCTCTATCGGATGACGCGCTAAAAGCGAAAACCCCTGAGTTCCGCGAAAGGTTGGAAGCCGGTGCTACCACCGATGATCTTCTGATCGAGGCATTTGCCGTTGTCCGCGAAGCTTCCAAGCGCGTTCTGGGCCTGAGGCACTACGACGTACAGCTCATTGGCGGCATGGTGCTGCATGACAACAGCATCGCCGAGATGAAAACGGGCGAGGGTAAAACCCTTGTGGCAACCCTGGCAGCATATTTGAACGCCCTGCCGGGAAAAGGCGTGCACGTTGTAACCGTGAACGACTATCTGGCTGAACGTGACGCCACATGGATGGGCAAGCTGTATGGCTTCCTCGGCCTTTCAACCGGTATTATTGTACCCGGTCGGTATGATGCAGATCGCCGCGAAGCCTACGCCTGTGACATTACCTACGGCACCAACAACGAGCTTGGTTTTGATTATCTGCGCGACAATATGAAAGCGCACAAAGACGAGATGGTACAGCGCGCTTTCCATTTTGCCATCGTAGATGAAGTTGATTCGATCCTCGTCGACGAAGCGCGTACCCCACTTATCATCTCCGGCCCAACTGAAGACAAATCAGAGCTATATGTCTCCATTAATTCCGTCATCGCTCAACTAACTGAGGAAGACTATGAGAAGGACGAAAAGTCCAAGCATGTATCCCTCACCGAAGATGGTACGGAAAAGGTTGAAGGCATTCTGAAAGCTGAAGGGCTTTTGGCGTCTGACGACCTGTACGACTATGAAAACACACAGATCGTGCACCATGTTGACCAAGCCCTTAAGGCTCGCACCATGTTTGAGCGCGATACGGATTACATTGTAAATGGTGGCAAGGTTGTCATCATCGACGAATTTACTGGCCGCATGATGGAAGGTCGCCGTTATTCAGGCGGCCTGCACCAGGCCCTGGAGGCCAAAGAAGGTGTGGAAATCCAGCCGGAAAACCAGACGCTGGCGTCCATCACCTTCCAGAATTACTTCCGTATGTACCCGAAACTTTCGGGCATGACCGGTACTGCGTCCACTGAGGCGGAAGAGTTTGGCGACATCTACGGCCTCGGCGTTATTGAGATTCCGACGAACGTGCCGGTACAGCGCATTGACGAGCACGACGAGTTTTACCGTACAGCCAAAGAGAAGTTCGACGCCATCGTCAAAGACATCACCGAGGCGCAAGAAAAAGGGCAACCTGTTCTTGTTGGTACGGTTTCGATCGAGAAGTCGGAAGTGCTCGCTGCTTTCCTTAAGGAAAAGAAGATCAAGCACCAGGTGCTGAACGCCCGCTTCCATGAACAGGAAGCACAGATCGTGGCTCAAGCGGGCCGGCTGAGCGCGGTAACCATCGCAACAAACATGGCTGGCCGCGGTACCGACATCCAGCTTGGTGGTAACGCCGAGATGCGGATCGAGGACGAAACCGCGGGGGTCGAGGATGAGGCCAAGATCAAGGAAATCTCTGACCGGATCAGAGCCGAGGTCGCGGAGGAAAAGAAAAAGGTTATCGAGGCTGGCGGGCTCTATATCATGGCTACAGAGCGCCACGAAAGCCGCCGCATTGATAACCAGCTTCGTGGTCGTTCCGGCCGTCAGGGTGACCCGGGCAGATCAAAGTTCTACCTGTCGCTTCAGGATGACCTGATGCGCATCTTCGGGCCTGAGCGCATGGACAGCATGCTGGTTCGCCTTGGTATCGAAGAAGGCGAGGCTATCATTCATCCATGGATCAACAAGGCCATCGAGAAGGCCCAGCAAAAAGTTGAAGCCCGCAACTACGATATCCGTAAGAACCTCGTTAAGTTTGATGACGTGATGAACGACCAGCGCCGCGTGATTTATGAACAGCGCCGCGAAATCATGGACGCCGACGATATTCAGGAAACCATCAAGGATATGCGCTCGGACGTTGTTCATCATATCGTTGAGAAAGCCATTCCGGCAAAATCCTACCCTGAGCAGTGGGACTTGGACGGCCTGCAGGAAGATGTTCATAACATCCTTGGCCTTGATGTGGATGTGAAAGTCTGGGCTGACGAAGAAGGCGTGGATGACGCCTCAATCATCGAACGCCTGGAGAATACAGCTGACCGCCACATGGCCGCAAAGGCCACCAAATATGGTGCGGAATTCTGGCGCGGGATTGAGAAGAGCCTGCTGTTGCAGGTTGTCGACCAGGAATGGAAAGACCACCTCCAGAACCTCGATCATCTTCGTCAGGGCGTATCTTTGAGAGCCTATGGCCAGCGCGATCCGCTCAACGAGTATAAAACAGAAGCCTTCGGCCTATTTGAGGCCATGCTATATCACATGCGCGAGCACGTCACCCAGCTTCTGGGCCGTATTGAGCTCGCGCCACAGGCTGACCCCGCACAGTTTGAGCCCAAAAGCCCAAGCATCGTACAGGAAAGCCATCCTGAGCCAGATGCGGCTATTGGGGGTTCATCGAGAGGTCGGTTTGATGCCAACGATACCAGCACATGGGGTGATGTACCCCGGAACGCACCGTGCCCTTGTGGCTCTGGCGAGAAGTTCAAACATTGCCATGGCGATGTCCGAGCGACAGGCACGCCAGTTTCTGCACCGCAGCCCGCCAGCAACCCATTTCAGGGTATCGGCCGCAACGATGCGTGCCCATGTGGCTCCGGCAAAAAATTCAAACACTGCCACGGTCAGATATAACCGACTAACGGTTGAAAGAAATGATGAGCGCTTCGGGCAACTGAGGCGCTCTTTTCAATTCAGGCGTTCTACCATCGAATCACCCTGCTATCCCCTAAGGTGACGTGCCGTCTCTCCCGTTTCAGGATAGGCTATCGCTATTTATACACCAAACCTAAAAACCCATAAAACGTTGATATCAAAATGAAAATCATCTCTCCATTCATGAACGGCAGGTGAACACTAACCTCAGCTTTTGCTAAGCCAGGCCCTGTTAGCTTGGCATCAACAACAGCGAAGGAAGCCGACATGAAAAACGCCCAGATATTCCGTAAAGCCGTCCTTGGTGCAGGATTGGTTTTGTTAACCGGCACCGGTGCATTTGCCGACTATATCCAGACAGGCCCTAAAGTTTTGCCTGTCTCATTTGATCGTGCGGCTTATGCCCGCCGCGACCATAACCCGGTGTACGTCTATATCGATATCGACAGCGAAGGCCGCCGTCGCTCGGAAGAGCGATTTGAAGGCGAGACACTGCGAGCGGTACGTCATAATGTGCCTGACTATGTACGCATAACGGACGACCGCCGCCGTGCTGATATCGTGGTTGGCGTGCGTGAACAGGACTATGACCTAGACTTTAGAGTTGTTGATCGTGACCATGAGCAAGATCGTTATGGCCGTGTGAACCCTCGTACAACAAGCGGTTGCGGCCCCCTTTATATGGCCTCTTATACGGTGGTTAAAACCAAGGCAGAAGCGCGTGGCAGCTATAGCGTACGCGTGCATACCAATGGTATTGGCCTTGACCGGGAGCACATCAGGGTAAAAGCGGATGAGCACTTTAAGTCCGGGCAAAACTTGCGCGCGCACACACGTTGCAGTTCAGAACCCACTAATCGTTTTCCCAATAACGGGGTGGTAGCGCTATTTGAGAAATCAACGCCCGCGTTTCAAAACCGGGTTGCTACCAGCCTGCGCCGCCAGACAGCCGAAGAACTTGGCGAAAAACTGGCTCATGAGATCAACGAAAACGTGGACGATTATTACGCATCCCTGTCGCATCGTTATGCACATCGCGGCAATGGATATGGCCACGACAAAAAATCCCATGACAGATGGGATTAAGGAACGCCTTTCGCGCCTGCCATTAGCCCCCTTAACCCCTGTTGGGCAGGCGCAAATGAGACCGGTCACCACTCCTCGCTGTTGAGCGGCCCACGCGTTCCACCTAATGCACCTGAGCCTCCCTCAGGTGCATTTTTTTTTTGGGCTCACACAAAAACACCCCAGCCCACAGGGCCGAGGTGCAAATTTTATTTCTACCTGAAGGCTAAAAAGCGCCTATTCAAATGCCTCATCCCATGATCCTTGCGTTGCGGCCTTGGAATATTCCGTCGCACGGTTCTCAAAGAAGTTGGTGTGCTCCACGGCGTTCAACATGCTATCGAGCCATGGCAACGGATTGATTTCAATGTCATAGATCCCATCGAGGTCAAGCTGGTCAAGGCGCCGGTTTGCAATATACCGAATATATTGTTTCACTTCCTCAGCCGTCAGGCCCTCGATTGGCCCCATGCCGAAGGCGAGGTCGATAAAGGCATCCTCATGCTCCACAATCGTGCGGCAGGCCTCCGTGATCTGCGACTTCAGGTCCTCGTCCCATATTTCCGGGTTCTCACTCACCAGCGTTCTAAAAAGCTTGATAATGCTTTCGCAGTGCAGGCTCTCATCGCGCACGGACCAACTAATGATCTGCCCCATGCCCTTCATCTTGTTGAAACGGGGGAAGTTCAGCAGCATCGCGAAGCTCGCGAAAAGCTGCAAACCTTCAGTGAAAGCACCAAACACGGCAACCGTCAGCGCGGTTGACTTCAGGTCATCCACGTTGAATTGCTGCATATAATCGTATTTGTCCTTCATCTCCTTATAGTGGAGGAAGGCTGAATATTCAGCTTCAGGCATACCAAGTGTGTCGAGCAGGTGGCTATAAGCCGCAATGTGCACTGTCTCAATGTTCGAGAAAGCTGCCAGCATCATCTGCACCTCAGTAGGCTTAAACACCTTGGTGTAATGCTTCATGTAGCAGTTATTCACCTCGATATCGCTTTGGGTGAAGAAACGGAAAATCTGCGTGAGAAGGTTCTTTTCAGAATCGCTCAGCTTACGCGCCCAGTCGCGCACATCTTCGGCAAGCGGAACTTCTTCCGGCAACCAGTGAATTTGCTGCTGCGTCAACCAGGCTTCATACGCCCATGGATAGCGAAACGGCTTATACACATGCCGTTCTTCTAGAAGCCCCGAAAGCTGTTGATCGCCCGTATCCGCCATTTACCCCTGTCTCCACTCTCTCAAAATATTGAATATCCAGCGCCCTAGCCCGCCAGCGAAGCGGCAGTATAGCCCCTCAATTTGTGCAAAGAAACGCTCAATACACCATATTTGGTATAAAAATGACTTGCCAAAAATCCCGCCCGACCTGCAGCATTCATAGAATCAAGAAAAGCCATTGTGTTACGGCGGGTTGCGGTTTCTGGGAAAGACGAAGTTTTTAGAGTATGAAAGATGAGGTGGCCTTCTCAGGGGCTTTGCCAGACGGCAAAATGGGAGATCATGATCAGAATGGGGGAAATGATGATAACTCGACGCACGTTCAACATGCAGGCAAGCAGCTTGGCGCTGTTGCCTCTTGTCAGCATGGAAAAGCCTGACACAGTACTCTATGGCGGCAATATCATCACCATGGCAGCCAACCAGCCACGCGCAGATGCGATAGCCATCAGCGGCGGGCATATTACCGCCGTTGGCAGCACTGAAGACGTGCTTGCTCTCGCCTCGCCCCTCACCAGAAAAATCGACCTTGGCGGCAAGACAGTGCTGCCAGGTTTTATCGACGCCCACAGCCATCCGGCTTACTCAGGTGTCATGCACCTGTTTCAGGTCGATTGTGACCTCCGGTCTATCGCTGCAATAAAAGAAGCCATTCGCACTGCGGCACAAAAAAAGGCCCCGGGTGAGTGGGTACTAGGTTTCAAATATGACGACACAAAAACCAGCGAAGGCCGCTTCCTGACACGTGAAGATCTTGACGAGGCCGCACCGGATCACCCCGTGTTTATATCCCACAGGGGTGGCCATACAGGCTTCGTAAACTCCCTCGCCCTTAAAATGGCTAGCATAGATGACAACACACCAGACCCTGCTGGTGGTCGTTTTGACCGAACAGATGGCCGTCTCAATGGCCGCCTGCTTGAAACCGGCGCAAGTGCCGTTGAGGCTGTTATCCCCAAAGGAGAGACCCGCGAACAACGCCGTGATGGTGTTGCGCTTATCTCCAAAATGCTCGCGAAATCAGGCGTTACGTCCGTCACCGATGCCTATGGCAGCAGGGATGACTTTATCGCCTATAACGACGCCTACCAAGCTGGAGAACTCGGTACCCGTATCTATTGCATGATCGGCTATTTTGATATCGACAGAATGATCGCTGCTGGCCTGCAAACAGGTTTCGGTGATGAATGGGTTCGCCTCGGCGGCATGAAAGCTACGTGTGACGGCTCAATCTCTGAACGCACTGCAAGGCTGTCTAAGCCCTATGTTGGCCGCCCTGATGACTATGGCATCATCGTTACTGAGGAAGGCGACCTTTATGAGCTAGCCCGCAAAGCCCATGCGGCGAGCTGGCAGCTTGGCATCCACGCAAATGGGGATGTGGCTGTGGATATTACCCTGCGTATCTATGAGCGCCTTCAAAAAGAGATGCCTAAGGCTGACCCTCGCTATCGGCTGGAGCACTGCACGGTGATCAATGATGACCTCGTACGCCGCATTGCGGCCCTTGGGGCAATACCAACCCCCTTCTCGACTTATGTGTATTTCCACGGCGAAAAAATGGTCGAGTATGGCAAGGAGCGCCTGAACAATATGTTTGCACTTAGAAGCTTCCTTGACGCTGGCGTTATGGCCACCCAGGCTTCTGATTACCCGCCCGGCCCCTATGAGCCCATGATGGCCCTGCAATCAAGTGTGACGCGTACGGACATGAAAGGAACCTTGTGGGGTGGCAACCAGCGCATCACCGTTGAAGAGGCGATCAGGGTTGGCACGGTTCACGGGGCCTACGCCTCGTATGAAGAAAAAATCAAAGGCTCTCTTGAGGTAGGCAAGCTGGCCGATCTTGTTGTGCTTGGTGCCGACCCGACCCAAGTTGACCCCTTCACCCTTGTTGATGTGCCTGTTGAGCGCACCATGGTTGGTGGGAAATGGGTATATGAAGGATAATATCAACTTCGCCTTCAAAGATCTCTGCCTCAGACATAGACAGCCCCAAACCTTGCGGGTAAGAATTTTGCTCAAGGGAAGGGCGTGTCGATGAAGTTTTCTATCGTGGTAATGGGTGTGAGCGGGTGCGGAAAATCAACGCTCGGGCAGCTACTCGCTGACAAGCTGGGGTTGCCGTTCGTCGAAGGAGATGACCTTCACCCGGCTTCAAACATCCGCAAAATGGAAGCTGGCCAGCCACTTGATGACAATGACAGGGTGGTGTTTCTTAAAAACGTTGGGGAAGCCATAGCGATGCGCGCGGAAACTGGTGTTGTTGTATCTTGTTCCGCACTCAAGCGACAATACAGGGATACACTCCGCTCCCACTGCAGCTCCCTACAGTTTGTGATGGCTGACATCTCGCACGAGATTTTGATGTCCCGGCTCACGGCACGTACAGATCACTTTATGCCAGCAAGCCTGCTGAAAAGCCAACTTGCGATACTGGAGCGGCCAGAGCGTGACGAAGCTGCCTTTTTTGTTGATGGCCTTCTGCCTCCAGCGGAGCAAGTCAGAGTTTTGCTGGACCAAATCACCACCACCTGAGCGCAAACCCTCCTAGCCAAGGAGGCGTCCGCAGGCAAGAATTCATCATCTGTTGAGAAGCTGCAGAATATAGGCCCTCAGTCGTCGAGCCGTAAGCGTGTCCAGCTCACCAAGTGGCCCGCGAGCATGTTTTGGCAAATGCGCTCGCACATCTTCTGCGTCACCAAACACATAATAATTGAATATCTGTTTCCAGGCCTTCTTTTCTTGCTCCGGCCTTTCCCGCAACGCCAGCATACCATGCAGCAGCGCCGCCCGCGGATCATCGATATGGAGCGGTACGTCGTTCCACCAGTAGTTCATCATGACATTAAAGGGTTCGAGTGCTTCCACCTGATGCCACCAGAGCGCAGGAAAATAGAGCACATCTCCCGGCTCAAGCTCAGCCACTTGAGCCATGGCTTCGGCCTCTTTGAAGCGCGGAAATTTCCTTAGGTCAGGATTATGATGATCAACCATCGACAGCACCTGCCCGCCAGGTGTGGGCTCAAGCGGCCCAGGATAAAGGGCCGAGATAGCTTCGGGCGGAAACAGTGTGAAGCGCCGTCTGCCCACCATGCAGCACGCCAGATTATTTGAGGCATCATAGTGCGCTGCAACAAGGGTTTTGCTGCCTGTCCAGACACTCACAAGCAAATTGCCGTGCTCAAACATTGGGTGCTTGAGCTTGAGGTCGTTATCCTTCCTGAGGCCAGGGAAATAAGTGTCCGCATCTCGAGAGCCAATATAGTGGGCACTGGGGTCGGCTGCCTTGAATTGTTCTCTCATGGCCTCAAGGAAAGCGGGGAAGCTAACCTTCCAGGGCTGATAGTTTGGTGCGGTTAGCTCTTCGTTGTAGAAAATGCGCCCGTTAACCTCAGGTGGCACAACATACATCGTATACTCCCGCCCTGCCTCGAACTGCTCAATGTAGGTCATGGCATCTTCTGGAGATCTTTGGCCGGCCTTCACGAGCGGCCAATCCTTCGCCACCCCTTTGAGCACCACAGGTACTTCGCCGCCAATCAACGCCTCAAAAGGAATTTGATCGCACCCAACGCCTGAAATTTCTTTGACCTTTTGCCCTGCCATGGCCACGTTCCTCCTACCTAAACGTCATCGCTAGAGCAAAGCGTGTCAAGCAGCTCCCGGTTTGAAGGCAACATATCTTTCAAACGTGAAGCATTCCGTTCAACAGTTGCAAATTGTCCTTCACTGAAGCCTTTAAGCCCATCAGGGATACCTCGAGGGTTGGGTTTTGTGGGAAACCCCATGCCGTAGAGAACATATTGATAGCTGGCTGCCGGGAATACCTCATCTGGCCCACCAAATTCACCAGGTCGTGGCACCTGCTCCGCCCAAAGCGCCAGATCATCCATCAGTTCATCCGGTATGCTTTCCGGTTTGCGGTTGTCTACCCAGAATGGTTCCGTACGTTCGCTCAGGCAATAATGCAGCTTCAGGAAATGAACAATATGGCTCCAGAGGCCATGAAGTCGCGTGTTAAAATGTTTCGCGACAATATCCATCGCATCCCGTGTAGTGGGCATATTATCCGCAATGAGGTTCGCCGATTTTTCAATCAGCATCAGCGCCGATGCTTCAAGAGGCTCAAGAAACCCTGCGGAAAGGCCTACGGCAACGCAATTTCTGTTCCAGAAGGTTTCACGGTAGCCCGATCCGATGGCAAGTTTTCTAACGTTTAGCTTACCGAAAGACTTTTCATCTTTCCCGAGATACAGACGGACACACTCAACAGCTGCATCTTCATTCATATGGGCGCTGCTATATACATGCCCTATGCCACGGCGTGACGACAGGCTAACGTCCCATATCCACCCTGCTGGTTGTGCTGTTGAGACCGTGACAGACTGCACCGGTGCGTCTTCGTCATAGGGGCTTTGCACGGCCAGCGCTGTGTCGGGGAACAGGACATGTGACATTGGTTTCATGCCAACGCCTAGATGCGCCCCGATCAGGAGCGCGTGAAAGCCCGTACAATCGATAAACAGGTCTCCTTCTATGAGACCATTTTCTCGCGTTTCAATCGCTTCAATATCACCATTCATTGCGGCTTGCAGGCCAGTCATTGTGTCTGCGACATGCCTGACACCAAGGCGCTGCGTACAGTGTTCTCTCAGGAAACCTGAAAAAGCCCCCGCGTCCAGGTGGTAACCGTAGTTTGTGAACCCGGCATAGTCAGGACTGGTTACAAGTTTTGGTGCACGATGGCGTTCGCAAAGTGTTTCCTGCGGGCAAACGGTAGCGGAAAAGGACCTATGGCCCGGCGTTGCGAGCCAATGCTCCGCCACGTTACCACCATGGAAACCTTGAGGCAGGTCAAATGGATGGTAATAAAAATCATCGGGGTCGTCTTTATGCCAACGACAAAATTTGGATCCCTGTTTGAACGAGACGCTGCAGCACCTGACAAAGTCGCGTTCACTGACACCTATCGCACGCAAGGTAGTACGCATGGTAGGCCAAGTGCCTTCACCCACGCCTATGGTCGGTATATCAGGGGATTCAATGACTGTGATTTTCAGACCAAGATTGCCATCAGCCTTGTGTTTCGCAGCCAGCAATCCAGCGGTGATCCAACCCGCCGAACCACCGCCAACAATCACAACTGTTCTGATCGCATTTGTCATGAGGGACCCCTGCCGAAATCAGGCATCCGGCACAGCGCAGTAGCGAGAGAGAAAATCTTCATGGGTCGGAAGCTTCTGAACCGCTGAACGAACCTGGGCAGCATAGCCTTCCATGTTTGCTCGCAATCTATCTGCGCCCATGAGCTTACCAACATGGTGATAATTTCCGCTAGCCAACCCCTGTCCTTGCATAACCTGCAACCAGGAATCGATGCGGAACAGATCCGCCTCCCCCTGGTAGACAAACGAGTTCTGCTTGTAGAGTTCGATCCGCTGCCGGAGCGATTCCGGTATGTCTAGAGCCTGCCGGTCCCGCCAAAACGCTGTATCGTCCCTTTTGGTCAGGAAATAATGAAGAATGACAAAATCCCGGACACTCAGAAACTCGTCTTCACAGACCTTGTTGTAAAAGTCGGTCTGAGCCGTGCTGATCCCTGAAAAAGGGAACATTTGCACAAGACGGGTTGCGGCAACCTGGAAGAGGTGAATGCTTGTGGATTCCAGCGGCTCCAAAAATCCGCTTGAAAGGCCGAGCGCTATACAGTTCTTTTCCCAGATCTTTTTTCTGCGTCCTGTTTTAAACCGGATTACTCGAGGTTCCGTCAGCATCTCTCCGTCCACATTCTCATCAAGAACGTGCCGAGCCTCGTCGTCGCTCATATAGTCCGAACAATAAACATGGCCGTTGCCAACCCGGTGCTGCAGTGGAATACGCCACTGCCAGCCCGCACCACGCGCCATGGAGCAGGTGTAAGGCGGAATTTTTCCGGTGCCCACCGTTTGCACGGCAACGGCGCTGTTCATGGGCAGCCAATGCGACCAGTCATCAAAACCAACTCCAAGCGCCTTCTCGATCAGCATCGCGCGGAACCCAGTACAATCGACAAAGAGATCGCCGGCGACTTCCTCACCGGATTCCATAACTAGGCTTTCAATAAAACCTGTTTCACCATTCTTCTGCACATCAACGAACTTGCCTTCAATACGCTTCACGCCTCGCTTTTCGGAATGTTCTCGCAAGAAGCGCGCATATAACCCGGCGTCAAGATGATAGGCATAATTGAGTGCAGGCTTCTCGGTGATAGCAAACTTGCCCGCTTCGGCGGCGCGGAGTTCAAGACAATAATCCCCAAGGTCACCGCCAAAGCCATCTGATTGGGCTTGCATCCAAAGATGGTGGAAATCCGCCATCCATGTGGAGATTCCTATTTTTCCGAATGAGTGAAAATATTTATCACCGAGCGCACCCCAGTCCTCAAAAGAAATACCGAGCTTGAAAGTTGCCCTGGTGGCGCGCATGAAGTCAGCTTCATTCATGCCGATGATGTCATGATAACTTCGGTGTGTCGGGATAGTGGCTTCACCAACACCAACTGTCCCGAGCTCCTCTGATTCCACGAGCACGATATCGATAAGCTCGCCGATCTGGCTCGACAAAGCAGCAGCGGTCACCCAGCCAGCAGTTCCCCCGCCCGCGATAACCACCCTCTGTTTACTGTTATTGCTTCCCATAGGAGTTACGCCCTGATCTTCCGGTCCACGAGAGGCCTGATGTTGTCGAGCGAGCCTAAAACCCAGTAGCAGTATGCAAGCATGCCGGTTTCGTGTAAACGCCCCAGCGCCTCATGAGATAGACCCCGGAATTTCTCTTCGCTGATCGAATATACCTGCGGCACGGTATATTGGCGCGTATCATCGATTTTGACCTCAAGCGTAAGGGGCTCGATAAGATCAAACTCTTCCATGAGGCCAAAAAAGGTCTTTGAAATGCTTAAGCCGTCATGGAGCGTTCTGAGTACATTGATGATATGGTTAAGGTAGGGTGATTGCCCCCCGTGGGGAAGAAAGAGCGCATAGCCGCTTTCCTTGTTTACCGCAGGATTGTCTAGGTCAACATGTACCTTCACATCGGCCTCTTCACCTTCTGTAGAGCGGTGTACCCCTATCATGAAAGGGCCTCTAGCCTGAACAGCAGGCATATATCTGGCGTCCCACACCTTGCCCTTTAGAAATAGGTTTTCATCCCGGTCAAAGCCTAGCAAGACAACTGATTGGAAAGCGCCGTCCTTATCCTTTCTGAAAAGGATTGGGTATTCGCGCTGTGCGTCACGAAACTCATTTGGAAAGACAAGAGCTTGGTTGATGTTGTCACCGAAAACTGCGCCCCTGTCCGCCGAAACCTTGAGGTCGTGATGTTCAACATTGTCCAATGTTACAACGGTTGCCATAAATATACCCTACCAATATCTGTAGCCACGTTCACCTGTGCCTTCCTTTACCCATACCCTCATGCTCCCACATGAGACTAGATAAAAACAGGGATCGCTCCTTGGAGCGACCCCTTTTGCCATAGGTGACCTGTGGGTCAGCTCTTCACAAACTTAGAACTTGTACCGAGCGCCGAGGAAGAAACGCGGCGCGTTTTCCCGTGCGAACCAAAGTTGATTCTCAGCCCGGTTGTACTGACGCGTATTTTCACCGGTGATGTTGACCGCTTCCAGCGACACGGTGATCTGTTCAGTCACATCGTAACTCACACTCGCATCAATCGTCGCGAATGCCTCTGTGAAGGTAGGGTTGTTGTAACTATCACCCCGGTTGGCATCAGATAGGAAGCCGTCACGCCAATTATAGGAGGCACGGGCGGAAAGCCTGTTTTTCTCATAAATCAGAGTCACGTTTGCGGTGTCACTCAGACCAACCAGTGCGAATTGGTCTTCTGTCGGATCAGCAGTGACATCATAGCCAATGTCGCCATCAACCAAGGTGTAGCTTGCTGCAATACCAAAACCTGTATTACCGAAGAAATGCTGCCCGGCAATTTCCAGACCGCGGATAGAAGCGGACTCGATATTGAGAGGACGGCTTACGTCGATATCCCACAGGGGGTCACTAGAGTCAGAGAGCACATCATAATCTGTCTCCAAACTGACATAGTATGCCGGGTCCAGCGAGCCATTGTTCACATTGGCCTGGAACGTCGCTATTGCGTCATTTACCGAACCAAGTTGGTCAATAAGTGCTGTCATGGCAAACAGGTGCTGGTTGGTTGCATCAATACCAATGCTCTCAAGAGCGTCAGACGCCTGACCAGACCGTGTACCGGCTGCACCAGATGTTACGTCACGAATACCAAACAGGTTTTCGGAAACAGTACGAGTCCCCACAAAGTTTTTAACTTTCTTGTGGAACGCACCAACCGAGAACCAGTCATCGTCGCCATAGTACCACTCGAACGACACATCAAAGTTCTCAGATACAAGAGGCAGAAGGCCCGGTGTACCTGTGCTTGCGGTCAGTGTCCCACCTACAGCTGTGGGGCCAGAAGGTTGAGACAGGGATGTGCTGGCTTTCAGGTTGTCATAGCCTGTCCGCGCAAGCGTTTTACTGTAGGAGAAACGCGAAACCAACTTATCCGTCAAGTCGATAGCAATATCGAGGTTTGGCAGGAAGTTGTCGTACGAATCGTCGATGGAGAAGCCATCTTGGCCCGAGCCAGCAACCCGTGCAAAATCTTGGTCACCCAACCATATGATGTCTGTTGTTGGTGCAGATTGAGAGAAGGCCGTTACATCTGTCTGCTCGTACCTGATGCCAGCACTAATCCGGACAGGCCGATCAGCAAGCTCGAATTCCCCATCAAACTGCGCGAATACCGCCAGTACGTCTTCTTCAACGATATCGAAGTTTTCTTGTACCAGATTGAGAGAGTTCCCTTGACCCGCATAGTGAGCGGAAGCCGCCTCAAAGATATCCAATGCATTGCCCCTGACGCCAACGAGCCCGGAAGGAATCTGGAAGTCGTTGAAGGCACTGTCCCAATCAAACAACTCAAGAGCGCCAGGCGTAAGTTGCTCCACGTCACCGGGATTGTTAGCGCCCCAGTCACCCATGATCTGCTGATATAGGGCTTCATAGGTTTCGTTTTTCTGAGTGCGATAGTTTGCACCAAAAGTGAACTTTGTGGTGTCGTCCAATTGCCATTCACCGCGGAAATCAATCTGGTCAATGTCATTGATCTGATAGATATTGCGATTATCATTGGAAACCTGAGTAGACACATCACCAAGGTCAAAGACACCGTCGCCGTTACTGCGAACGGAATCATCCCGATCGACAGTGATTTGTGGGAAGCCCGTTGAATAATCAACCGTGTGAGCGCGCACAACCGGCATGGCCATACCAACGTTGGTTTCCGCAAAACCTGTACGTGCATCCGGACGTACTGACGCTTTCGACGTATGAGCATCGATTTTGAAGGTCAGGCTGTCGTTCGCATCATACTCAACGTTAAGACCAAAGGATTCCAGTTTATCCTTCGTTGCGCTATGAGATTGCTGAAGTGCATAATCTTTCGTGCCGCCGCCTTTGTTCTCAGACAAGAAAACCGATGTGGACACCGGGCTGTCATCAAAAGATATCTGATCAAAGGGCCGGTCAAACCAGTTACTCAGATCGGTACGGTCTTCCTTAGCACTTGTTTCTGCTAACAACGCGTCAGCTGTAATACGAATGCTGTCAGTAGGGTTAAACTGAACAACCACTTGACCGTTGATCCGCTCGCGGCTCATCTCGGTGAACTGATAACGGCTGTCCCGTGCGATCGCGACATTGCGCCCATCTGTCGGCAACCCAGACACAACGGTGCTACCTGTCACTAGGCCATTGGCCGGGTCCAGAACAGCATCGGCAGACAATATATCTGTATAGGGCGGTGTAAAAGTAGGCCACTGAAGCGGCGGCGTTGTGTTGCTGCGGGCGGAGTAAAAGTCTGCCACTTTTTGGCTTTTCCATTTGATGGGAGGGCCGGAGGATTTATTCAGTGGATTTATACAGAAGGGTTCGCCTTGCGTGCCATGTGCAAGGCCTGAGCAACCGGGAGGCTGCCCGGCGTTTCGGGATCAGCCGTGACACAGTCGCGAAGATGCTCTCGCATTCAGAGCCGCCGGGCTACCGGCGCTCAGTGCCGGTCAGGCGTCCCAAGCTTGATGGCTACACCGACATCATCGACAGTATTCTGGAGGGTGACCGCCAGGTAGGGCGCAAGCAGCGCCATACAGCGAAGCGTATCTTCGAGCGCCTACGCTCCGAGTATGGCTTTGATGGCGGTTATACGATCATCAAGGACTATGTGAGAGAGTACCGTCGGACCAGCCGCGAGGTCTATGTACCGCTGAGCCACACCCCCGGTCACGCGCAGGCGGACTTCGGCGAGGCCCAGGTGGTCATCGGCGGGGTGCGGCAGAAGGCCCACTTCTTCGTGCTGGACCTGCCGCATAGCGATGCCTGTTATGTCAGGGCCTATCCCCGGGCCACGACGGAGGCCTGGCTGGACGGCCACAACCATGCCTTTGCCTTCTTTGGCGCTGTGCCGCAGTCGGTCCTGTACGACAATGACCGCTGTCTTGTATCTCGCATTCTGCCGGATGGCACGCGCAAGCGGACCGACAGCTTCTCGGCCTTCCTGTCCCACTATCTGATAGAGGACCGCTATGGCCGCCCCGGCAAGGGCAACGATAAGGGCAAGGTTGAAGGCATGGTCGGCTATATGCGCCGGACCTTCATGGTCCCCATTCCGTCCTTCGCCAGCTTTGACGCTTTCAACGACTATCTGGAGGACGCTTGTACCAGGCGGCAGTCAGATGTCCTGTCAGGGCACAAGGTGAGCATCGGGGACCGGCTGCAGGCTGATCTGGCGGCAATGCGCCCCTTGCCGGGGGCGTTCTTCGATGCCTGCCACAAGCAGGCCGGTCGGGTCACGTCCCTGTCGCTGGTGCGTTACAAGGGCAATGATTATTCGGTGCCTGTTGCCTTTGCCCACCGGGAGGTCTGGGTCCGGGGCTATGTCGGCGAGGTGGTCATTGGCTGTGCCGGGGAGATCATCGCCCGCCACGAGCGCTCCTATGACGAGGCGGATATGATCTTCAATCCATTGCATTACCTGCCGCTGATTGAGCGCAAGATCATGAGCCTTGATCAGGCGGCCCCGCTTGATGGCTGGAACCTGCCGGAGGAAATCCTCAAACTGCGCCGCCTGCTGGAAGCCCGCATGGGCAAGGCCGGCAAGCGGGAATATGTCCAAGTGCTGAGACTATTGGACACCGTGGATATGGAGACGCTGTCGGCAGCCGTGAAGGACGCCCTGAGGTTGGGGGCCATCGGCTATGACGCCATCAGGCATCTGGTGCTGTGCCGGATCGAACGCCGACCGGCCCGGCTTGACCTGAGCCTTTACCCCTACCTGCCGAAGGCCACGGTGGGCACCACATCCCCGTCCAGCTATATGTGTCTGATGGGGGCAGCGTCATGAGTGAAGCACCCCAGATACTGCTATCCCACCATCTGAAGAAGCTGCGCCTGCCCACCTTCCTTCGGGACTATGACAAGGTGGCCCGCCAGTGTGCGTCTGAAGGTGTTGACCATACCGGTTATCTGGCCCGGCTCACCGAGCTGGAACTGATCGACCGGGAAAGGCGGATGATCGAGCGGCGGATCCGGTTGGCGAAGTTCCCGGCGGTCAAGAGCCTCGACAGCTTTGACTTCAAGGCCATTCCCGAGCTGAACAAGATGCTAGTGCTCACGCTCGCACGCTCAGAGTATGTGGACCGTTATGAGAATATCATCGCCCTTGGCCCCAGTGGCACCGGCAAGACCCATGTCGCCCTCGGTCTCGGGCTGGCCGCCTGCCAGAAGGGCATCAGCGTCGGCTTCACCACGGCCAGCGTCCTGGTGCATGAACTGATGGAGGCGAGGGATGAGAAGTCCCTGCTGCGCTACAAGAAGAAGCTGGCCAAATACAGATTGCTGATCGTTGACGAACTGGGCTTTGTGCCGCTCTCAAAGACCGGCGCCGAACTGTTGTTCGAGGTCTTCTCCGAGCGATATGAAAGTGGCTCCACCATCATCACCAGCAACCTTCCGTTCGACGAGTGGACAGAAACCTTCGGCTCGGAACGCCTCACCGGCGCGCTCCTCGACCGGCTGACCCACCATGTTCACATCCTCGAGATGAACGGCGAAAGCTACCGCCTCGCGCAGAGCCGCTCAAAACCCCACCCAAAATGATCGCCAAAATATGATAGCCGGGGGCATGCCCCCGGCTATCATATCAACCATATCCATACTGGCTCACTTTTACGCCGCCCTATGGCCTAATTTTGCTCCGCCCTTGACAGGTCAGGGTAGATACTTCCTCACACACCCAGCCTCGAAATAGCTGATTTATCCCAAGCGCTCCAATTCACTGACCCCAGTCAGAACAAGGCTGTTGTTCAACTAAGGGAGGAGGGAGACTGCAGATCGATATGAAACTCATCAGTCTTAAAAAAGCGGTCTGGTTAGCTATTGATCTTGGTTTGTAGCGGCGGTGCTCTCTCGCTCAACAAAGCGGTACGGCAGAACAATGTCTTCGTTCCTGTTGTTCGCCTTACCTTCCAGTAGATCAACCAGCAACGCTGCGCTGCTGTATCCCATGTCATAGGCAGGTTGTTCGACGGTGGTAAGTGCCGGGCTGGAGAAGGCTGAAAAATCAAGATTATCAAAGCCTATAATCGAGATATCTGCCGGCACCCGCATATTAAATGTCCGCAATCCTCGTATTGCACCAAGCGCCATCTCATCATTCATACAGAATATGGCTGTCGGTTTTACAGGGTTGCTCGCCAACATAAAGTCGGCTGCGGCACCAAAACCGGAGACAAGACGGAAATCACCTTCCCTGACCAGCGCAGGCAGGTAGCGCAGACCAGCTTCCACGAGTCCCTCCTTGAATCCTGCAAGGCGCACAACGGTATTACTGTTATCCGCTGGGCCAGTTATTGCGCCGATGTTTGTGTGTCCAAGGTCGGCCAAGTGGCGAATACATTCCTTTACCGCGGCAATATTATCTATTCGAACACCTGGATATGGCGTACCAGGCACCCCAGCAACGCTAACCGCAGGCACATGCTGCCTGGGCAACAGGGCGGTCTCGCCCTCAGTATATGGTGCCATCTGAATTATGCCGTCAGCCAGGCGCGTTTCAACCATCCTGATAAACTCGGCCTCACGCTTGGCAGAATTGTTAGTGCTTCCGACCAGTATTTTATAGCCCCGCTCGTCTGAAGCATCGACAATGCCTGCAATGATTTGCGCAAAGAAGGGGTTCGCAAGATTTGGCGCCAAGACCACAATCGTTTTGGCGCTGCTACTCCTGAAGGTCTGTGAGAGCATATTGGGGCGATAACCGAGTTTTTTGATCGCTGCCTGCACCTTTGCCAACCGGGAGGGTGATACCTTGTCGGGCTCGTGCAAAGCGCGCGTAACAGTAGCGCGTGAAACACCTGCCTCATTTGCGACGTCACGTATTGTGGCCACAAGGATCTCCCATAATTATCAAGGCACCAATGTCAGCCTACCGAATACATCAGCAGTGATATATCCAAGGTTTTTATCCCCGTCCACCGGCTCTATGGCATGCGACCCCATGAAGTGTTCACGCTCCACGCTGCCGTCATTATCACAATAGGCGAGCATAAACCCGATCTGCTTGCCAGACCGAAGAGTTAAGGCTTTGTTTGTGCTTGAAGCTGGGTCAAACGTATCATCAAAAAGCTTCACCGCCACTTCCCACAGAATGGCCTTAGGGTTGTCAGTGCGTCTTTTCCAGCGGCTCACCGCATGGTCATCCAATAGCAATATCTCGGAGGTACCATCCGGTCGCATTGCTCCCATATCCGCCACATGCCCATCAAGCGCCAGATGGTAGGCAAACGCATTATGGGTATTAAGGTGATCGCCGCCGGAAGCATCTTCATCAATGAATATCTCAAGGCTGTCGTCATCCCAATACGCTTCTCGCGGGTCAGGATGCCCGTCAAAGAGGACGTCGTCCGTGATTTCAGCCAAAACGTAAAGATAGTTCTGGTCCCACAAGAGTTTGTAGCGCCCGGAAAAATCGTCCGCGCCCGGCACATCACCAACAATGTGATTATCCATTGGATGCCACTCAGCCAGTTGCCATGCGGTATCCATCTCACCGTCGATGACAGGAGCCACGATGCTCTTGTGAACATCGCTCGCCCACATATGGGAGGGTATGAGTACACACGCCGATACTCCCGCCAGGATAACGAGAAACTTCATTGGCCGTTCCTTTCGCTGCTCGGCAACTTGACATCAATACGGTATTGCCGTCCCGGTTTGATATCCTTCACCACCTGTTCAGTGTTCTGCACACCGTCGACCCATACTTCCATTTCCGCAACTTTATCTGACCTATTAAAATTCACGTCAAACTCAGCCCCGCGAAAACGTCTCATTACACACGCCTTACCCCACCCGGAGGGCAACGACGGGCATATTTTCAAACCATCCTTGCACCCTTCAAGGCCAAACAAACGCTCAACAACAATTCTCCCGAACCAAGCCACCGTACCAGTGTTGAAGAGCTGGCTGGAGCGGCCTGCTGTGCGAGGCAGTTGATGATAGGCGCCGCGATAATAGTTCGGGATATAGACAGGAAGCTGACCTCGCCTGAGGCAATCCGTTTCGTCTGGCAGCATTTGCCTGAGTACCGAATATGCACGGTCGCTTTCACCAATATTATACAGGCTGTGGGCATAGAAAGCGGCGGCATGGTTGTAGACAGATCCGTTTTCAGCCGAGCCGGGAAATTTCTGCGTCAATCGCCCAACATCTTCGCGCATACCAGTATAGGCGGGCGCCAACATCATGACACCATATGGCGTCATGAGCTGCGCCTCAATTTCACCCACAATACTAGCGACCTTGTCCTGATCCGCCGCCCCACTCAATATCGCCCAGCTTTGCGGGTTTAAATAGATGCGCCCTTCATCATCTTTTTCCACACCGAAGGATACACCGTCATCGGTAATACCCCTCGCATACCACTTCCCATCCCATATATACTTGTTGGCTGCTTGGTTGCAGGCCTCCGCCATTAGCTTCATCTCGGTCGCCACACCCACGGCACCAACCATTTCGCAGATAGCCGCCCATTCCTGAAAAGCATAAGCAGATGCCAAGGTTAACCAGCCGGAAACACCACGCCCTTTATAGCCCACCATATTCATAGGGTCACACCAGTCACCCTCAGCGATCAGGCTGAGGCCACGACCATCCCGATTTGCCGCGACCCAGCGCATTGCTTTTGTGATGTGAAGCCCGACAGTCTCGCATCTTTCTTCATCCGCATAAGGAATGGTCTCCTCAAGCAAGGCATAATCGCCTGTCTCATTGAGATATGCCCGCAAGCAGATGGGCAACCAAATGCTATGGTCTGTGTGTGGGACTTGATTGATATATTTCAGCGTCGCCTCAGGGTGCAAAAGAATGCCATCCGGCATTTCTCCACTTGCCTTCTGTTGCGACAACGCCAGCAAAACAGCCCGCTTCATGCTGGTCGCATCGACCAAGCACATCCCCATATGATCTTGCAACAAATTGCGCGTTTGAGGGTCGGTAGACAACCGATTGGTGGCGCCGTGATAATGAATCTGTCGGGCCATCCAATGATTTACGTAATGATCAAATATTGGGTCAGGGGTCGACACCTGAAGTGCACCAACACCATTTTCTACATATGCCTTGCCTGAGTTGCACGCATCCTCGAAACAGTTCCGGTTCCCAAAGAACCGGTTTCTGATGGCTCCCAACTCCGCTTTATCTTTGGCGGGTCCAAAAACAAAGCAGGTTTCAAAGTTCTCCCCGGGCTCCAGAGAGAGATCATACTGCATTGCTGCCACAGGAATTTCATAGTCTGCGTTTTCACAACCCAACACATCAGCGGAAATACCATCCGGGCTGTGTAAACCGCCTTCCCCTTCAAAGGCAGACAAACGCGCGCACCAGGCATCCGGCTTCTTCTCCGCCATCAGGAAACTTTTTTCCCGAAAGTCCCGATGCTTAAAATAATCCGCCACCTTCTGGTAGGGCGTCACATAACTCGCTGTAACGGCACACAACTCTTCGTCATATGTACCGCTCTGGTTCATCCATGAAAGAAAACCGAAACTAAAGACGGGATATACGGAAAGATCACGTTTCTCCTCGGCCAGGTTCGTGACCTTCAACCGCCACAACTCTGCAACACCCTTCTCCGGCAATGCCAATTCCAAATCAATTTGAACACCCGCGCACCTCACGCGCCACTGCATCGCATGAGGCAACGCCCGGAACTCAAACTCGTCAACTTCCGCTCGAACAGGCTCATACGGCGCAGAAAAGAAACGACCGCTTCGTCGATCTTTCACATAGAAAAACCGACCACTGTGATGCGAAAAATACGGGTGCTCTGGCTGCATGAACGTGGTCGCCTCAAGCCCTGGACCACGCGAATATTTAGCTGGTTCAGGCTGCATAAACTGTGCTGTCGCAAAGCCTCTGCAGGTCATTTGCAACATCATCTCAGCATTCCACAGAAAACTACCCGCCTGAGGCATCTCCGTCGGGCTGTGCAATACCAAACCTGCACCATCACGGGAAAACGCCGTACTCGAAACCATGCTCATATATTCACACTCCAAACTCTTTTTCTGGCGCCCGTTCTTCCAACTCACGATTCAGCGTTTCAATCGTGGCTTCATCAAGCCTGTAAAATTGGATCAGCGCGACAGACAAGCCCGCAAAAAAGGCAGGTATCAAGGTCATTAAAAGGACGATGCCCATCGCCGATGCGTCGGATTGCACCTCATTGGCGGCGTAGCCAAGCGCACCCAACAGCCACCCGATAAGCGCGCCCGCTAGAGCGCCACCAAGTTTTTGGGAAAAAGCGGCCGCCGAAAAAACCATAGCGGTCGCACGCCTGCCAGTTTTCCATTCGGAATAGTCCGCCGTATCTGCATACATGGAAAAAACCAGCGGAGATTTCGGCCCCAAACAGACGCCTATCGCCGCCTGCAAAACATACATCAGAACAATCTGATCCTTCGGCACAAAGAAATATACTGCCGAAAGAACTGTCACCAGCGACATGAGCATTAGCAGCAACTGTTTTTTTCCGAGGAATTTGGTCAGCACTGGTGTACTTGCAGCACCTACCATCAAGGCAAGCATGTAAGTCATGCTGAAGCTGCCAATCAGGTCAGGGCGCTCCACATAGTATTTGAAATAGAAAGTACCCGTACTCGCTCGTAGCGAGATTGTCATCATAATGACCAAGGCCAAAGAGAAGAGGATCAGCCAAGGCTTATTGCGGGTCAGATCACGAATATCCTGCCATACAGGTGTCGGCTCGGAAGAAACCGGAACGACGCGCTCCCGTGTTGCAAAGAACGTAAGGGTGAACAGCAATGCCGCCAACGCGCCATACAAACCCATAGCCAGTTGCCACCCGAGCGCTTCATTACCCTGCCCGAGCCAAAGCACAAGCTTTGGCGTGAAATAGGCCACCAAGCTGCCACCCGTGAAGGCGCCGATAAATCGAAAACTGGTGAGGGCCGTTCTGTCCTTGCTATCCCGCGTCACCACTCCAATCAACGCACCATAGGGTACATTTATAAAGGTGTATGCCAGCATCATGAAAATATAGGTGGCGTAGGCCCATATGAGCTTACCGCCCGTATCAACGTCAGGCACTGTGAAAGTAAGCACTCCTGCCGCCGCCAAGGGAACAATACCCCACAGTAGGTAAGGGCGAAACTTACCAAGCCTGGTTTTGGTGCGGTCTGCAACGGCTCCCATCATCGGATCGGAAACAGCATCGATTATACGTGTCACTAGCATCATTGTACCCACAGCAGCGGCGGGCAGACCAAACACATCAGTGTAGAAAATCAACAGAAACAGATCAAAGACACGCCAGTAAAAATTGGACGCCACGTCCCCCAACGCATAGCCGATCTTCTCGGTAAACCTCAGCTTCCCCATAACACTTCCCTAAAATGTGACCGGTCACAATTTAGGCTCATTCTTCTCAATATGTCAAAGGTGAAGATGATTGCACTGACATCAATGACCACACACCGGAGGCAAGCTTGCCCACAATTAACTGTTGGCGTGCCCGTTCGGCAGGCAATATATCTATGTTTCATCAACCTCTTGATCGGTGTTAGGGTCCGTGAGCCAATGACCGTCAGGCGAGGAAAATCGCTTGCAACCTATGCGGCGTGTGCATAAAAGTTCCGGAAACGTTTTCAGTTAGCGAGCGCAATAGATGTCGACCAGAAAAAAAATGAATGTAACGATTGCTGATGTGGCGCGTGTGGCGGGCGTCTCTGTCACAACAGTGTCGCGCATTCTGAACGGCGAGAAATATGTTAGAGACGACAAGAAAAAAGCCGTGGAAGCAGCTGTTGAAAAACTAGGCTACAGACCAAGCCTATATGCGCGCAGCCTTGCCGGTAATCGCTCCTATGTAATCGGACTACTGCTTGACGACCCGCAGGGCGACTATCTCTCTGGGATACAGCGCGGCCTTCTGCAAAAGTGCAAGCAGGCGGGCCTCCACGTGGTCGTTGAGGTTTTCGACAAGACCACAACGTTTGAACAAATTCAGTCTTTCCTATCAAGCCTCGGCCTTTCCGGCGTTATCCTCACCCCACCCATCTGTGACAATGAGGTCATCTTGGCTGCCCTGAGTAAACGGAAAATACCGACCGTTAGAATTTCTCCAGGTCGGGCCTTCGGCGGCATGACTGATATCGGGATAGATAACTTTGGCGCCGCATACAAGATGACCGAACACCTGATAGGCCTTGGGCACAGCGACATTGGCTTTATCACCGGCGACACTGAACACGCAGATGCTCGCGAGCGGCTGCAGGGGTTTCAGAGCGCCATGGCCGACAATGGGTTACTTGTACGGCGTGACTGGGTTGGACGAGGCACATATGTTTTTGAATCAGGGCTCACAGCCGCGAGACAACTGCTAACACAGGATAAACGCCCAACAGCTATTTTTGCGTCGAACGATGAAATGGCCGCCGCCACGATTACCATAGCGCATGAGATGCGCATCAGCGTTCCTGATGAACTTTCGGTCGCTGGTTTTGATGACCTTCCACTGGCGTCGTTTGTCACCCCTCCTCTGACCACCATTCGGCAGCCAATCGAAGAAATGGCCATTGCCGCAGCGACCCGATTACTGGACGCGCACAAGGAACAGGAAGTCAATAATGACACGCTTCCCACCCTTATGGATTTCGCTTTTGTAGAGCGAAAATCAACAGTCAAGCCTAACCGATAAACTTTCTCCCACCATCATAGCACCTGTCCTGCTGCCACGATTATCAAAATATGAAATCGCTTCCATAAATTTCTAGACTCCGTCCATTAAAATGGCTACGGAAGAAATCCTGCCGGACTGAAAGTGGCGATGCCTATGCACCCCAGACCCAGACCAGCAACGGGAAGGGTAAGGCGATCCTCCGCCGCTGTGACGGCTTATCGGGGACTAGCCTCTCTATATTGAGTGGAGACCAAAATGATCAACGCGCGTAGTAAGTATTTGTTTTATATAGCATCTATAGCCGCTCTCGCGGTTGCGGGCTGCGACGGCCAGAACCAGCAGAACTCAGCTTCGTCAGACAGCACCTCGCAGCAAGAGGAAAGTGTTATATGGCCGCGCGCCGACGTGGAAGCGCTACAAGATCCCGCGACCGAAGCAAAAATCGACGCCCTACTGGCACGCATGACAGTGGAAGAAAAGGTGGGACAGGTTATTCAAGCTGACAGCGCTTCCGTGTCTCCGGCAGAGGTTAAAGAATATAATCTGGGTTCCGTATTGAGTGGTGGAAACTCTGCACCTGGAGATTTGCCATATGCTGCGGCTGATACTTGGGTAACAGCCGCCGATGAATATTATGAAGCATCAATTGATGATAGTGACGGCGGGGTCTCCATACCCATCATCTGGGGAATTGACGCTGTACACGGGCACAACAATGTGATTGGCGGCACCGTTTTCCCACACAATATTGCACTAGGTGCTGCCAACGACCCTGAACTGATCAAGCGTGTCGCCGCAGTAACCGCCCGCGAACTGCGCGTAACGGGGCATGACTGGACCTTCGCTCCGACCCTTGCTGTCCCGCAGGATGATCGCTGGGGCAGGACATACGAGGGTTTCAGTGAGCTACCTGATATCACCAAACAGTATGCCACAGCCATTGTTGAAGGCTTGCAAGGTGAGATGACGTCCGAAGATTTTATGGGGCCGGAAAAGGTCATTTCGTCGGCAAAACATTTCGTGGCGGATGGCGGAACCAAAGATGGGCAGGACCAAGGCGATGCCCAGATCAGTGAAAAGGTTCTGCGTGATCTTCACGGTGCGGCCTATCTCAACGCTATAGACGCAGGTGTACAGGCTGTCATGGCTTCTTTTTCCAGTTGGAATGGCACAAAAATCCACGGAGATCGCTATTTGCTAACCGATGTTCTCAAAAACCAGATGGGTTTTGATGGCCTTGTCGTGGGAGATTGGAATGCGCATGGGCAAATCGACGGTTGTACCAATGAAAACTGCCCGGCTGCGATAAATGCAGGGCTCGATATGTATATGGCGCCCGACAGCTGGAAGGGTCTGTATGACAACACACTGCAACAGGTAAAAGAAGGTGTCATTCCCATGAACCGCCTGGATGACGCGGTACGACGTATACTACGGGTGAAGATAAGAGCCGGCCTGTTTGATACGGTGAAACCTTCCGCTCGGCCACTCGCCGGCGATGAAAGCGTGCTTGGGTCAGCGGAGCACAAGGCAGTTGCTCGGGCAGCTGTTCGCCGCTCACTCGTGTTGCTGAAGAACAATAACAATGTTTTACCCATCAAACCGGGAAGTCGGGTACTGGTATTAGGTGACAGCGCCGACAGCATATCAGATGCATCCGGCGGCTGGACCTTAACATGGCAAGGTGGCGGCTTGCCAAACAGCGCCTTCCCCAACGGCGAAAGCATTCTCGCTGGCCTTGAAAAAGCGGTCCAGCAGGCTGGTGGCACTTTCGAATATTCCGCCAATGGTGACTATAAACAAAAACCCGATGTTGTAATCGCGGTATATGGGGAGAAACCCTATGCGGAATTTCAAGGGGACGTAAGTACCCTGTTATACAACAACCCGGAGATGTTGGAGGCCGTAGCCAGCGTGCAGCAGCAAGGCATTCCGACGGTTAGCTTGTTTCTTTCTGGTCGTCCCATGTGGGTGAATACCTTCCTCAATGCATCGGACGCATTTGTGGCGGTCTGGTGGCCTGGCACCGAGGGCGGAGGCATTGCGGACATACTTATAGCTGATACAAGCGGCCAACCACGATACGACTTTACCGGCAAGCTATCATTTTCCTGGCCAAAACGCGCAGATCAAGGCCCATTAAATATGGGCCAAGAAGGATATGATCCACTCTTTCCATATGGTTATGGGCTATCCTACGCAGACAATCAGGTAGTCGCACTTGTATCGGAAGAAGCGGGTGAGGCCGACGCCCAACTAAATAAATATAGTTACTACGAACATGGTCGGGCCCAAGCTCCCTGGCTTATTCAGATGAGCGAAAACAACGTTCACATTTCGGCCGTTGACTATACAGCTCAGGAGGATGCGATTTCCATATCCTTCCCCAATGAGGACAGTGGAACATTTGCCATCGAAAGCGACACGCCAATTGATCTCTTCAGGGAAATGAACGGAGCAATGGAACTCACCTTTGCTTATCGCGTCGAAACCCCTGTCTCAGCACCGGTAACGCTATCAATGGGATGTCGCGACAACTCAGCCTGCAATGGATCACTGGACGTTACAAAAATGCTGAAAGCTACACCGGTCGACCAATGGTCTACCATGCGCCTCAGCTTATCCTGCTTCGCACGCACAGGCGCAGATATCCGAGCGGTTAATCAACCCTTCCGGCTGGTCAGCGCCTCTGGCACCACACTATCCGTTGCAGCGATCAAAGTAAGCGAAGACAGTGACGGGCAGGACAACTGCACCCAATAGGAAAGGCCGGCCGCGGATTACTGCGAGCCATCCCGGCCACCAAAAAACCAAAAGCCCTCGATCCGTTCAGCTGGATCTGGGGCTTTTAACTTAGTGTTATTCTGATGGCGCTGTATATTCCCGCAGCAAGTCGAGCAATAGAGGCATTGGAAACTTCGCTAGCCGCTATTGTACTGGCACCGTCCCAAGCTACCCCTTTACCCTTGTTGATGTGTCTATCGGGCGCACTATAGTTTTACCAGGGAATGGGTGTTTGAAGCCTATGTCCTGCACCACTACAAGTACGCTTTAATTCTGACCCATTTTTGAAATTCCGTCGTACTATGATAGGAATTCCCAATAATTAAAGTGGGGCATCTTTGTGGCTGAAACCGAAACAAACACCCATGAGGGTGAAAAGAGCAATGTGCGGACACTGCGGCCTGCTGCCACAGTGTTGCTGAGCCTGCTCATCATCATCGTTGCGGCAATTCTGGTATTTGTCATCTATAGCAGCGAACCGAAAGCTGAGCGTGAAACCGCAACCCGTGAAACTGCCATGCTGGTTGATGTTATTACGGCCCAGCGTGGGGTTTATATCCCTCAGATCATGGGCCTTGGTACCGTAACGGCTGCGCAAGACATTGAGCTGCGCCCCCGTGTCAGCGGACGAGTACTCACTGTATCTGACCATTTCATCCCCGGTGGGTTTGTAGCCCAAGGCGAAACTTTGCTTGAGTTGGATGCCGCCGATTATCGCCATCTTGTGAACCAGCAGAAAGCTGCACTCAAGCAGGCTGAAAGCAACCTCGCGCAGGAGCATGGCCGTCAGGACATTGCCAAACGCGACTTTGAAGTCCTTAGCAAAAACATGGTGGAAGGCGATGCAGCCCTGGCACTCAGGCGACCACAGTTGGAAGCCGCCACTGCTGCTTTGATGTCGACGCAGGCAGCACTTGATCAGGCCAAACTGGACCTGGACCGAACGAAGGTCTTAGCCCCATTCGATGCTCAGATTATCACCCGGGATGCCAATATCGGCTCTGAGGTAGATCCAGGCACCATGCTCGCGCGGCTTGTGGGCACCGATGAATATCATGTCATTGTGACCGTGCCGCTCTCCAAATTGAAGCAGATTAACATTCCTCGCCGGGGCGAGCCCGGTGCACCGGTCGAGATCCGCGATCGAGCCTCATGGCCAACAGGAGTTTCGCGTACAGGTCAAATCCGCAGCCTGATTGGTGCGATTGATAACCAAACGCGCCTCGCGCGAATTCTGGTGAGCGTAAAAGACCCGCTTTCGCTTGCTGAAGGCAGTGGCGAGCCTGTTCTCATCGTAGGATCCATCGTCCATACAAGTATCAGCGGTCGGCCACTTGAGGGTGTGGTGAAAATCGACCGGGATTACTTGCGGCAAAACGATACCGTCTGGGTAATGCAAAACGGCCTTCTAAATGTGCGGCCTGTTACCGTCGCTTTCAGAGACGCTGAACAAGCTTACATCAGCGATGGGCTCAACACGGGTGATCTGATTGTCACCAGCAACCTTGCGACCGTGGCCGAAGGGGCACCACTGAGAACAGAGAGCACCACTCAGGGTGAATAGGAGAGGCACATGAGCCAGCATCAGGACTCTCTCGAAGAAGAGCGCGGCCCCATTGCCTGGATGGCAAAGAATGCTATCGCCGCCAATCTGGCGATGATGATCTTGCTCGTCGGTGGCATATGGTCCGCCTTCAATATCCAGAAGGAAGTATTCCCACAGTTTGAGCTGGATATTGTCTCCGTTAGTGTGGCCTATCCTGGCGCCGCACCAAGCGAAGTGGAAAGCGGCATCCTGCAGCCGATTGAAGAAGCCGTGCGGCAGGTTGAGGGCATCCGCGAAATCACCTCGGAAGCCCGCGAAGGCAGTGGTGATGTTGATGTAGAGCTTGTCACCGGCACTGACCGCATGAAAGCATTTCAAGACATTGATCAGGCTATTGCGCGCATCCGCACCTTCCCTGAAGAAGTCGATAAACCCGAAGTCCGGTTGCAAGGGCGGCAGCAGGAAGCCATGCAGATCGGTCTTTATGGTCCTGTCGATACCTGGACGATGCGGAAGCTATCTGAACGCCTGCGGGACCAATTGCTCAATGACCCAAACATCACCCAGGTCGAGCTTGGCAATGTCCCCCGTTACATCACCCATGTTGAGATACCAGCTCAAACATTGCGCGCCTACGGCCTGACCCTACCCCAAGTAGCAGACATCATCAGCCAATCGAGTCAGGATGTGCCGGCGGGTGCTGTAAACACCTATGACGGTGTGATCCTTCTGCGCATGCAGGAGCGCCGCGTATGGGCCGAAGAATTTGCTGAAATTGAAGTGATTGCCAGCGACAATGGCGCCACCTTGCGCCTTGCCGATATCGCCACCATCCGGGACGGGTTTGAGGAAGGAAACTTCCACTCGCGCTTCAACGGCGTGCCATCGGTCGAGCTTGAAATATATCGCACGGGCAACCAATCACCGCTGGAGATTGAAGAAAGTGTACAGGCGGTAATGGCCGAGTTTGAGCACACCATGCCGCCCGGCGTTGAGTGGCGTATCGACAGCAACAATGCTGAAGAATACCGCGACCGGCTATATCTGCTGCTTGAAAACGGCGCACTGTCCATATTCATTGTGCTTGCGATCCTGTCGCTGTTCCTTGCTGCCCGGTTAGCCTTCTGGGTGATGATGGGCATGGCTATCTCGTTTATCGGCGGCATCCTGTTCCTGCCAGCCCTCGGCGTCAGCATCAACATGATTTCAATGTTCGGCTTTCTGGTCGCCCTCGGCATCGTGGTTGATGACGCCATCGTTGTCGGTGAAAACACCTTCGAGGCACGAAAAAAATACGGCAACCCTCTGAAAGCCGCCATCGTTGGTGCGCGCTCTATCGCAATGCCTGTAACCTTCTCCATTCTCACCAATGTGATCGCTTTTGTGCCCCTTCTTTTCATCCCTGGTGAGACGGGAAAATTCTGGTGGCCATTGCCTGTGGTGGTGATGACAGTACTGATCATTTCGCTTCTCGAGGCACTTTTCATTCTGCCGGCCCACCTTGCTCATGTTGAAAAGGGAAAAACCGAAAACCGGGTAATGCAGTTCATCAAGGACGGTCAAACCGCTTTTGCTGCTCGGTTCGACCATTTTGTGCGGACCCGCTATAGCCGCTTTCTCGATATGTGCCTGCGCAACCGCTATGTGACGGTTACAGTGGCGCTCGCGCTTCTTGCAGTTGCAGGCAGTTACGCGCGCAGCGACCATATGGGTATGGTCATGATGCCTGAGGTCGCCGCAGACGAGATCGAGGCCGGTGTATCCCTGCCAGTGGGCACCACACCAGAACAGGCCGGCAAGATGGCGCTGGCGCTCACCGCCGCTACCCGCAAAATGTATGATGAACACAACCTGCATGAAGTGGCAGAGGGCATTAAAACCAACGTGCGGGGCCAAAACTTCATCGACATTGAAATTGTCATGCGACCGCCCGGTGAGCGTGATATGACTGCAAAGCAGGTTATCGACTTGTGGCGCGCGGAAATTGGTGACGTGCAGGGTGTCGACCAAATCACCTTTGAAGCCGAACGCGGCCCCGGTGGCTGGCGCTCTGATATCAGCGTGGACTTGAGCCATAATGACGTTTCGGTGTTGGCCGAGGCCAGCCAGGCCTTGATGAAAACGATGAAGAGTTTCGCTGGCACCGCCGATGTGAACGACAATTATGATGCCGGGAATAAACGCATAGACTTTCGTTTGCGCCCGGAAGGCCGTGCACTGGGTTTGACACCTGAAAGCGTAGGCGAGCAACTGCGCGGGGCATTTTATGGTGCCCTTGCAGTCCGCCAGCTGCGGGGCACCAATGAAACCGAAGTGCGTGTCAAACTTCCTGAGACGGAACGTGGCGATATCGACAGCATCGAAAGCTTTGTGCTGCGTACTCCAAGCGGGGCAGAGGTGCCCCTTCTGGACGTGACTGAAATTGAATATACGGAGGCTTTCAGCAGCATCACCCGTCGCAATGGTCGCCGTGTTGTAACCGTTTCCGCCGACGTGGAACCCAAGCGTCAGATCGTACAGGTAGTGGCTGCCCTTACGGAAGATGTCTTACCAAAACTGCAAGCTGATTATCCCGGCCTGACATGGAGCTTTCAGGGCAGCCAGGCGGAAATGCGCCGGTCAACGCAGGCGCTCTGGGGCGGCTTTGGTCTGGCCATCTTCGTGATATATGCCCTTCTGGCCATCGCGTTCAAAAGTTATGCCCAACCTTTCATCGTGTTATGCGCCATCCCCTTTGGCATCATCGGTGCGGTAATGGGGCATATCATCATGGGTTTCGATCTGTCACTGATCAGCTTGATGGGCATCGTCGCACTATCGGGTGTGGTTGTGAACGACAGCCTTATCATGACAGACTTCGCCAACAAACAGCGAACCAGCTTTAGCGCCCATGACGCGATCCACATGGCAGGTTTGAGACGTTTCCGTCCTATCATCCTCACCACGCTCACCACCTTTGGTGGGCTAACACCAATCTTGATGGAAACAACACTGCAGGCGCAGCATCTGATTCCCATGGCCATATCGCTAGGTTTCGGCATCGTATTCGCCACGGCGATCATCCTAATCCTCGTTCCATGCCTTTACATGATGCTTGAAGATGTCAAAGGCCGGTTTGGCAAAACTGAAACCGCAACCACCTGAAACCTAAAAGAAAACGCCCGGCACAATAAGTGCCGAGCGTCCGTAATGCCGTCTCTGCTTCCGCTTATTGGCAAGCGAGGCATTCTTCATAATCTGTCGAGCCACCACCAAGCTGGAGCTGCACTTCAGGCTTCTCACGCTTCTTGTGGGACCCTGTTGCCACTACTTCCGCACGCTTGATCGACTTCGAGCGGCAGTAGTAAAGGCTCTTGAGGCCCTTCTTCCAGGCTTGGAAGTGGATCTGGTGCAGGTCGCGCTTATGCACGTTGGCAGGCAGGAATATATTCACCGACTGCGCTTGTGATATGTAACAAGCGCGGTCTGCCGCCAGTTCAACCACCCAGCGCTGGTCAAGTTCAAACGCGGTCTTGAACACGTCTTTCTCATCCTGCGTCAGAAAATCGAGATGCTGGACAGAACCCTCGTTAATGGTGATCGAGGTCCAGATATCGTCGTTATTCTGACCTTTTTCCTCCAGCAAGCGGCGCAGCGCGCGGTTATGCACAATGAAGTTACCAGAAAGCGTTTTCTGGTTATAGCTGTTCGCTGCAATCGGCTCGATGCCTGGGCTCGCACCGCCACAGATGGTGGAGATGGAAGCCGTTGGTGCAATCGCCGTTTTGTTGGAGAAACGCTGCATGATGCCGTAGTCGGCCGCATCCGGGCATGGCCCACGCTCATAAGCCAGCGCTTCGGACGCTTCATCAACGCATTTCTGAATGTGTGTGAAGATTTTCTTGTTCCACGCTTTTGCCATAGCGCTTTCAAACGGGATCATATTGTCCTGCAGAAAGCTGTGGAAACCCATCACGCCAAGGCCAACGGAACGTTCACGCATCGCGCTATAACGCGCTTTCGCCATCTCGTCCGGTGCGCGGTCAATAAAGTCCTGCAGCACGTTATCAAGGAAACGCATCACATCAGGGATGAACTGCTCGTCATCCTTCCACTCTTTGTAATACTCGAGGTTCAGGCTTGAGAGACAGCAAACCGCCGTACGCTCGTTACCCAAATGGTCGATCCCTGTTGGCAGGGTAATTTCGGCGCACAGGTTGGAGGTTTTCACCGTCAGGCCCGCAAGCTTGTGATGCTCTGGCATCTGGCGGTTCACTGTATCGTTGTAGATGATGTAAGGCTCGCCGGTTTCAACACGCGCAGTCAGGATACGTATCCACAAGGAACGCGCGGAAACAGTGCGCACAACATGGCCATCTTTCGGGCTTGTCAGCGCCCATTCTTCATTGGCTTCCACTGCCCGCATAAAGGCATCTGATACCAGCACACCATGGTGCAGGTTAGGTGTCTTGCGGTTAGGATCACCGCCTGTTGGGCGGCGCAACTCGGTAAACTCTTCAATTTCCGGATGGCTTACAGGCAGGTAAATCGCCGCAGAACCACGACGTAAACTACCTTGAGAAATCGCCAAAGTCAGGCTGTCCATAACACGAACGAAAGGCACGATTCCGCTCGTTTTACCAACACCGCCAACTGTCTCACCGATAGAGCGCAGGTTACCCCAATAGGAACCGATACCGCCGCCCTTGGACGCGAGCCAAACGTTCTCTGTCCAGAGATCAACGATCGAATCCAGTTTATCCTGCGCTTCATTGAGGAAGCAGCTGATTGGCAAACCACGGTTCGTGCCGCCGTTAGAAAGTACGGGCGTTGCAGGCATGAACCAAAGCTTGGAAATATAGTTATAAAGCCGTTGCGCATGCTCTTTATCGTCACCGTAAAAGGACGCGACCCGCGCAAACAAATCCTGATAGCTTTCGCCCGGCATAAGATACCGGTCAACCAACGTGGCTTTACCAAATTCTGTGAGAAGCTCGTCGCGGCTGCGATCGACCTCAACAGCACCACCGTGCCCAAATTGAGTGACTTCAAACATCGTGCCCATATCTCCCTTGTCCGCCTTAGCCACGCGGTTTCGACTCCTTCTCTGCTTCGAGAACAATAAAACATTGTGCCCGATACAGGAACAAAAGTCGAACATGCCAACTTTATACAAATATTTCAGCAACTTACTGACGCGCTCGCCCGTAGTCCCCCGTTCGAGTCGACGCCGTGAAGCAAGGTGCATAGGATAAGATCGAAACGGTAATTTCGTCAAGATAAAGTGGGAAGAAAGTTTAAGCCCCACTAGATATGGTATTTTATCTTGGGCAAGCAAAAAGCCCAGGCAGCGCGTTGCATGCCTGAGCCTTGCTGGATTTCAGCCTTTCCGGCGAGTCGCGAGAACTAGAGCCCCTTGGACCCCATACCCAAGAATTTTTCACGCCTAAGCTCGCGCAGGCGGTGCCCATCGACCCCAGCCATATCACGTAGGGAACGCTCAAGTGCGTCGCCAAGCATGTTCATGGAACGCTCCGGATCGCGGTGAGAACCACCAAGTGGTTCTGATACGATTTCGTCAATCACCCCAAGCTTAAGAAGATCCTGCGCGGTAATCTTCAGCGCTGTTGCAGCTTCGTTGGCTTTTTCATTCGTGCGCCACAGGATAGACGCACAGCCTTCCGGTGAAATCACCGAATAAATTGCATGCTCCATCATCAACACACGGTTTGCCGCAGCGATCGCCACTGCGCCACCTGAACCACCTTCACCCACAATGCAGGTTACCATCGGTACGGTAAGGTCAAGGCAGCAGTCTGTTGAGCGGGCGATAGCCTCCGCCTGGCCGCGCTCTTCCGCGCCAACACCCGGGTATGCGCCTGACGTGTCCACAAGAGTCAGTACAGGCAAGCCGAAACGGTCTGCCATCTCCATCAGGCGGATCGCCTTGCGATACCCTTCCGGGCGTGCCATGCCAAAATTATGTTTGATCCGGCTTTCGGTGTCATTGCCCTTCTCATGGCCCATCACCACACAAGCTTCACCGCGGAACCGCGCCAGCCCTGCCAGCAGAGCTTCATCTTCACCAAAAGCCCTGTCACCGGAAAGCGGCGTAAAATCTTCAAAAAGATGATCAACGATATCGCCAAAATGCGGACGCTCGGGATGCCGGGCGACCTGTATCTTCTGGGTAGGCGTCAGACCTGCGTAGGTTTCTTTAAGAAGCTTTCCAAGTTTGGTCTCGAGCTGACCAACTTCGGCCGTCAGGTCCACATCCCCTGATCCGCCCCTGAAGCTTCTGAGTTCGCGTATTTTGCCTTCGAGCTCGGCAATAGGTTTTTCAAACTCGAGAAACGTCATCATATCTTTGGCACCTGTATGTTTTGGCGACTGTTCCATGATCTACAGTAAAACACTTTTTACTGAGGCGCGCAAAATCCTTGAACACGCATCATATGTCAAGCTTTGTCCTTCTCGACCATAAATGGGGTCGAACGTTACGGATTCCAAGCATCTGTGCTCGCATTGAAAATTGACAGGCATTGTTTTAACGCCCATCACTGAGCGGATGTTTGGTCAGAACTAGGCTTTTGAGCCTTTCTTCCAACACATGGGTATATATCTGCGTGGTGGAGATATCAGCGTGGCCAAGCATCTGCTGAACAGCCCTAAGGTCTGCTCCGTGCGCCAGAAGATGGGTTGCAAAGGCATGCCGCAGCTTGTGCGGGCTTACGCTTGACGGCATCACGCCCGCCGCAACGGCCAGGTCTTTAAGAAGCTGGCCAACCCGCCTGCGGGTCAAATGCCCCTCAGCACCCGAAGATGGGAAAAGATAAGGTGAAGGATCACCATCTTTCGCCCGCACTGCAGCAAGATGCGCCATCAACGCTCGCCTTGCTTTCCCACCAAGCGGCACCATTCGCTCACGACCACCCTTACCGCGCACCATGATCATTGCGCTATCTGGTCCAACCGCGCGCTGCGGTAGGCCCACAAGTTCCGATATGCGCAGGCCTGTGGCGTATAGAGTTTCCACCAGCGCATGCAACCGTATCGCCTCTGCCTTGCCCCCTGCTGCCAGAGATTCCGCCGTATCAAGAAGCCTGTCTACATCTGCTTCAGACAGCACTTTTGGCAGCGACTGCGCCTGCCGTGGGCTTTCGATATTCGTTGCCGGATTATCGCTGCGAATGCCATCGCTATAAAGAAAGAGGAAAAATTGCCGCAACGCCGAAAGACGGCGTGAGACGGTGCCGGGCTTCATACCGCGCCGGTACAAACCTTCAAGGTACTTTCGGATATCTTCGCTGCTTGCGCCACCAAGAGACGCGGAAGAATGCTCACAAAAGTCGTCAAGGTCACGCTTATACGCCAACAGGCTATTACGCGCCCGCCCCTTTTCGGCAGCAAGCATTTCCAGAAACCCGTCGATGAGCGACGCGTCTGACATTCGCTGCGCCTACAGGCCCTGGCTTATGAGAATTTCAGCTGCCAACTCATGGGCTTCAGCTTCAAAACCCTTTTCGCGAAGCGTACCAACAAGCGAACCCGCAAGCGACGGCGGCACACTTGCCGATGACATCAGACGAAAAGCACCAAGAAGGGAGCCTGCCCGGTCACCGTTTTCGGCGGACCTCAAAAAACGCCGCCACTGTGCCACAGAGACAGCCTGCCCGCTCAGACGCGCGGGGCCATCATCAAGCTCCGCCCACACAGAATCTGAGATTGTGTAGCCCAGTCCTTCAAGCACAGTGAACAACAGGTTTGCGCGTTCAAACTTGTCATCCCGTGCTTCCTGCCGTTGCCACCAGCTTCTGAGCCGAGTATCGGTCACGCTAGGAGCAGACACGACGCCGCCTGCTGCTGCAAGCGGCCACGTGTCCAGCAGCGCATCATCGGCCAATGTGTCCACACCAGCTTGGCTTGAGCGAATTTTTGTAAACGCTCTTCCGGCCACCACCCGGTCACCACTCAAAAGCGCGGCCCGCACCATCAAGGCTGCCGGGCCGTCCGTCAGCCTACTAATGCCGCTGGCCATTTGCTGGGCCGTGCCTGAACTAAGTGCGCGCAGCCACAAACTGTTGAGCGCCGCGTCACGTTCTGCTGCGTCCTGCGTTCTTGCAGCTGTTGCCGCCAGCACCATATCGACCTCAAAACGGTCATCGGTTTCGGCCATCTCAAACGCGGCCATCGCCTCATCGAGGCCTACGTTCAGCGTTTTGGCAAATTCAGCGAATGTCTCGCCAGAGACCCAACCCGCCTTGAGCGCAGCACCAAGCAAGCTGATCTTGGCTTCCTGTGCCACACCGGGGATGGAAAGCATCGCGCTCACCGCCAGCGGGTTCACGTCCTCAAGCTCCAATTCTGGCACCTGCACTTTCGCGAGCCTTGCCATCGTAGCTTCAAGCACGTCAACTTTCAGGCTCGCGTTCAGCGCACCCGCGCTTGTCATCACGCTGCCACGTTGCTGCTCGGCCTCAATCAGAATTTGATCCAGAAGCGCATAGAACGTTGGGCGCACCTCGGAAACTTCTTCCAGAATACCAAGTTGGAAATCCACGCCCCGCCTGTCAGCGCGCACTGCACGGCAGAAGGCCGCTATTCTTAACCAATAAGAATCGTTGTCGCCGCTCCGCTGGTCACCCGCAAGCGCGCAGGCATCTTCAATGCGCCCGGAAAGCAAATATCCGTTGGCAATGTGTCGCGCAAGGCCGCTCCAGTCCCTGTCCTTGGGCAGCCGCTCCAGAAGGGTTAAGTACCCGCGCTGGTCACCATAAGCCGCCAAAAGATCAAGCCGCGCGGAAATGAAAGCGTCAATATCTCCATCAGAAGCAGGGCTCGGCAGATTAAAGCCTGAGAGCGCCACTTTGCGCGCCGCATCATTAAGCGCACCAGATGCGGAAGGCGAGCCAAGCTGGTGAAGGGCTGAGATAATCTCCGTACGGTCTCGGCCTGTCCAGAAATCACGCGGGAAAGTTTCTTCCCCAGCAGGTATGCCGGAAGGGTCCAACAGATCAAGCTCACCCTCGGTGATCATCACATCAGGCTCAGCAATCGCGCTCCCGGCATCTTCACCTTGCTCAAAGGACTGACCGTCAATGTCTGTCGGCAAATCCTCCGCGCCGGGCTGTACAACCTCAAGCCCGTCAGCGTCCAGATCCTGCTGTGTGGCAGCATCCGTGCTTAAATCGCCTTCCGGTGCCGGGGGCACATTAACGCTGCCTTTTGGCAGATAGGGCTGCGGCAGAATAGTACGCGGTTTGCCAACTGCCGGGCCGGTCTGGCGCTTCAGCTTAGGCGTATTGCCGAGATAATATCGCTCAGCGCGGGTTTTGCGCTCAGCCTCTTCACGGGCAGCCTGCTGCTGCTCAGCTGTGGTCTGCGCATTGTCCGTGTTTTCTTCCTGCGCGAGAACCGCAGGTGAATGAAACGCTGCGCCAGCCATTAGGCCGGCGGCGAAAAGCGCCCTCATGCGCGCACGCTTATCAGGACGGGAAACGGTCATTGCTCAGCGTTTTGCTAACTTTCTCCGAAGGGGCGGGAATGTCCCATGTCATGAGGAAAACGGCACCGCCTGCAACAGCGACAACTCCGATAATCAGCAAAATCTGTGTCAGTTTCGACATGAAACACCCTTTGTTACCCTGTGGCCGCGTGGCAAGTTACGCGCACGCAGTCTTTATTCCTATTTGTGTTATATGATGGCATCGCCCCCAAGTCCAGCCACGCGTATGAACCGCCCAAGTTGGGTTAGCCTACTGCAGCGTGGCCGCTTTTTAGGGCGGAAATATGGTGCTGGTTTCAACAAAAACCATTGGCGAAGCGGTTGGGGCTGTGTAAACACCGTGGCATGGCTCAGAGCAAAACAAATCGCAGCACGTATATGAGCACGCATGCCCCGCACGGGCTTAGGCGTACCATTGTGCTTGTGGGTTTGATGGGTGCAGGCAAAACAACTGTTGGCCGCAGGCTCGCGAAGCGCCTCAGCCTGCCTTTTGTTGATTCTGATCACGAGATTGAGAAAGCGGCAGGCATGTCTGTTGCCGAGATTTTTGAGTGTTTTGGTGAAGCTGATTTCCGGTCCGGTGAACGCCGGGTAATCGGGCGCCTGCTGGACGGCAAACAACAGATCGTGGCCACAGGTGGTGGTGCCTTCATCAATGAAGAGACCCGTGCCCTGATCAAGGAAAAAGGCCTGTCGATCTGGCTCGATGCCGATATCGATATTCTTGTTGAGCGCACCGCCCGCAGGGATACTCGGCCGCTTCTCAAAACCGGTAACCCGCGCGAGATTTTGAGCAAACTGGCGGCCGAGCGTGCACCCTTTTATGCCCAGGCAGATATCAAGGTACCCTCAAGTGACGGCCCGCATGAAGATGTGGTTGAGCGCATTGTCGAAGCCCTGCAAAAAGCAGAAAGCGGGAAGGAAACCAGTCGTGAGTGATGCCTTACTGATGCACACCGTACCCGTTGCGCTCGGTGACCGTAGTTATGACATCCTGATCGGTGACGGGCTGCTTGGCACACTTGGTGACCTTGTTGCCCCGGTATTGAGGCAAAAGCGCGTCACCATCATTACAGACAGCAATGTGGCCAAACTGCATTTGAAAGCGGCACGCGCTGCGCTCGAAGCCGCAGGCATTCATGTGCATGAGATCATCCTGCCCGCAGGCGAGGCAACCAAATCCTACGTCCAGTTTGGTGAACTATTGGACAAACTGCTAGCGCTGGGTGTTGAGCGCAAAGATACCCTTATAGCACTTGGCGGCGGTGTTATTGGCGACATCACCGGCTTTGCAGCGGCAGTGCTTCGCCGTGGTGTGGATTTCATTCAGGTGCCCACGAGCCTGCTCGCCCAAGTGGATAGCTCCGTGGGCGGCAAAACCGGCATCAATACAAGTGCCGGCAAAAACCTCGTTGGGGCGTTTCACCAACCCAAACAAGTGATCATTGACCTTGCACTGCTGGATACGCTGCCCGCACGCGAGCTGCAGGCCGGCTATGCCGAGGTGGTGAAATACGGTTTTATCGACAACCCTGATTTCTTTTCCTGGCTTGAGGGTAACGGCAATGGTGTGCTCACGGGTGAGCGAAAAGAACAGGCCTATGCGGTAGCGGAAAGCTGCAAGGCCAAAGCCCGTATTGTGGCAGAAGATGAGTTTGAGGCAGGCAAACGCGCCCTTCTCAATCTTGGCCACACATTCGGCCACGCGCTGGAGGCCGAATGTGGTTATGACGGCACACTTCTGCACGGCGAAGGCGTCGCCATTGGCATGGTGATGGCGCTTGACCTAAGCGTGCGCATGGGGCTCGCTAAACCAAGCGACCTTGAGCGCGCAAACCAGCACCTCCGCGCGACCGGCCTGAAGGTAAGTGCCGCTGAGATCAACAAACCCCTTGATGCGAGCAAGCTTCTCTCCCATATGGCGCAAGACAAAAAGGTCGACGCGGGCGAGATTGTCTTCATCCTCGGTCCAATCGGGGGCGCTGCTACCCATAAAGGGGTAGATCTGGATCTTGTGCGTCTCGTGCTCGAAGATTCCCTTCGTGCCTGAGGCCTGTTACAAGGGCAAGAGGCCAGATAGCTGGCTCGCCTTAACTGGAGCAAACTACCATGGATGTGGCAGGCGATACCGCCACCCTTTTTGATACAGAATTCTGGATCACCACCGGCATCATCTTTGTGCTTTTGGGGCTTTCGGGCTTTTTCTCCGGTTCTGAAACCGCGCTGACGGCAGCGAGCCGTGCGCGCATTCACCATATGGCCAAGGACGGCAATAAGGGTGCCCAACGTGTCGCCACGCTGATCGAAGACCCGGAACGCCTCATTGGTGCCATCCTCCTCGGCAACAACCTTGTTAACATCCTTGCCTCCGCGCTCGCGACTAGCCTGCTGATGCGGCTTGTGGGTGAACAGGGCGTTGTATACGCAACACTTGTAATGACAGCCCTCGTGTTGATTTTTGCGGAAGTCCTGCCCAAGTCCTACGCCATCGCGAATCCAGACAAGATGGCACTGAAGGTGGCGTTTTTCATCCAGATCATTGTGGCCCTGTTTGCGCCTGTTGTTTCGGTCGTCCGCTCAATCGTGCGGTTAACCTTGCGCATTATTGGCGTTGATATTTCCAATATCGAAAGTGCGCTCACAGCCCATGAAGAAATTCGCGGCACTATTGACCTGCACCGCAAGGAGGGCGGCCTCGTCAAGGAAGATACCCACATGCTGGGTTCGATCCTTGATCTGGATGAGATCACCATTGAAGATGTGATGGTGCATCGCTCGGCCATGCACGCCATTGATATCAAGCTCGACCCCAACGTGATCATCACGCAGGTGGTGCGCAGCCCCTACACTCGCTTGCCGGTGTATGACGGCGACCCGGAAAACATTGTTGGCATCCTGCACGCCAAAGACGTGCTGCGCGCTATTCGCCGTGCGGGCGGGCAGATGCACCGCTTCAACGTGCGCCGCATCATGGTAAAACCCTGGTTTGTGCCGGAGACCACCACGCTCAAGGAGCAGCTCAATGCGTTTCTGGAGCGTAAGTCACATGTAGCACTTGTAGTGGATGAATACGGTGCCATTCAGGGCCTTGTGACGCTTGAGGACATTCTAGAAGAAATCGTTGGCGATATTGCTGACGAGCATGACTTTGAAGTACCCGGCGTTCGTTCGCTACCTGACGGCAGCGTGCAGGTTGAAGGCACAGTATCCCTTCGAGACCTCAACCGGATGATGGACTGGCACCTGCCGGATGATGAAGCCACCACTATCGCAGGCCTTGTTATCCATGAAGCGGAAACCATCCCGATCGTCGGTAAAAAATATCGCTTCCACGGCTTCCAGTTCGAGATTACCGCACGCAAGCGCAATCAGGTCACGGGCATCAAAATCAAGAAGGTGCCACCACCCAAGGTGTAAAGGCCTGAGCGCCAAAAAATCACCAGAAAATCAGATGAAATAATCTAATGTGGCTTGAACGGCGTTTGGCTCATACCACATCTTGTCATGCCTCAAATCATTGAGGTTTTTTTGGAGACAAGATGAAATGTCATCAACTGGTAAGATGTCTAAAACTGCTTCTACTATTGCCCCTAAAAAAGCTGGCGCATCAGGCAACGCAAAACCTGCCCCTGCACCAAAAGGCGGCAAAAAATAGCAGGCATTTTGCTTGAGGGTCGAGGCCTCCGCCTCCTTGTAATGAGTTGAGAGACACGCCCCATGTGGCACAGCAAAGCCGCATGATACCCTGAGACAAATGGAAAGGCCCCGGACGGCATCCGGGGCCTTTCTGCGTTTCAGATACTAGGCTTTATTATGCCAAACCCTTCTCCAGCACGCTCGACATACGGCGGGCGAAAGCGGCGGTATCATCAAGCGGGTCACCTTCGAGGATTTTGGCTTGGTCAAGCACCAGCCACACCGCGTCAGACAGCGTATCAATCGCACCCTTTTCGGCCGCGCGGTCCGCCAACTTGCGGATCATCGGGTGGGTCGGGTTCACTTCCAGAACTTTGGCGGAGACAGCATCCAGTTGCTTGTGGGCCTTGAGGATACGCTCCATATGCATGTCCATGCCGCTATCGTCAGCAACCAGACACGCCGCCGTTTCCGTCAAGCGGTCAGAAGCACGTACTTCCTTGATCTTGTCGCCCAGCACTTCTTTCATCAGCGTGGCAAGCGTGGTCATCTGGCCTTCGTTGGCAGCGTCTTTTTTCTCGTCCGCCTTCTCATCGCCTGCGATATCCTTCAGCTCGCTTGCGCCGCGCGTGATGGACTTGAACGGCTTGCCCTCGTAGTCTGTCACCATCTGCAGCCAGAAATCATCCACAGCGTCAGAAAGCAGCAGAACCTCAATGCCTTTGGCCTTGAAGCCTTCAAGCTGCGGGCTGCGTTTCACCGCCGCTTCGTCCGGACCGGTGACATAATAGATGGCGGTTTGTTTGTCTTTCATGCGAGAGACATAGTCCGCCAGCGTGGTCCAGCCCTCAGCACCCGTTGACTTGAAACGTGTCAGCTTGAGGATCGCATCACGGCGCTCAAAATCCTCATAGAGGCCTTCCTTGATCACCGCACCAAACTCACCCCAGATGGTGAGGAACTTCTCAGTGTCCTTCTCGGCCATCTTTTCAAATTCAGACAGCACCTTTTTGGTAATGGCTTTTGACATGCGGCTGAGGGTTGGGTTGTTTTGCAGCATCTCGCGGCTGACGTTGAGCGGCAAATCCTGGCTATCCACCACGCCGCGCATGAACCTGAGCCAACCAGGCAGCAGGTCTTCACTGTCGTCGGTGATAAACACACGTTTCACATAGAGCTTCACGCGGTTTTTGCGCGCCGGGTCAAACAGGTCCATCGGCTGTTTGGTTGGCACAAACAGAAGTACAGTATATTCCTGCATGCCCTCGGCTTTATAGTGCAGGGTATGAATAGGCTCATCAAAGGCGTGGCCCGCATGACGATAAAATTCGGTATACTGCTCTTCAGAGATATCCGATTTTGCACGGGTCCAGATGGCGGAGCCCTCATTGACGACCTTGGCTTCCTCAGCCTCTTTGTCCTCGCCACCCTTGATAGCGAGCGTGATTGGCACAGCGATATGGTCTGAATAGGTTTTGACGATATTAGTCAGGCGGTATTGCTCAAGAAATTCTGCCGCGTCTTCCTTGACGTGCATCACAATCTCGGTGCCCGCGTTTGCTTTGGTGGCGGGAGCGATCTCATAGGCGCCAAGCCCGTCGCTTGACCACAACCATGCCTCACTATCACCCGCCCTTTTAGTGGTGACTTCAACCTTGTCTGCCACCATGAAGACGGAATAGAAACCCACACCAAACTGACCAATAAGCTGCACGTCTTTTTTGCTGTCGCCCGTAAGCTTGTCAACAAAGTTGGCGGTGCCGGAGCGTGCGATAGTGCCAAGGTTGGCGATGAGGTCTTCCCGGTTCATGCCCACGCCATTGTCTGCCACCGTGATGGTTTTGGCTTTTGCATCCACAGTGATGGCAATACCGAACTCTGTACCGGACATCCGCTCTGGGTTGGTTTGCGCCTCATAGCGCAGCTTGTCACAGGCATCAGACGCGTTTGAAATCAGCTCCCGCAAGAAAATCTCGCGCTCGGAATATACCGAATGCACCATCATGTGGAGCAGGCGGGAAACCTCCGCTTCAAAGCCCATTTTTTCTGTTTTTACGTCAGACATTATTACCCTCAGTTCATTTGTTATAGGTGGTGATAGGCCATTTTCCCGATCTTGTGCCGGGCATCTGGCTTGAAAATTATTGTTCCTCATTTAGGAAGGTTCAAAGCACCGTCAAGGGGCCGGTGTTATTCTGCGGTTTTTTCCATAAGGAAGTCCTTGCGCGTGCGTTTCAGCACACCGGCGTCATAGTCGCTCAGGAGAAACAACCAGCCGTATGTACTCTCGGCAATGTCGGTTGCTTCGCCTTCACCGTCTGCAGGCGCGTCCGGCAACATACCGCCTTCGCCCTCATCGGGGGTGTATGACGCAGCCACCTGTGCCCAGGTGCCGCCTTCCATCTCAAACAGGGTGAGTGTGAGAGTAAGGCCGTCATAGGTTTTGGCTGTTACCCTCTGTAGTGGCTCGGCGAGCGGATTAGCGACCTTGCGCACATCGTCAAAGGTCAGTTCAGAAAGCAGCCGAGCAGGGTCACGGAGCTGCCAGTCGGCCTGGGCCTTCTCACCATCTTGCAGGTCTTTAATCGTATACTTCTGCGCACCCAGCGCGCGCTCAATGGTGATGTCGGCATAAGTGATCTCAGCAAATCGGCTTTCTGTAATAGTGAACAGGCTATGGTCAAGCCACCACGCCGGGTCTGCCGACGCATCCGCGAGGCCGGTCACGAGCCAGCTGCGCGTATCACTTTCCTGAAAAATATAGGTGAGCGAACGACCGTTGGCGCTGTCCTTGCGCTCTCCCATCAGGAAGGCGGCAAGCGGCCTGTCGTCCCCGTCCAGCACTTTGATATCCAGCGCAGTTTCCGCAAGCCCGAGGTGATGAAAGCGGTCTTTGTTATCCGTCTTCGGTTGCCGCCGCTCGGAAAGCGCTATACCGCGCAGGAAGTCCCGCACCATCTCGGTGTCGGCTGCATACCCGTCACGCTGGATAACGAACCATTTGCCGTCCACCTTGTTAAGGAAGGTCGACATATCGCCTGAGGTGATACGCACGGCGGCCGCGTCATTGATAGCGGTCTCAAGCCCTGAGAATGTTGCTTCACCCCGGCCACCCTGTTCGCGGCTTGGGTCTTCTCCAAACATCACCCAGATTGCCGCGAGGATCGCGATCAACGTCAAATAGCCCAGTATGTTGGTCAGCCTCTCAGACATGCCTCTAACTACTCACTCTTTCTCTAACCCTGACGCCAAGTGGCGTCTTAATTCCGGCTTTCCGCCAGCGCTCGACGGCGCAGATATACACGGACAAGCGCGAATAAGATAACAAGAAGTGGCACAGCGACGATATTGATCACAGCCAGCCAACTGCCAAGCGCTTCGATGTCGGAACGCAGGCTGCGGTTCACTTCCCTCAGCGCCTTTCTGGTTTCCAGAAGTTGATCGCGGAAACGCGCTTTCTCGGCCTCAGCTTCAGGAGACACAACCTGATTACCATCAGGGTTTTGTGCCTCCAATTGCGCGAGGCGGTCTTCCATACCAGCAAGCTGGTCCTCAAGCCGCTGCTCTTCTGCCAGATACTTGGCCTCAGCTTCACGCCGCAGCCGGTCCACCACTTCAAAAGGTCGCTTGGATATACCGCGTCCACGTAGCGCGAGCAGCGCCTCAGAGCCTGAGATATGGTCCGCCAGATTGAGGACAAAGCTACCGTTGCCCGCCAGCGGCACAACAATGCGCTGACCAAGAAGTTCCTGCAACTGCACCCAGAAACGATCATCAAACAGGTCGCTGTCACTTGCGACCACAACATTGATGTCACCTGCGCCCACAGCCGGATTGGCGTTTGGCGCCCCTTCTGCCGCCGCGCGCTCGAGGAAGGCACTTGAGGCCATACCGCTTATGCGCGCTGCCAGCGTATAAGCCTGGCCTGACGGTTCAAGCTCACGCAGCAAGGCATCCGGGTCCGGCACACCAACGGCACGGTCTGCGTCATACAGCATCGCAACTGAACTGGTGGTCACCAGCGGCTGGAAGGTGGTGGTTGCCCCTTCCACTGGTTCAAGCACACCAGCGCTGGCGAGGTTGAGGTTATCGATCGAGCCGGTGACGATATCTTCATCACTGAGAAAATCGCCGCTGATGGAAAGCCAGAAGATATAATCTTTTACTGAATCGGGGCCGTTGCCGCCCATCTGCACGCGCTGCGCCAGCGCCGCGTCGCCCACCACTTTGCTCTCTGGCATATTCACACCCCATGCACCGAGGAGCGGGCCCAGAGTTGACGCATTCGGCATCGTCGCGCGCGGGTCCATTGCCTCGGCGTGTGGGTCAAGGAAAACGAGCGCCCTACCGCCCTTGAGCACAAACTGGTCGATAGCAAAAAGCTGGTCTTCATTCAGCGCAGGTGGATGCACCAGCATAAGAAGCTCTGTCTCAGCCGGGATTTCAGCAAAGTCAGCAGCGAGGTCCTCAACGAAGAAAAATTCCTGCAGCTGCTCATACACCACATAAGGCTGGCTGCGGCCCTGCATCATCGCCTGCGGCCCACCGGGGCCAAACTGCATCGGTAGTTGGGTGAGAAGCGCAAGGCGAGGGCGCGGGTCAGCGTCCAGGCTGGTGAGCATCTTGATGAGGTCATACTCGAGGAATTTTTCACGCTCCTCCGAGAAATATCCAATGCTGGCTTCACCGTCGAGCGAGTTGGTCGCCGTGAGCCCAAGATAGAGCGTTGACCGGTCCATCAGCGGCAAGCCTCTCAGCCCCGCCGCGACAGCGTCATCCTCCGCCACAGAAAACGGTTCTGGGTCGACGACAGACAAATGGATATTACGCGGGTTTTCCGCCGCGAAGGCACGCAACATATCCTCCACCCGTTTGCCGTAGCTGAGTATCTGCGGATATGGCGCCGCGAGGGAACGGGAGAAATAATAGGTCAGCGTTACCGGCTCATCGATATCGCGCAGCACTTCCTTAGTACCAGCGGAAAGCGTGTAGAGATTGTCTTCCGTCAGGTCGAGCGTATGCGCTCGCAGGTAACGATCCGCAAGCACTGTGAGCGAAAGGAAAAGCAGCGCCGCCAGCGCCATTTGTACCGATGGCCTGCTAATAAACGCAGGGGTCGCATTGTTGCGAGCGGCGTCTTTTGGATTTGCGTCAGCCATTATCCCGCCTCCCTTTTGCTTTCAATCACGATGCGGTTGATCCAGAGCCAAAGCACAATCACTGCAAGGAAATAAACAATGTCGGAGAGCGCCACCATACCTTTTTGCAGGTTATTGAAATGGGTAAGGAACGACAGGTTCGCGACCGCTTCCACCAGCGGGTCCGGCGCCCAGCCACCAAATACATCCAGCACCATGGGAAGGCCAGACACGAGGAAAAGGAAACAGACTGTTACCGCCAGAATGAACGCCACTACCTGATTTTTGGTTGTCGCAGAAAGCGCACTACCAATTGCCAGATAGGCCGATGCCATCAGAAGCGAGCCGATGTAGCCCGTCGCTATCACGCCATTATCGGGCGTGCCCAACCAGTTGACAGTGATCCAGATCGGTGCGGTCAGCAAAAGCGCCACAGCAGCGAACGCAACAGCCGCAAGGTATTTCCCCGCCACCACGGCCCCAAGCGGTACAGGCAGCGTAAGCAGCAGTTCCAACGTTCCCGTCTTGCGTTCTTCCGCCCAAAGCCGCATGGCAACCGCTGGCATCAGGAATAGGTAGAGCCAGGGCTGATAACTGAAAAAGGAGACAAGGTCAGCCTGCTCGCGAACATAGAACTGACCAATGTAAAAGGTGAACATGCCCTGCATGACAAGGTAAATGACCAGAAAAACATAGGCCACAGGTGTCGCAAAATAACTGGCAAATTCGCGCCTGAATATGGTGAGTGTCGCGCCCATCTTATATTCCTCGCCCGCCGGTATAACCGTCGCCTTCCGTCACCTGCCGGAACACATCATCAAGTCTGCCCGGGTCAACCGAGAACTGGCTTATCTGCCAGTTGCTGACCGCAGCAATATCACCAACCGAATCGGCGATGTCAGCGTTGCCCTTTGTCAGTATGGTCAAACGCATCTTGTCGCCTTCGCTCACAGCCTCAATGCGCGCCACGTTGCCGACACGTTTAAGCGCCGAGGCGGCACGCTCGGCCTCAGTGTTTGGCACAAGCATTGTCACCGCGTTGCGATATTTGGACCGAGCCCGCAGCTCGGATGGTGTACCATCAGCCACAATATGCCCTTTGTTGATTATCACCGCACGGTGACACAATGCGTCAACTTCCTCGAGAATATGGGTCGAGATAATAATCGCCCTGTCTACCGACATGGCTTCAATCAACCGCCGAACCTCATATTTCTGATTGGGATCAAGCCCGTCAGTGGGCTCATCCAGCACGAGCACGTCCGGCGCATGCATAATTGCCGCAGCCAAGCCCACACGGCGCTTAAAGCCTTTCGACAGCGTCTCGATACGCTGCTCCATCACGCTATGCAAATGCACAGCGCTGGCGGCGCTTTCTACAACATCCACGATCTCCGCTTTCGAGATTGTGTGCGACTCAGCCACAAACTTCAGAAAAGCGCGCGTTGTCATCTCACCATAAAGCGGCGCACCTTCAGGCAGGTAACCAATACGCGCGCGCGCCTTGACGTTGCCGGTGGTTACCGTCTCACCGCAAACAACCGCGCTGCCGCTAGACGGCGCCAGAAAGCCGGTCAGCATCTTCATGGTGGTGGATTTACCAGCTCCGTTAGGGCCCAAAAACCCCAGCACTTCGCCCTTGCGAACGGAAAGCGAAATACCATCCACCGCGGTGAAGGAACCAAAGCGCTTGGTGAGCCCTTTTGCCTCCAGAAGAATGTCCATCAAACTGTCCCCCGATCGCGCCGCGATCTTCTTGTCTTCATTTTCGGCGGTCCAGCGTTCTCGATAACCCTAGACTGCCTCGTTTGATAATAAGCTAACCTCAGGCTTGCAAGCCCTTTGGTGCTACAATCTCTATACGGTCACTGGCCCCTTGGGCCTTTCTAGACAGCTTCAAGCTCAGACCTGCAATGACCATCAAACAGGTCAAGCATACGTTCCTGCCATGCGTTTAGGTCGTCATCCGCTTCCAAGAGTTCAATATCACTTACCATATTGGCCCACATAAACGTGCCCATCAACGCATAGTCCAGCCATGCGGGTTGCTCCCCGCTCAAAAACAGCGTGCTACGTAGTCCCGCACGAAGTGGCGATAGCGCTTTACGAAACCCGGGCAGCATAACGGCTCGCTCAGCCTGGGCTTCCTCAAGCGTACAGCCGAGGAACTTTTCACGCGTTTCACGGAAATAAGCGGCGTTTTTAGCATCCAGTTTCTTGTGAATGTCAGCCACGATCATCGGGAAAATACCCAGCAGCACCGACTTGTTGAGCCAAACGTTCAGCACCTCCGCCTGTGCCTTGGCAATCTCACCACCAAAAAGCGGGTTATCCGGGTATGTTTCTTCCAGATACACAGCAATGCCGAAGCTATCCTTTACCCAAGTGCCACCGTCGTTCAACACGGGTACAGTTTTGGCATCAGCACTCTCGATCGGTTGCTTCTCGAGGAACCTGATGGGCATCCCTTCATATTCCAGCCCTTTATGCAAAAGGGCGAGCCGCGCTCGCCAGCAATAGGGGCTGAAGCGCATATCTCTGTCTTCGCCACATAGCTCAAAAAGCTGTCGCATGATTGCTCTCCTGTATCAAATCCCATCTCGGAACGTCGGCACAGGGTCTGTGCTTGAGCATCATTTGTCGAGGATGAATTGAGGAAAAGTTGTCAAATTCAGGTGAAGCGAGAGGGTGGAGTTCCTCTGCTGTGGCCCGGAAATGAAACTGGCCCGACTGTCTATAAATGCGAAGATGAGGGGGCTAGGGGTTCAGAGCTCCGCAAACAGCCGGGCCAGACGAGGCCAACACCTAGAATGTCGCGCTCTATTGAGGCTGCCGCGCGGCTCAATTGTGACCATGTTGGGGCAGGGTATTTTTTCTGAGTTTAAGAAGAATAAAGAGGCGCCAGTAGCGCCCCTTCCTTGTTTGCCTCGGCACTGGCTTCTAGCCAGCCGATGTAGCTAGGTCGCCCGGTGCATACGTCAGACGTATAACCCGCTCACTTGTGGCTTCATGGTCATATTCATGGTCTTCCAGAAATCCATACCGGGCATAAAACCGGCGCCCGATCGGATTTTTCTCAAACACGTCCAGCTCAAGCGTGCCACGAAGGGCCACAGCCTTGTCCATCAGTGTTTTGCCAAACCTGAGCCCATGATATTTCGGGTCCACAAAAAGCCCACCAACTTCATTGCCAATCAAGGACAGAAAACCAACAACAACGCCGTCTGCCTCCGCAACCCATGTCTCAGCATTGGGCAGATAGAGGGTGCGCATGTTGATTGTCTCGTTCTCAATGAAGTCCTTTTTCAGAAAAGGGTGAGCAATTTTGCTGGCGTTCAGCCAGACGCCGAGAACGGTTTCAACGTCTTTGTCTTCATATGGTCTGATAATCATTGTTTTGTCCTGAAGCACTTCCTTTTAAGAAGAAGTGCATTTATCGGTAACTATGTTTTGTGAAATGGCAAACAGAAGGGCCCGCGCAACCTTGCTGGTCGCTGGTGTTCCTCAATCTATTTGCAGGTGGCGTCCAAGGTGGGCACCAGAGTTACCGGGACATCAAAGCTCCTGTATGAAGTCACCAACCTTGATAGCGAAAAACGCCCCCATAGCCAACACAATATAAAAGAAAACCCCGACACAATGACCGGGGTTTTTGTTTCTTAAAACTGATGTCGGTTCTAGCGGATGGTAATATCGCCCGACCCGCGCACGCGGGAGTTCAGCTTGTCTGGCTCACCGCGCACAACAACGTCGCCAGAGCCGTGCACACCAATGTCTGCGCTTATGCTTGCGAACACTTCCACATCGCCGGAACCACGAAGCGATACTTTCGCGTTTTCACATTCCATATCGCCTGCATCTACGTCGCCAGAGCCTTGAAGCTCAATGTCGATTGACATACAGGTCCCATCGATTTCAATGTCGCCAGAGCCTTGCAACTCGATATCCAGGTCGCCAAACTTTGCGCCGCTGAACATCGCGTCGCCAGAGCCCTTAAGCTCAAGCTCGAAGCGGTCCGCCTTCGCACCTTTCACCGTCATGTCGCCGGAACCATGAATATCAGCACCGGTGATTTCAGGCATGGTAATCACAACCCGCATCACCTTGATATGGCTATAATGACCACTCTCCAGCCCGATACGTAGTTCATCACCGCGCACTTCGGTCTCGATATTGTCGATGATCTTGTCGTCCGCGATCACTTTCACCGACTGAGAACCACCCACGGTAATCTCAACATCCATCGAGCCGTTCAGGCGCACTTCCTTAAAAGATGGTACGTCGCGTATCTGCTCCGCCGTATCGCGGGCTTGCGCACCAAAACTCGTGCCGCACAGAAGTGCCGCCACAATCGCTGTCGTTTGTAGTTTTTTCATCACTTTGTCCTCCGTCTCGTGATTATTTTATGCGGATACTGCCCAGGAAGCCGTCGCTTTGGCGTACTTTGCCAGGCTCGCCATACACGGTGATGGAGCCAATGCCGCTTACGTCTGCATCAACGCTTTCACTGGCATACACACGGGCCTCGCCAACCCCCTTGACGCTTACTTGCACGTCGGCACATTTCAGCTCTTCTGCGTCCACGTCACCCGCGCCCTTGATCTCAAGCTCCAGCGAGCCGCACGTGCCTTCAATCTCCACATCGCCCGCGCCTTTGATGTCGATACGCAGATTTTTGCTGTCGATACCGCTCATTTCGGCATCCACCGCGCCCAGAACTTCCAGTTCCTCAAGCATCGCCATCGAAATGGTCACATGCACGTCGTCGCTGTTAATGTGGATACCGTCGTCGTCATCATGATCCATGTCGATCACGAGGGTATCGCCGCGCACATATGTCTCTACCTCGGCCAGATGCCCGCGGCCTGCGGAAACCTCAACGCGCTGGTCTTTGCCTGCAACAAGGTCAAGCTCAAGCCCGCCTTTGATACGAATTTTGGTGAATGTCGCCAGTTCGCGCACTTCGCTGGTCTGGTCATCGCTATGTGCAGCCACTGGCGCTGTCATCGCCGTCATGGACGCGCAAACAGCGCCAGCCATAGCAAGCGCAGTTACACTACGACGGAGTGTAGTAAGCTTTTTCATCGGAAAGTCCTCGCTGTTATTTTTTATATATACCGTTTCTTATTATATCGGCTCGTTATAGTCTCACTCATGTAATCACTCGTCAATCTTTATCAAGCCCCCCACGGTGAACCGCTCTATGCCTGAGATAAAGCGCATATCTTGCCATATGAGACAAAATTCAGCACAATACCGAAATTGAGGAGTGCATGGAAGACGCATCATATATGCCAATGGTCGGGGGAACGGTGTCACGCTCACGGAGCGGACACCCGCCAAGCACTGTATATTTCTTCCGCCCCGAGCTTATGAAAATCCTGAACGTTTATGGCCGCATGGTTTCAGCCGGTGAATGGCGGGATTATGCTATCGACCACATGAAAGAACAGGCGATCTTCTCAATTTTTCGCCGCACAAGCGAGATGCCGCTTTACCGCATTATCAAGGAGCCCGCCCTCGCCAACCAGCAGGGCGCCTGGCGCATTATGGGCATAGACGGGCAAATATTAAAGCGTGGGCGCGAGCTTGAGATGTTGCTCCGCTACTTTGATCGCCAGCTTGTGCGCGCCGTAGACTAGCTTCCGCAAACTCCGCCTCACCCGCGCCCCATAAGTAGCCACAGATATACCACAGCGAACGTCCCGAGTGCGGCGATGGAGGTGATGCTCCAAAGGCGCATTCTTACAGTCGGCCGGTGGGCTTCACCCACCACATCAAGCCCCATAGCCCTATGGTTGAGGTACGCAAACACTGGCGCTGTCAGGAACGCCAGAGAGGTTACAAAATCAATAAACGTACGGAAGCCTTGCATGAAAAACACAAGGAGCAGCAGGGCTGCAACCAATATACCCACAAGCGCGATACGGTAACGCGGGCCTTCGCCTGACGCCGTTTTGCTGCCCAAACCACCCTTCAATACGCCCAAGGTAACCACCAGCGCGCGGGTCAGGCCATCCGTCACCGTGATCGCTGTTGTGAACATCACAGACAAGGCAGCAAGGCCTACAATCGGCCCAGCCCAGTCACCGAGCGCATTGGCATAAAGCGCCACAAGCTGAGCCGCAAAACCCGGCGCGCTGTCCTCCGGCGTCACGCCGCCGGTGTGCATAACACCGGCCCCCAGAATCATGAAACAAAGCGCCAGGAGTGTGGTCCATACATAGCCGATATTAAAATCCGACACGACGGCACTCATACCGGTCTCGCTCGTGTTCCCGTGCTGCGCCGCATCATCCCTGCGCGCGAGTGTCCACAGTGATGAAAAGACAGATGCCTCAATCGGGCTTGGCATCCAGCCTGCAAGTGCCACGATGAACAGGAACGCCGCGAGATCAAGTGGTGGCGCGCTGGCCGGGTAAAGGCTCCATTCAACCGACGGAAGCACAAGAATGGTGGCGATCAAGGTACTGATGGTCAGGACAGCCATGAAAAAGCGGTTAACCTTTTCAAGCAGATGATAACGCCCGAAACCCAGAAACAGCGCCACCACAACCATCACCATTGCGATGGTTGGCATCAAACCAAGCTCCAGCCCGAGCACAGTTTTAAGCATGCCTGCTGTTACAAGCGAAATAGCGGAAACCGCGAACCCGTGCGCAAAAATAAACACAGCGAGAAGGAAAAGCACCGGCGCAAGCCCAATGCGGCGGTAGCCGCTGATCAGTGTTTCACCTGTCGCGGCGGCATATTGTGCACCAAACCGAAAGGCTGGATATTTTGCCAGGTTGGCCAGCAAAATCACTGCTGCCAGACCAAGACCAAACACCGCTCCTGCACGCGTCGACTGCACCAGATGCGAGGTGCCGATCGCCATACCTGCAAACAAAAGGCCTGGGCCCAGGTTGCGCAGCGACGCCCAGTTGTATGATGCCAAAACTTCCTCCCCTGAAATTTTTCCAGACCCTAGCACCGCCCTTTGGTGTCGCCAAGCAGCACTTGCGAAGGGGTACAGAAAACTTGACCCGCACCGCAGGCCATGAGAAAAGCCGCCAAGGTTTGGGGCCACCTGCCGCCTGCGCACGAAAGTGTTTGGTGAAGGCTTCAACTGAAATGCCCAACGCCACGGCGTGCGGGCATCGTTCGTCCGAACCGTTATGAACGGCACCGGGCGGCAACGCAGGCCCCGCTTGAAAGACTGCCGTTCGCGGAAAGGCGAACCATGAGTGATATACTCAAATTTGCAAAGGGCCGTGCGAAACGGCTCCGATCCTATCTAGCTGAGCTGGATATTTCCCTTACACACGCCCATAGCCTCGAAGCCATTGCCAAAGAAGACGGCTTTCGGGACTGGAACACATATGCTGCCACCCCCTCCATGGGCTTGGCCGAAAACGATGTTCCGGCCCGAGCCGCACAGCGAGACAACCAGATGGCATCAAGGCTCAAGTTCCATGTGGGTGACCGCATCAAGGGCCGGTATCGCGGCGCTCTCTACGCGGGCACGATTCTAGGGCTTGAGAAAACTGACGGTGGGCCGGTATGGCGGATCAAAATACAGTTTGATGACCCCGTCCGGATAGGCCAGAGCGAGGCGCTAAACCTCACCCGGCAGCGCATCAGGTCCATGATCAATGCGGACGGGAGTTCGGTTAACCTCAAGGGAACACCCGACGGCTGGCTTACAGTCGAGTTTCCATAACTCCCAAGATAACACTTCGGGGCGGTACTTTGGTGCCGCCCTACCCAACGCCCGTTAGATATGCGCCCTGAAAGCAATGGGCACGAGGCGCGGCGTAATCACCGCACCGCCATACCCAAGAAAATCACCATCCAGTTGCAGCGGGATAGTCTCGTCCGCCACTTCAATGTTGCCGTTACCCAGCGCGCGCGCCGCGACCTTTTTATCGAGGCGGCCAAGCGCAAGGCTCACCTGCTCAACCATTCTCGCCCAAGGCCCCTGGCGCTCAAGCATCAAGCACGCAAGCCCCGGCTCTGACACCTCTGTCTGGCGGGTAAGCACAAAAGGTCCGGCATAACGCCGGATATTCGCGGCAATAAACCAGTAACAACTGCCTTTGCCACCGTCAGACGTCAGCCATTCAATCGGCGCCGCTTTCTTCTCATGCCACAGCGCTTTAATCGTCGCGGGCACAAAAGACGCCCGACCTATTTTGGCCTTCAATGTGGGGGAAACATGCTCAAGCACGCGCGCATCAAACCCTGCGCCAAGCCAACAAATCCCCATGCGGCTACGCCCGTCAAAATAAACATCAAAAGGGTAAAGGTCTTTGAGGGAGCGGGACAGCAACACATCAGACACATGCCGGGCACCAATACGTCCGTGGGGCATATAACCCAGTTCCCGCGCCAAAACATTGGCCGTGCCAGCAGGGATAATGCCCAGGGCCACATCGTGGCCAAAAGCGCCCTCCGCCACATCGCGGATCGTGCCGTCACCGCCTGCTGCAATAATCACCTGCGCCTCACCCGTGCGGGCTAGCTTCTCCGCAATCTCGGTTGCGTGGCCGGGGGCATTAGTGTCTGCAATCGTCACATCCTGCCCGCCACGGCGCAAACGTTCAGCCACAACCCCTATGAAGGGGCTGCGACCGTTTCCGGCGGCCGGATTTCTGATTACAACAACACGTTCGCCCATCTATGCCTCTGCTTTTTTGGCTCTGGGTGCCAGCAAACGGCATTGACCGGCTTTTTGCAACAGTGTGTGGTAATATTCGTGCGGTCAGAGCTTAGCGAGGGGAGATTTAACCTTGGCGGATATGAAAACAAAACCGACGAAGGCAGACGCCAGCGCCTTTATCGAGGCTGTTGACCACCAAGGACGGAGAGAGGACTCCAAAGTCGTCCTCGAAATGATGCAACGGCTCAGCGGGCATGAACCCCGCATGTGGGGGCCGTCCATCATCGGATTTGGCAGCTATCATTATAAGTATGACAGTGGCCGTAAAGGCGACATGTGCCGTATTGGCTTTTCGCCGCGAAAATCATCGCTGGTACTTTATATTATCCCGGGTTTCAGCAAAGTCGAAGGGCTACTCAATCGCCTTGGCAAGCACAAGCTCGGGAAATCCTGCCTTTATATCGGCAGGCTATCGTCGGTGGATATGGTTGTGCTGGAGGAAATCATCGTTCAGGCCCTCGCCTACATGGACGAGAAATACCCCAGATAAGCTTTGCGTCAACACTGGGCATCAACGCTGCGCCGCGCCGCGTGCCAACATAAACGCCCCAACCAGCCCCGATATTTTGCCGAGGCCTGGTGCCACGATATAACGCTCCATACCGCCCGTGCGGGCCGCCGTTGGTACATACCCGGCAATCAGCTTTTCCGTACGCCGCTGAACACGCGCGAGCAGCCTTTTCTGGTTCATCACACCGCCACCCAGAATGATACGTTCAGGCGCGTAAGCAAAAGTGATGCTGCGGCAAAGCTGCGCCAGATAATACGCCTCCGTATCCCAGGCCATATGGTCAGCAGGCAAAATCGATGCTGGCATGGCAGCACGCACCGCTATGGCAGGGCCTGATGCCAGGCCTTCAAAACAATCGCTATGATAGGGGCATTGGCTTTCAAACTTTTCGTCGCCTTGCGCGCGCGGGACTGGCATATGGCCAACTTCGGGGTGGAGTACACCATGCACCAGCGCGCCATCCACCATCACCCCCGCGCCAATGCCTGTGCCAACAGTTACATAAACCGCATTACCGCAACCGCGTGCGGCACCTGCGTGCACTTCGGCAAGTACGGCTGCATTGACGTCTGTGTCAATCACGACCCGTACACCAACCTGATGACCAAAAAAATGAGCGAAATTGGTGCCTGCCCATCCTGACTTTGGCGTTGATAGCAGCGTGCCATAGGTTGCACTTCGGGCAAGGTCAATGGGGCCGAAGCTTGCAATACCCAGTGAGGTAATCACCCCGAACCGTACCTGAGCATCTTTGAAAAACTTGGCGCATGCTGCAAGCGTTTCATCTGGCGTTCCGGTGGGGATGGTTTTCTGCGCCCAGATGTCGTCAAAGCCGCCACCTACCGCACAGACAAATTTGCTGCCGCCAGCTTCAATAGCCGCAAGCATAGGATCTTCCATTCAGGCAAAATCCGGCGCGAGAGCCTCGCGCCTGACAAGATTTTATACTGTGGTGCATCACGACAAGCATTCACATCCCTCGCGTTCGCCTTGTGGCGGACCTGACCACTATACGTCAAGACCACTATATTTCAATAGCTTAGGGAGTGGCGCGAAGAACCTGAAAGACTTAGGAGCTTGCCACTCTCGGGCTTGCCCTCTGCGATGGAAATGCTCACACAGGCTCAAGCCAACGTAACAACGCCTTTTCTACCTCGTCGGGCTGCACCGGTTTACTGAGATAGTCATCCATGCCTGCGTTCAGGCACTGTTGTCTGTCGCCCGCCATGGCATTTGCCGTAAACGCGACAATAGGGGTTGGCTCAACCTTCCCTTCCTCCTCCAGCGCCCTTATGGCTTTTGTTGCCTCAAAGCCATCCATTTCAGGCATCAGACAATCCATCAAAATGAGGTCAAACCGCCGGTTTCTAACCTGCTCAACCGCCTCCACGCCATTGCCTGCAGGGGTTATCAGGCAGTCATACCGCTTGAGAATGTTGGTCGCCACCATACGGTTCACAGGGTTGTCTTCTGCCAACAATATTTGCGCGCCCTTGAAACTAATATCACTGCGATCAACCTTCTTGACCTCACGGAAGCTATGCCGGGTATAAAGTGGCGTTTCACCCGCACGGTCACGGCTCTTCCACACTGCCGACAGCATGGTTGCAATCTCACTAGGGAAAATGGGTTTGGTCAGGTAACCGCGAAGCCCAAGCTTGCGCATTTTACTGCCATCGCCCTTATTAGGTAGCGACGTCATCAAAACCATTTGCAGGCTGTCCAGCCTATTGTCTTTGCGTATTTCCTTCACCAGCATGTCGCCGTTCATGTCAGGAATGCAGAAGTCTGTCAGAAGCATATCAAATGGCTGACCTTCGTCTGCGCCCGCAATCAAAAGCCTGAGCGCTTCGGGGCTTTCCGCGACGAAGGTTATATCCAAACCAAGCCCCTTGAGCTGTTCGCCGACGATTTCGCGCGCCACGTCGCTATCGTCCACTACAAGAAGGCGAACACCCTCAAGCGCAACAGCGTCTTGCTTCACGCCTTCGATCGGCGCGTCCGCGATCGCGAGATTCACGTGGAAGCGGAAGGTCGAGCCTTTGTCTACTTCGCTGTCCACAGTAATATCGCCACCCATCATGGCAATAAGGTCACTGCAAATACTGAGCCCCAAGCCCGTACCGCCGTACCGGCGCGTGGTTGAAGTGTCAGCCTGGTCAAACTTGTTGAAGATAATAGCGCGCTTGTTTTCCGGTATACCAACACCCGTATCTTCAACCTCGCAATGCAGGGCCACCCGCCCTTCTTGGGAAGATTGAGACCATATCCGCAAAAGGATATGACCTTCCGATGTAAATTTCGCGGCGTTGCTCAACAGGTTTAAAAGAATTTGTCTCAGCCTGCCTGGGTCTCCGTTAACAAAACGCGGGGTGCCTTCCTCAAAACGAACCAAAAGTTCCACATGACCTTCAGCGCATTTAGGCGTGATCATGTCTGCGACATCTTCGATCATCTGAATAAGGTCAAACGGCACTTCCTCAAGCTCAAGCTTACCAGCCTCAATTTTTGAGAAATCCAGAATATCATTGATCAGCGTGAGCAAAGCTTCGGCCGACTTCATGGTGGTATCAGTGTAGGCATATTGTTTTGGCGTCAGCGGTGTATCAAGCAGCAGGCCAGTTGTTCCAATAATACCATTCATTGGTGTGCGGATTTCATGGCTCATGTTGGCAAGGAAGTCTGACTTCGCGTTGTTCGCCGCTTGTGCTTCAACCAACGCAGCATCAAGTTCAGCATTTTTCTCCTGCATGGCTTCATTGGCTTCATTCAGAGCCTCTGTCCGGCGTTTCACTTTGTCGTTGAGGTTATCGTTGAGATCTTTCAGGGCCGCCGCCATCCTCCCAAAATCCGTCGACAGTTCCTCAACTTCGCGCCACCCCTTTTGCACAGGCTCAACATCGAAATCGCCCCCTGCCACTTTACGGCTGATAAGGCGCAGCTCTTCCATCGGCCGCGAAATAAAATGCGCGACCGCAAAGCCACAGCCTATGGCCAGAAGCACCAATCCAGCCCCAAGTATGACAAGGAAGCGATTTGCCTCGTAGATGATCTCGCTTACTTCCGATTCGTTGATTTTGACAACAAGGCCCCAGCCAAGGTCGGGGATAAATCGTGTTGCCGCCATCACCGGCTCTTCCAAATAGTCCGGTGCTTGACGCATGATAATCTCATGGCCAAGCAACGCTTGTGTAATGGGGACATCCAACCTGTCTTTACTGACCCGGCGAGTGAATGCAGCACCCGCATCATATTTAAGCGGCACCGCGAACAGGGCATCCCCCTCATCCGTGCGAACTGCAAAAAGCCACTCGCCCGTATCCCCCAAACCGCTACGGTCATTGATAAGATCAAGAATGAAATCAGCAACGAATTCGACCCTCATATATCCCACCAATTGGCCGTCAAACATAAGCGGTGCGGTGCTTTCCACGTATATGCCGTTTCTGCTGGCAAGCGCGATACCTGTGGTGCCAGGCTCTGGAAAAACCATCAGTTCAGACACATGGTTCTCATCGTCGGTTGATACGACAACCTCACCACCTGGGCCGTACACACTTAGAGTGCTTAAGTGCACAACCTCACGGTTTGCGTCTTGCAAAATGCGCAATATGCGCGCTTGCTCAACAGGGTTTTTAGTCAGGTTCCATGCATTCAGGCTAGTTCGCATCTGTGTGCGGCTCGAGACTAACGCCGTATTGTCCCGCACCCGGTCGACAACAGCGAGTACGCGCTTTTTTGCGATAAGGGATAGCGCAGTGAGCTTTTCTTCAATCTGCGCCTCATACTGCTTTCCGGTATAGCTAGTAATGAACCAAAAACCGAGGATGAGCGGCAGCACAGACAGCAGCAAAAAAGCCGCCACAAGCATGTGCTTCAATTTCATAGATGCCGCCTCCGCTGTACCGAACCCCGCCACTATGCGCGAGAGTATACCCCGGATACTTAAGACTTCTATAATTGCGATACCCATGAGCCTTGCCAGGTTACGCCCGCAGGGCTCTTTGGCTGCTGTAAAACAAATCAATAGTTATGTCCGAATATAGGTAGACCCTACGGCAACTGCCCCACATTATGCCGCCATGATGTTAGACACCCAGATATGCTATAACGCGCTCAAGAGCCGAGATGCCCGCTTCGACGGCAAGTTCTATATTGCCGTGCGCACAACCGGTGTGTACTGCCGCCCCATCTGCCCAGCCCCTACCGCGCACTATAAAAACTGTACCTTCTATGCCACTGCCGCACGGGCCGAAACGGCAGGATACCGCCCATGCCTGCGCTGCTTCCCGGAACAGGCCCCTGGCTATGTACCTCGTGAGGTGGCGAGCGATATCGTCATAAAAGCGATCGACATGATCCAGCATGACCCGCTGGAGAACGGCAACATGGAAGCACTGGCTGAAGACCTTGGCATTTCATCCCGGCATCTCAGGCGGTTGTTTGAAGAGCACCTCGGCATATCACCCATGCAACTGGTCAAAACCCGACGGGTGCAGATGGCGAAGAAGCTGATCACTGAAACATCGCTGTCGATGACACAAATTGCCTTCATTGCGGGCTTCCCCACCATCGCGCAGTTCAATGTGGAGATGAAAAAAACCTACTTTGAGGCACCCTCAGCGCTCAGGCGGCGCTACAAACATGGCCCCAAACACAGCGCAAGCGACAAAAACAGGCTGCATATCCGCCTTGCTTATCGCCCGCCATACGACTGGGCACAGGTCGGTGAATATCTTGCTGGCCGCATGGTGGCTGGCGTGGAACGTTTTGAGCATGGACGATACCGCCGCCTGTTAACTTTTGACGATGCATCCGGCGTTATTGAGGTGTGCGGTGAGGGACGGGGCAACTGGCTTACCCTCCATGTACCCATGACGCTGTGGCCGCACCTGCAGCACATCATCGCCAAATGCCGCGCGCTGTTTGACCTTGATGCCGACACGGACAGAATTGAAACACGCCTGGCAAACAACCCACTCCTTAAGGCCATCACAAACGCGAAACCCGGCGCGCGCGTGCTGGGAGCATGGGACCCGTTTGAGCTTGCCATTCGCGCCATCATTGGCCAGCAAATCACGGTGGTGGGTGCCACCACCCTCACAAACCGCTTGGTAGAGCATACATCCGGCGACAAAGCGGTGATGGTGGAGGGCGAACGCTGGCTACCCTTCCCCACCCCCGAGGAAGTTATCGCAGCACCGCTCGAGAAGCTTGGTTTTATCCGCACCCGCGCGGCAACATTGCGGGCGTTCTCTCAACGTTACGGGCGCGGCGATCTCACCTTCCCGCGCACCACCACGCTCGAGGAAAAGCTCGACCGCCTGACGGCCATTAAAGGCATCGGGCCATGGACCGCAGGGTATATTGCCATGCGCGGCATGGGGGAGCCAGATGCATACCCCTACGGTGACCTAGGCCTTGTTAAAGCCTATGGGCTGACCGGCAAGTCAGCCGCGAAAGAACTCCATGCAGCACTTGAAGCCATACGCCCCTGGCGTGCTTACGCCACCATGCACCTTTGGCGCAGCCTTGTGGCAGGAGGAAATGAATGAAAACCCGCATCTTTAAAGAGCTGCCAGATGGCAGCAGCTATCGGGTGACGCAAAGCCCTGTCGGCCCCTTATACCTGATCGCAGGCGCACAGGCGCTTCGTGCAGTGCTCTGGGAATGTGACCTTGAAAAACCCGAGACAGAGGCGGCTGTGGCCGCGCTTCCGGTGGCAACTGGACACGCTGTTATTGATGAAGCGGAAAAACAGCTCAGTGAATATTTCACCGGTAAGCGCAAAAGCTTTGACCTGCCGCTTGAAATGCACGGAACAGATTTCCAGCGCGCCGCATGGCAGGCCCTATTAACCGTGCCCTACGGTGAAACCGCCAGTTATGAAGCACAGGCCATCAAACTTGGCGGCCGCGAGAAGGTACGCGCCGTTGGCACAGCAAACGGCATGAACCCGATCTCCATCATCGTGCCCTGCCACCGGGTGGTGGGCAAAGATGGCTCGCTCACCGGTTTTGGTGGTGGGCTTGAGGCCAAACGCTGGCTTCTGGACCTTGAAGCCGGGGTGGCACGGCTTCCTTTCCGCTAAGCAGAAATCAACCTAAACAAACAGACAAAGACAAGTGAGGAAATCATGAGCGACCAGACACCATATACTCGCATGAAAACCCTGCACAAAGGCGAAGGCCTCTTGCTTCTGCCTAACGCGTGGGATGTACCCTCTGCTCAGGCGTTCGCCGCAGCTAGGTTTAACCTGATTGGCACCTCAAGCTGGGCGGTTGCCGCCATGCTTGGCTATCCAGACGGCGAACAGATACCGTTTGAGACCCTTTTGATGGTGGCCGAACGCATCGCATTAAACACCAATGCGATGATCAGTGTGGATATAGAGGCGGGCTATGCCGCAGATATTGAAGGTGTATGTGCCAATGTCACCCGTGTGATGGCCGCAGGCGCCGTGGGTATCAACTTTGAAGATTCGCTCAAGGGAGACACAAAAGGCCTTATCGACACCCAAATGCAGGTAGACCGTATCCGTGCCATCAAGGCTCTGAGGAATGCAAGCGGTGACCCTGTGTTCCTCAACGCCCGCACTGACGGCTTCCTCGTATTGAAAGATAACCCACGCGCTGCGCTCACGGAAACCCTTAAGCGCGCAGAAGCTTATGCTGCCGCTGGTGCAGACTGCCTTTTCGTGCCATTCCTCAAGGATGAAGAGCTGATTGGTGAGCTAACCCGCGTGTGCCCGCTGCCAGTTAACCTGCTCGCACTACCGGGGGTAACGGACCTTGCGCTTCTGCAAGACCTTGGTGTTAAACGTGTAAGCCTCGGCAATGGTGTGTTCGACATCGCCGTCGCGCGTCATCGAGCGCTCGCCACAGACATCAAAAGCATGACAAAGCTTGATAGCCTGTTTGCTTAAGCAGGCTGCGATAAATGATGATGTAAGGGAGAATGGTGCTGCTGGGGAGATTTGAACTCCCGGCCTCTCCCTTACCAAGGGAGTGCTCTACCCCTGAGCTACAGCAGCGTAACCATATGCGGGTCGCATAAGTGCGGAACGCATATGCGTCGCACGCCGGGGCTATTGCCACAGCGCGGCATTTGATGCAAGCCAAAACAGCAATAAATTTACGGCACTCAAGCCCCCTTCTCAAGCACCACCGCAATTGGCGCTTGAAAAAGTCATGCGCTTTGCGGCATTTATGCCTCTATGAGCGACAACGACAAAAAAACAGCTGACATAAAGCAGGATAACGGCAAGCTGAGCGCGGCTGAAAAACAGGCGCGGCTGGCGGAAGCCCTGCGCGCCAACCTGCGCCGCCGCAAAGATCAGGCACGGGAACGCAAAACTACTCCCGAACCTGAGGGCAGTAATCGCGACACGTAAGTCGCCCAAAGCTCTCGTCAGAGTTAAAGCCGCGACTGAAACTCCCCCCACCTCAATATCTTGTAGATTGGTGCTTGTTCGCCCCCATTGATTGCCTTACTAATGCGAAAAATGCGGCCATTGTCGCGGTGTGAGATACAAGATCAGGGGAGCAAAGCACCATGTCCATCATGTCTGATAAATGGATTCGCGAGATGTCGAAAACGCACGGCATGATCGAACCGTTTGTGGATGGTCAGGTGCGCAAGGATAATATCTCCTACGGGCTTTCGTCCTATGGCTACGACGCCCGTGTGGCGCCTGAGTTCAAGATCTTCACGAACGTCGATTCGGCCATTGTGGACCCGAAGGATTTTTCGCCAAAAAGCTTTGTGGACCGGGATACGGATGTGTGTGTCATCCCGCCTAACAGCTTTGCGCTCGCACGCACGGTGGAATATTTCCGGGTACCGAAAGACGTGCTGGTGATCTGCCTCGGCAAATCCACCTATGCCCGCTGCGGCATCATCGTGAATGTCACACCGCTTGAGCCCGGCTGGGAAGGCCACGTAACGCTTGAATTCTCAAACACCACGCCGCTGCCAGCAAAGATTTACGCCAATGAAGGCGCGTGCCAGTTCCTGTTCCTGCAAGGCAATGAGCCGTGCGAAACAGCCTACTCGGACCGCAAGGGCAAGTATCAGGGCCAGACAGGCGTAACCCTGCCAAAGCTTTAAGGCGTGTAGTCATAAACCGGGCATAAGCTTGCCCCCTTTATGCCTTGATCGGTGCCGATGCTGCCAGTGCTCATTTCAAGTTAAAAGGCCCAGTTCATATGGAAAAACTCGTCATCACCGGCGGCAACGCGCTTCACGGAACCGTACCCATTTCAGGTGCCAAGAACGCTGCCCTGCCGCTCATGTGTGCGAGCCTTTTGTCTGACGAGCCGTTGACGCTTGAAAACTTGCCGCGCCTGGCTGACATCACCACGCTGACTGACCTTCTTAACCACCTTGGCGTGACCGTCACGATTGAGGGCGGCAAAGGTGGGCGCATGACCGGCCGCAACCTGACCTTCGACGCCAAAAACATCAACGACACGGTGGCCCCTTATGACATTGTGCGCAAGATGCGCGCCTCCATCCTCGTGCTGGGGCCGCTGGTCGCACGCGCAGGTGAAGCAATTGTGAGCTTGCCTGGCGGCTGCGCCATTGGCAACCGTCCTATTGACCTCCACCTCAAGGCGCTTGAAAAGCTTGGCGCCAAAATTGATGTTGAGCAAGGCTATGTAAGAGCTAGTGCGCCCGAAGGCTTGAAGGGCGGGCGTGTGCGTTTCCCTTTTGTAAGCGTTGGTGCCACAGAAAATATCCTGATGGCTGCGAGCCTCGCCAAAGGCACCACCATCATTGAAAATGCCGCGCGTGAGCCTGAGATCGCGGACCTTGCGGCCTGCCTTAACGCCATGGGCGCGCGCATCAAGGACGCAGGGCACGAGACCATTACGGTGGAAGGGGTGGACCGGCTGCACGGCGCCACCCATGCCGTGATGCCAGATCGGATCGAGGCTGGCTCCTATGCTGTTGCCGCGCTGATGACCCGTGGTGACCTGCTTTTGGAAGGAGCCCGTGCCGACGATATGCAGGCAACGCTGGATACACTCGCCGACGCTGGCGGCATTGTCAGCGTGGAAGAAGACGGCGTGCGCATCAAATCAAACGGCCACGTAAAAGGCTTCAACCTCGTCACCCAACCTTTCCCCGGTTTTGCAACAGACATGCAGGCCCAGTTCATGGCGCTCGCCTGCGTCGCGGAAGGGGCCAGCGTGATCACTGAAGCCATTTTTGAAAACCGCTTCATGCATGTGTCTGAGCTGTGCCGTCTGGGCGCTGACATCACTGTCACAGGCTCGAGCGCCACCGTTCGCGGCGCCCGTTTCCTCAAAGGCGCACCTGTGATGGCAACAGACCTGCGTGCCAGCATGGGCCTCGCCCTCGCTGGCCTTGTGGCCGAGGGTGAAACTCATGTGAACCGGCTTTATCATCTGGACCGCGGCTATGAGCGGCTTGAAGAAAAACTGCGCGCTGTTGGCGCGAATGTGGACCGGGTACCAGGCTAAAGGCCCGCAAAGGCACAGCTGAGGCTTGAAACTTAAGCCTGCCAACAGTTTTTCTGAGCGCCCCGGCATGCATAAGCACTTGATGCGGCGGCACCCTCCCCCTACATTGCGCACAACATAAAACCATTTAGGCATTTTAAATGAGCGACCCATTGAAACTGTTGGCCAGAAGCCCGGAAGACCTGACCGTCATATCGAGCCTGATGCAGGACGCCACCGTGCGTGTCGGCGATATCGATTTTGACGCAAAAGGCCGCAGGCTGTCGTTTGTCGCCAACCGCTTCCGCTGGGAGAAAAAACGGCGCTTCTTCCGCCCGAAAGGCGAGCGCGTGCGCGCAGGCCTGCATCTTACAGGTGTGCTCAAAGCCCAGCATCTAGGTTTTGACTTTAATGACAAGGATCAGGTACTGGAGCTTCTGAGCCTTGAGGCGCATGACGCCGGTGAGGAGTTTGATATCCATATCAACTTCGCGGGCGGGCCTACGCTTAAACTGCATGCGGAATGCGTGGATGCGGTGATGACCGACCTGACGGACGCCTGGGAAGCCCGCGCGCGGCCCGTGCATCAGGACTAAGTCGCCTGGTCCCGGAAGCCCATGCAGCTAGCCATAATTGGTGAACGGCAAAACTGACATAATATCACTTTAGGCAACACCCTATCTGCCCTCATAGTAATCGGACTGAAGATAATGGAACTCAGCGAAAAACTGGTACTGGCCCTCCCGAAAGGACGCATTCTTGATGAAGTGATGCCTCTCGTGCATGCGGCTGGTATCCATCCTGAGCCCGCGTTCGATGACCCGAAGTCACGGGCGTTGCAGTTTGATACCAATGTCAAGAACCTCTCCATCATTCGGGTGCGCGCGTTTGATGCCGCAACATTTGCAGCCTTTGGCGCTGCGCATCTGGCAGTTGTTGGCAATGATGTGCTGCAGGAATTTGGGTATTCCGACCTCTATTCCCCGCTGGACCTTGATATCGGGCACTGTCGGCTATCCCTTGCCATGCCAGAGGATGAGGCGGATGAGGACCCGCGCGAATGGTCTCATATTCGTGTGGCAACAAAATACCCGAACCTGACCCGTCGCCACTATGCAGAGCGCGGTGTACAAGCCGAATGTATCAAGCTGAACGGCGCGATGGAACTTGCGCCACAGCTTGGGCTTTCCCGCCGCATTGTTGACCTTGTTTCAACCGGCGGCACCTTGAAAGCCAACAAGCTGAAGGAAGTTGAAGTGCTGACGCACATCACCTCGCGGCTTGTGGTACATCGGCCAGCGTTCAAGACACGCCCTGCGGAAGTAAGCTTTTGGATCGAGCGTTTCAGGGAGGCCGTGCAAAATGGTGCTGCGTCTTAAATCAAGCGCCGCTGATTTCGCGGCCGAGTTTGAAAAACTGCTAAACGCCAAACGCGAGACCACCACCGACGTACGGGATGTGGTTGAAGGCATTGTGGCTGACGTACGCGCCCGTGGTGATGACGCGCTTTATGACCTGACAGCCAAATTTGACCGTTTTGACGCCCGCGCGCGTGGCCTGAAAATCTCAGATAATGAAGTTGATGCAGCGTGTGCGAAGATAGACGCAGACACCATGGCGGCACTTGAGCTGGCAGCAGACCGCATCCGCGCTTTCCATGAACGGCAGGCACCGGAAGATCTGGACTATATAGACGACGCCGGTGTTCGTCTCGGCCAGAACTGGCAGGCGGTTTCCGCCGCCGGGCTTTATGTGCCGGGCGGCACAGCCAGTTATCCGTCCAGCGTGCTGATGAATGCGATCCCGGCTTCTGTTGCAGGTGTTGAGCGTGTGGTGATGGTGGTGCCAACGCCTGATGATGTGCTTAACCCGCTTGTCCTTGCCGCCGCGCGCCTTGCAGGTGTGACGGAAATTTACCGCATTGGTGGCGCGCAGGCCGTGGCGGCGCTCGCGTTCGGCACTGAAACCATTGCGCCGGTCGACAAAATTGTGGGGCCGGGCAACGCATATGTCGCCGAAGCCAAGCGCCAGGTTTTTGGCAAAGTGGGTATTGATACCATCGCGGGCCCCAGTGAAATACTGGTGGTGGCAGATAACATGAACGACCCGCGCTGGATCGCAGCTGACCTGCTGTCGCAAGCCGAACACGACACCGCCGCACAAAGCATCCTGATTACTGATGATATGAAATATGCCGAGATGGTCGCCATGGCGGTTGAGGACCATCTGGCCAGCCTACCGCGCGCGGATATCGCGGCCGAGAGCTGGAATACATATGGTGCCATCATCACGGTTGAAAACCTTGATGACGCGGTGCCGCTTATCAACCGCCTCGCGCCTGAGCACCTTGAACTGGCGATCGAGCACCCGGAAGCCATGCGTGTGAAAATCCGCAACGCCGGGGCCATCTTCCTTGGTCGTTACACACCGGAAGCAATTGGCGATTATATCGCCGGGCCAAACCACGTGTTGCCAACAGCGCGCGCGGCGCGTTTCTCCTCCGGCCTCAGTGTTTACGACTTCATGAAACGCACCACCTTTGTGGGCTGCACAGCCGCAAGCCTGGGCGCAATCGGGCCATCGGCTGTTCGCCTTGCAGGGGAAGAAGGCCTTGGTGCCCATGCGCTTTCTGTTGCCATCCGGCTGAAAGACCTTCAACAATAAGCACTATGGCAGAGCACAAACTCGTAGATGTGACCTTGGATCAATCCACCATCTCGCGCTGGAGCGCGGATGCGGAGCATGAACGGCGCATAGCGATTTTTGACCTCTTGGAAGAGAACAGCTTCCGCCTCGTAAAGTCTGCTGACGAACGTTATGAGGGGCCATACAAGCTTCACCTCGGCATCATTGAAGGACGGTTGGCGTTTGATGTGAAAAGCACAGGCGACGATATCCTGATGAGTTTTCGCCTTGCTGTCACACCCTTTCGCCGCGTGATCCGCGATTATTTCGCGATCTGTGACAGCTATTATGAAGCGATCAAAAGCGCGAGCCCAAGCCAGATTGAGACCATCGACATGGGCCGCCGCGGCCTCCACAACCAGGGCAGCGAGCTTCTGATGGAGAGGCTTGATGGCAAGATCACCATAGACATGCAAACCGCGCGGCGGCTTTTCACCCTTGTTTGTGTGTTGCACATCAAGGACGGGAGGGGGCCACGGTGAATGACAAGACCCAAAACCCCGTCAAAAGCGTGCTTTTTGTCTGTAACCAGAATGCTGTGCGCAGCCCCATGGCCGAGGCCCTCGCAAAGCGCCATAGCAAACGCCGTTTTTTCGTCGAGTCCGCCGGGTTGATCGCAGGTGCGCTTGATCCTTTCTCTGTAGCCGCGATGGCGGAAGAAAATATTGATCTTTCCGCCCACAAATCGCTCACCCTCGCGGATATAGACCTCACGCTCTTTGATGCTGTGATCGCGCTTACAGTGGAGTCACGGGACTATTTGACCAAACAAAAGCTCAAATCAGCCGATTCGCTCGAATATTGGGCCACGCCAGACCCATCCGACGCCGAAGGACACCGCAGCCAGATCATGGAAAGCTATCGCCTGGTGCGGGACCATTTGGAATGCAGGATTGCAGACCGTTTCCCCCTTTGAGTTCGGCGCCAGGTTATTCCGTCACAAGTTCTTCAGGCTCCATTTTCGAGAAGGGGCTGTTGGTTAACCATAGCGGAATGGTTCGCATCAACTGGGCATTACCAACAACCATCAGGTCTTCGCTACTGATTACCTCACGATAGGTACGTTGCCCCATCCACACCTCCGACATAAGCCGCACGGTTGTGGTGAAAAACATATCCACATTCTTGCCCGGGTCTTTGATGCAGATATCGATTTCCTCAGATTTCACCAGCAGCCACCAGTCCGGGTTATCGTCTATATCCAGAAACTTGAACTTGAGCACCGTCTCCACAGCGGGCAGTCGTTCTGGTACGATGCTAAGCCGCAGATAATGCATGAGAAATTCAACGTCATAGTCTTCATCGGTCAGATGGCTTTTCGCCCACTTCAATCCCCATTCACCCAGTGACATGAGAATGGGATGGAGCTCCGTAGAGGCATCTGACGGGAAATACTCGCTTCCTATTTTATAAAGCAGACCATTTTCTTCCATTGCCTTCAGCCTTCGAGTGAGCAATGCAGGTGAAACGCCACCAAGTCCACGCTGGATTTCGTTAAACCGTCTACTCCCCACAAGCAGCTCGCGAACAATGAGAAAAGTCCACCGTTCACCCAGCAACTCAGTCGCCTTGGCGATGGGGCAGAACTGGCCGTATCGATGCATGGTAATCCTCTCGCTTCTTCACCCGCATTATAACACAAAAATAACGCACTTCACTTTGTGTAGTGGGCTACTTCCGATCGTGAAGTAGTGCACACCTTTTTGATCGGCCATGGTCCGCTCCACGACGCTCAGGAGAAGATCATGCGACCGTTTGAACTATACACTGCCGAAACAGCGGCCCCGGACATCCGGGACGTCCTGCGGGCACGTCAGGAAACCTTTGGTTTCCTACCCAACATTGTCGCGACCGTTGCCTCCTCATCAGAGGCAAGCCAAGCATTCTTTTCTGCCGACCTGCACTATGCCCGGTGCAGTCTGTCGACCGCAGAGAGGGAAACAGTCGCGCTGGTGACAAGCCTGGAAAACAATAGCGGCTATTGTATCGCCGGTCACAGTGCCTTGGCATACCAACAAGGCGTTATACCGGCCGCCGTATCGGCCTTGCGACTTGGTCAAACTATTCAGGATATAAAACTTCAGACTCTTGCGGACTTTACACGGTCTGTCATTCGCAACCGCGGGCATGTGTCACAATCAGACCTGATTGAGATTTTCGACGTGGGCTTCAACCCCGCTCAGGTCATCGAGGTTATTTTCGGCATCAGCCTCAAGATGTTCACCAACATGGTCAGCAATGCAACGGCACTGCCCCTTGATCCCGAATTCCTGCCCTTCTCCTGGCTCGAGAAACCCACAGACCAGATATCCAATAACCACTCAAATCATCAAAAGAGAGACAACCATGACAAATACACTCACGACTGAAGAATTTGCTGGCCAGGTGGTCGGCGATGTTGCTGCCGCCATGTCCGGTGTCATGACAGCCCTTGGCCACAAATTGGGCTTATACAAAGCCATGGCAGGGGCTGGATGGCAAACACCTGACGCCATTGCTGCTGCATCCGGCACATTCGAACGCTATGTCAGGGAATGGCTAGGCAACCAGGTAGCCGGCGGCTACATCCAGTTTGATGAAGCCAGCAATCGCTATCAGCTACCCGACGCTTTTTTGCCTGTTCTCGTCAATACCGACAGCCCGATGTTTCTCGTGCCCGCCCTTGAAGTAGCCGCGTCCCTGTGGCTTGATGAAGAGAAGCTCCTTTCCGCCTTCAAGACAGGCGAAGGCATCTCTTGGGGTCAGCACCATCATCGGCTGTTCTGCGGCTCAGAGTCCCTGTTCCGCCCTGGCTATAAAGCTTTTCTTGTCGATGAATGGCTGCAGGCCGTCGATGGGCTCACGGATCGGCTCAAAGCTGGTGCGACCGTCGCCGATGTCGGGTGCGGCCACGGTGCTTCGACCATCCTGCTTGCCAACGCCTTTCCGCAATCGCGCTTCATGGGCTACGACCTTCATGAGGAATCGATTCGCACAGCCAGCGAACGCGCCCGGGAAGATGGCAACCCAGATAATCTCGAATTTGTCGTATCTGATGCAAAAAGCTACGATGGCGAGAGTTTCGATCTGATCTGCTTCATGGACTGCCTGCATGACATGGGAGATCCGGTGGGTGCCGCCCGCCATGCCAGAAGCAAGCTCAAATCCGGCGGCGTTGCCTTGCTGGTGGAACCGGCGGCAGGTAACAGCCTCGGTGACAACTGTCATCCCGTCGGCAGGCTCTATTATGCCGCCTCCACCGCCGTCTGCACCCCATGCTCGCATTCACAAGAGGTCAAGGCTGGGCTTGGTGCCCAGGCAGGCCCGGCACGCCTTTCCGCCGTCATGCAGGAAGCCGGGTTTTCGAGGGTGGAGCAGGTGGCTGCAACACCGTTCAATATTATCCTGGCAGCCTATGCCTAACCAAGGCGCGTGGGGTGCATCACGCATCCCACGCTACATTCCGGATGTTCCGTTTAATGATGCCAAAGATTATGAAACCTATCCACAACAGTCCTTATCTAGATCGCCCGCTTAGAAGTTATGAGGAAGCTTGCAGACTCACATTCAAGCGCTCGACGACATGCGATATTGATCGTATACCCACTGTTACTGCCGAATGCCGGACGGCTTGTTCGGGTATTAGGGCCACATCCCTGCAAGAAAATTCGTGAAACCAGCTATTTTCTCCCGTTTTTTTGCCAAAATTGTTGCATTTCGGCAGCAACGCCGTCATGTATGGGCGCGACTTAAAGCCATAACAAGGAGACAAAATGGCGAAAGAAGAAGTTTTGGAAATGCGCGGCACAGTAACCGAACTGCTGCCTAACGCCATGTTCCGCGTCAAACTAGAGAACGACCACGAAATTCTTGGTCATACCGCCGGAAAGATGCGCAAGAACCGTATCCGCGTTCTCGCAGGCGATGAAGTGCTCGTTGAACTGACGCCATATGATCTGACCAAAGGTCGTATTACCTACCGCTTCAAGTAAGCGCATGGTGGCTTGATGGCAGCGAAGCCCTCTCATAACCTACAGGACGCTCCATCACCAATGCCCTCCCTTGCGTCTGAACCCCAGTCGGCCGAAACGCTTGTACTTGCCTCTGCTTCACCGCGGCGGCGGGACCTGTTGGCGCAGATTGGTGTCACTCCTGATATAATTGCCCCCGCTGACCTTGATGAAACGCCCCTGAAAGCTGAGCTTCCCAAGGTTTATGCGGAGCGGTTGGCCGCTGAGAAGGCCCAGGCTGTTGCCCCGCATCACAAAGAAGCCCTCATTCTGGCGGCAGATACCGTGGTGGCGTGCGGCAAACGTATTTTGCCCAAGGTAGAAGACGAGGCCACAGCCCGCACATGTCTGGCTATGTTGTCCGGCAGGCGGCACCGGGTGATATCCGGCATTTCGCTCGTTTTTCCGGGCGGACGACAGCTCACCAAATCTGTCACAACAACCGTGGTCTTCAAGAACCTGAGCCACGAGGATATTGAGCGCTATATCGCAAGCGGTGAATGGCACGGCAAAGCAGGCGGTTATGCAATACAGGGGCTGGCGGCAGCTTACGTGCGGTTTATTCAAGGCTCCTACAGCAATGTGGTGGGCCTTCCCCTTTTTGAAGTTGGTGGCTGGCTCTCGGCCCATTTGCGGAAACACGCATCATGACAATACAGATGATCATTGAACCCGGCATCGGCCAGTGGCGCAGCGCTGTGCTGGATGAGGATGGTTTCCCTTCCAGCCTGAGCTTCCACGATGAAGTGGCGCTGAGCCCGGTGGACGCCGTATTCAACGCGCGGGTCACCAAGCTTGATAGCTCGAGCGACATGGCCTTCCTTGACCTCGGTGATGGCCTTGCTGGCGCCATGAGCCTCCGGCGCGCCAAGCTGCTGGTTAAAGGCCGGGCGGACAAAATTTCTGATTGTGTGACCGAAGGCTCGACGCTTGTTGTGCAGGTGGTGGCCGAAAGCGCGGCAAGCGAAGGTAAAGCCTATGCCGTGACCCCACGCCCCCGGCTGATGGGCCGCTATATAGTCGCGGAAGCAGGCGGTGCACGGCTCAATTTTTCAAAAGACCTGAGCCCGAAAACCGTCAAGGCACTTAGCCCGCTTATTGAGCCACTGGCATCAAAGGGCGCGCTTATTGTACGGTCCCGTGCCGAAGGTGTCGCGCCTGAAGTGGTGGCCGCCGAAGCCACAACGCTTATGGCGGCGCTGACCCCGAAGGATGACAAGCTTGGGCTTTTGTTTGCTTTCAGCCCGATGGAGCAGGCACTGATTGCGGTACCGGACGGCGACGTCGGCATCGCGATTGAGGGAGGCGGGCCATTTGCTAATGTGCGCTCAACCGCGACAGAACGCTGGCCAGACATTCTCGACCGGCTCGCGCTTTATGATGGGGATGGCCCGGCGTTTGAACATTTTGGTGTTGAAGAGGCCATTGAGGAAGCGCTGGCTGGCAAGATTCTCCTACCGTCAGGTGGCTGGATATCCATTCATGAAACCCCCGCGCTCACGGTTGTGGATGTGAACATGGGGCAGGCCCTCAAAGGCCGCGCGGCAGGTGATGCCAAACTGATCGTCAACATGGAAGCCGCGATGGCGGTGGGTTATCACTTGCGCTTCCAGGACATCGGCGGGCTTGTTGTGGTTGATTTTATCGACATGTCGGCCAAGGGGGCCGCGCGCGATTTGATGCAGGCACTTGATACCGCGTTTGAGGAAGATCCGGTGCCCGTGCAGCACACCGGCGTTTCACAGTTTGGGCTGGTGGAGATCAGCCGCAGGCGCAAGGGCCTGTCGCTGAAAGCACGCATGCAGCGCGAGAGAAAGCCAGACATGCGCCCAGAAGCGGCTGCGCTTGACCTCTTGCGCAAGGCGCGCAGGCTTGGCCGCAGCGCGGCACCTGGCAGCCTTGTGATCACAGCACCAAAAGCTGTATGTGACTGGCTTGATACGCACACGGCCTATACAGATGACCTGAAGCTGCAAACCCAGCGCGCGCTCACGGTTGGCACCGGCGCGCTATCGGTTGACCTAATCTAAGCGAAGACAGAGGACCACCATGAGCACACCCAAATGCCCGGAATGCGGAAAACCAACAGCGAAGGACTTTCGCCCCTTCTGTTCAAAACGCTGCGCGGATGTGGACCTCGGGCGCTGGTTCAATGAGGAATATACCCTGCCGGGCGACAGTGAAATTCCTGACGACATTGGCGAGGCTGACGACCGCTGATGAGCGCGCTCCGGCTCGGTTTTCCCAGTGATTACTCAATGTAAAAAAAATAACATTCTGCGCTGGACAGACCCCGGAATATTGCCTATAAGCCCCTTCGCTAACGCATGGTGCGAACGCATCATTTGTTACATGCCCGGGTAGCTCAGTTGGTAGAGCAGCGGATTGAAAATCCGCGTGTCGGTGGTTCGAATCCGCCCCCGGGCACCATAAAAAACGCCACCCCATCGCGGGTGGCTTTTTTTATGGTTTCTGTGAGGATCGGTGAGGACCACTGTTCGGTCGCGAAGCGGACGTGGAGGGCAAAGCCCGCAACGTCAATCCGCCCACGCCCCAACCGGCCAGCCCAAAGGCCAAACATCCCTGACGCAGCCCTCAGCGGCCCCGATTAGTGCGCAAGAGGACAACGTGGACCCTCAAGTCTGGTCGCTACCGATTTTCGGACAGGTAATCCTCTTGGTATTACAAGCATTGCATTCATGATTAATTTAGGTTGTATTGTGGAAGCACCTTAATGTCAGCTGCGATTGGAAGTACTCCATGGTTGATCGGTTCAAGATACTTCTGGAAAGAGGTTATTTCCCACAACAGCTACCGCCGCCTTTTACTACGGCGAAGTTTGCTAGGCATAGAACCACACTATTCAGGCAGCTAAACCCATACAAGAAGGTCCAAAAGGACACCGTTTGCTCAATTCCGCGAGTGTTAGGCGAGCGCTTCAGTCAAGCTCGCACGGGTCACAAACGGCGCCCACTGACTATTAGTCATCCAATTAGTCAACTATGTCTGGCGCATGAGTTGAGCCAGAACTGGAAGCAAATTTATCAGAAACAAAGGGCCTCAAAGTTATCGGTCAGTAGAAGCAAATTCGAACCCACTGGGAAGCGGGCAATCTCCTTGCCAAAACTTAGCGACTTGAGGAACCTACGGCTCGAAACCTCCGCAGGTTATCGATACATCCTAGTTAGTGATGTACTCCAGTTCTTCCCCACGACTTATACCCACTCAATTCCTTGGGCACTGCACACAAAGGCTGTTGCCAAAAAGAACAATAAGCATGGCCCCGAAGCTCTAGCAGGGAACAACATCGATTATTGGATTAGGCAGGGCCAATCCGGACAAACTATTGGTATCCCGATCGGACCAGACACTTCACACATAGTAGCTGAAACCATTGGGTCAGAGATCGATTTACACATCAGGGCCGCATTAAGAAGATGGCCTGCTGGGTATCGAAACGTCGACGATTTCTTTTTATGTTTTCAAACTTTTGAGGAAGCTGAACAAGCTCTCGCAGCCATAGTGTCGGCCCTGTCCGAATTTGAGTTACATATCAATCCGGATAAGACCAAAATTCTTTCAATCGCTGACTACGTCGATGAAGACTGGGTACACCGACTGGATCAAAAGGAAATAACCAATATTCATGACAGTAGCGACGCCCAATCCATCAGGGAACAAAAACGTCAAATTACTGAGTTATTTGAATATGTTATTGAACTGGCAAGACAGTATGACGATGAAAGCATAATCAAGTATGCCCTCAAGAAAACCACTTCATCAATCGTCAGGGAAGAAAATTGGAAATTATATGAGGCCTATATCGCCCGACTGGCAACAGTTTATCCTAACAACCTAGAAACCGCTGCGCTCATTCTCATAACCTACCATGGCATGGGATATGATGTAGACCGCTCCGTAGTCGAAAGGATTGTGACAACTACAATTTGCCAGCATGCTCCGTTAAATCACCATAGCGAAGTCGCTTGGGCCCTTTGGTTGGCACTTGAGTTTCAATTGCAGTTACCCATTTCAGCGGTACGGGAACTAGGCAAAACGCGTTCATCCATATGCACACTATTAGCATTCGATTTAGAGGACCGTGGACTACTCAGACGTAAGTTGAATAAGGAATATTGGCGGAAGCAAATGACCTTGGACGGGCTTCTTGGCCCACACTGGCTTGCGACTTATCAGGCCGCAAGGTTTGGCTGGCTCAAGCATCCTCCAGGTCTTTTGTCCTCTGAACCCTTCTTTGCAGAGTTAGATAGCAAAGGGATTGATTTCTACGACACATCAGCCCACACCGATCCCCTAATACGCAGACGAAGATTAACCGCCGTGGAAGATCTTTTTGGTGAGGATTTCGATTTTTCAGATTCGGAATTCGCATATGAAATTAGTGATGAAATGGCCGACTATATCGATTGATGCTTGTCTCCTTAGACCTTCCATGTCGTTACACTTGAATTCTTACAACCGCGCCCCCAAATCTTATTACTGGCTGCGGCAGCCAACCTTTATCTTGGGTATATTGCATATGGAATGGGCAACTACCCAAGAAAGGAGGTGATCTATATGGCAACACGCAAAATTGGCCGGGATGCCCGCACGGGTAAATTTATTCCGGTCGACACCGCCGAACGCCGCAAGGCAACAGCGGTAGTGGAAACCATTAAGGTACCGAAAAAGCCCAAAAAGGGCTAATCAGCCCTAACGAGCAGGCTGCCGCAGCTACCTACGTCAAACTGCGCCAACCAACAATCTTCCCACCTGACTGCTGCTCCGCCAGCCGCAGGACATTATGCGGTAAGTTAGTGGTGACGATGATCTGGTCATAGACGCCATTGGGCAGATGCACCGTCACCAGCCATTTGAGCGGTTCCTTGCGGGTTTTCATCCCACCACCTTAAGGGCAGGCTTGGTGGACTGATTCAGCTTGTTCACGATATCCTGCGCCTTCTTCAATGCCACCGTGTGCCGCAGGTCATGCAGCCGAACGCCTTCAAGTCCGGCCCGCAGCATCGCCCTATCACATTCGTTTAATCTCATGTTTCACGGCTCATCGCACGAGACAGGGCGTTTATCGATTTTTTGTAGTTGCATTTGCAAGCTTCTGCCTAGTCTCAACGCGTGACTTTTAGACCGTCGTAACCCACGGGAAGCCCGAGAGAGCGCTGAGATGCTCCAGGCGGCCAACCGCCGGTGAAGTGCAATTCAGGAGGCCAGACGGCGCTGCAAGTCAAGTGATGAGGGGAGCGAGCGAGCGCGGTAAATGTCATTTACTCGCGTAGGTTTTCTACCTACCATCGCTATTGGCAGTGGGGCGAATGCCATTCGGTCTTCGAAACTTCCTCTTTTTCAGAGCAATCCTCACCACCAAACCCTCTTGTCAGGGGGTCTCGCATAGGGAATGAAACGCTAAACTAAAGGCAATAAAATGGACAGACGGCAATTTATCAAGATTACAGGGGCTGGGATGGGCGCGATGATGCTGCCGATCACCGGCCGCATGGTTTCCGCTGAAGCGCTTCTTGAAGCACCTGCTGATGTGGCAATGAAAAAACGCATGGCCACGGTCGCGCTTAATGCAGCGACAAGCAAGGGTGCTACATACGCAGATGTGCGCATCGGGCGGTATCTCAACCAGTTCATCACGGCGCAGGAGAAGCGCGTCAACAATATCGTCAACACCGAATCTTACGGTGTTGGTGTGCGTGTGATCGCTGAAGGCACATGGGGTTTTGCCTCCACCTCTGACACCACCGATGACGGTATCGCGAAAGCGGCGGAAGCCGCCGTTGCTGTCGCCAAAGCCAACTCAAAGTTTCAGACAGAGCCTGTGCAGCTCGCACCAGTAAAAAGCTACGGCGACGTAAGCTGGAAAACGCCGATCACCAAAAACGCGTTTGAAATTCCGGTGAAGGACAAGGTTGACCTTCTGATGGACGTAAACAACGCAGCCCTTGATAACGGGGCGAGCTTTATCACCTCGGTTCTGTTCCTCGTGAACGAGCAGAAATATTTCGCCTCAACCGAAGGCTCCTACATCGATCAGGATGTGCACCGGCTTTGGGCGCCCTTCTTCGCTACATCCGTTGGCAAGGAAGGCTTCAAGCAGCGGCAGGGCCTTGGCAACCCAGTTGGCATGGGCTTCGAGTATCTTGACGGCAAGCCAGAAGACAAGATCCAAATTCAGGGCGCAAATATTGGTTACGGCAAATCGTACGACATGGTTGAAGACGCGCGCGAAGCCGGCAAGCAGCTTCAGGCCAAGCTGAAAGCAAAGTCGGTTGAGCCAGGCAAATACGACCTTGTGCTTGACCCGCATCACCTGATGCTGACCATCCACGAAAGCGTCGGCCACCCGCTGGAGCTTGACCGTGTGCTTGGCTACGAAGCCAACTATGCAGGCACAAGCTTCGCCACCCTTGATAAATGGAAAAGCGGTACCTTCCAGTATGGCGCCGATATCGTGAACCTGTTTGCGGATAAAACGCAAGTGGGCTCGCTCGGGTATGTTGGCTGGGATGATGAAGGCGTGAAAACCAAAGAATGGGATCTGGTGAAAGACGGTATCCTCGTTAACTACCAGGCCATTCGCGACCAGGCCCACATCATCGATGAAGACGAATCCCACGGCTGTTGTTATTCACAAAGCTGGCGCGATGTTCAGTTCCAGCGCATGGCAAACGTGTCCTTGCGTCCGAACGAAGAAGATGTCACCGCAGATGATATCATCGCCGGTGTTGAAAAAGGCATCTATATCGCGGGCCGAGGTTCCTTCTCGATCGACCAGCAGCGCTATAACTTCCAGTTTGGCGGTCAGCTCTTCTATGAAATCAAGGACGGCAAGATCGTCGATCAGATTGAAGACGTTGCTTACCAGTCCAACACACAGGAGTTCTGGAACAGCTGTGTCGCCATGGCTGGCAAGTCTGACTATCGCATCGGTGGTTCCTTCTTCGATGGTAAGGGTCAACCTTCACAGGTAAGTGCCGTTTCACACGGCTGCCCGACCACGCGCTTTAACAACATCAACGTCATCAACACGGCCCGTAAGGTCTGATGAGCGATTTGGCGAAACAAGGAATCATTGAGGTACGAACATGGCTATTATGACACAAAGCGAAGCCAAAGCGCTGATGACCAGGGTTATTGGCTTCTCCAAGGCAGAATCAATCGAATGTAACCTGAACGGCGAAGTGAGCGGCAACATCCGTACCGCGCGCAACACCGTCAGCACCGCAGGCGAACTCAGAGACATTATCCTGACGGTACAAAGCACCTTCGGGCAGAAAACCGGCGTCGCAACCACCAACGAGTTCACGGACGAAGCGCTTGAAAGCGTTGTAAGCCGTTCGGAAGAACTGGCGAAACTCGCGCCCGACAACCCTGAGTTCATGCCGATCCTCGGCCCTCAGGACTATATCGACGTTAACACGCACTTCCAGGCAACAACGGATGTGAACCCGGCGTGGCGAGCGGACGCAGCAGATGCCTGTATCTCTGTCTCGAAAGAGCAGAATCTGGTGTCCTCCGGCTTCCTGAACGACAGCGATACCTTCGCGGCGATCATGAACAGCAAGGGCCTGTTTGCCTATAACCGGTCAACGGATATCAACTTCTCAGCCACCATCCGTACAGAAGACGGCAAGGGTTCAGGCTGGGTGTACCGTGACTTCCACGATGCATCCAAAATGGACACACGCGAAGCGTCCCGTATCGCAGCCCAGAAGGCTGTATCAAGCGCGGACGGTAAAGCCATGGAGCCGGGCAAATACACGGTAATCATGGAACCGGCGGCAACAGTTCAGTTGCTTCTCAACATGTTCAATAACATGGGCCAGCGTACAGCGGATGAAGGCCGCAGCTTCCTCAGCAACAAGTCCGAGGAAGAAGGTGCACCGAAAAACCGCCTGGGCGAGAAGATGTTTGACGAGCGTGTAACGATCTATACCGATCCGCAAAGCCCGGATGCCCCCACCCCGCCGTTTGCGGGCGACGGCGCGGCATGCCAGCGCACGGACTGGATCAAGAACGGTGTTGTTACCAACATGCCGAACAGCCGGTACTGGGCCGAAAAAACCGGCGTGCCTTATGTGCCAACCCCCTTTGCAGGCAACGGCCTTTTTGGCGGTAACACATCCATCATCATGGAAGGCGGCGACGAAAGCCTTGAGGACATGATCAAGAACACCCGGCGCGGTGTGCTTGTCACCCGCCTCTGGTACATTCGCCAGCTTGACCCGCAATCCCTGATGTACACAGGCCTGACACGGGACGGGACTTTCTACATTGAAGACGGTGAGATCAAATATCCGATCAAGAACTTCCGCTTCAACGAAAGCCCGATCATCATGCTCAACAACCTTGAGGCGCTTGGCAAACCCCAGCGTATTCAGGGCTGCATGATCCCGCCGATGAAAATCCGCGACTTCACCTTCAGCAGCCTCTCGGACGCTGTTTAAGGGGAGCCGATAACACCTTGGGTTTGGGGGCGAGCACCTGCCCGCCCCCTCATCCCGGCGAGACACCATCATGCATCGTAGAAATTTTATAAAGTCGCTAGGCTCGCTTGGGCTTTTGGGGACACTGGGGAGCCTGTTGCCTGACGCCCGCGCAAATGCGGCGCCAGAGGCAAGCAGTGTGCCCAATGATTATGACTTCTATTTCACCCGGCTCAGTTACGAATCCGGTGACTGGGAGGTGGATGAACGCGCGCCTGCCAACATCCTCAATTCGCTCATTGAATATACCACCATCAGGGTAGACCTGCGCGAGCGTATCGTAGCGCTTGAAGACCCGGCGATGCTGACAGCGCCCTTCTGTTATATGGCGGGGCACCGGCTGGTAGAGTTCAACCATTCTGAACGGCAGAACTTTGAGACATACGTGAGAAACGGCGGTTTTGTGTTTGTGGACGACTGCAACCACGATATCGACGGCCTTTTTGCCCGTACGTTTGAAAGCCAGATGGAGGAAATTTTCGGGGCTGAGGCGCTCAAGAAAATCCCCAATGACCACCCGATCTATTCATCCTTTTTCAAGTTTAACGGCCCACCCAGCACCGGGCTGGAGTTGAACGGCTGGGGTGACGATCTGGTGCATGACTACTTAAAAGCAATCGAGATCAACGGCCGGATCGCTGTGCTCTACAGCAACAAGGATTACGGCTGCGAATGGGACTATGACTTCAGGAACAAAAGATGGCTGACGGTCGACAACACCCGCTTTGCGGTCAATATCGTCGTTTACGCCATGACGGCCTGAGAGCCAAAACACACGACAGGTGAAGAACCATGGATGAAGTGCATTTAAAATCGACAATTGGAAAACTGGACGATGTGATCGATGAGGTTGGCAAGGTTATTGTCGGCCAGCGCGATATCATTGAAGAGCTTCTCATCAGCATATTGGCTGGCGGCCACTGCCTGCTAGAGGGCGTGCCGGGGCTTGCCAAAACCCTGATGGTGAGCACGCTTTCAAAAACGCTGGAACTTGATTTCCACCGCGTGCAGTTCACGCCAGACCTGATGCCGTCTGACATTATCGGCACCGAAATTCTGGAAGAAGACCATTCAACCGGCAAACGTTTCTTCAAGTTTCGCAAGGGTCCAGTGTTCACCAACATCATGCTGGCGGATGAGATCAACCGCACACCACCCAAAACACAAGCCGCGCTTCTTGAAGCCATGCAGGAACATAGCGTGAGTTACGGCGGGGAACGCTACGAGCTGCCCAAACCCTTCTTTGTGCTCGCCACCCAAAACCCGGTTGAGCAGGCAGGCACCTATCCTCTGCCCGAAGCCCAGCTTGACCGTTTCCTCATGTTCATCCGCGTGGTTTACCCGACAGAAGCGGATGAAGTTGAAATTCTCAACCGCACCACAGGCTCCTACAGGGCTGACCTCAATAGGGTGATGGGCGCGGAAGATATCGTGGCGCTGCAATCCTTCGTGACCTCGGTGGAGATTTCAGAACCTATTCTCAACTATGTCGCACAGATCGTGCGCGCCACCCGCCCGGCAGACAGCCCGGTTGAACTGGTAAAAAAATACGTACGCTGGGGCGCAGGCCCACGCGCAGGCCAGGCGCTGGTGCGCTGCGCCAAGGCAAAAGCGCTGATCTCAGGCCGCTTTGCCGTCACGCTGGACGATATCCGTTTTGTGGCCAAGGCCGTGCTGCGCCACCGCATTCTCCTGAGCTTCCAGGCGGAGGCCGAGGAAATCGAGATCGAAGAGGTCATCGCGGCGCTTTTCAAGGGTGTGCCTGAACCCAAAAGCCCGATCGCTTAAGGACGAGCCGCCCGCGCCATGGAACAGTTCATTGATCCCAAAACACTTGCTCGCGTGAAAGACATGCCGCTGATCGCCAAGACGGTCGCGGATGGCTTCCTGCACGGCTTGCATCAAAGCCGACAGCGCGGCGTGGGCATTGAGTTCAGCCAATACAGGCCCTATGGCGACGGCGACGACCTGAGCCGGATCGACTGGAAACTTTTCGCGCGCTCTGACCGCTATTTTGTGCGTGAGGCCGAGCGTGAAAGCGAAGTGACCGTATGGTTTGTGCTGGATGCCAGCGCGTCCATGGCGATCGCAAGCAATGCCACCAAAGGCGACAAACCGGCATGGACCAAACTTGCCTATGCCGCCCATCTTGTTGCCGTGTTGTCTTACCTCGCCTACCGGCAAGGGGACCGTATCGGCTTTATGGCGCTTTCAAGCGACAGGCAGCATATCGTGCCGCTGGGTAGCGGGGAGCAGCATTGGTCCACCATCCTGCTTGAGCTCGCGCGGGTAAAACCCGGCGCTGTTTTCCCCGGCAAGGCGATGGTCAGCACGCTTTTACGAAGCCTGCAACAGCCAGGCATGATCATCATGATCAGCGACTTTTTTGAGCGTAGCGATGAGCTTCTTGGCTTCACCCAGTCGCTTGCGGGCAGCAAAACCGAAGTGTCTGCCATTCAGCTTAAAACAGGCGATGAACTGGCGTTCCCCTACACGGGCGCCGTGCGGTTTGAAGATGCAGAAAGCGGGGAGCAGGTGCTTGTTTCTGCGCGCAATGCCAAACAGTTTTACCTTGATGCCCACGCTGAATTTCAGGCGAACCTTGAGGCCACGCTTCTCCGCCAATCCGCCGACCTGACCAGCATCAACATTGATGAGCCGATGGATCAGGCCATGTATGATTTCCTCAAGAACCGCGGAAAGGTCGTGCGCTAACATGGTCACTGCCTTCAGCGATTTCAGCTTCCTCAATCCGGGTGCAGGCCTTGCGTTCCTCGCGCTCCTCATCCCCATTCTCATCCACCTTTTCAACCGCAGCCCGGGGCTTCGGGTGGTGGTGGGCTCCATTGAACTGATCAAACGCGCAAAAGCCCGGCGGGTGACCGAGATCAAGCTGATGCAGTATATCCTGCTGCTCATCCGGCTTGTCATCTTCAGCCTACTGGCGCTTATCCTGATGGGCCTTGCCTCCCGCGCGTTTTTCACCGCACCCGACAACACAGCCTATGTGAGCCCGGCATGGATCGCGGCGGCGAGTGCGGATGAAATAGCCGCACTGCAAAATGAGCACACCAGCGGCGACATCTTTCTGCTTGATGAAGAACTGTCCCCCCTCACTGACACTGCGATCAAGGCCATCAAATCAGAGGGCACCTTGAGCCAGCTAACAGGGCAAAGCGGTGCAACCCTTCTGGCGGCGCTCACCGAGATCAAGCACAGCGCAAACACCCATGTTTATGTCACAGACCTGAGCGGTGAATACGCGGGCGAAGCGCCGGGTGATTGGCCGCTTGTCTGGCACGTCAAGGAGAGTGCCCAGCAGAGCGCCCAGGAAAGTGCAAAGCCACCTGCGGTCCCCAAAGTACCGCTCGCGCTCACCGTGTTCTCAAGCCCCGCCCGTTTGGCAGACGCGGCGCTTATTGAACGCGCTGTGCTTGCCCTCAACCGCCACCGCAATGTGGATATCCGCCTGAACCTCGCTTCAAGTGATGCGGCAACTGCTAATGATATCGAAGACGCGGATTGGGGCATATGGCTGAGCCCTGACCCACTGCCGGAGGCACTACTGAGCGGTACGCGCTCAACACGTTTCATCAGCCTTGGTGCGGCGCGCCCTACCGGGCTGACCCGTGGCCGGGCCGATATATACCCCTTTACGCAAATTGAAACCCGCCGCCTTGCACCACGCACGGACGGTGATGAGGTTTTGTGGATGACAGACGCGGGCCAAGCTCTGCTCAGCCGCAGCGTCAACTCCGGCAGCGAGGTTTACCATCTGCTTACAAGCCTTGAAGGCTCAACCCTCGGCACCGCACCGGGCTTCGCAGACCTGTTGCTTGAGTTGTTGACCAGCCCTTCCGGCTTCGATCGTGGTTTCAGGCACGCGCCCGTCATCATTGCCCGCAACGGGACAGCCGAAAGCCCCACCTTTACCTACCCTCAGGTGCCACGCGCCAACTGGCTTGTGCTGATGCTTGTCATCTTCTGGGTGCTTGAGCGCTGGCTCAGCGAAAGGGCTGGCCGTGACGCATAAACAAGATACATCCCTGTTCGCATCCCCGCTCACGCTGCTGCGCCGCCGCGCGCTCATGCGCCGTGTGACGACAGTGTTGCCGCTCGCACTCGCGGTCGCCTTTACACTCAATTGGTTTTTGGTGCCTTTTGGGGTTTCAGTCGGTATCTCACTCACTGTGTTCGCGCTTGGCACTGGCCAGTTGTGGCTCAGCAAAAGCTATCAGCACATCACTGTGGAAAACTTCCTCCTCCACCTCAACCGGGCAGATGAAGGGTTTGAAGAAAGCGCACAGCTTATCGCGCGGGAGAGCGCGGGGCTTGATGCGCTGCAACGCCTGCAACAGGAAAAGGTGCAGGCACACTATGATAGCCTGATTGCCGACCCTGCCCGCTGGTTGCCTGCACGCGAGACAAAAACCATCAAGCTCGCAAGCCTGATGTGCGTGGCGGCGCTGGTCCTCAACCTGCTGCCGTCCCCCAGCTGGACAGGCACCACACCACCCTCAACCGAAGGCACGACCGGGCCAAATGCACCCGCACCTGCGGCGGTCGCCTCCGCCCGCGTTAGCGTCACCCCGCCTGATTATACGGGCCTGCCGGTAACGGATAGCACGGACCTTAACGTTAGCGCGCTTGAGGGTGCGCGCATCACATGGCAACTGCGCTTCACGCGCAGCGATGGCCGCTTTGAAATTCGCATGCGGGACGGCACCACCGCGCCCTTCACCCGACAGGAAAACGGCGAATATACCGCCAGCATGATGGCCGCCAACACCGGCCTATACCGTATCGTGCATATCCTTGATAATGAGGCCGCGCCGCTTGAGGATATCTATACCCTGACGGCCGAGAAGGACCGCGCACCCCAGATCAGGGTGCTGGAACCTAAAACCACGACGCTTGAAATCCCGCGCAAAGGCCCGGCTGAATTTCCGTCCACCGCCTTGATCACCGATGATTATGGCATTGGGGAAGTTTTCATTCGCGCATCCGTCGCTAAGGGCACGGGGGAGGCAGTGAAGTTCCGCGACGAAATTTTCACCTTTGACCGGCAAGAGCCGTCCGCGCAGGGCACGCTTTTCCACAAGGATTGGGACCTGCCCGCTCTTGGCATGGAACCGGGGGATGAAATTTATTTCACCGTCATCGCGCTTGATAACAAAACCCCGGATGCCAACGAGGGCAAATCCGCCACCGTGATCGTGCGCTGGCTTGATGAAGTGGAACGCGAGATCGCCGCCGAGGGTATCGTCAGCAATTTTGTGCCGGAATATTTCAAAAGCCAACGCCAGATCATCATTGAGACCGAACAACTGATTGCGGACAAACCCGTTCTTGAAAAACAGGTGTTCGCAGACACATCCTACAGCCTTGGTTATGCGCAGAACGACCTAAAACAGCGCTACGGCCAGTATCTTGGTGACGAGTTTGGCGAAGGCCCCGGTGACCAGTTGAACGACAGCGGCGCGGGCACCGAGCCAGAGCATCATGATGATGACGAAGAGGAAGAGCATCATGAAGACCGTGAGCGGCCCGAGATTGGTCACGACCATGGCAACGAGGCCCCTTCCACGGACAAGACCGGCGCGTCTGAGCTGATCGCGCGTTTCGGGCACGCCCATGAAGACGCCGACATCGGCCCGATTTCAAAACGTGACCCAAAAACGCTGATGAAAAAAGCGGTGAGCATCATGTGGCAGGCAGAGCTGCATCTGATGCTGGCGGAGCCTGAGAAAGCCCTGCCGTTTGAATATGAGGCGCTGAAATACCTCAAGCTCGCCAAACAGGCTGACCGCATTTATGTGAAACGCCTTGGTTTTGAGCCACCGCCGGTGTCTGAAGATCGCCGCCTTGACGGTGAGCTGGACGAAATTGAAAACATTGACAGCGGCATCAAACCCGGCCTTGAAACCGTGGCGGATGAACGGCTGGTGGCCGCTGTCTACTCCCTGCTGTCAACCAAAAGCGCGGGCCTTGACCTGACAGCCGAGGAACGTGATCTTTTGAGTGATTTGAGCGCGCATTTGATGGCCCTGTCCGCAGACCGGCCCGCCATGATCACCTATGCCGCAACGGTTGAAAAAATGCTGATCAGCGGCTCGCTCACGCTGCCTGAATGTGAGGGCTGCACCATGAAGCTTGGCCAGGCGCTATGGGCCATGCTGCCAAGCGTGACAGCACCCCCACGTGGCCGGGACGGTTTTGTGCTCTTTAAGGACCCGCTTGCTGTAGACATGACGGAAGAAGGGGAGCAGCCATAATGTTTGCTGATTGGGTATTCACATCGCCGTCCCTTCTTGTTGTTGCAGCCATTCTTGTGCTGGCCGCGTCTTGCGCCATGACCCTGCGCGCAGCACGGAAGCGCATCACCGCATCACCGCGCTGGTGGGTGGTTGTCATGCTCAACCTCGCGGCATACGGGGTTATTGTTCTGCTCCTTTGGCAGCCCATGAAACCGCGCGAGGTCACGGGTACGGTCACGCTGGTCACCGACAAGGGTTTTGAGGCCGACAATGCCTACGCGGGGCCCGGCGTGCTGGCGGGTGCTGACGATGCAATTGGCCTGACCCCGCTGCCGAGCGTTGCGGTTTTGCCCCAACGCGAACCGGATATGGCCATGCTGACTGTGAAAGGCCATGGGCTTTCAGACGCTGACCTTGCTGCCCTGCCCGACGATATTGTGATCAATTGGCAAGCACCCACGCTCACAGGCATTATGGGCGCACGCTGGCGCAAATCGCTGCCACTTGGTGAAGAGCTTGTTGTCAGCGCTGAATACCATGCCCCTTTGGGCAAGGAAGGCGAGATTTTCACCGCTGGGCTTAAAGACCCTGCGGGCAATACGGTAGCAGAGGCGCGGCTGAAAAGCGGTGACCGTTTTGTGCTACGGGCGACACCAAAGCTATCCGGGCCGCTGATGTATTCGCTCACGCTTTCTGACCGGTTGGGCACGCCCATGCAGGCGGAGAACATCCCGGTCTCTGTGCAGATGCCCGCACCGATTAATATGCTGGTGGTGCAGTCTGCACCGTCTTTTGAAGCACGGCATCTTCTTGAGTGGGCCGCCCGGTTTGACGCAAAGCTTGCGGTGCATACCCGCATGAGCAAGGACCGCTATATCCGGCAGGCCAGCGACGGGGCGGAGGACACCGGCCTGCCGCCGCTTGCGCAAAGCTCGCTGGACGCGGCTGATTTCCTGCTGATGGATGGACGGTCGCTCATGCTGATGAACGCAGGCGAGCGCAACGTGCTCCAGCAAGCTATCAAAGGCGGCCTTGGTGTGCTGGTGTTAGCCGATAGCGCGCTTCTAGGCGCCCTTGATGATTTTGAGTTTAGTCCGTTTGAGGGTTTTAGTGCTGCACCGATTGCGGGCCAGATCACCAGCGCTGTACCCGTTTGGGCTGGTGGCAGCAACGAGGTGGCATTGCCTATCCTGCCCATGCAGTTGATGCACAGTGAGGCCGACGTGCTGGTGCGGGCAGCATCGGGGCGCGCGCTCAATCTGGCAACCAGCTTTGGGCTTGGTAAAATCGCGCTTACCACGCTACGAGACCGGCATGTGTGGACCACAAGCGGCGACAGCACCACCTTCGCCAACTACTGGACATTTATACTCTCCAACATCGCGCGGCAAACCCGTGACCAGATGCTGTTGCCGCAAGCTGATGGCACGCTCGCACGCGTGCATGAAATGATCCCCCTGTGCCTCGCTTCACAAGACGAGAACACGGGCCTCAAAATACGGGCCATGACGGGGGACTTTTTACGCCACACTCGCGCCACACAAACCAGCACACTTTCGCCATACCACTGTAGCTTTTTCCAGAGCGAGACCCCCGGTTGGTATGAAATATCGCTGGAAAATTTGGCTAATTCTACGGACGAGCCTGCCATTCACACCACAGATAAGAGCTATATTTATATCCATGAGCGTGACGAGTGGCGCACGGAGGACCAGTTTACTCGCCAAACTGCTACCAATCGCTATCTGGCACTTCACCGGAACACGGCGGAACAGGCGCCCCGACAGCTGCTCCAGAAGGCCATTCCAACCTTCTGGCTTTGGTTATTGCTCGTGGTCTCCGCGAGCCTTCTGTGGCTTGAACGAAAGCTGGATTAGCCTGCCAGAACCGGCCCTTAGAAAAGCCCAACAACCCGGCCGTCATCCCCCACCCGGATGGAATTGGCGGCGGGTACTTTTGGCAGGCCCGGCATGGTCATGATATCCCCGCAAACCACGACAAGGAACTCCGCCCCCGCAGATAGCCTGACTTCCCGGATCGGCACAACATGTCCGGTAGGCGCGCCTTTGAGGTTCGGGTCGGTCGAGAAACTATACTGGGTTTTGGCGATGCAGATGGGGAAATGCCCATAGTCTGCCTCAAGTGTCTTGATCTGCTCCCGCACCTTTTTATCGGCGATGATATCGCTCGCGCCATATAGCTCGGTCGCGACCGTATGGATCTTGTTCCAGAGGTGAACGTCGTCTCTGTAAAGCGGCTCAAATGCGCTGCCACCCTCGTCTACAAGCTTCACCACAGCACGCGCCAGATCCTCCGCGCCCGCGCCACCATTGGCCCAATGGTCCGCCTCCACCGCGTCCACGTGCAGGCCTTTGCAGATGGTTTTCACAAGGTCCAGCTCGGCTTGTGTATCGGCGGAGAAACGGTTGATGGCAACCACCACCTGCATGCCAAATCGTTTCAGGTTTTTGATATGCCGCTCAAGGTTCACCGCACCGCGCTTCAGTGCCTCAAGGTCCTCCTTGCCAAGCTGGTCTTTCTCAAGCCCGCCGTGCATTTTGAGCGCGCGGATCGTGGCCACAAGCACCGCCGCATCCGGCTTCAAACCGCCCTTGCGGCACTTGATATCAAAGAATTTTTCTGCGCCCAGATCAGCGCCAAAGCCCGCTTCTGTCACCACATAATCAGTCAACTTCAGCGCCGCTTTTGTGGCGATCAAGGTATTGCAACCATGCGCGATATTGGCGAATGGCCCACCGTGGATGAACGCCGGATTACCCTCAAGCGTTTGCACCAAATTGGGTTTGATCGCGTCTTTCAGAAGCGCTGTCATCGCGCCGTGGGCGTTGATATCCCGCGCGAAAACCGGCTTTCGCTCCCGCGTATACCCGATGATGATATTGCCAAGCCTGCGCTCAAGGTCCTTGAAATCTGTGGCCAGGCACAGGATGGCCATCACTTCGCTGGCCACCGTGATATCGAAACCCGCTTCGCGCGGCGCGCCGTTCGCCACCCCGCCAAGCGACGTGGTGATCTGCCTGAGCGATCGGTCGTTCATGTCCACCGCGCGACGCCAGGTTATGCGCCGGTTATCAAGCCCGGTTTCATCGTTCTGGCGCCAGTAGACATGGTTATCGATCATGGCCGCCAATAGGTTGTTTGCGGCGCCGATAGCGTGGAAATCACCGGTAAAATGCAGGTTGATGTCTTCCATCGGCACCACTTGGGCGTAACCGCCACCGGCCGCCCCACCCTTCATGCCAAAACAAGGGCCAAGGCTTGGCTCACGCAAGCAGATCATCGCTTTTTTGCCGATACGGTTCAGCCCGTCCCCCAGCCCCACGGTGGTGGTGGTTTTGCCTTCACCCGCTGGCGTTGGGGTTACGGCTGTTACCAGAATAAGCTTGCCATCTGGCTTGCTTTCGCGGGCCTTGATACCTTCAAGCGAAAGTTTGGCTTTATAATGACCGTATGGTTCCAGCTCCTCCGTCTTGATGCCGAGCTTGTCTTCCGCAAGCACTATGATCGGTTTCATGGTGGCTGCCTGAGCGATCTCGATATCTGATTTCGGTTGCGCGTGCTGGTTCGCCGATGTGTTGGCCATCGCGTTATGCTCCGTGGTTCGTGGCTGCTCGTTTCGGCGGCCTTGTTTATCCCTTGCCGCGCAGTTTGGGCGCGCCCGGCTGCCAAGTCAATTACTCAACCGCCCCTGCGTTTGTCTTGCCTGTGCCTGGCGGCCTGATAGACTGTGCAGCCATACTAACCTGTGAGCAAACCGCATCATGACAAATGACAGTCCTGCACCTTCGCCCTTCAACCACCGTGTCGCAAAGGAGGACGATATCCCCTTACTGCGCAGTATTATGAATGCGTCCATATCCAAGCTTCAGGAGGGTTTCCTGAACGCCAAACAGGTAGAAGCATCGTTTGAGCTCATGGGCATGGATACCCAGTTGATTGAGGATGGCACCTATTATGCGATCCTTGATAGCGATGAAATTGTCGGTTGTGGCGGCTGGTCACGCCGGGCTACGCTATACGGCGGCAATCATACCAAAGGCCGCAACGCGCGCCTGCTGGACCCCAAGACTGAGGCCGCCCGAATCCGCGCCATGTATACCCACCCGGCCCACGCGCGGCGCGGTATTGGCCGCCTGATCATGGAGCTGTGTGAAAAAAAAGCTGCGGAGGAGGGTTTCACCCGTTATGAGCTGATGGCAACACTGTCGGGTGAACCGCTTTACCGCAGCTGTGGTTACAAGCCGATTGTGCATGAAAATGTGCCCACATCCTCGGGCATCACCGTTCCACTGATCAAGATGGGAAAACGTATCTAGTCTCATGAGTGCCCCCACCCTTAAAGATTACGACCCGCCAATGGTGCCGCTTGATATCATCTATGTTGATGATGATATCCTTGTGCTCAACAAGCCCGGTGGGCTTCTCTCCGTGCCCGGACGCACGCCGGAAAAACATGACTGTTTGGCAACCCGCGCGGAAGCCCAGTTTACCGGGGCGCGCATCGTGCACCGGCTGGATATGGAGACATCCGGCGTTATCATCATGGCGCGGCATATGGATGCGCTCAGGCATCTTGGCCGCCAGTTTGAAGACCGCAAGACCGATAAGATCTATGAAGCGCGGGTATACGGCCATGTAGTGCGCGATGAAGGGGAGATCGACCTGCCGCTTCTCATCGACTGGCCCAACAGACCCAAACACCGGGTGGATTTTGAAAATGGCCGGTCTGCTTTCACGCGCTACAAGGTGCTGGAACGGGACGAGAAAACCACCCGCGTTGCCCTCTATCCTGTTACCGGCCGTTCCCACCAGTTGAGGGTGCATATGCTCAGCCTTGGCCATGCCATTCTGGGTGACAACCTTTATGCGGAAGGGGAAGCCTTCACGCTTGCCGACCGGCTTCTGCTGCATGCCCGTGAGCTGACCGTGACGCACCCAGAGACGCTTGAATCGATGACTTTTACCGCACCAGTGCCATTTTAAGGGACTGATCGGCCACGAGATTCACGTTCAAAATTGGCCGAAAAACGCCACTTTGAAACCCGCATTCCCCTGCCCAAAAAAAAGTCTTGCAATGCGACTAAAAAAAGCGCAAATGCCGCTCAGACGTAAAAAGCGCACGTGCCACGACTCCCGGGCAACCCTGTCGTTCCCCACTGCAAGACATGGGAAAGACATCCGGTAGACACGTACGGGTAACGACGCAAATCGTCCTTTGTTGATTGGGGTACGGCCAGGCCGCACCAAAGTTGATTGAAGGGGTTTGCCGGAATGATCCGCACGACAAAAATGGGCGCGCTTTCGCTACTGTCTGCCTCCCACGAATTTGAAGCCAACCGGCAGTTCCTGCCGCGCGAGATGTTTGATTATTTCTCAAGCGTCATAGAGCTGACCTATATCACCGCGCATCCTGCGTGATGCGCCAAACACCGGCCTATGCTGGTGGTCCTGTTCCGGCACCGACGAATGTTCTGGTGCCAGTTTCTGTCATCCTTTTTAGATAGGGATCAGGTCGATGCAGGTTATTGAAGCTTTCCGCCCACTACCACAGAACCAAAACTGGGCGCTTGATGGACTAAAAACATACATGAGCGCAGAAGAAGCCATTGCCGGTGAGCAGTGCAACGATTCTGTGCATCTTTTTTACCCTGAAAAGCTGATGGAAACCGCGCGTCGGTTCCTCGCGGGTTTTCGGGGCACCAACCTTTATGCGGTGAAAGCAAACCCGCATGAGGCAGTGCTCAAGCACCTGTGGCAAGCAGGCGTGCGTGATTTTGACGTGGCGTCGCTTCGTGAAGTTGAGCTGGTGGCCAAAACACTGCCGGGCGCGAACCTTTATTTCATGCACCCGGTTAAAAGCCGCCAGGCTATTCGCTATGCCTACGCTATGGGCGTGCGTGGTTTCTCTTTTGATAGCCTTGATGAGCTTGTGAAAATCGAGGAAGAAACCAGTGGTGCATCTGACCTCAAGCTGTTCCTGCGCCTTGGTGTGGTTGTCAAAGGTGCAGCTTATGAGCTGAGCGGCAAGTTTGGTGCGCCTCTTGATATCGCACCCCTCATCCTGCAGCGCGCGCGGATGTCGGCGCAGCGCCTGGGTGTTTGTTTCCATGTCGGGTCTCAGTGCATGAATCCGCAGGCTTTTACGGATGCCATTTCGCAAGCGGCAACTGCCGTGAAAGCTGCCGGTGTGCATCTTGATGTGATCGACGTTGGTGGTGGTTTCCCTGTGGCCTACCCCAGCATGGAGCCGCCTGCGCTTGAGGAATTTTTCACCGTGATCCACCAAGCACTCGACGCCAACGGCTTCGGTGGTACCGAGACCCTGTGCGAGCCCGGCCGTGCACTTGTGGCGGAAGCGGGTGCTGTCGCCGCGCGTGTTGAGCTGCGTAAAGGCGAAGACCTGTATCTGAACGACGGCACCTACGGTGCGCTGTTTGACGCAGGGGTGCCTGAGTGGCCCTTCCCGATCCGCCTTGTTGCGGCAGACGGTCGTGAAACCTCGCGCGAGACCATTGGTTACCGCGCTTATGGTCCAACATGTGACAGCTGCGACAAGATGGCGGGCCCGTTTCCGCTGCCTGCTGATGTGCGTGAAAGCGACTGGGTGATTTTTGAGCACCTCGGCGCATATGGCCATTCAATGCAAGCCCGCTTCAACGGCTTCTATTCCGAGACCATGGTCGCCATCGTTTAATAAGAGCAATTGGGTGCGAAAGAAAATACGCGGCTTTTGATGTGATACACTGCGCTGCAAGACAAAAAGGGGCGTCCATGACGACGTCCCTTTGGGGCAACCGGTTGATTAGTTTAGTTCCTTTACACCGGGATAACCAAGAGTTTCCATTACGACAAAAGAGATATGCTTGTTTGCTTGGCTCTGCTGCAAGGGTGACAGAACTTCCCGCCATTCCTCTTTCAGCCCGCTGCGGAAGTGCGGATTTGCATCTTTCTCACTAACTGAAAGTTGCTCGGTCGAATACCCATAGAACGCAGCAATCTGCTTCATATGACCCAGGGCATCTTCCCGCATGTCCTCAAAGCGCAAAACTAGAATTTCCGGCCCACACTGATCAGCGATCACCTGACACCAGCGCTCCATCCAACTCATGGCCTTGGGTAACCAGCCATCAATGTAAAAATCAATCTTTTCGCCAAGGCTCCATTCAGCCCAGGCGGAAGGGATATGTGGATCGAGCCTCGCCCTATAATGAAGGTTCTGAGCGACGAGGTTGCGATCTACATGATGGATAAACGACAACATGGCTTGTCGCGGGTCTCTCACTTGCAAGACCAGTTTATCGATGCCCGCGCGGCAAAGTGCCTGGATATTATCATCACTCGCATCAAGGTGGTTCCATGACGACCGTCCCCCCCGGGCAAAAAGCTTGGCCGCTTCAATAACGACTTGATCGCTAGGAAAATGGTCAAGTGAGATACGAATATCTGGTAGGCTGAATTCATGTTGTATATTCTGCGCGAGGTAGAAACTTCCGGCTTTTGGAAGTGTGCATAAAAATATCGAAGTTTTCTCTGACGAGGGGCTATTTCTGACTTTGTGCGCCGCGGAAACATTCAGGTGATACAGTAAGCTGTCTTTATCCCCCATATATGTCAAAGCGTTACCAACAAACGGATTGTGGATATAGCTCTGTATGAGCGTCGACGAATCTAAAGTAGCAAGAATAACCCTTGAGCCAAGATCCAGAAGACCAAGCTCGGCACAAGACTGTGCAATATAAACCAGCGCTTCGGTGGAGGGGCTAATATTGGTTTGGTGGCTCTGGCTCAGATTGGATAAGGCCGCCTGATCACCATTATTAGCTTTTGAGATACTATCCAGATATCCCACAGCCATTTCGCGTGTGACACCGGGAAACAGGTTGGCGATGTCCTGCGCCAGGGCTATTCGACCCTCATCCTTTAACGCGCCAAACAGGCGCTCAGCAGAAATTGGAGAATACCTCTCTCTCATGGATGGTGACCAACCGGTGTAGCCGAGCCATGATGAATATTTGCTCGTACATCTTCAGAACAATTTCTGCAAAATATGGGTGACTGGGTAGTATAGGCAGCCAGGAATTTCTGAAACGCGGGCGAGTGCCAAATTTCCGGCAGGCCCTGTTTACCCAAATTCTGGTACCCCAGTACACTAGGGTCCCACTCTACACAGCAGGGCGTCAAATATCCCTCAACGGTGACACCCGGGTCGAACCAAGGCGCCATACACATGGGAAGGGCCGTTTTCTTTTCTACATATTTGCTAGAGAAATAGATCTTCAACTCGGGTAAGCGAGGTCTCAATTCGGCGAGCCATTGTTCCAGCAAAACAGTGTCTTCCAAACTCAGGCCCGCATCGCCATCATCATGATCAATATAACATTGAATAAACACATTGCATTTAACCACCTCAGATAACAACTGCAACGTGGATGGAATATCCAGTAGGTTTTTTTTGCTCGCCACCATCGTGATGCCAAACCTCAAACCCTCATTCTGAAAGGCTGCAAGACGAGTGGTGAGCTTCTCCGTGTCTGTACCGGCACGTGTGCGTTCGGCAAATACAGGATTGAGACTATCGACCGAGACATTGAAATTCGTGAGCCCTGCGAACTGCAGTTCCCCATAGAGAGAGGTCGGCTTTGCCAACGCGTTGGTATTGCAATGCAAGCTCCCAAACTTTCTACTCTCTGCTGCTATGGTGACAAGTTCCTTGTACTGGGGGTGCAACAGTGGCTCTCCTATTCCATGCATCACCAAAAGCTTGGCGGGCGGCAGGTTGGCAACCACATTTCGGAAAACCTCGACGCTGATATGACGGTTGGTCCACTGATTTTTCTGGATATCTATCGTGCGAATACATCCTACGCAGGAGAGATTACACCATGTCGAAACCTCAACTGTCACACGACCTAACTCAGTCGGGCACTCACTTAGATTGTTGATATATTTTGCTGTCACACTTTTCTCACCTGCAATTACACGTAGTAGTATCATAGTATTCTTGTGGTTTCAGGTTAACCAACCAACACTTCACGTATCGAGGAAACGTTCTGTTGACTAGCCACCCACACAGCGTGGCACCTTCTGAATACTTCCTTGCCTGTGCTCGATGACTTAAGATCATGCCACCGCAGATTTGTCGACACTCTCTCTTTTTGCCACTTCCAGACTTTGCTGAAGCGCCACGTTATATCCGTACATGACTTCATCAAACGACTGTACTTCAAATATCAACACTACGCGTTCCTGCCCCTCATGTACTGGGCCGTGAAAATGTGGTTGACTGCTATCGAACACCACTATGTCCCCGAGCGCGGCTTCAACCTTCGTGAAGCCTCCCGTATATTCCCGCAGTGCATCGTCTGGGATCTCTAGGTATGAATGCGATGATTTTTTATATAGAGACCTGATGGCTTCGCTTTGCTTTACCCAACAAGCATCACCAACGTACAGATGGCCACCCGTTGCCGCCACATCGCTCAAATAGAAATAAAACTTGAGTGTTCTCACACGATCAAAATGAGGAACGTAAGGAATAACACTCGGCACCCTGGCTACGTGCCTGGATTTAACAAGTTGTATCCTCGCGCCAAAAATCGCCGACGGTCCCAAATATAACGTCGCCAAGTCCGTCGCAAACGCCTTCTCAAAAATTGTCTGCAAAAAATGCGACGCACCGGATGAATGCTCCCCAATCCACAGAGAATTCGAAAACTGGACACTGCACGCGTCTGATATAATAAAGTGGGCAACCTCATTGGAGTGGTGCCGGCACCCTTGGGCTTCGCCTTCGAAGGCCGCGCTTCCCATCTGGACGAAACGCTTTTGGTCCTCTGGCGGCAAGAAATTCCGCAACACCATATAACCGTTTTCATCCAGCTGCCGTTTGTACCGACGTATTCCAGCGCTCAAAAACTGCTTCATCTATTGTCCACCTCACTGTTGACCTCAGTCAATCAGGAGACGGGAAGCAAAATCTGTACCATGAATTCTCGCCGCCATAGCATACAGCTTTTCCATTTCGAGCTTTCCCATAACAAGACCGCTCGGAACAGAGCACTCCTTCCGGGGGTTCGCTCTGGAATATTCACAAATCGCTTTACTGCTAATACCGAGAGAAAAGCGCTCATTGACATTATGCAGAAGCGCCACATTATCCCGTTTCAAGGCTGCATAATCTATCACCAATAAACGATTAAATTTGCGGAAGGAATTTTCCCAGTTGGCGACATACTGAATATACCAAGGCGCTACATTCTCTATTAGAAAGGCCAGTTGCTGGTCTGCTGAAACCTCCAAATATCGCTGCAAGGCGCAGGAAGAAATCTGAAGTGGTGCCCACAACGCCTGCCCTATGGCGTCTATTTCTTCCTTGCGTGCATGAGCTTGCTTCACCATCACGTGGTGCCAACTCAAAAGACAGTCAACAAGATTTCGCCGGTTAAAGACAACGGCCACGTTTTCCCTATTAGCATGATAGGCAAGTGCCGGTGTAGCAGAAGGGTGAAAGTGTGCCACAAATGGTGTCGTCCGCGTTACCTGCTGCTTCAGTTTTTCCACTGAAAGCTGAGGGCTATGCCAAGAACTGTGACCATCTGTTATACTCGGCTCCGTCAGCGCGTGGGTTATCCTTACCAGCTCACAATCCAAGAGCCGCGTCAGTGCTCGAGCAACAAAGGACGTACCACTCCGGGGCATACCCAACACAAAAAAACCAGCGGGCCTTTCCGCAGCCATAATCACATTTATTCTCCCGTTATTGCCATTCACCTCAAAACATGAAGATGATGCAAACCATGACGACTAGGGCCGACAGACATCAAGAAACTTACATTAGCCACAATGTGTATACTCACCATGTTTTAGTTTTAACAAACTCTGGTATGAGCATCTAAAATGAGCCACACAGAAAAAACAATTCTGGTATTTCCGTTCGGGCCACCAGCATCAATAGAATTTGCCAAGGCTTGCCAAAGCCAGGGGCACACGGTGATTGGTGCCTCCTCCCTCACGCTTGAACCCACGAAAGAGCTTGCTAGCGGGTGGCTGCGGTTACCTTTTTTCAACGCACATGACTTTACAGAGCGACTGCTTGCAGGTCTGAAAGAACTGGACATAGACGAAATTTACTGTTGCCATCCATTGGTTTATGAAAAGATAAACGATATCTGTGCAACAGAAACGACACGTGCGTCACTTATCTCAAACAATGGATGGCAAGACGATCTTACGTCCTTTCGCTCTGCCGAAGCTCTCGTCAACCTCTATCACAGCAAAAGTAGCTCCTGTAAGCTCGCCCGCGCGCAAATAACGCCGATCTACTATCAGACCCTTAAAATCCCCGGCTGGTGCAGCACAGAGAAGATTGCGGCATTCATCGATGTTTTCGACAGCGTCCCCAAGGGAGACATCATTGAAATTGGCGTCTGGTGCGGAAAGTCCGCAACGGCGCTTGCAATGCTATCCCGCCATTTCGGGCAAGGCAACCTGCTTTGTATCGACCCCTGGGCCAATACAAATACCTTTCAGGAGGAGGACGAGGGGGTCAACAAGGCAATGCTGACTTTCGACATGGATGAGGTTTGGCGTCACTTCATTTGCAACATGCTTGCGCTCGTACCGAACCATATCAACTATATCCGTGCCGCGTCAGCAGCAGCTCACGCCAAATATGCTGAGAACTTACGGATTAAAACTGTCGAGTTTGGCGAGACCCAATATGCGGGCCGGATCGCACTCCTGCATATCGATGGAAACCACGATCAGAAAATCGTATCACAAGACCTTCGGAACTGGTGTCCACACCTGACCCAAAATGGCTGGCTTGTCATTGATGATTATGTCCACGCATGGGGGCAGGGACCAAGAATTGTCGCGGACGCATTTTTGTCAGAACACCGCGACGACATCCTGCAATCTTTCGTTTCAGGGTCCGCTCTTTTTATACAAATGAAGAACCCCGTATCACCAAGATTGTGGACCTAGGCATCGACAATTGTCTTGGAGCCTTGTATTCAATATGGTCTTATATTGTTCAAGCACTTAGCAGACTGGGGGCGCTGATGAAAATCTTGACCATCTTAGGCACCCGACCAGAAATTATACGCCTTTCACGCATCATCCCGAAACTGGATGCCAACTGCGACCATGTGGTTTTGCATACCGGTCAAAATCACGACCATGAACTAAGTCAGGTCTTCTTCGAAGAACTCGGCATCCGCAAACCCGACGAGTTTCTTGGCCTCAACGGCAAGACTTCACTACAGCGCGTAGGGGAAATTCTGTCTGGCTGTGAAGAAGCTATGCTGCGGCTAAAACCCGATAGAATTCTAATTCTTGGGGATACCGATTCCGGCATGGCCGCGTTTACTGCAAGTCGATTAGGCATTCCGGTTTTTCATATGGAGGCCGGGAACCGCTGCTTTGACAATAGAGTGCCGGAAGAAACCAACCGCCGCGCCATTGACCATTCGAGTAACATACTGTTGCCATATACGGAAAACAGTCGGCAAAACCTGTTGCGAGAAGGGATATCCTCCAATCGGATTTATATAACGGGCAATCCAATCCATGAAGTGATTCGTGGTATGGCTTTGAAGATAGATTCTTCAAAAGCTCTCGATACCTTGAATCTAAAAAAGAAAGGATATTTTCTGGCCACCTTTCACAGAGCCGAAAATGTCGATGTGCCCTATCGCCTGAAAAATATTGTGGCCTCTTTAGATGATTTGGCAAAAGCATACATGGTGCCCATCGTTGTAAGCTGCCACCCGCGCACAAGAGCCAAACTGAGTGAGCTGAACATAGAGCTGCCTGACACCCTTAAGTTCTTGAAGCCGTTTGGTTTTATTGATTTTCTGAGCCTTCAAAAACATGCTCTCTGCGTCCTGTCAGATAGCGGAACAGTACAAGAAGAGTGCGCAATCCTGAAGGTGCCGAACGTGACTCTTCGAGACGTTACCGAGCGTCCAGAAACACTTGATGTAGGTAGTAACTTCATCGCCGGTGTAGATCCTCTCTCGATAGCCAGAGCCGTAAAATACTGCCTTTCGGAGGACAGTGAGTGGAGGGCTCCTCAGGAATATTTAGTGGAAAATGTAAGCTCAATCGTTAGCCGGATACTGCTAGGCCACTTTGAGGGCCTCAAGGCCCAGATGTGAAGGGCCAGGATAAATATCAGCAATGAAAGCACAGCGAAAAGTTTTGGTCTTGGGTGGCACCGGCATGTTGGGATGGGCAGTAGCTTCCCTACTCGCCCGACAGGCCAACTTCAACGTTACAGCTACCTACAGCCAATCATCGCCGCTTGGTTTACCAAACCTGCAATGGCAGCATTTCGATTGTTTGCAGTTTAAGGAAGGCGTTGTAGAAGGGTTTGACTATGTCATCAATTGCCTTGGTTTAATTCGCCAAAAGATCGACGTGGATAACCTAGAGCATCATATGCGCGCCATTGAAGTGAACGCCAGCTTCGCCTTCAAGCTGGCTCTAGCGTGCAAGAAGTATCGTGTTAAATGTATCGCGATCGCCACGGACTGCGTGTATTCGAGTGATGACGCCCCTTTTCGGGAAGACCACCTTCACTCACCAACCGACATCTACGCCGCCACAAAAAGCATGGGGGAGGTATGCTCCGATAGCATGGCACACATCAGGTGTTCAGTTGTCGGTCAGGAGTGGTCCGAAACATCCGTATCGCTTATGAGCTGGCTTCTTAGTCAACCCGAAGGCAACCGCGTGCCTGGGTACATTGATCACCTGTGGAATGGAGTGAGCAATCTGCATTACGCCCGTGTCCTGATAGGTATGATCGAACAGGAAATTTTCTGGCAAGGTGTCCAACACCTTGTGCCTGGATCAACAATCAACAAAGCCGATTTACTCAGGGAAATTGCGGTGTCTTTTGGTCGTCAAGACCTTGTTATAGACCCGATCTCATCTGGCAAACCCAGCAACAGACTGCTCTCCACATCTAATACGGAAATGAACCTCTCCTTGTGGCGGGCTGCGGGCTATGATCAACCGCCGGATATTCCGTCCATGATACGCGAGCTATCGAAAGTGACCGCACAAATACAGCCTTTGGAGTCAGCATGAACGATGAATAAGCGCATCCATGTTGCGGACCTGCCCCGCCAAGAGTATCTGGACACCCTTCATGTATTGGCTTCCCCTCGGCCCAGCTGCGAAACAACCGTCACAACCGAGTATGCACACAGCAATGCTGAATGCGAGCCCAACTGGTTATTTGAAGACCTTGATGGCGCCCGCCAGCTAATCGCCGACCGCGGCCAGTCGTTTGATGATCATACCATTCCGCAGATGCGCAGCACCTTGGTGTTTCATGGCTCGCAGACGTTCACCCCCGCAATGCAGAACATTGCACTCCAAGGCGCAGCGACGGAATATTGTATAGTGATTCTCGCCAAACTCGCAGACTTGGAGTTTCTCGACCCGTTGCTTGGGGACGAATGGATATTTCTCTCACACGCGGATGAGAGACACCGGGGCGAACACGACCTTGCAGCACTATGTTGGTTTCGAGATGGTAAAGCTCAAGCCCAACGACCCTCGTTTTCCGTGATGACACCACTTTACAACCACGGGCCATTTATTGAGGAAACACTGCTTTCTCTTCGCACTCAAAGCTATGAAAACTGGGAAGTTATCGTCGTCAATGACGGCTCCACAGACGATGGCCCCGCCCGCGTTGAAAAAATGGCTGCCGACGACAAACGCATTCACCTCATCAACAAAGGAAACGGGGGTGTTGCCACCGCACTCAATCGAGCTATCCGGGAGGCCAACAACGAGTGGATCGCATGGCTCTCCAGCGACGATCTATTTCTTAACCAGAAGCTTGCGCTTCATGCTGCGTTGGTTAGAAAACTTGGCAACGAGAAGCACGTTGCCTTCACAAACAACCTTACCTTCACAACAACAGCGGAAGACGCCATTTATCCCTATCCTGCCAGCCCCCTGCAGTTTGCTACAAACGATAACTTGAAGGTCATGATGTCCGCCAGGAACATCATCAGCGGAATCACGCCAGTCGTACATCGTGATCTTTACCTGAAGGCAGGTGAGTTCGACACCAGCCTCAAGTATACGCAGGATTACGATATGTGGCTTAAACTGTTGCGTATCTCCCCGTTCATCTATCTGCCTGCTGCGACAACAGCTACACGCCTTGGGCCACAACAAACAGCAAACCAGCAATACAGCGCATCACGGATCGAAATTATTACTTCCTATTACAAGCACTTGGCCAGCATTGAACCAAGGCATAAAGGGGGAACCGACCGAGCAACGGTCATGGATGACGTTCTACTGCTGGTGTCTGCGGCTGCAAATCCCCGGTCTTTTTTTACTGCTATTGGAATGGGGAAATTTTTCTTGGAAAAGGCAGCTGAACTCCTGAGACCCTTTGTCGATAGCGAAACAGAGATCCAGTCCTTGAAGCGTCAACTCTTTGCCGCGACACCAACTGTCCCCTGGTCGCTGGGGGCACATGCCGACATCAACTATCTGTGTGATCTACTGCGGGGTAAAACACCGATCAACTGGTCGTTGGATATTGGTCTTTCGCGGGTCAAAGAAGAGTGTTCCGTTGAAGAAATCCGCTCTCTGCTAGCTATGTCAGATATCTGAGTTACCGTTGCTCAAGCAACATGCTGTATACCTCTTCGTGTAACTTCGTCATCCGAACCGGGTCTCCACGTAATGCGGCAACGTGACTTCGGCATCTCTCTTTAAGGCTTGCGCTATCAATTGTATCCGACATGTATGCGAGCGCCAAAGATACAATTCCTTCTTCCTTCCCCGGCGCAACCACGAGTTCAGGCAAAGCAAATTTATAAGCTACGGACCATTGGTCGCTCTTATAAGGTCGCCTGACATCGTCCCCAACACATATGCTTGGGATTTCCAAAGCCATCGCGTCCTGCACCGTTATGCCGCCCCCAGATGGAAAGGTATCAATCAGCAAATCTCCCAAGATCAGATGACCAAGATAATTGCGTCCCCAAGGTACGATGCGAATTCTCGACGCCACCTGGTTTGGAAAACGCGCCAGGAAGTTTTCTTCTTCGTTTTTGGGTATCCCCAACGTCAGCAAGAAGATCCGCTCATTCCCCGACAGGATCTTGGCTAGAGTGTCACAATATTGGGCGCTGAACTTTGTGTACCTGCCTGCAGCAACCACTATTCTTGCCGTCGCGGGGATATCTATCTCGGACCTGTAAGCCGGTTGGACATCGTCGCGATCAGGGAGGGTCGTTTCTACCGGCACTACGACCCCGTCGACGGGGCACTCCATAAGTAGTCGTTCATCGCTCGCGACCACAAAGTCTGAGTTGGGCGCGGCAAAAAGCGGCGGCGGTCCAACCACAAGAGAGCATCTGAGGATATTGGGTAGAGATGCTGACAGGAGTAGGCCCTCGGCGGATGCTAACGCACAATTGGTAACCAGCAGATCCGGTCGCCAATCATGCAGGCGGCGTGCAAGCTTGGTAACCCGCCCGGTTACGGTTAGGTCTGGTTCGAGAAAAAGCATCCACCCCTTTGCTTCGGCCAAGTGAATAAGCGCTGCGGTTTCTTCAGTGTTATAGAGCTTTTTTTCATCGTCTGTAAACACGAGCCCAAACTCGAATTTGGAAGTGTCATGTGCATCGATCATAGACAACAATACTTTCGCGAGTACTGAGCCAACTTGTGCCAAATTTGTGCCGACATAGAGAACCTTTGGCTGCAGTGGATTGACCTCACCTTGTTGCGCCATCGAGGTGATTGTCAGTTGAGCTTTAAGATCAGCTACTGCCCTTTCCATCCCAGCTAGGGCTAAAAAATCGAAGCGATAATCCTCAACACCTACACTTTGCGTCGTATAATATTGCCACCGCCGATAGCATTGCACGATCAGGTCTAGATCACCCGACTGGACGGCTTGGTGTAAGCCAGCCTGCAGGACTTCCCGCGCATCTTCCAGCTTGTTATTTTGGGTAAGCAGGCTTGCCAGTCTTTCAGAAATTTCAGCTGAATGCCCTGTCAGTTCAAATGCGCGCCTAAGGCACACCTCCGCCAGGTCCAAGTCTCCCGCAGCCTGCCAGTGCTCAGCGTCACGAAGATTGGCGTCGACGCGAACCGTAAGCTCGCGACTGTCCAATCCACTATGTACCTCGTCTGCCTGCCCCATCCTGCCTGACGACCTCTATTCGGTATCTTTAAATTCTTGAATCATGTTGGCGTATGATCGGCCTTGCTCGGGCCAGCGGGTTGCCTCCCAGTCCGGACAACCACCACAAAGGGAATGTTTCGTGAAATCATTGTCAATGTGGGCCTGACGCAAGCTGCGCATATATTCCCCGCTCCACACTTCTTTTATTGTTGTCTGACGGTAGTCCGTAATCGTTGCTCCTTTCGTCCAGTCTGCAGGACAAAAAGACAGAAAACCTCGTGGATTGAGAACGATGCGCTCCCAAGGATAAAGGCAGGGGCGCCTGGGGCTTTGAGACGCTTCAGCCATTTCGTGAACGCGCTCTTCCTGAAAGCCCGCACAGGAGTGCAGTCTTCTAATCACCACAAAGTCTACCCCCTGAGCTTTCCAGTATTTTTCGAATCTATCAGTCTCATCGACATTAAATGGCTGCTCAACATAGGAAACCACTATCTTGGGCGGGATAACGCGTTTCTTTGCTGCGGCAAGAAGGGCAAGTATATTTGACCGTACCTTATCCAGCTTTCCACCAACACGTATACGCTCATAGGTTTCGTCTTCAAACGCGTCAACGCTGATGTCAATCACATGAAGGCCCGTGTCAAGAAGCCGGTGAAGACGGCCATCGTCCAACAGAGTACCGTTTGTGGTAATTGAAACCGTTGTTTCAGAACGGTCTACAGCATATTTGAGCATCTCAAATATATGCTTGTGGGCCATAGGCTCACCCTCTGCAGTATACCGGATATACCCGGTGATGCCCTGGCCGTGCTCGCGAACCTCATCCACCATGCGCGCATTCAATTCCGGCTCCAGCATGCGTCCGGTATAGACGTTTCCCTTCTTGAACTCAGGATGCGGGCAGTGAACACACGCCAAGTTACATACCTCAGTTACATCTACATTAATCTGGGAGGGGAAAAGCCCGGAGAGCCGGTCGTAAAATCCATATTGCTCGGTAACGTTCATTAAATTCCCTATCTGCGCGGCACAATGTTTTCAGCCTGGCTCTTGAGATAGAGCGGCGCTTCAGGTCCGGTATTAAACAGCAAGTCCAGAACCGTAACATCCCCGGCAAAACCTTGCCACTGTTGTGAATATTCCGGATATTGATAGGACTTATATTCAAGATAAATCCCGCATTCCTCAAACCTCGAATGCTCAATATAGGACTGGGCAGCCGGGCCACTAAGATATTCTGTAGCCCCAACCTTATTGAGGACTGACAATAACCGCTCAGTCTTTTGACCAGTCGCCCCCAATCCAACAGTTGAGCGAACCTCCGTTTCAATACCTAAATGAACCATAACCCACCGAATGAGGTCTTCGTTGAGTTCCGACAAGTAGCACCGGTTCTTTGTAAGCTCGTTCTCAAGTTCACCATAATAGTTGTCAAAGTAAGGAGCTCCTTTATAGGCTTCCCGTATCTGATTTAGATGGCGCTCTTTCCAGTTCTCTGTGCCGTCGATACGTGTGTCACAAATCAGATGCCCCCGCGGCATCTTCTGAACGGGCACACTGATCCAACGGGTCCCTTCTCTCGTCTTGATTTTATTGCGAGTACGCCAACTACGTTTCACGTATTGGACGTCGTCAAACAAAAGAAATAGGTCCACATCATCAATGAAGTTGAAATACCCTCGCCAGGGAAGATAGGAGGACTGAATAATGCCAACGCGCATTTTAGGCCGCACCCAATACTTTTTGCAGCGATTGGCAAATATAATGCGCATCGTCGGTCGTCATCCGACCACTGATCGGCAGGGTTAGAATACGATCCATGACCAGATCGGCACCCTTAAGCGAGAAGCGGCAATATTTTTCATAAAGCGGTAGCGTATGCATCGGTGTGTAGTGGAGTGCGGCCCCAACACTCAATTTCCTCAACGCTAATATAATAGCATTGCGCGACTGTTTCGTATGATTGGCATCCAGTGTCAGCACAAAAAGATGTCGGGCGTGTAACCCGCCTGTAACGCCCACCTGAAGTGTGATTCCCATATCGAGAGCGGCAATAAATTCTGCATAGATCTCTGCAATCTCGAGGCGTCGCTTCTGCATTTGCTCAAGCCTTTTTAATTGCACACGCCCGATCGATGCCTGAAGGTCGGTGTAGTTCATCTTGTACCCGAGCTCGACCGGGCTGGCAGTGAACATTGTCGACGGTGTCTGATACCGTTGCCAAGCGCTATGGTGCAAGCCGTGAAGGCGCAAGCCGCGCAAACGTTCCGCAACATCCTTGTCATCGATGGCGATAAACCCGCCTTCACCGGTAGACAGATTTTTGTTCGCATAGAAGCTAAAACACACCATGTTGCCAGAGCTGCCAACACGACCGCCATCAAGGTATCGGCCTCCCATTGCGTGAGCTGCGTCTTCAATGAGTGCGACCGAACTCGGGAGGATACTTCTGATGCCTGCGATATCTACCGGATACCCGCCAAAGTGCACGACAATAACCGCTTTAGTTTTCGGTGTCAGACAGGCCTTCACAGTGTCTGGTGTCACATTGAACGTGGCGGGGTCAACATCACAAAGAATAGGTGTCGTTCCCGCATAAAGTGCTACATTTGCCGTCGCGTACCACGTCAAGCTTGGCACGATTACTTCGTCTCCAACACCGACGCCATGCACAATCAACGATAAGAAGAGGGCAGACGTACATGAATTCACAAGCACGCCTTCGGGCCGACCACAGAAGTTGGCCAACTCTTTTTCAAAAGTTACCGTCTGTTGCCCCATCCCCACCCAGCCAGAACGAACGACGTCGCTAACAGCCGCCACTTCGTCGTCCCCGAAATCCGGACACCCAAAGGGTATAAATGGACGAACCTCGGTCTTTTCGCTCAACGTGCTTCTCCGGTCGCTATTCGTTTCATAACTTATATAATCAAATATCGGACCAGAAGTTGCGGTGGCAAATATCCGGCGATACCTTCGAATTTCAAAACGATAGTTGCAAAAACGGCTTATAATCCTAACATACTAAAACTAAAGCGTAATTTAGTAACTCACAACATAGAATGATTAGCCAAAACGCCAGATGGCATGAAGGGAGACCCCGATGAGCGATCAAAATGACAAGCTTTTCAGGGAGTTGTTTTTGGCGCTCATGCACAGACCTCCCCATGAAGGGGAATTATCTGCCTATTTTGGTAATGTTGCCCCCCCCAAGGAACTCTCGGCAAGTTTAAGAAAATTGCTACAAACACCGGAACGAGCCAGCATAGCAAGAAATCAGCCTTTCCCTCCAGGTCATTATTACTCTCCGGTCATAGATGTTGCAGACATTGAAAGAAGACGTCACCAGATATTTGACATCCGAGACCCGTTTTTTCAGATTCAACTCGACCCTGAAAGGCTTCACGAAATATGGGAAATACTAGTCCCGTATCTGGAAAATATTTCTTTCCCCCATGATCCTTCAGACAAAAGCCGATACTATTGGGGACCCAAGAACCAGTCCTTCCCATTCGCCGATGCAGCTGTCTGGTCGGCGATGCTTCAATGGATCCGCCCAAAAAGGGTGATAGAAGTTGGCTCTGGTTTCTCCTCCGCTGTCCTGTTCGACACACAAGAATTTTGGCTAGACTATGAAATGGATATTACTTTTATCCAACCCAACCCCTATGGGATTAACAAGCTACTCCAAAAGCAAGATCATCAAAAATACACACTGAAGCAATGCATTGTTCAGGAGGTGGAGACCAGCTTGTTCACACATCTGGAGGCAGGGGATATCCTTTTCATTGATTCTACCCATGTTGCCAAAACCGGTAGCGACGTGTTGTTTGAAATTTTCGAGATTCTGCCAAGACTTGCCCCTGGGGTACACGTACATTTCCACGACATATTTGACAGTTTTGAATATCCCCAGTCTTGGATCATCGGGAATGGCTGGTCATGGAACGAACAATATCTGTTACGTGCCTACCTGATGAATAACGCTGACTACGAAGTTCAGGTATTCAACAATCATTATATACCGCGCAATCTAACCCCACGAATGCCGCATATCGAAAATTTCAAGGCAAATCCGGGGGGTAGTCTTTGGTTAAAGAAAATTGGCTAACATCAAACTTGACATATAAGCGCAATCTCCCGCTCAACCGTTTGTGTCGGTGAACTCTGGCGCCTTACACGCCCAGCCGCCGCTTTTGAAAGGGCCAAAAACTTATCGGGAAGCCTGGATAACTCAAGGATGCACGTCGCCATTGCATCTGCATCCTCTGCCGGCACCAAAATGCCAGAAGTTTCATCTACAAACTCCGGCACTGCACCCACAGTATTCGTAACAGGCACCAGCCCTGAGGCCATTGCTTCATCTCGGGACACACCCTGAGTATCACTTCTAGTGGGGATCAGAAAAATTCCGTGTTCGTGGTGTAAAGCGGCGATCTCTTTGCGTGTCAGAAACCCCTGTCTGATATTCACGTTTGAAAACCTACGGATCGGCCCCAAGCAGTCGTCGAAATCTGGACCATCGCCAACAATAGTAAAACTGAACATAGCAAAATCAGGGCTCTTTGACATTTTCAGAATGGTATCCACCACAAGATCATTGCCATAAATTGGCGAAGAGAATGGCCGAATGGTCAATATCTTATACCGGCATGAAGGCTCCTTCTCGGTAAAAGCAAAAAAGTCAGTATCAATAACATTATGTATAACATGGCATTGCTCTGCCGGCGGCAAACAGCCTACATCCGAATGCACCCACTTCTTGAAGGTCTCCGAGACGAAGACAAAATCGACATTTGGATGGGCTCCCGAAAAGACCTGCTTCCAAAATGCCAATCTGTGGTCGCAGGCGCGCTGATGCGCAGATTTCTCATCATCAGTTTTGAAATAATCGATACGCCTAGCCGCCGCTTGTGCTTCATATCCATGCAGCCAGACTGTTACTTTAACACCTTTGAGATACGGTTCGATTGTTCGCCAAAGAGAAGGCTCGAGAAAATGTAGCGAGAGCGTCTTCACGCCGCCAGTTCGCAAAACTTTGGCAAGATTGCTATGATCAGCCTCGATGACATCAACACCCTCAAAAGAGGAACATTCCAATTGCCCGCCTGGCTTCAGGCGAAATACCTCCGTTCGGAGGCCTCGCGCTTTATAGCCGAGCACTCTCGAATGTAAGAAGCCGCCCCGATATAGGTGAGCAGAGCTAGGATAAATGGGTGCCGCCAATAAATGATCCGCTATTGGAGCCGGCGGACTCTGTAAGTTGGGAATGGCAAAAAACCGGATCGCCTTCAGGCTCAAGTCTATACGCTGCCTGAACCGAAGACCCAATTGAAGGAACTCCGCACCACCAGGAATACGAACCGTCATATACCGGCCGGCCGAACGCGTGGTCGTCTGCATGATTTTCTTGTTTCGATCCAAAAACCTGAACACCACGCGTGATTGCAAGATACCTGTTTCGGTCTCTTCTCGCTCCCAGCGGCAATAGAAAGAAGACCGCAATGCCCCGTGAAGAGGTACATGCATGTCTTTGATAAAAACAAAAATCTCCTCTTCTCCGGTCGCGACACCACTGAAATAGGCGCTGTCCGGATCAGGAGAAAAGTATCCACACTCTCCGCGCCTGGATACTTTTACCGTAGGCTGCACGGATTGCCCTTTTTTGACCATCGCGCGCGAATAACCTGACACGTTACCAAGTCCGATTCCTGCGGCCATCTCAGCACCAGTTATGGAAAAAATCCCGACCAACTCCGGCTGCTGTTGTGCATTGAGATCGCCGTAGGCGTCATTCTCTGTGTCCAGGATGTCTATATCCCTGCCAACGTCCAAACCCTCTATGTCAAGAAGACCAGCCAACGCATTTTCAGGTAGGTTGGCCCCCAACTCGCAATATTGCAGCCTTCCAATAGCCAGCATGTTATCAGGTAACGTACTGAAGTTTCTCCCCCGCATCAGCGATAGCCCGCCTTCTGCACCTAAAAGAGACCAAGGCGCGGCACTTCTGCGAGGGACAGCGGATTCTGCCCCATACGTGTAGGGGCGCACACTCCCGCTAAAGAACCAGCTTTCACCGGCTTTTTTGGCAAAACAGGCCTTAGTCAATACGTTACCCGGAGAGGCGTCTACGAGATGTGCAAACTCTTCCAGGTAACTCGGCCCATAATAATCATCCGGTGAAATAAAAACATAGTAATCACTCTGTTTACGTGCATGCGACATTACAGCATCAACCTGCTGCTCCACGCAGAGCGTTACTCCCTCGACGGTATGCCTGCCCAATAGTTCTTCTGGCACCAAAATATGCAGAGATTTGGATTTATATGCCTGACGCTCAAAGTTAGCGATTGCCCTACGTACGGCATCGTCTGTTTCAGCGTGTGCACAGCAGAAAAAATGTGCCCCATTCATTTTCAAGCCCTGCCCTCGCACGAGGGAAAGAACCCTAGACATACGATGTTTATAAAGATGCTTTGAAAATACCTGACGCATTAACATAGCGTTCAGCCGCTCACGATAAAGCTCATCGCTCCGCATAGAGGAAATTTGTCGAGTAAGTTCATGTGGGTCATCACATGAGATGATAAGCTCCCCAAACATGCTACGGATAGCACGCGAGTAATTTGAAATTATCATGGTATTACACGCCGCGAGTTCAAACAGACGGCGAGCCATCATGGTACTCGAGCTTTTCACTGTGTTGATATTTACACTTGCGTCATAACCTTTGTAGGCCCGGTTTACTTTGTCGAACGGGAGGTAACCAACTATTTGGCCACGGTACTGTTCAGGAAACTGATAGTCGGGGTGGTCGTCATTATAATGGCGATCATAAATTTCAATCGGCACATCTTCTTCCGCCAAAACCTCGAGTATGGCATCAAGGTCCTTCGCCCGCTGTGGGAAATTCTTGTAATAAGTCCCTGCAAAACTTGCTTTTGCACGGCGGGGCTCTTCTTCGATTGGGTTGTGTAATTCCGGGCATGCTGCGAAAGGCAGAGCATACACTCTATCATGTTGAGCGTGGAAACTATAAAGCGGCTTCAGGCTTACGTCGGTGGTAAAAATATAATCGCATAAAAGCGCTGTCGGTAGAAACAGGTCAAAATGTATAGGGTCCTCTTTATTCCAGAATACTGTGGGAATTCCCTTCGCCTTAAATGCTTCGATAACTACCCTAATCTCAGGCTCGGAATCCTGAATAATGAGAAACCACGTATTTTCATGCCCATGCCAGGCACTTTCGATAAACAAAATGTCGGGGTTATTCTGATGTAATACATCATTAAAATTTGAAGGCGTGACATGATTGACGTGGCACAAGGTCTCAAACGCAAACGACGTAAACTCATCAGCAATCAGTGCAATATTCACGGGTAGTTTCATTCAATGCCCCTCTATCAACTCAACCATCGCAGGCTAGAACTTCTCCTAGCCCCTGTCGGATAACCACTTCTCTAATTCTCCGACAACTTTTTGTTCCGAAGCAATCCGATAGTTTTTTGCGTAGTTGATATAGATAAATCGATAGTTGGGAGCAAAAGGCATCTTCACGTCGTTCCCAAGGTTGAAAACCCACCAAGGCACACCGCGATGAACGCACCATGTCTCCACCCCTTGTGCCATGGCTAATGCCTGCGTCGCCGTCGAAGGACCAATAACCAAGTCCAGGTTCGCCATGATTGCCAGATTTGCTTCCAGATCTTTTTTTAGATCAATATCCGGAAAGGCAACAAAACGCTCCCCTGCGACACGAACTATCTCCTCTAGCTCAGCCTCCTCTGCATCGTATTGCAAATTGACAAGTTGAATTCCGGGTATTGCAGCAACGGCTTTTACCATCGCTAAGTCCATATAGCCGTGCTTCCTACCCTCACTCAAGTTGCCGCTCCGCCACGACACCCCCACGCACGGTCTTTGACCCCGCGCTGCTAACTTCGCACCGAATTTGGAAACGCGAACAGAGTCCGCCAAAAGGTATCCACCTGAAAATGAAGATAAATCTCTCAAGTTCGGCCAAAAAATACTGGGCAATGACCCAATCGGTATTGCCCTGTCTATTCGAGGCAGTCTGTCACCCTTAGTGCAATTTTCCACTTGCGGGAAAGAACGAGTTCTCTCCCCCAAGCGCACAGTATCCTCGAAGCCCACTACATAGGCTTTCGGGAAACTCCGTTTGTAGATGTTAATAAGCCTTGGATCGCATCCAATAACAATCCGGCCGACCTTTTCGGCAAGCCGGTTGAAAAATATCGCGAATAACACCTCGTCACCCAGACCTTGTTCTGCTGTTACCAACAAAGTCTTCTTTTGGAGGTTTTCTCCCCGCCACCGCTTGATCTTGTGGCTATAGGTGAGCGATTTTCTAGTTCCTCGGCGATCAGACAATCGAGCTTCATATAGGCTCCATGCCCTCTGCAATTTTCCGTTCCGCAACAAAATCATTGCACAACCCAACTGCAGGTCAGCATTTTGCGGATCCAGCGCTAACGCGCGCTCATAATACTCCAATCCCTCTGGCATATTCGAATATGTTTCGGCTAAGTTAGCCCAAGCCTGAGGATGCTTATCATCATACCGAATGGCTTCAGAAAAAAAGGCCCGGGCCGAGGGCACATTGTTACGAAACTGAAGTGTAATTACACCCACCAAGTTCCATAAATCCGGGTTGGTAGGAAATTGTGGCAACACGGACTGCAGAAGTCCAATAGCTTCCTCGGAGTCACCCATCTGGTGCAAGCACTGAGCATAAGAAAAATAGTGGTCCGGCAGGCTGGGGTTCAAGTTGATTGCGTGCTCAAGAGTTCTCTTTGCGAGATCTAGGAGTTCAAGATCAAGGGCGATCTTGGCCATCAAGGACAGAAGCGTCTCAGTAGGAGGCAATGCACGCATAGCATCTGCTAATAGATCGATGGCCTCGGATCGACATCCCATCTCAGCCAGTCCATATACGGCCAAAGTTAATACGTTCGTACTTTTAGGGCTCGATCGCCAAGCTGTCAGTATCTCCTTTGATGCAGTCACCGCATCAGCGGTCTTGATGGCGGCGTCAATGCGCATAATCGCCCGCCGCTCTGCTTGTTTCTCGATACTAGACAAAGTTTATGCCGCCTTGAACCTGAGTATATTGAGGCTTAGTTGTTAGCACAAAATACTCCGTATCTGTATAGCGTCCACCGCACTAGGCACGCCTCAAATGTTCCCGGCCTCAGCGCTTCAAATGCGGAAAGTACCCTTACATGAACATCGTGATAGCCTAAGCGTGCAGGGTTTGGTGGAAGGTGCTCATTACCCGATTGAAGGTGAGTCAAGTCGTACGCACTTCGGTCACCCAGATCATAAAATGGCAAAGACCTCGCTAGCGTTTCAATCCCACGATCAAAAAGTTGCAATGCATCATCGCATTCGTAACGTTCCCAAGCATCATGCAACCCTAACAAGGCATACATAAAGCCATTCAGAACCAACGACGGGCGCAGTGTCGGATATTCTTCGTAGAAGGGATATTCTCCCAAAAATTGAGTGACGACACCACCTGCCGAAACCGGCTTTTGAAAGGGGAAAAGGGCCTTCCTTACGGCGGCTTCTATCTCGGCACTACGCATCTCCTCAGGTGCACGGCATAGTGCGGATATGCACAAACCCTGTGCAAGTGCGGAGGCCCAATTCTTGGATAACGCTCCACCGGTTCGGCCGGGGAAAAAATCGTATGAAAATGGTACTTCCCAAGCGCCAGAATCTTGGTTCTGATTTTCCAAAAGCCATGCGACGATACGCTGATATCGCTCATAACATTTACTGTCCGAAGTGTGGTTATACTTGCTGATTTGGTTGATAGCGATCAAGCCAATGGTAACTGGGTATGTTTGACGTATCTCGGACCACCCATATTTATTCGTCGGAATACCAAGCTGCTCGTCGAACTGAACAAACCCATTGTTCCGAATGTAATCAAAAACATGAAAATTGAAGTAGTCGGTATTCACCGAAAATTCTTCTACCCAGTACCCTTTAGCCTTAGCATCTGAGAGAATATCAGTGATCTGTAGTGGATGGTTAGGGGCGGCAGATTTACAGACATATGGTGCGCCTTCCTGTTTTGCCTGATCTACAGGTAGCGGCGAAGGATATAATGCGTCATAGCCATATTCTTTGATTTCGGCTGGCACTTTTATTGTTGGATTTTCACTCACTCCGCTACCCTATCTCCGCTGCTAACTAACAGTCTAACCTTTGATTTCTTTCGAGGCATCTCTGTATATCTCAGTGTTTTTTTCCCGCCATATTGGTTCCAGATGAGCGTTAATTTCACGCAATTTATCATGTTTATCAATCATACTAAGTATTTGCTTCCAAGACATCATTTCAACCGCCTGTGCAACACCAAACAAGGTTTCCAGAAACTTATAATCCTCAGGATAATCGAGCACCCAACGGTTGCCGATCTGATAGTTTATATCGGGCTTACAGATATATGATGACCAGTTTTTCTGCCGTTTGATCCACAGTGTTACGTGTTCCCGGTCCAGCGCGCCCGTTGCACACTCATTTGCTAATTCAAGCGCATTTGCGGTCATGACCTCGCAGTCAAGACCATGCGGCCACCACGCGGTAGCACCATAGCTAGCACCGCGTGTTTTAACGCCATCAAGTAAGTCTTGGCATATTTCAGGGTCAAGGAGCGGGCAATCTGAGGTCACGCGCATGATATAGTCGGCCGGGAACATCTGGTACGCTTTAACATAACGCGAGAGCACGTCCTGCTCGCTGCCCGCGATCACCTCGGCACCGCTCTCAAACGCCAGGTCGGCAAGCGGCTGATTATAGTCTCCTTCAGGGATCGCGACGATCACTTTGTCAACGCCCGGAATTCTCTGGCACCGATCTATCACCCGGCGCAGGACAGGCACACCGCCAAGCGGCATCAATATCTTGTCCGGCAGCCGGGACGATGTCCGGCGTGCTTGAATGACACATATGCAGTGAAGTTTTTCAGCTTTCACAAACTACTCGCTAGTTAGTTGGCATCACGAGCCGGTCGGTCGCGTACCGGAGGGAGGTCAATCCAACTCTTATGGGCCTTGCAAGCCGTGCATCGGTATCCTTACCGAGCATCAACTGTATGATCCGCTCCGGGGAAGACAGCCCGCCCTGAATACTAAGATTGGAGCAACCACCAAACCGTGCGTTCACCTCAATAAGGCGCGGCCCTTCGGTTTCGCTATAAAACATCTGTACCAGATTATGCCCGCGCAAGCCCAAATCTTGAGCGAGCGTTAGAGCGAGTTTTTCCGCGTCCGGCAGCGAGACAATGCGGGAGCGCCAGCTTTCGCCGTTCACGAGCTTAAGCCGCTCCCGCGCGACCGCCTGCATGGGGTTGCCGTCAAAATCCAGCAATATATCGCAGCTGATCTCCCGGTCCGTCACATAGGGCTGCATGACATAGTCGTTGATGTCGACCTTAAGCCGTTCAAATGCCGAAAGGCTTTCTACCATCACGCCGCCGCCGGTGAAGGTGCCGTCCCGGTGACGCATGAAAATCGGGAAAGCATTTTCCTTCTGCACATCCGCTAAGGGCAGCACAGGGAAACCCTTATCTACGCAATATCCTTGAAAGTTTTTCTTGTCCTGACACGCAGACAGCACCGATGCATCAGGAAGCGGCACGGTAACGCCAAGCGCTTCAAGCTTTGGTTTCATGCCTGCTATGCGCTGCAATTCCCCGTCCCGTGTCGGGATCAGCAACGTAATCTGATGCCGCTCGCAGATATCCAGCAACCGCGTTTCATAATCAGGCGCATCATCTTTCGGCAGCCATTCGAACGCGTCAGCAAAATGCCCGGCACAGCAGTCCCTGTCCATATCGCTGGCAACAACCCGGCCACCGGTAGGGTGCACCGCAGCCTTGAAGGCTTCCACCAATAACACCTTGGCTGATGCACTGGTGATCAGGCAATTGACAGCACCGTCTTTGTTCATCAAGCCAACATTTCCCATGTCAATGGCGTCCCCGCCGGTGTGTCTGCCAAAACAGCGCGACCCAATACCTCATTCAAATGGCGCGGATGAAGCCCACCCGTCGGTCTAATGCTACGGACGTCCGCGCTGGTTAGCTTTTCGCCCTTCTTGAGGTCCCTTACGATATAAAGGGACCGCTTAAAGCGCAAACTTTCTTCTTCGATCTTGAGCGGCGTCGTCTTTTGACCGCGTACGGCGTCATGGACCTCACGGCACTGCCTCACAAGGATCGCAAGTTCGTCAGGCTCAATCGAGAAGGCGCTGTCCACAGCACCACCGGCGCGAGAAAGGCATACGTGCTTTTCAATCACATCGGCACCCAGCGCAACAGCTGCAAGTGGTGCGGCCAGCCCTACGGTGTGGTCAGAAAACCCGATAGGCACATCATATTTTCGCCGGAGATGCGCGAGGGACCCGAGATTGGCCATTGAGACAGGTGTCGGATAAGCACTCACACAGTGTAATATAGAAAGGTCAGCAGCGCCTGCTTCTTGAAGCGCAGCGACAGCCTCATCAAGCTCAGCATCATTGGAGGCGCCAGTTGAAACAAAAACGGGTTTGCCCGTTTCCGCCACTCGGCGAATAAGGCCAATATCCACAAGCTCACATGACGCTATTTTATAAGCTGGCGCATCCAGGCTTTCGAGCAGATCAACCGCTGTCTCATCAAACGGCGCACTGAAAGCAATAAGCCCGAGCGAACGAGCATGCTCAAAAAGCGCCGCGTGCCACTCAAAAGGGGTATGAGCCTCACCATAGAGGTCATAAAGTGTGCGTCCAGCCCAGAGCCCGTCTTCATCAACACGAAAGGCCGGTGCTTCACTATTCAAGGTGATGGTATCGGGCGTATAGGTCTGAAACTTGACCGCTTCAGCGCCTGCATCCTTGCAGGCAGAAACAAGCGCGAGTGCCTGATCAAGCGAGCCACCGTGGTTTCCGGATAGCTCAGCGATAACAAGCGGCGGGGCACCCCCACCGATCTTGCGCCCTGCAATCTCAAAAGCCTTGTTGAACATCTGAACGTCTTTCGCCGCCACCGAACCAGAACCTATAATTCGTTGGAATTGCTACATTTTGCAAGGCGGAATATGTGTGGCGTCAGGCGCGTGCGCCAACCTGCTGGGCGATAGATGTTGCTGCCCCTCGTGATACAGCAGCAGCTTGCACACCTCCGGTACTATGCTGCAGGGCAAGTGCGGAGATCTGCGGTGCATCAAACGCATCAAGCGCAGCAACCCCCATCGTGGGCAGGAAACCAACATTCAGGTGCTGGTCAGCCTGCGTGGCCGCAGCGCAAACCTGACAACCGGCCGCAAGGGCTTCAAGCACCGTGGCACCAGCCGCCCCCACATAAGTGCGGGCACCGCCGAGAAGCGCGGCCATATCCGGTGCACGTAAAATCTTTACCTTATCACCATCAAGCGCAAGCAGTGCCGCGCAAGGTTCCTGATAGGAGGGGATAGGCACATAAATCGGCTCGTCGGTCTGGGCTGCAAGCCCTGCAGCAACTGGCGCCGCCAAGCTGCCATCATCCGTACCGCCAAAACTCACCACATAGCCCCGCCGGGCGTCTTGCGGTTTGGCATTCTCAAAGAACACATCATCGATGAGTGAATAAGAAGGTCCGCGCAAAATTTCCTGCGCTTTATAAGCGGAATAATCCAGATCAAGTGCATAGAGGTTGGGGTTGATGACAAAATCACACGTGACCGGGCGCTCAGCAAGATCATCGATCACACAACTGATACGAGCCGTCGCGCATATTGCGCTGACCTCTTCAGCCGAAAAACTGCATGTATCCATAATGAGCAGGTCATGTGTCGCCGGTAGTTCAGCAACCGGACGCGCGGTGAACCCCATCGCGCTCACAAGATCACTACCTTCGCCGCTCGTGACAAAAACGTCGCAAGCAACACCTTGGGCAACAAAGGCACGGGCGAGGGTCAAGGTCCGGCGGACCCTGCCAAGGCCGGACTTCTTACCACATTCAATAATGATCGACGCCTGCGTCACATTCATCTCCCAGTTTCAGACATCTCGGCAACACCCTGCCGCATCTCAACAATGTCTGAAGCACCCATATTGAATGCCACTATGCATACTATATGCCAAGCGTTAATAAACTACATCCTAAAGAGAAATTGGAACGAAGCCTCCAAAACCGCGCTTATCAAGCCTGCAGAATCTGCCCTAACGAAGCCTCAACTGGCGAAACTTGCCGCGCTTGCGCCAAAGAGCTATGGTGCGCGCTCATCAGCTATATGGAAACTGAAACCACCATGCCAGACGCAGCCAATGCCGTAGATTTTGCCATCATTGGCGCCGGGCCTGCGGGCCTGATGGCAGCAGAGATATTGTGCGCCGCGGGCCACAAACCTCATATATTCGAAGCAATGCCGACGCCTGCGCGCAAATTCCTCATGGCGGGGAAGTCGGGGCTTAACATTACGCACAGCGAAGCGCTGGAAAGCTTCCTCACGCGCTATGGTGCTGCTGAACCCCAGCTTGAGAAAGCAATTCGTGCCTTTTCTCCCGATGATATCGGGGCATGGGCCAATGATCTCGGCGTTGAGACCTTCACAGGAAGTTCCGGCCGGATATTTCCGACCGTGTTTAAGGCTTCTCCCTTGTTGCGGAGCTGGCTCAAACGTCTGGAACAGGGCGGGGCCAACCTTCATACTCGGCATCGCTGGCGTGGCTTCGCTGATCCGAGCAATTTGATATTTGATACGCCGGAGGGGGAAAAAACCATCTCCGCACACACCGTGCTTTTTGCGCTTGGTGGTGCCAGTTGGCCAAAACTTGGCTCAAACGGCGACTGGCAACAGGCGTTCAAGGGCGCAGGCATCACTCTCGCTGAATTCCAACCGTCCAACTGCGGTTTTGACAGCAGCTGGAGTGCGTTTTTCTCCGACCGCTTTGCTGGTGAGCCGATTAAGAACGTAAAACTAAGCTTTCAGGAGCAGACCGTTCAGGGTGATTTTATTGTCACAAAAAGCGGGGTGGAGGGCAGTGCGATCTATGCACTCTCAGCCGCGATAAGGGCTGCGCTGGTGAAGGGCGACGACGCCTCCATCACCATCGACCTCACGCCTGATCGCTCCACCGAACGGTTAACCACTGCCTTGTCTCAAGGGCGGGGCAAAAAGTCCTTTTCCACGTTTTTGAAGAAGGCGACCGGACTTATTGGTGTGAAGGCCGGTCTGTTGCGGGAAGCTGACCCGGGTGCACATACCCTTGAAGCCGATGCGCTGGCCACGCTTATAAAGGCACTGCCTATCAGGCTCATTCGACCCCGGCCACTGGCAGAAGCGATCAGCTCGGCTGGGGGTGTTGTATTTGGCGCACTGGATGAGAACCTGATGATAAAGACAAGGCCCGGCCACTTCTGCGCCGGTGAAATGATCAATTGGGACGCACCAACAGGTGGCTACCTGCTCACTGCCTGTTTTGCACAAGGCCGTCAGGCGGCAAATGGCATGCTCAACTGGCATGAAAAGCATCATTCTAAATAGTTGGTGTCTTTCAACGCATCCTTAACGTTTTCGTGGCCAGAATAGCCGCGCAAACAAAAGGCTGTACAATCAGTGATGTCCCAATCTCTCACTGCGGCGCTTCGGCCTAAACCGCCGAAGCATTTCCTGCTACAGCTCGTGCTAGTGGCCATGCTTTATTTTGCCACCGGCAAACTTGGCCTCTTTCTCGCAACCGATAATGATTATTCAACCCTCATCTGGCCACCGTCAGGCATAGCCCTTGGCGCCATACTGCTTCTTGGGTACCGCGTCTGGCCCGCCATCATGCTCGGGGCGTTTGCGACCAATGTTTCCTTCAGTATTGAAAGCATGACACTGGTCGACATTCTTATTACCCAGCCACAAAACTACTTTATTGCCGTTGGCAACACCGGACAGCCGTTGCTGGCGGCTTATCTCTTGCGCAGGTATAACGCCTATCCAAACCCGCTCACACAATTTGCAAAGATCGTACAGTTTTACCTGATGGCGGGGCCCCTGGCTTGCTTGGTCGCAGCAAGTGTTGGTGCGGGCAGTCTGTACCTCTTTGGGGTTATCCCGGCGGCAGACGTCTTCAACACCTGGGGCACCTGGTGGATCGGCGACACCAATGGTGTGATCCTTATTACCCCGCTTATTATCGCCTGGGGCCTGCCGCGTGATAACGCATGGATGCTGCGGCGTGTTGCCGTTACATCCGGCCTGCTTCTTGTCCTGCTGATGCTCAGCATTTTTGTCTTTCATTCTCGCAAATGGAATGAAGACGAATTGCAAAAACGTGTTGCTTTCGAGGCTGATACCATCGCCCGTGCATTAGAGGGCGAAGTGGCAAATGCGGTCACGACTGTATATGGCCTTGGTGGCGTGATGGCCCTGGCGCCTGGCATTCGTTTTGAAGAGTTTCAGACCTATGCCCGCACACTGCTCGGCCGAGCACCGGGCCTTTCCGGTCTTTCTTGGAACCCTCATATTGCCCATGCTGATCGTGTATGGCATGAGGCGCGGCTATCACGCGACTATGGCGGAGAACGTACGATCACCGAGCGTGGGCCTGACGGTGAGTTAACGGTCGCAACGCCCGCAGGGGAATATGTTTATGTTCATTTTCTGGAGCCTCTTGCCGGCAGCGAAAACGCGGTGGGTTTCAACATATGGTCAAACACCGCGCGGCGTACCTCAATCAATAAAGCGAGGGAGATAAACAGTGCGGTGATCACACCCCGCATCTCGCTCGTACAGGGCACATATGGCGCTTTGATCCTTTTGCCTGTCAAAAACAACGACATGATTTCCGGATACGCGACCGGTGTACTGCGGATCTCCCACGTTGTCGAAAAAGCCATGGTCGCCGCGTCAGCGCGTGGCCTTTATATAGACCTCAACGACCCTGACGCCGAAGCGGACCGCGCTGAGCTTTATAGTGGCTTCCCTCTTGATGCGCCACCCAGAGACAAGAAGCGGGATAGCCTGACACACACGAAAAACATAAAGGTCGCTGACCGCACATGGCAATTGAGCGTTACACCAACCGATAGCTATGTCTTCGCCTACCGCTCCAAGACCTCGTGGCTGGTGATGCTTGCGGTCTGGACGTCTGCGGCAACTCTTGGTGTGCTTTTCCTTGTACTTACAGGCCGACACTTTGAAACCGAACGCCTTGTGGCGGAACGCACGGAAGAACTTATTCTGGCCAACCGCGCCAAAACTGATTTCCTTGCAAACATGAGCCATGAGATCCGAACACCGATGAACGGCGTTCTCGGTATGCTCAATCTGCTGGAAGACGGGAAGCTGTCTGACGAACAGAAGGAGCTTGTCGGCGTGGCTCATAAGTCAGCCAAGTCACTTCTGGTTGTCATTAACGACATTCTCGATTTCTCAAAACTGCAGAAAGGCGAGGTTAAGTTCACGGCAGAACCGCTGGAGCTAGAGCTGGTAGTGGCCGACACCATACAGCTCCTTCACCCGACAGCAGCTGAAAAAGGCCTGCAGTTGAACTTCCGAAGCGGACCGCCGCAAACCTTGCCTGTTGAGTTTGATCGCGCGCGACTGCAGCAGATACTTTTTAACATCATCGGGAACGCAATAAAGTTTACGGACGCTGGCAAAGTTGACGTTGATATTGCTGTCACTGCTCAACGGTTCAATAAAGCTAAAGCAACCATCACGGTGAGGGACACCGGCATTGGTATCGACGAAAAAGACCAGAAGCGCATATTCGACCGCTTTGTGCAGGTAGACGGCTCTTCAGCCCGCCGATACCAAGGGTCTGGCCTTGGTTTGGCCATCAGTCGCCAGCTGGTGGAGCATCTAGGTGGTACCTTGTCGCTGGAAAGTACTTTGGGTGAAGGCACGACCGTGACCATTCACCTGCCGGACCTGACCCGGAGTGAGCGTGAAGGGCGCGAGATAAAAGCCGAAGTACCCAAGATCACATCTGCGCGCAAGGCGCTGAAGGTGCTGGTAGCCGAGGACAATATGGTCAATCAGATGTTGGTTCAAAAACTGCTTACCCGGCATGGGCATAGCGCTGTGATGGCCTCAAATGGGGCCGAGGCCGTGAAGACTCTAGAGCATATGGCGAAAGACAAAGCATCGCTGCCTGATCTGGTGCTGATGGATATCCAGATGCCTGAAGTTGATGGTATTGAAGCAACCAGGCGCATTCGCGCGTCCGGCGGTGTTTTGGCAAATCTTCCCATCATCGCCCTCACGGCCAATGCCTTGCCGGAGCAACACGCGAGCTACCTGGAAGCAGGGATGAACGACTGCATCAACAAGCCCATAGAGTTTGCAAAATTCTATGGCGTGATCGCCGCTGTGTTGGGCCTGAAGGTTTATGACCTTGCGGAACGCCGACAGGGATGACCCAGGACGCTTATCTGCATTGCGAATTGACAACCGCCGCCAAGTAGCGAAATTTGACAGCAAGATTTTACCGCTTTGCCTGTCAGGAGACGCCCTTGCCATCGCTCACCCCCTTTTTAAAACTCATGGTTTTGGCCTTGGTGCTACCCATCAGCACAGCAAGCTATGCTCAAGACCCGGTTCATTCTGACCCTCTGGAGATTGACCGCACCGCACCCCCCGGCCTTGTTGAACTCACGGTCCCAAGCGGTGGACACGACATGGTTGGGCACCTGTATACCGCGAACGGACCCGGCCCTCACGCCACGGTGGTCATGCTCCACGGTTTCCCCGGCAACGAGAAGAACCTTGATCTCGCGCAGGCCCTCAGGCGCGCCGGGTTCAATACGCTTTATTTTCATTACCGCGGCGCGTGGGGCAGTGGTGGCACCTATAGCGCCCAACATGTGATTGAGGACGCGCATGCGGCTCTCGCTTACGTGCGGGCACAAGGTAAGGCGGGGAAATTCAGGATCGACCCGGCGCGTATCAGCCTTTTTGGGCACAGCCTTGGTGGGTTTAATGCCATCATCACCGGCGCGGATGATAAAGACGTCAGATGCACAGTCGCGGCCGCACCAGCTGACCTTGTCCCCTTCGTGAAAACTGCCACAAGCGATGTTGTCTCTGGCACTGATGCTGAAGCGCCAGTACCAGGGCTTGATGGATATTCTTTCGCTGATCTGGTGCGGGAAACAAAAGAAAATGCAGCTACGTTTAGCCTTGTGCCCCGAATGGCCGCCTTTGGCGGCAGGGCCCTGATGATTGTATCTGGTGACAAGGACAATGTGGTCCCGCTGGAGACGCAAACACCGCTTGCTGGTGCTGCGCGAGCGGCTGGTGCAGACCCCTTTGTGCACGCCGTTCTGGATGCGGATCACGGTTTTTCATGGGGCCGTTTCAAGTTCATGGACACAGTCGTGCCGTGGATGCAGCAAAACTGCCAATAAAACAGCTGAGGAAAATCAGATATGAAACACCAGTTGAACTTTCGCGCCTTATTCGTCGCATGCACGTTATTGATGCCCGCGCTTTTCTCGGCCCAGGCCGCCGCCGACAACACCATCTATCTGGTTCGCCATGCGGAAAAGGTGCTGGACGGCACCCGTGACCCTGCCCTCACGACGGAGGGGGAGGCCCGCGCACACTGGCTCGCCACCTATTTCAAAGACAAGGGTATTAAAACCATACTCTCAACGGATTATGCCCGCACCCGCGATACAGCACTGCCAACGGCCAATGATCAGAACGTGAGCATCGCGCTATATGACCCGCGCGACCTCAAGAGCTTCGCTGTCGACCTGAAAGCTCTTGAAGGCACGGTCCTTGTTGCAGGGCACAGTAACACCACACCGGTGCTTGCTGGCTTATTGGTAGGTGAAGACCGTGAGGAACTGGATGAGCGTGTCTATGACCATATTTATATCGTCACCCTCGCCGATAACGGCAGCGCCAGCCTGACAATTGGGTATAGCGAACCCAGAACCGTGCTTGAAGTGGCCGAGTTGAAAGCCGCTATTGACGCACGGCTTGGCGTGATGGAAGAGGTGGCGCACTATAAGTGGGCAAACAACCTCGCCATCGAGGCGCCTGAGCGCGAGGCGGCTGTTCTTCGTGCAACTGTCACGCAAGCAACAGCGCTTGGTCTCGGTGCCAGAGACGCAGAAAGCGCCGTGAAAGCCCAGATGGCAGCTTCCAGGCTCCTGCAAGCGTCATACTTTGAAACTTGGAAAGCCGCACCACCAACTGGCCCGGTGCCCGACCTGGAAGGTAGTTTACGCCCTAGGATCAGTGCACTGACAGAAACATTCTTGAACGCTTTGAAAGCCGCCGAACCATATCTCAAAACCTGCCACACCGCCGCCCCACTTTCGCGCACAGATATGACCACACCTGAGGTATGGAATGCCGCGACAACGGTCCTGTTGCCAAAGGGTGGATGTTCATGATTTTGGGCCGAATTTTGGGCGAGGCCTAGATGGCCTCCCCAAACGGATCATCGATGCTATGGCTAGGCTCGGTAAACCATTTTGGCCCGTCTTCGGTCATATAGAAGTGGTCCTCAAGGCGGACACCAAATTCACCATAAAGGCATAACATCGGCTCGTTTGAGAAACACATGCCTGGGGCAAGCGGTGTGTCGTCAGACGCTACCAGATACGGCCATTCATGGATATCAAGCCCAATACCGTGCCCGGTGCGGTGCGGAAGGCCCGGCACATTATAACCGGGGCCGTAACCAACACTTTCCAGATAGGAGCGGGCCGCCATGTCGACGTCCCCGCAGCGCACACCGATTTTGGCGGCGTTGAATGCCCGCGCTTGTGCTTCCTTCTCATGCGCCCACACGGTGCGCTGTTTCTCGCTCGCTTTGCCAAACACGTAACTGCGGGTGATATCTGATTTATAACCCAACAGCTCGCACCCGGTATCGATCAGCACCATATCCCCGTCCTTGAGGATTTGCGGGTTTTTCACACCGTGGGGGTAAGCGGTTGCTTCACCAAACAGCACGATACAAAAGACCGAACCGCCGGGCGCGCCAACCTTCTTGTGTGCTTCATGAATGAAGGCCGTTACCTCTGTTGTGCTGATGCCCGCCTTCAGGATACGGGCGGTTGCTTTATGTACCTCGATGGTCATGTCTTTCGCGCGCTGCATCAGGGCAATCTCGGCGGCAGACTTATGCATGCGGCAAGCGGCGGAGACAGGCCCGGCATTCACAAACTCGGCATCTGGCATGGCTGCGCGCAACCCTTCCGCCAAAAAGAAAGGTGCTGCTTCATCGACACCAACACGCCCGGAGATGCCGAGCGTGCCGAACAGGTCGGCAGTCAAAGCATATGGGTCTTCATGTTCCTGCCAGCCATGAACCTTGCCGGGCAGACACATGTATTCGTTCAGGGTGCTGACCTCAAAAGCAGGCGCAATATAAACAATATCGCCAGTGCTCGGGATGAGCGCACCGACCATGCGTTCACTTGGCCACCACCGTGTGCCAGTAAAATAATAAAGGTTGGTGCCCGCGTTGATATAAACCGCAGAAAGCCCCTTCTCCCGCATGACCCGCTGTGCCTTTGCAACCCGCGCTTTAAACTCATTCAGCGCTATAGGCTGTGCGCCCGCTGTCATATCCTTAAGTTTGGCCAATTCTGTTTGCTGGTCTGACCCACCAATACCCCGTGTCATAAACCCATCCTTATTGCTTTTAAAACCCTGATAAGGCGGGAGCCTATCACGTCCGTGGAACACCGAAAGAAAAATTGTATACAAAATGACATTAGGCCGCGATCCCAGCATATGATAAGCAAAAATGAGGATCATCAGGGGCATACTTTCGCCAATGAACTCAGAGCTGACCATCGTTATTGTTGCAAAGGATGCGGCCACAACAATTGGCCGTGCGGTTGCGTCCGCACGAGCTTCAGGTGATTGGCCCATCCTGCTTATTGATGATTGTTCCGGTGACGAAACAATAAAGTCTGCGCAAGACATGGGTGGGAACCATATCACTGCTCATCAAACAGAACGATCAATCGGTATTGGTAACGCCCGACAAACAGCGCTTGAGTATACCCAAACCGAATTTGCCATGTGGCTTGATGCGGATGATGAAATACTACCCCACCGTCCAGCCGCCATGCTGCAATCGCTAAAAAATGGGGCCGACCTTTGTTTTGACCCTGCCGTCCTTTTTGACCCATCTTCAGGGAAAGACACTCAGGCGCTGCCCATACCTGACTTCCTCTCGAAGCCCGACGGCGTCTTGCGCTCGTTTGAACGGAACTGGATACCCGCACTCACCGGTGGTTTCAGGACCGGGTTTGCTCAAACGGTCGGGTACGACCGCACCTTTAAGTGCGCCGAAGACTATGACTTCCTCTTGCGTGCGATAACCCAAAACGCAAAAATCGACTTTCTGCGCGACGCAGGGTACCGCTATGCACACTCCCCTACATCTGCATCGCGGAACGTCGAGCTAACACGGGCTGCGAGCCAAGCTGCACTTGCAAAACACAACTTTAGTGAGATGAGAAGGCGCGTCGAAAACAGCACCCTTCCCGGTTCCGAGCAATATCTTACTCTGGCCCATATAGCCACAGCACTTGACCTTGAGAATGAATGGAACTCGGTCATCACTAAGCTGGGTAAATCCAGTGAGGCTGTCCCGCCGTATGACCGGTCTGGCAAGTGGTTATCCGCCTACCTGCGCGCGACGGCTGCCTTGCTTTCCGGAGACCATAGGTTGGCGGCAAGCCTACTCACACCGCTTACGGAAAACGATAACGCAGCAGATGCACACAACAACCTTGGCATCGCGTTGTGGCATCTCGGCGATCATACCGCCGCCCGAGTTCACTGGCAGAAGGCGCTTGCGATCATGCCACGATATTTGGATGCTACCGAGAACCTTCGGGCAGCGAAGCAGCACCCCACACACATCACCCATGCTCCCCTGAGGCGAGCTCCCAGCCGCTCTGGATATAAGCGCTAATAATAGGTACCAGTCTATTGCTTAGGTCATTTGCGAGCATTTAATCTTGCGTAACCGCTCCTTTACCAGTTGGTGATAAAGGTTGAGGTGGGGTTCGGAGACGGTTCGCATGTTAACAGAACACGGTAAAGCACTGCATCAGACGTGGGAGGCCCTACCCAGGCGCTCTGGCGAGCAGCTCCCTGTCTGGCAGGATATCAAGGCCGCCTGCATCGCCCCCATCATGAAACATCTTTGGGTGCTGGAATATCAGCCGCCTGAAGCATTGATCGTGCGCTTCATGGGTTCGGAGGTCGTCCGAATCGGCGGGCAGGACAACACCGGAAAAGACTTTCTGAGAACCCGTACTGCGCCTGAAAACAGAGAAAAAATGCTCAAGATATACAGCACATGCTGGCAAACACCTTGCGGCGCCCAACTCACACGTATTCTGCGGAACAAAGGACAGGATACACAGCTGCTTCAAACTGTGTTCTTCCCGCTTGCCCACGAGGCTGATGGGCAATGGGCGCTTTTGGGCATGAGCGAGATCGTCAAGATCGCACCAAACGCCGAGGACGCGGGTATCGCAGACTATGCAGACAGCGAGTTACTACCGCCCGAGTTTATCGACATTGGATACGGCACCCCTAAACCCTAAGGCGTTACCTTGGCGTCATTCTCGTCATCAAAGGTATGACCATAATCAACCGCCACGCCGTACTTCGGATCCTCAACCTCCGACGCCCGCACCATGGTGCCAGCCTTCTTAAGCAGCTTCCTGCAATCTGCACTCAGGTGCCTGAGTTGCAATGTTTTGCCTGCCCGTTCGTATTTATCGGCAAGGCTATCGATAGCTTGCAGACCGGAGTGGTCCAGCACCCGTGACCCGACAAAATCAACAATCACTTCAGCAGGGTCAGATTTCGGGTCAAACAGGTCAGCGAAGCTTTCAATTGAACCAAAGAACAGTGGGCCATTGAGGCTATAGACCTTGCGGCCCTGCTCATCCATTTCAGACCGCGCAGAAATCCGGCGCGAGGCCTTCCAGGCAAACACAAGTGCGGAAAAGATCACGCCCACAACAACGGCAATGGCCAGATCGCTGATCACCGTAACCGCAGATACAAGCACAAGCACGAAGGCGTCAGTGCGTGGAATTTTATGCATGATACGGAAGCTCGACCACGCAAAGGTGCTGATCACCACCATGAACATCACACCCACAAGGGCCGCGAGCGGTATCTGCTCAATCGCACCCGATGCAAACAGGATAAACGCCAAGAGGAACATCGCAGCAGACCCGGACGAGAGCCGCGTGCGACCACCGGATTCGATGTTAATCATGCTTTGGCCAATCATCGCGCACCCGCCCATGCCACCAAAAAAGCCTGTCACGATATTGGCTGCACCTTGAGCCGCACATTCCTGGCTCGCACCACCTTTTGTGTCTGTAATCTCCGCCACCAAGTTGAGCGTCAGCAACGATTCGATCAGGCCAATCGCCGCAAGGATCACTGCGTAGGGCAGGATGATTGTGAGCGTTTCCAAGTTAAACGGCACAGTGGGGATATGGAATGCAGGCAGATCACCAGCGATAGAAGCCAGATCACCAACACGCCCGACATCAAGGTTGAAGACTGTAACGACCACCGTGGTCACAAGGATACCAACAAGAGGCGCAGGTATGAATTTGAGGAAACGACCGGCCAGAACAATCACCGCCATGGTGGCCGCAACGAGCGCCAGCATCAGGTAAAGCTTCTCACCAGTGAGCCATACAGGCACACCGTCCGGACCTGCGATCTTGAACTGCCCAAGCTGGGCCAGAAAAATCACGATCGCAAGACCGTTCACGAACCCAAGCATCACCGGGTAGGGCACCATGCGGATAAATTTACCAAGGCGAGCTATCCCCGCCACCACCTGTATGATGCCCATCAACACAACGGTCGCAAACAGATACTCGACACCGTGGTTGATCACGAGCGATACCATCACCACAGCCAGAGCGCCGGTCGCACCGGAGACCATGCCCGGTCGGCCGCCAAACAGCGCCGTAATAAGCCCCACGATAAAGGCTGCATATAGCCCCACGAGCGGATGAACATGTGCGACAAAAGCAAAAGCCACCGCCTCAGGCACAAGTGCCAGAGCCACCGTTAGGCCGGAAAGCAATTCGGTTTTAATGCGGGCCGGAGTGAAGGAGACGGTCATCTTTTTATCCAGAAAACTGATTGGGGTTGAACAGCCAAACGCTGGCCACCGGGCACGGATGCCCTAAAAATCAGGATGCCTTCTGCGCTATTTGGCGCTGAAATGCAAGCCTACGGGGGATTAGTTCAAAGCACAGAACCCAAGGTAGCCCGGACTGTTACATTGCGTAAAATCGGAAACAGGTATTGGCCAATCAGGCTTCCAGCGGAATTTCGATCGCCGTTTCGCCAGCGTCCAGCATGTACACCACGGCAAACATGGCAATTTTTCCCATCTCTTCCGTCACCTGCCCGGCATCCCGCGCGTGCATATATCCGCTGATCAGGCTGGCTGCTTGCCCATGGTCCATCTCAACCTCGCTGAGCAGGCCCAGAACAACCTCATAGTCATTCTCTGAAACATCAAAAGTGCCGTGAAGAAAGGTCTCTCCGTCCTTCAGGACTGTTACGGACAGGCTTTTGGGCATGGGAAATCCTCATTCGGCTTTTGGCCATAAGTTCGGCCCTTTAGTGCCCGCCACTGTCCGCCTTGTCAACGCCAGTCTTTGTCAGATGTAAGCTCGGCTTCATCCGCGTTCATGAGCCTTTCAAGCTGCTCGCGCGACTTTTTTGCGTAGTCGATAGACTTCTTCTCATCACCCCTGAACGCCGCAGACGCTACCAGCATCTTTTCATCATAGGTGCGGAACCTGTGAGCAGCCCGGTTGGCTTCGTGTGCGCCAAAACCCAGCTCCCTTAGCGCCAGTTCCCCCAGCTCAAGCGCAGACGCAAACGTCTCTCGCTTCACTAGGGTCACGCCCAGTTCGCGCAGGTCGTTCACATTGGGTCGGTTCCGCGCCCGCGCTAAAATCGTCAGGTTAGGGAACTGCTCACGCGCCGCCTTTGCGGCTGCCAATACGGCATCAGCATCATCCATAGCCAGCACCAGAAGTCGCGCCTTATCAGCCCCCGCAGCCTCAAGAAGGTCGAGCCGGGTAGCGTCACCGTAAAAGACCTTGTAGCCAAATTTGCGGATAAACTCGATATGGTTGGGGTCGTGGTCAATGATGGTAAGCGGCATTTTAAGCGACATCAGGAAACGCCCGATGATTTGCCCGAACCGGCCAAACCCCGCAATGATAACATGTTCCTGATTTGCCACCACGTCACTGGGGCGCAGCTGCTCATTACTCGCCAACTGGCAAAAGAAACGATCATAAAAATAAAGGAGAAGCGGCGTCGCCAGCATGGAGAAAGTAGCAACCACCACAAGGAGTGCCGCCAGCTCTGGCTCAACAAGGCTGGCGCCTAGCGCCACCGAGATCAGAACAAACGCAAATTCACCGCCCTGAGAGAGAAGTGCTGCCAGCAGCAACCTGTCTGTCCGCACATGTCCCGCAAAACGGCCAATTGGCAAAAGAACCAGCATCTTGACCGAGACCAGAAGTGCGACGAGCCCAAGCACGACCAATGGCCGCTCCACCAGCAGGGAGAAGTCGACCGACATGCCAACCGCAATAAAAAACAGCCCGAGCAACAGGCCCTTGAACGGCTCGATATTGAGCTCCAGCTCGTGCCGGTACTCCGATTCCGCCAAGAGCACGCCTGCGAGAAATGTGCCTAGTGCCATCGACATGCCAACCGCCTCAGCCAGCAAGCCGGCGCCAACCACCAAAAACAGCGAAAAGGCGGTGAATATTTCCCTGAGCCGGGTAGAAGCGATAAAGCGGAAAATTGGCCTTAGGGCAAAACGTCCGCCAACAACGATAAGGGCAAAAAAGGCAAACACCTCAAGCGCAGCTGTCCAACCGTCCACACGCGAGCTATGCGCGCCCGGCTCAAGAAGCGGCACGATCGCGAGGATCGGCACCACGATAATGTCCTGGAAAAGCAGGATAGCAAAGGCAGACACGCCCACACCCGCCCGCGCAAGGCCGCGCTCTTCAAGCGATTGCAGCGCGATAGGCGTCGACGACATGGCAAGGGCTGCGCCCGAAATCACTGCAGCGGTGAACCCCAGGCCCAGCCCAAGACCCACAAGAGCCAGCAAAAGCGCCGTGCCCAATACCTGCATGCCCCCAAGCCCGATTGCGGGGCGCCGCAGTTGCCACAACTTCTTAGGATTAAGCTCAAGCCCGATCAGAAACATCAAAAGGACGACGCCAAACTCGGAGAATTTGAGGATGGCGTCCACATCGCTGATCAGCTCAAACCCCCAAGGACCAATAACCATACCCGCCACCAGATAGCCTAGCGCAGCGCCGAGACCGAGACGTTTGAAAATTGGCACCGCAATGATCGCAGCACAAAGATAAATCAGCGCACTTCCGAGAAAGCTTTGCTCCATGATCATTCTCTCTCCCGCGTGAGCGCTGTCAGTTGATCGATATATTTATCAGCGATTTTGGCCCGTTCCGATGTATTCAACCCGCGCGCTGCATGTACGATAAAACTGGGAAGTATCTTCATGCCACAAAAAGTCGCGGTTTGCTTAAGTGGCGTTAGATATGTGTCGATATGCGCACCGTGAGGCTGGTCTTCCGCATAGGACGTGACGTCGCCCCCCGTGCTGGCGGTGATCATGAACTCCTTGCCCGCAAGCGCGGTGCCGCCCTTGCCAAATGCAAAACCGGGAGTGAGAACACTGTCCTGCCATTCCCGGATGATGGACGGCACATTGAACCAGCGCACGGGAAACTGCATCAACACAATATCACTGTTGAGAAGATGCTCCTGCTCAGCCGCAGTGTCGATATAGAAATTCGGATAGAGATGGTACAGGTCCCGCACCACGACATTTGGCAAAGCCGAAAGGCGCTGCATCAAATATGCGTTCAGATATGAACTTCGCGGACTTGGGTGGGCATAAAGCGCCAAAATACGTTTCATAAAAGAGCGGCCTTCAGGTGGATACGGGATCAAGTTTAAGGCCGAGACCACGCCTACACCAGTACCGCCATCAAAATATTCTCTAAACCCGAGTTAAAATGTTATTAATATAAAAGATGCATAGTCACATGCTTCGGTGGTGCGGGTGTGAGTGGGCACCTCTCCCTGCCGGTGTTGTTGTAACGGTGTAGTCTTCTCTCACGTCAAAAAGATGGGCGGTAAAATGAAACTTTCTGCATCTTCACTTATCAAGGCATCAATGCTGGCAGCAGCACTGGTTTTTGGCACATCTGTTTCACATGAAGCATTTGCGGACGCCATGTCTGACTGGCAAAAAGCCGTAGTTCATAAGGTAGCAGCCAAGCAGGTCTATCCACGCATGGCCGTGGCCCAGCAGATTGAAGGCAAGGCCAAAGTCCGGCTGACTGTAGCCGCCGATGGCACGATCAGTCATTTTGAGATCGTTGAACCCACAGGCGAAGACGTGCTGGATAAATCGATTCCCAAATTGGTGGAACGCCTGAGCCCTTTGCCAGCACTGCCCGATGGGCAAAACGAGCTGTCTTTCATGCTGCCCCTTAACTGGTCACTTGATTAAAGGGTTTGTGTGCCTGACCGGCGAGAGCCAGTTCAATCTGCGGTGCCCTATCAAGTATATATTGCCGGAAGGCTCGCATCCGCGCGGCCGCCCGCATATCCCTGTGTGATAGAAGCCAGACATCCAGTGTCGCCTCCGGCTCACTAATCCTTACAAGTTCCGGATAGGCGTCCGCAAGCAGGCAGGGCACATAACCGATGCCCGCACTCTTCCTGATCATGGAAAGCTGTATCTGCACATTGTTGAAGTGCCCCCGTATCTTGAGATCAGGGAAAGGGGAATGCGCGACCCAATCCGGACAATCAACCGGGTCACCCCAGGCGATCCATCTGGCGCCACTCCCCGCTACATGAGGGTCGTGTTCTGCCAGATAGTCTTTCGCGCCGTATATTGCCTGATGTACATTGCCTAACCTGCGCCCAATCAGATGCTCGGGCGGGGCAGCCGTAAACCGGATTGCGACATCCGCCTCCCGTTTCGAGAGGTCAAACACCTGCATCGAGTCTTCGATTTTGAGCCGGATATCCGGGTATTGGTCCATAAAACCAATGAACAGATCTGTGAAACACCCAATCGCCAACATGGCGTCTGGTAATGTGACTCGGACTTCCCCGCTGAGCGCATCATCCCGCCCCGCTACAGCACGTCCGAAACTATGCAGATTTTCATCGGTTGAAAGGGCTGTTGGCATCAGTTCTTCGCCCGCCTTTGTCAGCCGAAAACCATCCGGTAACCGATCAAATAGCCGCACATTCAATGCATCTTCAAGTGCATCGATGCGCCGTGAAGCTGTGCTGTGGCTGATGCCCAAATGCTTCGCCGCCAAACGCATTGAAGGCGCTTCGGCAACGGCGAGGAAAATTTTGAGATCGTCCCAGTTCATGGTGTGAATTTGCACCACATATGCGACTGTCGCAATAATATACTGCACCACTCAACAAAGATGTGATTGGTCCCAGAGTCTAGAAGTCGACAACCACACCAATGTAAAAGCGCCGCCCGATAACATCATAATATTCGGGGAATGTATCGCCAACGGAACCGCCATAGATTGCATTCGGCTTCGTATCCAGAAGGTTACGAACACCGCCGTAGATCGTGGACTTTTGGCTAATGCGGTAACGCGCAGACAGGTCGTGATACCAAACAGATTTGATCTGAACATCATCAACCGCATCCGGGTTGGTGGCCAGAATAGCCTGCATGGCCGCCTGATTGGAGATAACACTGCTGCGGAACCGGGCGTCCCAGTCAATAGCCCAATCGCCAACACCAACGCTCATGCCAACCTGAAAACGGTGCTTTGGAAACCTTGCCGAGCCACGCTGGTGTATAATGGGCGCTTCGTCAGATGCCTGCCAATCAACTTTATGGTTGTAGGCGTAGCGGCTAACCACCGAAAGCTCATCAATAAAGCCAAAGAGCCGGTTGTTCTGGAAGGTCGTGACATACTGAAAATCAACATCCATTCCCTCAAGGGTTTGACGGCCTCGGTTGATATAGGTTGTCTCAATAGCAAACAGGCGGCCGGTATCTCGCTCTCTGCGGATGTATCGCTGCCCGGTAACCGGGCTAATACCACAAAATCTGTCGCTCAGGCCTTCGCTCTCGTAACAGGCTGACAGGATATCCTCTCCCGAAGACGGCACAATCAGGTTGTCGATCTCCATACGATAAAGATCTATGCCAACCCTGAACCGCCCGGGAATCGCTGAAGAAGCATCTTCGCTGTCATACACAAAACCAAGTGTAAAATTGGTCGAATGCTCTTCCTTCAAGTTTGGGTTGCCAAAAATAAGACGCTCAACCAAGCCAGGGCCAGTGTTACTCGTGCCTCCCACACCAAGAAGCCCTGTGGAGGCACAATTCTCTTTAACGGTGTCAGAAACATCAGCCCCTTTGGCGCATGGATCCGCGTAGCCCGCAAACGTATTCGGCCCTGCCGAGAAAAGCTCGGCAATATTCGGGATACGGCGACCTTCCTGATATGAAACCCGGATCCCAAATCCGGACACTGGTGACCACAGCCCGCCCAAATGCCAGTTGGTAACTGACCCTACAGTCGACGCGGATGAAACTCGCCAACCCGCTGTCATTGTGAGTTCTTCTATCGCCGGGATATTTGCAAGGAGTGGCAGTGTGATGTCCGCATAAGCGTCATAGACACTAAAGGAACCGGATGAACCCGGGTACCGGAGCGTACCCGCCACTGGGCGCTGTACCAGGGTACTGTCCGGCACGTCATCAAGGCCTTCGAACCGGTATTCGACGCCAAAACTTACCCGGGCAGGCTCCTCGGTAAATAGCTCAACCGGACCCGCGAACGCGGCGCTTACAATGTGCTGGTCTGCATGCAGACGCCTGACAGCATCCGGCGCTGTGAGAAAGTTGATCTGATCCAAGCTCATCGCATTGGCCCCGAAGGGGTTAATCAAGGTACAACCGGCAACCCCGCTGCAAAGGTCAGGGTCAACAGCCGCCTGATAATTGGTCAAATCCAGCAAGCCGGAACGAACTTCCGTTACCTCACTGCGCCCGAATTGATAGTAAAGATCATATGACCATTCTGGCGCCAGCATACCTTGCAGCCCCAGCATGGACCGTATCGTTTGCCTTTTGATTTTCGTTCGGCGCGGACCAAGTTCAATAAACCGGCGCTGAACGATCAAACCGTCTACATCGGGGATATCCGCCAATATGTCCCTGAGATCATCGGAAACATAAGGGTTGGTAATTGGTATGGTAATCAGGGTGTCTTTATCGACCAACAACCCGCTGGAGTAATAGACCGGTATAGGTGCAAGCGTGGTGGTTACATTGGTCGTCGCGACACTATTCTCGAATATCAGACGGTCACCAGATGAAAACTCATATTTAGCGTTCAGCGTACCAAAAACGCGACTGAGGGGGGTTACGAGCGTCTGGCGGTCAGCATAATTGTAAAGTTGTTCTTCGCGACCCTCAAACTGCCGCAAGCTCCGGCCTTGGATGTCAAAGAAGTAATATCCATCAAGCTCCACTTCCTTGCCACTGCTGTTGACCACTGTTCCAATCGCGGCTTGACCACCAAGCGAGCTACCGCCAAAACCGGGCAGGAACTCAGCGCCGGGGGTCGCCAGAGATGCCTGCCAGCCATTCAGCGCAAAACCGCTTGGATTTTGGGTCAAGGAGCGAGAATTCATCATAAGGCCCGATTGATAATCAATCGCCAGGTTTGCAACAATGCTGCCTCTGCCTTCAGCAAACTGGGTGCCGTAGGTCAGCGAGCCAACAATCTCTTCCCTGTCTCTCTTGCCGCTTATTCCAGTTTGGACTGCGGCCGTTATTCCCTCAAACGTATCTCTGAGCTTGAAGTTGATAACGCCTGTCACGGCTTCACCGCCAAAGGACGTCGCGGCACCACCACTCACCAGTTCGACACGCTCCACAAGACCCGCAGGTATGGAGTTCAAGTCAACACCATAGAGCGACTGGTTACCGCCGTATGTGGGAACAAACCGACGACCGTTGACGAGCACCATGGTGCGTTCAGGACCAACACCACGCAGGTCTGCCATATTCAACCCAGCCACTGTTCCAAACAGCGTGGTGTTTGCTGATGTCACGTCGCTCAGCATCGCAGGCAACTGGAACAGATAATCGGAAACGTTGATATTGCCGCTGAACTGTATGCGCGTGCCGTCAAGCGACATTGTTGGCTTGAACTTGAAATAAGGTGGATTGCTGGTACGGGTACCAACAATAAGGAGCTCATCAACAATCGCGTTGGAATCAAGCGCCAGAGCCTGTAGTGTGCCGTAGGTATCGCCTGTCCCAACGCTGGCCAACACTACTTCCTTGGGTAGCTCCTCTGGCACGATCGCAAGCATATCGCCGCCCACGTCGACCGCACGCAGACCTGTACCATCCAGCAGCAAATGAAGAGCGACCTGAGCCGTATAATTGCCGTGCAAATCACGCGACTTTTTATTGTCGACAATGCGGCTATCAAAAACCAGTGCGAGGCCGGTCAGGTCTGTAAATTCAATGAGGGCGTCGGCAAGGGGTTGCGTAGCGAAGTTGAACTGCACGTGGGTGTTCAGGCCAGCAAATTCCTCTGCCAACACAGAGGAAGACAGTAGTATCGCCATTACTCCCGCAGATACCGTCGTTTTCAACTTCAAAGCCATTCGCCGCTTTCAACACTCAGCATTAACGCCCCACAGATCGAGAATGCCGATGTTTACTCGTTTTGGCTGGCGTACAAAAGAATAACACCGTCAATACGCTTTACGGCCATCAAAGAGAAGGCAGATTCGAGCGCATCGACGACAACATTCTGATCATTCAGGTTGAATGTGCCAGTTACGGGCAAGTTTGCAATGTCTTCATCAGCTATTTCGAGTGGCACTTCGAAGTAACGGTTGAGGTCTGCAACAACTTCAAATAATGGAGTTTTCTCGTACAGAGCTTTTCCTGTGCGCCATGCAAATACCGACGTCTCATCAAAGTCGCTCACGATAGCGTCGTTCATGGACGGCATGTGCTCAACCTGCTGGCCTTGCGTCAATCGCGCCAGTTCCTTGGCAGGCTGCCCACCCCGGGTGTGCTGCGATACCGCTACCAAACCGGAAAGCACAGAAACCAGATTGGACGACGCACCGAGGCGCACGTTGAACTGGGTGCCCAGTACAGTGACGTCTGTCTTGCCAGCGTTCACCACAAATGGGCGCTCTTTATTATGCGACACATCGAAAAAGGCTTCACCGCTCTCAAGGCTTACATGGCGAATGCCATCGCTAAATTCGGCTTTAAGTTTTGAATTGGTGTTGAGCTGTACTCTGCTGCCATCTTCCAGTTGCACAACCCGACGCTCGCCAACAGCGGTCTCATAAATTTGTGCATCAGGCGCGGGCGACCACATAGCAACGCTCAGCGCAACTGCCGCAACGAAAGTTGCCGCGATAGAGGTAACACCAGCAAACATCCGGCGACTGCGCTTGTCGTCCACGGCGGCATTCAGCTCTTGTACCATCTGGTCGGCGAGCACGTGCTCACCCACATGGTCCAGCTCGACAAGCATTGCCTCAAGCTCAGCCTGCGCGGCATCCTGAGCCTGGTCTTCTGCTCTCCAGTCTGCATTCGCGCGCTTCTCCGCCGCTGAGACCTTTCCGCTCAGGAGCTTCGAAACCCAGGCTGCAGCCTGTTCATGTATGTCCAACCGTTGATTCATCGTCATCATTTCAAGGCCCTTTACTGCCCCCCAGTCACTCAGGCTTTGCCTCGGCGCGCTTTACGCGGAAGCGGCAAACCTGCATTATTTTCCTTACGGACAAGACGCGACCTCAATCTCTTGAGCGCATCCATCATATATTTCTCAACCGTACTTTCAGACACGCTCAGTTCCTCAGCTATGTCCGAGTAGGTCTTACCTTCAAATCGGTTTTTCACGAATGCCGACCGCGCCTTTTCAGGCAACTGACGAATGGCCTGAACCATTGCATCGACATCCTGCTTGTGTCCTAACGCCTCCTCGGGCGTTGGGTCCTCGCATGGAAGTGCCGCTACCGTGTCTGCAACACCGTCCTCTTCAACCTGCACATGGCGGCTAAGAACCCTGCCCCGGCGTTTCAGCTCGTTAATGGCAAGATTGGCTGCCGTCTTAAACAGGAGTGCCTGCGGATTATCGATCCGTTCAACAGAAGCGAAGCGGTACACACGCATGTATACGTCCTGCGCAACATCTGCAGCATCCGACACACTGCCCAGCTTTTTGGTCAGCCATCCAACAAGCGTGCCGTGGTGCGTCTTGATGCATTGCTCAAGAGCGCGCACGTTGCGCTTACGGCTGACATCATCCAGTAGCCCACTCACAGCTGGCTCACGTGTTTCTTCATCATGGCGACGCGTGTCGTAGCCATCAGAAACCAAACCAATATGCGGTGTGCGCTGAAGCAAAAACTGTCAGTCCTATTCCTGTTGTCCTGAGCGAAAACCGTAACGCCCGAAGCATCTATAAACCGAAACCTCTGTGCTAATCTTTCGGTCCGCCAAGTAATAAGTCTATGGAAATAAGCCATCAATAAAAAAAATTGGAGGGATACCCCAATTCCCGCTGTCATAGAGGGTGAAACACTTTTGGTGTTTCCTCTCATGTTTTACCTTGGACGCGGAGAAGGTGTTTTACTTTCTCCGCCCCATTTTTTATTTTCTTTTCACGTCTCAACTTGCGCGATATTGCAATAATTCCTGTGTTTTTCGTTACTTTATTATGGTTAATTCTAGTGACGATCTTCACTGCTGCATATTTGCAACACACCCTCGGAAACTTCCCTCACTGTCAACCAAAGGCCTCCTCCCTGTCCACAGTGATACCGAGATTATAAACCAAAGATATAATCGAGACCGCCTTAACCTCACCAAGGCCTCATACCGATTCGTTTTAGGTCGTTGGCAAATAGCCCCATCGCTATCATAATTCCCCAAATATGAACCACGCCAGCAACAGGTGACCATGTGAACAACCACCAACAACAACGTCCCCGCTCTGCTCCCCTCACCGGCATCATACTGGCGGGCGGGCAAGCCAGACGCATGGGGCGGGACAAAGCCGAGATACTATTTCGCGGCAAATCGCTCCTTGATCGGGCGATCAATCTCCTGTGTAGCTTGCCCGTGGACGACATTGTTGTTTTGGGACGCGAGGGTGCCGAGCATGGTGTCGCTGACGAGACGCCTCACCTTGGTCCGGCCCGCGCAATAAAAGCCTGGTTGGAACGTCAGCCTAAACCGGCACACCTGATCGTTATACCCGTTGATATGCCTGCACTTGGGCATGATCAGCTCAACCGCCTTTTGACCCAACCGGGCGGCGCTTATTATCACGATCTCTACCTGCCATTTTATGCACCAAATGCGCAGATGAACAGGCTCAAAGACAATATAGTGCGCATGCGGGATATCCTGTCCGGCTTCCAACTTACCGAGCTCAAAGCGCCTTCTGAGTGGCGCGCCCCCCTGATGAATGTGAACACGCCTGAAGACCTCCACACCCTCGAACAAACCTTCCCTGAATGAAGTTATGAAGCTAAGCGGTTTATGGCTGCTGCGATATTTGCGCCACAGCAATGAAAATTTAACCAAACTGTAGTTTGATTCCGCTGGACAGTACCGATGGTTGTTATAAGGTGCGCGTGCATGGTGCGTGGGCTCAGTTGTTCGCGCCCCGCATGCGGACTGCGACTGATCTGCCTGGTACCGACCTGTTAACAACACCGATGCCAAGACTGACTTCGCGATATTATGGAGACCATGATTATGGCAAAAGGTACTGTTAAGTGGTTTAACACCACAAAAGGTTTTGGATTCATTAAGCCAGAAGCTGGCGGCGACGACGTATTCGTGCACATTTCTGCACTTGAGCGCGCTGGCCTTCAGTCGCTTGACGACAACCAAGCCGTTTCTTACGAGCTTGTTGAAGACCGTCGCGGTCGTATGTCAGCTGGTGACATTCAAGTTCTCTAATCGGGTTTTAACCTGATTGCTGAAAGGGGCGGTTTTTCCGCCCCTTTTTTGTTGTCTTCCGATACCCTCTCCAGAACCAGTACTTCCTCTCATCGCATGACTCCCTCAAAGCACCGCTGATCACGCCCGAAACAGTTGCAAAAGCAACCTCCGAGTGGCAGGAACAATAAGCATATAGTTTGGCAACCGCAGCCAACTGCCATGGGGGACAGCACCGGCACACCCGGTGAACAAGCATCGACGACAGGGGGATATTATGTTCAGCAGGAAATTAATGCGTGGCGCGTTTGCGGCCGCGCTTGTCACCACGTGCCTGACAAAAGGGTCATTCGCGCAGTCCAGTGCTGAAATCGGTCCTGATTTTTTGCGTCACGCGGCTATCTCGCCTGACGGCAATACGGTCGCCTTCAGTTACCGCGGAGATATTTACAGCGTGCCCACCAGTGGTGGTGCCGCAATCCCGCTGACCCTTAACGCCGCCTGGGAAGGCCACCCTGTCTGGTCACACGACGGCAAATCCATCGCTTTCGCCAGCGACCGCAACGGCAATCTCGATGTCTATGTTATGCCGTCTCAAGGCGGGGATGCCACACGCCTGACCTTTCATAGCGACGATGACATCCCTTCAGATTTCAACGCGAGCGGAGACAAAGTGCTCTTCTCAAGCGGCCGCCTCAAGTCAGCGAGGGCCGCGCTTTTCCCCACCTCGCGAGTGCCTGAGCTTTATGAAGTTTCCCTCAGTGGCGGCACCCCAACACAGGTGTCCAGTAGTGGCATGGCGGAAGCGCGTTGGACAAATGACGGTGAAACCATTCTTTACCGTGAAGAGAAAGCTTACGAATCAGCCAACCGTAAACATGACAGGTCAGATTTCACGCGCGACATTTGGGCTTACAACACCAGATCCGGCGCCCATACGCAGCTCACCACAGACCCGGCAGGTGACCACACTCCCGTGCCAGACGGACAAGGCGGTTTCTATTTCCTGAGCGAGCGCGACGGCACATTTAACGTCTGGCATCAGGACAAGGCTGGCAAAACCGAGCAGGTCACCAAACATGGCCCTCATGCGGCGCGGGCGCTCACAGCTTCCACCATGGGCAAGAAAAAAGGCACGCTTGCCTATCTCTATCTTGGTGATCTCTATACCGTCACACCGGGCGGGCGGCCCAAAATCGTCGATATCACCTTCACCGTTGATGGGCATGGGCGCGCGGTAGAAACCTTCCCTGTGGCAGATAATATTGAGGAATTTGCTGTCTCCCCGAATGGAAAAGAGGTTGCCTTTGTCGTGCGCGGAGACGTTTTTGTCACCGCCACGGACTATGGCACCACGCGCCGCATTACAGATACCCCTGTGCGCGAACGTCATGTCTCTTTCACGCCTGATGGTAAAGGTCTGCTGTATGCAGGTGAGCGTGACGGCCGGTGGCAGATATTTGAAAGCAAGCGGGCGGACGAAACCGAGCCCTATTTTTTCACCGCTACCAAGCTTGAGGAAAAACTGCTCTTCAGCACAGACGATAACGCCTTCCAGCCGCAATCGTCACCAGACGGCAAAAAGGTGGCGTTCGTCGCGGGGCGTAACGGCTTGGATGTTTATGACCGCGAAAGCGGTGCCATCACCACAGCACTTCCCAAGGAGTATAATTATTCCTATGTGGACGGTGATATCACCTACGCATGGGCACCCGACAGCCAATGGTTGACTGTTGATTTTGCACCAAACGGCCGTCTCTTTTTCACCAACATCGCTGTGGTGAAGGCCGACGGCAGCGAAGCACCACATGACATTAGCCTCTCAGGCTACACGGATATGGCACCAAGCTGGCACGGCACCGGTGGCATTGTCACATGGGCGACCGCTCGTTTTGGCCAGCGCGACCACGGAAGCCACGGCACACAATTTGATATTCATGCGGCTTTCCTTAACAAGGAAGCCTGGGACGAGTTTAACCTGAACGCTGAAGAGCTAGCTCTCAAGAAAGAAGCCGAAGAAGAAGCCAAAAAGGCCGAGAAAAGCGATGAGGAATCGGAAGATAAAAAAAACGCCGACGATGCGGATAAAAAGGTTGAACCAATCTCTATTGATTGGGGCGGTATTGAAGACCGCCAGAAACGGCTGACCATCCATTCGTCTGACCTCGCGGGTGCTGTGCTTAGCAAGGACGCAGACAAGCTCTACTATTTATCAGCCTTTGAAGGCGGTTATGATCTCTGGGTTCATGACTTCCGCGAAGAAGAGACCAAGAAACTCCTGCCTTTGGGCGCCGACAACGCGGCCTTGGAGCTGTCTGATGACGGCAAAGCCTTGTTTGTGCTGGCAGGAGGATCTTTACAAAAAGTCGACCTCGGCAGCGCCAAACCAAAAGGTATCAAGGTTGCCGCAAACCTCACGGTCAATCCAGATGCTGAACGCCAGTATCTTTTTGAACACATCTGGCAGCAGGTGAACGACAAGTTCTATAAACCCGATTTTCACGGAGCAGACTGGAACGCCATCTACCGTGACTATGGCCGCAAAATCGCCGCCCTTGGCAACAACCGCGACTTCGCCGAATTGATGGATGAAATGCTGGGCGAGCTGAACGCTTCCCACACAGGTGGCAGGTACCGTGCCAACCTGGGTGGTGACCGCACTGCATCCCTTGGTCTCCTCTTCAAGCCCGGCAGCTTTGAGGTCACCGAGGTTCTGGAAAAGAGCCCCATCAACGACCAATCAGAACCGGTAACGGCAGGCGCAACACTCACCGCGATTGACGGCACCGCACTGGATGATAGCGCGAATTATCATGAGCTCCTCAAGGGCAAAGCTGGCGACCGCACACGCCTCACTTTCAAGGGCGAGGACGATGAAACGTTTGATATCGTCGTCAAGCCCGCCAGCCTGAACGATGAAGCAAGCTGGATGTACGAGCGTTGGGTTGAAAGCCGGCGCGCGCTTGTAGACAAGCTCTCGAACGGCAGACTTGCTTACGTGCACGTGCCAGATATGAGCGACCGCACATACAGAAGCGTGTACCGTGAGATGTTCGGGCGCGGCATGGCAAAAGAAGCTATGGTTGTGGATACACGGTTTAACCGCGGCGGCGACCTCACCGACGACCTCATCCAGTTGCTCGGTGGCAAACAATATATGACCAACGTACCGAACGGTCGCAAAGCACAAGGCGAGCCGCTGACCCGCTGGACTAAGCCTTCCATTGTGCTGATGAACGAAGGTAACTATTCAGATGGTCACTGTTTCCCTGCAGGCTACACGTCGCTTGATATGGGCAAAACCGTGGGCATGCCAGTGCCGGGTACCTGCACCTATGTATGGTGGGAACGCCTGATGAGTGGCGATGTTGTCTTCGGCATTCCCCAACTGGGCGTTCAGGACAAGGAAGGTGACTGGCTGGAAAACAAGCAACTGGAACCCACCATCAAGGTCAAGAACAACCCGCGCGCGCAAGAGGTGGGGCAGGACCAACAGCTTGAAAAAGCCGTTGAGGTCATGCTTCAGGACCTTGACGCTGCAGGACAGAACTAAGAACAAAACGGAAGGGACAGACAATGTCTAAACGCATTATCGGGCTTGCCGCCGCCGCTGTTGTGGTTGCTGGCGCCTATTATTACTATCAGGAGCAGCAGAAAACCTGTTGCGGGCCCGAGCCAATGCCAATGGAGGCCGAGCAGTCGGCCCCTATGGAAGACGCAAGCGCCTATAACCTTGCCCAACAGCGGGCAAAAATCGCCCGCATCGACATGAACACCGACACAAGCTTCCTCTCGGACGAAGAAAAAGCGGTCATCAACAAGCTGATCATAGCGGCGAACTATATGTCGGACATATACCTGCGCCAACGCAGCGAAGATAACCCTGAGGTTCGGGCAGAAATCGAAGCGTCAAACCTTCCGAACAAAGACCTGCTTCTCGACATGTTCGACCTGCATTTCGGCCCGTGGGATACGCTTGATGAGGCACACCCGTTCTATGGTGACAAGGAAATGCCAAAGGGCGCTGCCTTCTACCCCGAGGACATGACACAAGCAGAGTTCAACGCATGGCTTGAGGCCCACCCGGAAGACCGTGAAGCTTTCACCAGCCTCTACACCGTTATCCGTCGGGACGGTGACAAGCTTGTCGCCATTCCATACCGCGAACACTACCGCGAGTGGCTTGAGCCTGCCGCCCAGGCACTGCGCGAAGCGGCCGATATTACCAGCAACCCGAGCCTGAAAGACTTCCTTGCCAAACGCGCGGAAAGCTTCCTTACCGACGAGTATTTCGAAAGCGAGCTCGCATGGATGGACCTTGAAGGCACACCAATCGAAGTCGCAATCGGGCCTTATGAGGTCTATACCGATGGCCTCTTTGGTTACAAAGCCGCCTATGAAGCCTTCATCACCATCAAAAACCCGGAAGAGAGCGCCGCCGTCGCACGCTATAAGGACTACCTGCGCGATATGGAAGCAAACCTGCCGGTGGACGAGTCTTATAAAAACTTCAAACGCGGGTTCGAGAGCCCCATTGCCGCCACAGAACAAATCCATGGCGGCGGTGACAATGTACCGGGCGTTCAGACTATTGCTTTCAACCTACCGAATGATGAGCGGGTACGCGAAGCCAAGGGCGCCAAGAAAGTCCTCCTGAACAACGTGCTTGAAGCCAAGTTCAAGCTTATTCTCGCGCCAATGGCAGAACATATTCTGGTGCCTGCGCAAGCCGAGCAGGTGATGGCCAGATATATGGCGCTTGAAACGCTCTTCCACGAACTCAGTCACAGCTTAGGCCCAGGCACCATCACAAAAAATGGCGTCGAGACCACCGTTGGCGCAGAGTTGAAAGAGCTGTATTCCGCGATTGAGGAGGGCAAGGCCGACATCATGGGGGTCTATAATATCCTCTTCATGATGGAGAAGGGCGAACTGCCAAAAACAGAACGCGACAGTATGCTTGCCAGCTATTTTGTTGGCATGTTCCGCGCCATGCGCTTTGGCACAGATGAAGCGCATGGTCAGGGCGCTGCCTTCCAGTACGCCATGCTCAAGGAAGCTGGCGCCTTCTCAACGGACACTGAAACAGGGCTGTTTGTACTGGACTTTGACAAGCTCGAAGCTGCTGTCACCGATATGGTACGCACGGTTGTGATGCTGCAGGGGGACGGTGACTATGACGCCGCTAAAACCTTCCTGAACACATACGCCAAACTTGATGATGCAGCAAAAGCTGCCATCAAACGCACGGCAGATATTCCCGTGGACGTTCAGCCGATTTATCCGGAAAAGCTTTAACCGCAAGTTTGCACAGCAAACAAAAAGGCGCCTCTAATGTGGCGCCTTTTTTACTTTCCCCGCTCAATAGGCAGCTTGATCACAAACCGCGCACCGCCGCCCTCCGGCTCTTCAAGCAAAATGGTACCACGCAACTTCTGATACACCGTATTATACACGATGTTGAGCCCAAGGCCCGACCCCCCCTTGTTGCGCGCCGTGGTGAAAAAGGGTTCGAATATCTTGTCGCGAATATCTTCCGGAATGCCAGCACCATTGTCGATCACCTCAAGAAACATACCGTCAGTGGTTCGACGTGCGCAGACTCTGACTTCTTTGCATCCTTCCCACTCATCTGGAAACGCGTGAAGGGCTGCATTCATGATGAGATTGGTGAGTACATGGGAGATGTCCCCTGCCACCGTCTTCAGGTGAAGGTCGCCCTGAGCCTCTGCCTTAACCATCACCCCCGCCTTGCGGAGCGTGGGTTTAAGGCTATCCACCACCTCACCGATATAAGCGCCAACATCCAGTTCACGAACATCATCCGCCACTTGGTCAACAGCTACCATTTTAAAGCTGCGAATAAGGTGTGCGGCGCGCTCAAGGTTCCGCTCCGCAACCATGGTGCCTTCAGATACTGCCTCCATAAAGCCGCTGAGGTCAGATCGCTTGATAGAACCGGTTTTAACAGCGCGCTCAAAACCACTAAGCTCCTCTGCCATATGGGTAATGCTCGTAAGTGCCACGCCAAGTGGCGTGTTGATCTCGTGCGCCACGCCCGCAACCAGCCCGCCAAGCGATGCCATTTTCTCAGACCGGATCAATTCGTCCTGTGCGAGCTTGAGCGTTTCCATCGCGCCCTCAAGTTCCTTGGTGCGGCTTTTAACCCGCGCTTCCAGCATTTCATTAAAACCGCGCAGGCCCTCTTCCGCCACCTGCCTGTCGTGCGCCTCAAGCATACGGATGATCAAACCGCTGAGATAAGAAACGAAAGATATCTCGCTTGTCGTCCACACCCGCTCATGCCCCGCTTCCGCCACAAGCACAACGCCAACTGCGCGCGGGCCGCGGCATATAGGCACCAGCAGTAAGGACTGAAACGGCGGCTCTGCGCCGAGCTGGACATCAAAGCCTTCAAGCTCATCGGCCCCGTCCACACAGGTGATGCTCGTGGGTCTGGCAGTTTTCACCGCCCTAAAAAGCGCCGCGCAATTCTCTTCATCAACACGGCCAAGGTCCCGGTGGCCCTTATCAGCTTCCCAATAACTTTCCTGCGCATAGAGGGCCGTGCTGTCGACATTCAGGAGCCATATATCAGTACGCGAAGCGCCTAATGCCTCACACGCAACCTCGGTGATAATTTCATACGCCCGAGCTTTGGTGCCGTTATAAATCGCTTCTTCTGCTGCAAGCTTGGTCAGCGCCGCATCCATACGTGCAACCGCATCCATGGTGCGTTTTTTGGCAGACAGGTCACGGATCAGGGTCACAACCCCACCGTCTGGCAACGGCAGGTCATCGATGGCAAAAACGCCGTCTTCCCCAAAACGAAACCCACCCATATCAGAGGACAGCGGCTTGTTTCCTTCCGTGCGTTCGGTCAGGTCGTCGATGGTGGTACGGAAGGCATCTTCCCGGCGCAACACGTCGCGAACCTCATCCCGTGTCAGGCCGGTCATGTCTTGTTTTCCGAAAATTGGGAAAATCTCGGGCACCCGTTCGTTATAGGACAGCAGCCGACCGTCGGCACCGTAAACGATATAGGCCACCTTGACCGCTATCAGTTGACCGTCGCCCACTTCCCCCGATAACATCAGCTTGGCCCGCCGTCCGGCAATTCAAGTACAGGCTCGTCGCTGTATCTCAAATAAAGCTGTCTGATCTCGGGCATATGCGCCATGAGCGCATCCACCAGCGCGGGCTGGAAATGTTTGCCGCGCTCCGCTTGCATTAGCGCGAGCACCTCGTCTTCTGGCCAGGCCGGTTTATAACAGCGTTCAGACAACAGAGCGTCAAACACATCCGCTATTGCTGTGATGCGGCCAACGAGCGAAATTTCCTCCCCCTTCAAGCCGCGCGGATACCCGGTGCCGTCCCATTTTTCATGGTGGTCGCGCGCGAGGTCAGCGGCCACGCGCAATAATTCCCGATCTGACCCCTGGAGTATTTCAAAACCCAGCCGAGCATGGCTGCGCATGATCTCGGTTTCATCGTCGGTGTGACGGCCCGGCTTGTTAAGCACCGCATCCGGTATGCCAACCTTGCCGATATCATGGAGGGGAGAAGCGAGGCGTAAAACTTCAACATCGTGCTCCCCCATGCCCATGGCTTTGCCGAGCAATTTTGAAAGCTCTGCCACGCGTTTAACGTGGTTGCCGGTTTCGTTACTGCGGGTTTCCACTGCCTCAGAAAGCCGGTAAACCACCTCACGCTGCGTATCCACAAGCGTGTTACGTAGGTAAAGATTTTCAACAGCGATCAAAACGTTACGCACAAATATCTGAATGAGGTGAGTGTCGATCTCCTCCGGGCGCCCTTCTCCAACAAGATAGAGAATACTGGCCCGGCCTGAGTTGCCCACCACCATGCCAACATATGACCCCTCAACCCAGAAACCATATTCGCCGCGCCCGCGTTGGCGGTGTTCTTCAATGGCGGAGGATACCTTGCCAGGCAAAATACCCCAGGCCGACTGTCCCACGCTTTTACTGAAACGGCCGGTGCCTGCCACCAGCGTCATTTCCTTGCGGTCATGGGTGGCTGCGGCAGCTTCCTCGAGCGAAAAGGCCACATCAAGCCCGCCCACCACAAGGGATGAAACCTGCTCAAGCACGCCGCTGGCAAAATTACCCAGGAACTGTTCCTTGAACATCTGGGCCGACGCCCCGATCACACGCTCAAGCCCGCGTTTGCTAGCCTCAATAATATGGATATCGCGGTAGCTTCTAAGCGTCGCGTACATCAGCGTGAACAGCTTCGTGGCGTTCAGGTCTGTTTTTTCTTTATAGTCGTTGATGTCATACCGCACGATCACGTCGCGCTCTGGCGCCTGACCTGGCTGCCCGGTACGCAGCACAATGCGCACGGTGTGATTCTTCAGATCACCCCGGATAAACTCAACCAGATCGAGACCGGCCGAGTCGTTTTCCATCACCACATCAAGCAGAATGACGGCGATATCGCTTTCCGCACCCAATATATGATGCGCTTCCGATGCCGAATTTGCCTGCAAAAACTCAAGGGGGCGTCCATCAAACTGGAAACCCTTAAGCGCCAATTTGGTAGCGACATGAACATCCGGTTCGTCGTCTACGATAAGGATACGCCAAGGGGTTCTGGCGTTTCTGGCTGCCGGTTCGCCGTCTTCAATCTGCAGATCATCGTCTTCGATGATCAGATAGTCATCGGACATAATGCGTCCTTCGAGCAAAGGTTGTTACGCAACATGCCCGCAGGACCGACTAGGCAGTTGCTACTCAGGACAGATGCAACCCACCATGGCAGAAACCCTTTTACGATTTGTTAATTATGCCCCGGCTGGCAAACTATTCCACTGGACCTGAGGCTCACTTTGACATGGAGGAAAAGACGGTCGATACGCTCGCCGTCCTCGGATAGCGGCACATAAAGAACCCCGACCTTCAGGTGGCTTTTCTCGGCCGATAGCGCCGCCGTTTCCGCATACACCGGGCGCTGTGTTTCAACACACTGCCGACAGCTTACAAGGATGCGTTCCGCCACCTCTGGCGCCGCGCCTTCGGTCACTGTCAGCCCGGTAATTTCACCATAGAAGCTGGCAACCGTCGTGCCCATCAGCTGGATCACCGCGTCCACAAACACGTCATTTTCATCATACATTACTGAAAACAGGCAAACCTCGGTCAGAATATCCTTCAATTCAGATGGCTGGACATCCGCACGGTTTGGAAGGCGCTTTCCACCCGTCTTCGCCTCAAAATACTTAAGCCTCTTGTCCACATGCTCATATTTTCCGCGCACCTCTTCCGCATCGAGCACCGAGTAGAGGTCAAAATCGTGATCCTCTCGGGTTTGAGGCATTTTATTTTCAAGCGAATTAGAGATGGGCTTAGCTCCAGATATGTTCTCATCCCAAGATAGTGAAACACCTTAACTTATTTGTGGGCGACTTTGCCACGAAGTTTATTGAATGTACCAACAAGCGGGGACCGGAAGAAAAAGAGAAGGAACGGAGCCACAACAAGTGTGGCCAAGCCGCTGACCGCGAGATTGAGGAACGGCGAGCCGAGCTGCAATGCCTCCAGATAATCGCGCAAAATCAACATCAGGATACCGTAGAGCGTCATCATCAAGGCTGGTGGCCAGATCGTACCCAGAATATCGCGCACCGAAATATCGATCATTTTTGAAAGCGCCACCTGGGAGACAAGCGTGAACACAAGGTTTGGAATAACGAACGAGAACGCCATGACAAGAATGCCGTATGGCGCCGCAAGCGCAAGCACCACCACGCGCGCCAAAAAAGTTACCACGTCAACGGTGAAAGATACTTTGGTTTTGCCCAGCGCGAACATCAATTCACGCCCAATGAAAAAGGGTGCGCTCACGATCGCCGCCAGCGCCAGCGCACGCGCAGGCGCGCCCGCAGCACCCCACTGGTCACCATAAAGAAGTAAAATCGCGTGGTCGCCAAAAACAGCGAGCCATACCAATGCGGGCCACAGGAAATCTGAGATCGCACGGAGCCGGTACAGATACACGCTTCCCATCTCGTGGCCATCGCGCTTTTCACTGGAAAACGTGGGGAAAAGCACCGCACCAATCACACCAAAAAGCTGGTCCCAGACCATGCGGTTCATGGCTGCTGCCCGGTCGTAAAGCCCGGCGGCAGAAATACCAAGCGACTTGCCGACAATCAGATCAGGCGCGGAATTCCCCGCCATAGTGACGAAGGTCGACCCCGCAATCCAGCCACCATAGGCCAACGCTTCTTTGGCATGGCTGAAGGCAACACCAAAATCGCTGAGGTGCAGATGCCGAGTGGCACAAATGGCTGTGTGGAACACCAGAAACGACACCGTGCCCGCCGCCAGCGCGTAGTAACTGTACCCCTGAAGCGCGAGCCCCACGGAGACAAATGCTGACAAAACCGTTGCTGCAAATTCAATGGACGCGAGAAAACCAAACTGGAGCGCGCGCGCGGCGCGGGTCTGGATGATCATCTGGAACGGAAAAATGATAAAATTCAGGCTCAGTATATGCAGCATGCCAGCCATGGCCGGCTGGCCATAATAAGCGCTCAGTGGTCCCGCGGCGATATTGAACCCGGCACAGAGTATCAACCCAAACCCAAACACCAGCGTAAAGCCCGAGCGAACCCGCGCTTTCTCTATCGTTTTTGACTGCATCAAAAACTGATTGACGCCCAGGCCACGTACCCCGTTGGCAACCATCAGCGCCGCAAACGAGATGGCAAAAAGGCCAATCTCGCTGGGGCTCAATAGTCGCGCTATCCAGGCTGAGCTGACAAGCTGCACGACAGCCTGCAAGCCACGCGCGGCAAACATCCAGGACATGGATTTTCCTACCGATGTCGCCCCCTTTTGGGTCACATCAGCTTCTCGCGCCTTAGGTGTTTCTGGTTCTTCGCTCATACGGTCCCGTCATGGAATTTGCCCCCGGCATGCTCGTTCACCGTATCTGCGTTAACCCCAGGCAACAAGAAGGAATGCATACGCGGCTGCACCGATGCCTTCGCACGTATTGTCGCATCAATATGACAGCTCGTCTGTTTCGCGTTGACGTACAGGAAACCTGTCGCCTTAATGACCCTTCAAAGACGGCGCGAAAAGCGCCCAACAAAAAGCCCGCACATATAATGCATCAAGCACGCCGGGCTAACTGAGAAAGGGGAGACAATGTCTGAGGGGAAGGATGACCTCCACACCACATCGGTGAAGGACGTCAAACAACTGGGCACATTCGCAGCTATCGCCAGCCTGTCCTATGTTTTCTGGGTTTGCGGCGGCATGGAAATGGTCGAACGGCTGGCGTTCTACGGCACCCGGCAAGTAGCCGGACTTTACGGCACAGATGCGGCATCAAACGGCGGCCTTGGCCTTGTGGAGGCTCAGGTCGGCATCATCATGAGCGTATGGGTGATCGTGCAAACCTTTGTACCGGTATTTACCGGCGGCATCTCAGACCGTATCGGCTACAAGGAAACCATCTTTGCCTCAACCGTGGTCAAGATCGCGGGTTATCTTTTGATGGGTCTCTTTCCCACGTTCTGGGGTTTCATGGCAGGTGCCGTTGTGCTTGCCTTCGGCACCGGCATTTTCAAACCCGGCATTCAGGGCACGATCGTCAAGGCCACAAACCGGCAAAACAGTTCAATCGCCTGGGGGGTATTTTATCAGACCGTAAACATTGGCGGCTTTCTGGGGCCGGTTGTTGCCGCCTATATGCGGCAGCTAGAATGGGCTTATGTATTTTATGCCTGTGCGGCGATTATCTCGCTCAATTTCCTGCTGCTCATGACCTACAAGGAAGTCGACAAGGACGACCGGCTGGCACATCGCGCCAAGGTCAAAAGCGGCGAAATCACTGAAAAACCCCTGTGGCGGGACAGCCTGTCTGAGCTCGCGAACCCGGTGCTTATCTGGTATATCGTGCTGTTCTCCGGCTTCTGGTTCATGCTCTATATTTTCTGGGATATCGGCCCGCTGTTCTTCCGGGACTGGGTGGACACCAGCGTGATTGTGAGGGACGTTTGGGGCGACGCAGGGCCAAGCGACTTTGCCATCCGCTTTTTTGCCATGAATAACGAAGGCACCAGGATCATGCCCGAAGGCATGGTAAACTTGAATTCGCTCCTGATCATGCTGACGTGTTTCCTGGTTGCGGGCTTCGGTGCCCGCTTCAAGGCGGCAAATGTGATGGCTGTTGGTACTTTCTGCGCTTCGGGTGCGCTAGTGATCTTTGGGGGCTTCAACTATGCTTGGCTCATTGTGCTGGGCATCGTGTCTTTCTCGATCGGCGAAATGCTCGCGGCACCCAAAGCCAGCGAATACATCGGCAACATCGCCCCGCCACAAAAGAAGGCTATGTACCTGGGTTTCAGCCAGCTTCCGCTTGCGATTGGTTGGATGAGCGAGGGGTTCATCGGGTTTTACCTTTACGGCGAACTGGCCTCAAAGGAACAGATTTCCCGCAAACTACTGCTGACGCATGACCTGAGCGCAGAGCAAATTGCCGCTGTACCCAACGGTGAAGCCTTCCAGAAACTGGTGGACGTCACGGGCCAGTCTGCGGAGATGCTCACACAGCAGCTTTATGCCGCCAACAACATTGGAGCCGTTTGGTATCTGATGGCATCCGTGGGTATTGTCTCGGCCGTCGGCCTCTACGCCTACGGCAAATGGACCTACCGCATTGCCATGATCAAGGAGGAAGAGGCGACCGTTTAAAGGGCGCTCTCACCTAAAGATAAAAGGCGGTGCCTCGCGGCGTCGCCTTTTTTATCCTCACCAAGAACCTGGGCTCGTGACCCGGTTTTGCCTGCCATATAAAAAGAGAGGCATGCCACCCCCATCAATGGCACGCCCCAATATGCAGTCTGTCGATCACCAGTCGACGTCGCGCACCTTGCCCGAGATCATGCCGCCCGCCTACCTAGAAAAAATTTAGGTAAGCGTGACAGTTAGGTTTCAAATCAGGGTCTTACCCCATTTTACCGATCGGTTTTTCAAGGCTTTCAGGTGGTACCGTGAACCATGCGGGGCCCGCCTCTGTCATATAGAGACAGTCTTCAAGGCGCACTCCAAACTCGCCAAAAATATAGAGACCCGGCTCGTTTGAAAAACACATGCCCGGTGCAAGCGGCGTGGTTTCACCATGCACAAAATTCACACTTTCATGCCCCTTCATGCCAATGCCGTGCCCTGTTCGGTGGCTAAGCCCCGGGGTTTTATATCCCGGGCCATAACCAAGGCTTTCATAATAGGCGCGCACGGCGTCATCCACCTTGCCAGCGGGCGTGCCCAATTGAGCTGTTTCAAACGCAATTTCCTGACCCCTGCGCACCGTGTTCCAAACTTCACGCTGACGTTTGCTGGGCTCCCCGAACACAAAGGTGCGGGAGATATCTGACTGATAACCTTCAACGGCGCAGCCACAGTCCATCAACACAATGTCACCTTGCCGAAGGGTCTGCGGTTGGCCAGTGCCGTGCGGGTATGCGCTGGCTTCTGCCATCAGCGCCATGTTCCAGATGCTGCCGCCACCAAGTGCCGCCTGGGCTGAGCCCATTAGCGCTGTGATATCAGCCGGGCTCATGCCTGCTTCCAGCTTTTGCCACACGTGCTCATAAGCCTTGAGCGTAACCTCATTGGCTTTTTTCATCAGCGCGATTTCATGGGCTGATTTATACATGCGGCAGCCAAGGGTGACCGGCAGTGCCGAAGCAATCTCAAAACCCGGCGCGGCGGCTTTCATACCCTCCACCACAAAGTAGCGCACCGTATCTTCAAAACCGATTTTACCGCCCGCAAGGCCACGGTCCTTAAGGATTCCCGCCACCCGCTCGAACGGGCTTTCATGCTCATGCCACGTACGCACGTCGTCGCCAAAGGTCATGCTTTCGCGCACACTGGGCTCTTCAAAAAAAGGTGTCACAACGGCGATATCACCTGAGGCGGGGATGACCACAGCAGTCAACCGTTCACTGCGCCACCAGCTGATGCCGGTGAAATAAAGCATCGCCGGGCCGGGCTCCAGCAAGATAGCACCGAGACCATGCTCTGCCATCAGCTTCTGCGCTTTTGCAACACGCGACTGCCGCTCCTCAACTGTGATGGCTTTCACATCACCCGTGATGCGTTCAAGCGCAGGCGCTTCAGCATGCGCAGAATTTGTTGTGGCTCCAAGTACTGCGGCGCCCGCCACAGCACCTGCACCAATTTTCAGAAAATCACGTTTTGAAAGTGTCATACCCTCGCCCTTCAGTATCGTTTTAGCGTTTGTAAACCACGCCGTTTTTCATCACAAAACTCACGTCTTCCGTCACGGTGATATCCTCAAGCGGGTTGCCCTTCACAGCCACGATGTCCGCGAGAAAACCCTCCTTCAAAGCACCCAGATCACGCTCCTGCTTCATCAGCGTCGCCGGGTTGACGGTTGCAGCCTGCAATGCCTGCAGGGGTGTCATGCCAAACTGCACCATGCGGGAAAACTGCTTGGCGTTATCACCGTGTGGGTAGATGGCTGCATCTGAACCAAACACCATTTTCACACCACCCTTGACAGCACGTGTGAAGCTTTCACGCTGCGCTTTTGAGACCTCGCGTTCCTTGTTGAGATTCTCTTCCGGCACACCGTTTTCGGCACCGTACGTCAGCGTATACTCAGTGTTGTAGATATCCATCGAGAAATAGGTGCCGAACTTTTTCGCGAGCGCCACACCTTCATCATCCAGAAAGCTTACATGCTCAACAGAATCGACCCCGGCCACAATCGCCGCCTTGATACCGCTTGTGCCGTGGGCGTGCGCCGCCGCCACAAGACCCCGCCGATGGGTTTCTTCAACAATCGCTTTCATTTCCTCAAGCGAATACTGCTGGATGCCAACCTTGGTCCCCTTGGAGAACACACCGCCTGTCGCGCAAAACTTGATGGCATTAGCACCGTATTTGATGTTTTCACGTACCTTTTCGCGCGCGGCCCAAGGGCCATCTGCCACACCATCTGAACGCACTTGCATCTCTGGCGGCAGGAAGTTGTTGTCACAATGGCCGCCCGTAATACTGAGCGCATTGCCAGCCGAGAAGATACGGGGGCCAGCAATTTCTCCTGCGTTAATACCGTCACGTACGCCAATCACCGAATAGCCGCCGTCACCCAGATCCCGCACCGTGGTGAAACCCGCCATCAGGGTCCGTTTCGCGTTCTTTACGGCCACAACTGTCTGGCGCGGCACCGAATAGCTCATGCTGGCAAAGAAAGGGGTTTCTGCGTCAGAGGACAAATGCACATGCATATCCATAAAGCCAGGCAGCAGGGTCATGCCGTCGAGGGCTATATACTGGGCGTCTTCGCCTGCAGTGAAGGTGCCCTGCTTGCCGATGGCAACGATGCGGTCATCCCGCACTACGATCATGGGTTTCTCGAGCATCTTGCCATTCGTTACATCCAGCATGGCGTCCGCTGTAATCACCGTCTCTGCGGCACCAGCGGCAGAAGCCGTCGCCAGAAGGCTCGCTCCCAACAACAACGCCCGACATATCCCCGTCCTCAAAATACCTAGCATGCAGCATTCCCTTTTATCGATTATTAATGTTCTTCAAATTTGAGGCCACAACACCTCAGGTCTTATTTCGGCAGATGCGCGACAACCTTGATCTCCACCACGGCTGTAGGCTCATACAGTTCGGTAGTGCCTATCGCCGTCCATGTCGGATATGGCTTGCGAATAAATTCATCTTTCACCGACCCGAACTCAACGATATCGCGCTGCAAATTGGTGTGAAAGGTGGTTATCTCCACAATGTCATCAAGGCTTGCACCCGACTGTTTCAGAATTTCCCCTATAGTGCGCCAAGCTCGACGGTATCCTTCCTTGAGATCACCGCCCGCAGGGCCTGCTACCACACCAGAGAGATAGACCACGCCATCGATTTTGACCGCCGGGGCATAGTGCAGACTGTCGTATGCGTTTTGCCACCCTTCCGGCACAATGGTTTCGGCCCTGTCCCGGGCTCCTTCAGCCATGGCGCCGGTTCCGAACGCCATCGCCACACTCACCCAAAACACTCTTGCTAACCCACAGATGAATTTCTTCATGTTCAAGTTCCCCCTTGTTAAATTCCGCACATCTCATGGCGCCGCAACAGTTGCACATGGCTATGAAAGGCGGCGACCCCCAAGGTCGCCGCTATACTTGCTTTTATCGAACTCAAGCGGGTTGAGCATTGCTTGCCGCTGCGGCTTTTGCATACTCTTCCTGAGCGTGCCGGAACTGATTGAGCGACTTCTCCACATACGTCAGCACTTCATCGATATAACCGTCCGTAGACGCTGACCACACGCGGTTGATATAGCGTTCGCCTGCCGCAAAGCTGGACATAATGTCTGCATAAGACTGAAGGCCAAACATATGCTTCATACCATCACGGGCATCGGCAAAGCGGGTCAGATCTTCCCTGAACAGTTTGTCGATCTCAAAGCGCATATCGTAGGTCGGAATCTTGTCCTTACGACCATTCAGCTCCTCAAGATTCTTGACGATATTCGCCAGGCTTTCTTCAAGGTCTGTGCGGTTTTGCGCCAGAAGGTCGCTTGAACGCGCCTCAGCAGACTGTAGCCGTTTCAAAATCACAACCCCAACTACACCGGCAAATACCACCGGTAAAAAGGTCATCCAGTCCACCATCAGTGGGTCAAGCGATGTCAGAAACGCCCCACCAAGGAAGGAAAATACAACGAGTAGATAAGCTAGTTTTTTCATTGATCGATCCTCCCTTAATTCGCAGATGCGATGATGTTGATGGCGTAACCGACGCCCACAAGCGCCTCGCCCACAATCAAGCCAGCCGCAATCGGTATACCCTTATTGTCAGACCAGGATTTGCCGCACTTGCGGTCGCTGATCTCACGCAGAAGCGTACCGATGGAGTAAGTCAGCACGATGTTGAACGGCAGGTAAAAACCAAGGCCGACCGTGATGCCCAAACCACCCTGCACCGCAGAGAGAAGCGCACCAAGCAAGGCCCCAGCGATGTATTTCTCAGCTGGCACATCGCCGCCCATGATACCGTTTATCATGCTCGCTAGGGCCTGACCCTGCGGTGCTGGCAGCTTGTCTGAACCAAGGCCGTAAGCGTCATCCAGAACAAAAATCAACACGATGATCACAATCGGGCCAAGCCATGCACCGGCAAACTGTCCGAGCTGCTGCATGCGCGGTGTCGCGCCCACCAGATACCCGGTTTTCATATCCAGCATCAGGTCGGTTGCCTGGCTCATGGCCACACAGGTTGCTGCACCCACAGTGATGGCCGCCACGATGGCCGGCATGGCTTCCATCCCACCAAAGCTTTGCGTAATGACGATCAGAAGCGTCACCGCCACCAGCGTCATGCCCGAAAGCGGTGACCAGTTGGTACGCCCAACTGCTTCAGACAAGATGATCCCTGCCATCCATATCCATAATGTGCCGAGCACAGCCATCATCAGGCCTCGCACGATGCCCACTTCTTCAGCGGAAGTAATGGCCATAACAGCGAGCAGAACTGCCGCACCACCAACACCAAAATACAGCAGCTTGATCGGCATCTCGTCGCGGCTCATGGCGCTTTCCACCTTGGCGGAAGACTGCATGGAGCTAACGGCGGAGCGAATAAGCGGCAGCGCAAACATCACACCGATCACGGCGCCGCCGATCAACATACCAATGCCAACAGGGCGGAACAGAAGCGTGCGCAACTCACCGGGGTTGTTGATGATGGAACCGTTCACCACAGGAAAAAGGTCCGTCGCACTCAGCATCGGCGCCAGTACAAAATAACAGACGTAACCACCAATGATGAATGCAACCCCGCCGCGGCCAGCGATATAGCCAACGCCGATGGTCATAAGCGACAGATACAGCGTGCCGTTCATATAGTCCGGCAAACCAAGCTGCGCAAAAAGCGGCCAGTTCTCAACGCCCGTGTACAGGCTCGCAAAATGCAAACCACCCGAGATCACCATGGCGATCAGGAGCATCTTGGCTTTCTCGATACCCGCACCGGGTGATTTGAGGATCGTGGCCACGGCCACACCGCCCGGATAGGTCAGGCGCTCAAAATCAATCATCTGCTTCCTGAGCGGGATGATAAACGCGATACCAAGGAAGGCACCGGCGATAGCACCAAATGTCAGCACATAGGGGTTGAACTCCATCCCGTACCCAAGGATAAAAATAGCCGGTACCGAAAACATCATACCCGATGATGCACCGTTCACAGCACTTGCCACCGTTTGCGTGACATTGTTTTCAACGATGGACCGCCTGCGCAAAATACCGCGCAGGATACCGAAGCCCAAAATGGCCGCGAGCTCAGATCCTTCGATAGAGAACCCAAGCTTCAGGGCCGCAAACCCGATGGACATCGCGATAACGACACCAAGGATGTAACCAACAATGATAGCGTGATAGGAAAGCTCAGGATAAGCGCCATGCGTAATGGGCCCCTGAGTAGCATGATTTTCTTGTGTCACCGACACCTCCCCCGAGGTTTTGGATTGGTTTTTCTTTTTAAGCCCAAGCGCCTGCAAATGCTTGCCAGACACCAGAAACCAGCCTAGCAGTATCATATTGCCGACAAACAGGCGACCCAAACAATAGCCCTACACCAAAAGGCAGCGAGCCAATGACGGACACCGCAGATCAGATCAGCTTTACATGGCTGCGCGAACGCCTGAAACGTCACTTCAGCGAGCTCGCACGGCTTGCTGCTCCTGCTGTTGCCATGCGTATTGGCATCATGGGGCTTGGCATGGTGGATACCGCCATGGTGGGCCATTATGCGACTGAACATCTAGCCTGGCTTAACCTCGCCAACCAGTCGGTCATCATGTTTGCGCTGGTGGTTGGCCTTGGGCTTCTGGGTGGCATTACAGTTTATGTGGCCAATGCGGTTGGCGAGGGCAACAACCGCGAAGCCGGGCGTGTGTGGCGGCGTAACCTGCCGTTCACAGCGGCGATTGGCGCCCTCATCCTCATGGTCATCTGGCCCGCAGAATATTGGCTCACCCTTCTCGGCCAGACCAGCGAGAAAGCCCATGAGAGCGGCCAGTTGATTCGCATTCTGGCGCTCGGCGTGCCCGCGCATTTGCTTTTTGTGTGTTCCACCATGTTTCTGGAAGGTGTCAAACGCGCCGACGTGGGCTTCTACCTGATGGTGGGCGCCAATGTGCTGAATGTGATCTTCAATTATTTCCTGATTTTCGGCCATAGCGGCATGCCGGAGATGGGCGCGGCGGGCTCTGCCTGGTCGTCCACCATCATTCGCTGGTGCCTAGCCATTGGGGCCTTTCTTTATGTGTGGTATTCGCCCAGCGTGCGCGGATACGGCACCCGCAAGCCGCATGGCCAGAAGTGGGGCGAATGGTCAGCCCAGCGGCAAATGGGCTACGCAAGTGCCGTGTCACTGGCGGCAGAAGTTTTGGCCTTCTCAGCACTTGCAGTGTTCGCAGGCTGGCTCGGCACCGTGCCACTGGCCGCCCACGGTGTGGTGTATCAGGTCCTTGGCGTGCCGCTGATGATTTCAATCGGGATCGGTGTGGCCTCCAGCGTGCGGGTCGGCATTGCCTTCTCGCGCCGTGATCAGGCTGATACAGCGCTCGCGGGCCTCGCTGGTGTGTTGCTCAACTTCCTTATTGTTGGCGTACTCGCAGCAGGCATTTACATGTTCACCGCCGACCTTCTGGCGATTTTCACCAAGGATGAGCGCATCATCATTCTGCTGCTGCCGTTCGCCCTTACCTACACGCTTGGAATGGTGTTTGACGCATCGCAGATGGTGATGACCATGGTGCTGCGTGGCTTCAAGGAAACATGGTGGCCAACTGTGTTGCAGGGCTTTTCCTTCGCATTTGTCATGCTGCCAGCGTGTTACATTCTGGCCTTCCCGGTTGGTCACGGTCTACAGGGGCTTATGGAAGGCATGCTGATTGGTGTGGTGGTTTCCTGGATGTTGCAGATGGGCCGTTTTTACCAGCTGGCGCGCCGCACGCGCTAACGAGCGTTTCCCAACCTAAAAAATATTCAGGCGGCGTGAATTTCCCTTCCCATCGTCCGCCTGCACGTTATCCTTACAACCAACAGGAAAAATTTTCGGACAATTTGGTGCCATATTTTTACCTTTTTGTACCGGATGATAATGTAGACACGACAGCGGATATGCGACCTTGATTTAGCGCGATGCCGCAGGAACTTGGGGACCTGTGTTGCGGATAGGACATTTATATAAGCGAGCGACAGGTGCAGCAGCACTTGCAACCTTAACCTTCACTTTATCGGAAAGTGCGCTAGCGGACGGCTTTAACCTGGCCGACCGTTTCAACAACGCGCTTGGTGCTGTGCAGGAAGGCATAGACCTTCTCTGGCCCGGTGATCTGGATTCAGAGGAAGTTAACGCCCGTATCGGTGTTGGCATGGGATGGATGCCGGATTACGACGGCTCCAACAACTACCGCTTCCGCGTGCTGCCGCTTATCGACGTTCGCTACAAAGAGGTATGGCGCCTGAATGGCAGCCAGTTCACCTATTCAGCCTACAAAAAAGGTAGCTTTGAAGCTGGGCCGCTCCTGAACCTTCATTTCGGACGGCAGGAAAATTCAAATAAAGCACTTGAAGGCCTTGGCGATATCTCAACCACACTGGATGTAGGGGTATTCGCCCGCTACTCCAACAAAAGCATGCTGATCAGCAGTGATGTCCGGCAAGCTCTGGGCGCGGGGCAAGGCATGCAGGTCAGGTTAACCGCAGGCCACGGCATCTACCAGAATGGCAACTTCGCTATGGGCGCTGGCATTCGCGGCAAGTGGCTTTCAAAAAAGGCGATGCAAACCAACTTCGGCATCACCGAAGAACAGGCGGCAAACTCGGCCTCCGGCCTTCAGGCGTTTGAAGCCAGTGGTGGTGTGTCTGAACTGTCCGTCAATGTGATTGGTGCGCTCAGGCTCAATGAACGTGCACGTATCCTCGGGCTCATATCGCTTGGCCGCATGCTCGGCAGCGCGTCTGACAGCCCGCTATCGGGCGGGCAATACGGCTCCTCAACCCAGTTCGTGAGCGGCACCGCCCTTCAGTTTAAATTCTAAGCGTGCATAAGGGTTTATCCGCTATGGCGGGCCGGGCCGTTTTTATGCTTTAATCGCCGCATAGTTCCATAAGCCATGCGGGGATTACAATCGGTGCTGATGCTGCGCACGCTCATCATTGTAATATTGTGTTTGCTGCCCACCGCTGCGTGGGCGCAATCTGTTGTGCTGCGCGCATCAGATGTATTGCCGCTGCTAACCGAAGCCGCACCCGATGCCTTTTATGTGAACGGCACGGCCGTACACGGGCTGGGCGTTGAGGCTGAAACACCCTTTGTGAGCCACGACGCACAGCGGTTGGCCGTGAGCCTTGTTGCGCTGCGCCTTATTGATCAAGGCAAGCTTTCCCTTGATACACCGGTTGCACAAATACTGCCGGAGCTGATTGAGAAAAACCCGTTCCGTGTTGCGCTCACGCTCCGGCATCTGCTCACAGAAACGGGCGGGTTTGCCGTGCCGCCGGTGGCAACCGATGGCCCACCTGAAAATCTGACCCCCTTCCTCATTGAGCTGCGCACACCGGGGCAGGTCAGTGCACCTGACCCTACAGGCCTAGATCTTCTGGAGCTGCTTGTTGCCAGAACAACCAGCCAAAGCGTTCAGGAAACTATCGCGCTTGAGCTTTTTAAACCGCTTGGCCTTCACGACAAAAATTCGGCCACAGATTCCGCCACACTCGCCTCAAAAACCGTCACACTTTCACCCAAAATTCTGGCGCATTTGGCAATATTACTGCTACGTAACGAACAATCGGACGGTACGCCATATCTCAGCGACCTGAGCTATGAGATGCTGATGGAAGGAGTGTTATGGCTTTTCCATCCCCTCGGTCCGGAACGCAGCGCTGCGGGATATCTGCAAAGGCGGGCCGGTCGTTCCTGGGTAGAAATAAACCCGGGTTTTGTTGTTTTCCCTCGTGAAGGTGCGGCCTTTATTTCCCCGCGCGTGATGGTTGGTGGTTCAGATATAGCTGCGCGTTTCAAGCAAGCCATTTGGCGCATCGCTGAGGAAAACTTCCCCCCGCATAGCGGCTCAACTACCCGGCTTGAGGCGGCGCGCGCCCTCGCGCCACCCGCCGATCTAGGAGGCCGCTATACCCGTGCAGACCGGCCCTCCGCATGGCTTCGTGCCCGTGTGGATAATATGGCTGAAAACTGGATCAGGGTGAACGAGATGGCGGACGGCAATCTTCGCGTCACCATGAGTAGCCCTGCACATGAGGCCTTTGGTGACGCACCGCCTCAGGGCACCCTGACCTTCCAGCCGAAAGCCCCCTACCATTACACCAGCGACAGCGGCGAACGGCTGACATTCAGCCCCGTGCGCGCTGGTGGTTATCTCTATCTCGACGGTGTGCTCTACCGCTATACCGGCCTACTCGGCAACATTCCGTTTCTCCTCTCCCTGCTGCCGTGGGTGTTTGCGGCGCTCACGAGCGCTGCGCTCCACCTTCAGAGCAATTTAGGCAAGCCCTGGCGGCGCATGGCGCTTTTCTCGCTTATTGGCAGCGCCCTCATCGGCGGCGGGCTTTATGCTGAATGGGCCTTGTGGCCAACCGTGATGTACGAATGGGACAGCCCGGCGCTCATCACCCTCTGGCGTAGCGGCCTTAACATCGGCCTGATGCTGGTGCTCAGCCTGCCACTTTTTGCGCTCTCCTTCGTGCGGCGCGGCCCCATGCCCGAAAAGGGTTGGGCACTTATCCTTGCTGGTCCCCATCTGGCGCTGATATCCATCGCTGCGATGACACTTTTCCTTATCACCGTGGCTGTTGGGCTTGCGGGCACCTTCACAGCACTCTGAAAAATCCGTCTATAGGGCACAGGGAGGGGGTTGATTTCCCAATCTCTCCACATTACGGTCGCGCCCATGACAAGTTTTGGTGCGCATAAGCGAATGTGGTGTCGAATGATCAGCCCGGCTTCCAAGGAAAGCCGGGACGTTTTCGTTCGATCCATCACATATACGCTTATAGGAGCAGCGCGCCATGACCGCGCCACTGGAAATTGCAAATCGCTTTGACGTACTCGTTAGCCTCGCGCCCGACGCGCTAGAGGCTGTTCTCTCACACTTCCACAACATTCCCCTTGATGCCGCATCGGTTAAAACCACGCGCCATAGTGATGGCACGCTGGCCGTTAAAGTGATTGTGCAGCGCTTGGCGGAACATAAGGCCCGTGCTATCCAAGATGCCTTGAAAAAAAATGACCGGGTGTTTGATGCCCGGCTGGAACATTTCTGGGCGTGACACCCACGCTCGGCTGCGACACTGAGGGGCTTTGGGCAATGGAAAACTTTCAACTGGATGCTTTGGGCATTGAGAGCCGCCTGCGTTCGCTTGCGGCAAAAGACACGCATGTGGACGCGGCCATTAAACTGGTCGGCATTCCACCAGACCGTATGGGCGAACAGGGTTTTCACACTTTCATGCGGGTGATTGTGGGCCAGCAGCTATCCGTGAAAGCCGCCGCCACCATCCGCGACCGGGTTGAAAAACTGGCGGGCGCAGGTGCCGGGCCAGCGCAATACGCCAAACTTTCTGACGAAGAGTTGCGCGGTGCCGGGCTGTCGCGGCAGAAAATCTCTTACGCACGGTCGCTCTGCGAAACGGTGGAAGCAGGCACGCTTGATATCGCTGCCTTGCCGCACATGAGCAACGAGGACGCCATCAGTGCCATCACAGCCGTGAAAGGCCTCGGGGTCTGGAGTGCGCATATGTATCTCATGTTCTCGCTGGGACGGGATGATATCTGGCCGGTGGGTGATCTGGCCGTGCGTGTGGGTGTTGGCCGTATTATTGGCCTTGAAGACCGACCTACTGAAAAAGAGTGCGAGACCATCGGCGAACGCTGGCGGCCATACCGCAGTGTTGTGGCCCTTCTGGCTTGGCACTATTATTCAAACGCACCCGCGATATAATAGCCTCAACCTCAAAACGAGACTGGAGAGACAGACATGAGCACCTTCAACAAAGTAACGGACACCGTGTCTGTCGCGCCGCAAATCACCGCTGACGATATTGAGGCAGCTGCAAACGCGGGCGTGAAGCTCATCATCAACAACCGCCCGGACGGTGAAGAAGCTGGCCAACCCAGCAACGACGCGTTAGCCGCCATAGCCGCTGACAAGGGCGTCGCATGGGCCGCGATCCCCGTCACCTCCGGCCAACTGACCTTTGAAGCGATTGAGAGCATGTCCTTTGCGCTCAGGGACGCTGAAGGGCCCGTGCTGGCTTATTGCCGTTCCGGCACTCGGTCATGCACGCTTTGGGCTTTGGCTGAAGCCTTCACCGCCAGCCGTGATGTGGCGGATATCTTGAAGCTTGGTGCTGGTGCGGGCTATGACCTCTCTGGCATGGCCCCCACGCTTGAGCATCTCTACAACAGCAGGGCCTAGTCGCCCTTGAGAGTGGCACGTACCTGAGTGCCGTCCTCATCATCCCAATATGTGACGCTGTTTTTCGCGTCGTCAGAGATGAGGAAACGGCTGTCCGGGTTTTCCATGTCATAGGAAACGCGCACACCGGTTTTACCGCTGTCAGGATAGCCAACAACTTCGGGTACTTTTTTGGTTGAGATGGCCAGATACACCAGCGGCTCGTCGCCGGTATTGACCATCTGGTGCGCATGTTCAGGCCCACCGGGCTGGCTGAAGATATAATCACCCGGCTCAATCGGCCACACATCTGCACCAATGCGCACTTTGCCATACCCACTCAGCACATAAAAATGCTCTTCATTGGCATAATGGTGATGAAGGGGGAAAGCCGCTTTCCCTGGCTGTACTGTGGTGATATTGGCGCCAATGTCCTGTGCGCCGACGGCAAACGCCAGCTCTTCCATTGTTGCTTCAAAAGCATCGCCGTGTTTCGAGACGATCTGCTTTGCATCCCGCCTGTTTATGATTGGTTTCATGATGCCTCATCCTTGTGCTTCATTATTTGTTCGCACTCGTAATGAATATTCTGACAGTTTATTCAAACCACTATAACAAACCGATTGATTAGTTATTATTCATCGTCCGCGAGGCCAAAAGCCATCAACACGAACACATATTCTTCCGCCACTTCCACAAATCTCTCAAACCGCCCGGACTTACCACCGTGGCCTGCGCCCATATTGATCTTCATCATCAGGAGGTTATCGTCGGTTTTTGTCGCGCGCATCTTGGCGGTCCATTTCGCGGGCTCCCAATAGGTTACACGCGGGTCATTGAGCCCGCCGGTCACCAGCATGGGCGGATATTCCTTTGCCTCCATATTGGTATAGGGGCAATAGGATGCAATGGTTTCATAGGCCGCTTTGTCCTCAATCGGGTTACCCCATTCAGGCCATTCGATGGGTGTGAGCGGCAGGTCAGCATCCAGCATGGTATTGAGCACATCAACAAACGGCACATGCATCACCACGGCACTAAACAGCTCCGGCGCCTGGTTCACCACAGCCCCCATCAACTCACCACCGGCGCTTCCGCCCGAGATGGAAATGCCGCCGGGTGCGGCATAGTCATTTGTTTCCAGATAGCGCGCCACATCAACAAAATCATTGAAGGTATTGGTGCGGTGCTCAAGCTTGCCGGCTTCATACCAGCCGTAACCAAGCTCATCACCGCCCCTGATATGGGCGATGGCGTAAGCAAAACCACGGTCCAGCAAGCTTAGCCGCGCAGACGAGAAAGACGGGCTCATGCCAAGGCCGTAAGCACCGTAACCGTACAGGTGCAGCGGCGCGGCCGTGCCCTTCTTCCAATCCTTGTGGTAGACAAGGCTCACAGGCACTTCGACACCGTCACGGGCCTTAACCATCAGACGCTCAGACCGGTACGCAGACTTGTCATATCCGCTCGGGATTTCCTGCTCTTTCCGGGTGATCAACTGGCCTGATGCCAGGTCATAGTCATATACCGTTGGTGGGGTCACCAGGCTTGAATAGGAGAGCCGTATCTGGCTTTGCACAAACTCAGCGTTATTACCAAGCCCCACCTCATAAACCGGTTCGGGGAAGGCCACATACTGGTCTGTGCCATCGGTTTTCAGAAGCCTGATCTGGTCAAGCCCATCACGGCTTTCTTCAATGGCGAGCAAGCCCTTGAACGCGCGGATACCGGTCAGATAATGCCGGTCATCGCCACGCAGCAGCACCTGCCAGTCTTCTTCGCCTTTCGCGTTCACTGGCGCCCGGTAAACACAGAAGTTTTTATGCTCCCGGTTGGACCTGAGATAAAGCCCCTCATCACCGTGATCCACCGCATAGTCATGGCCTTTGCGCCTTGGGCTCAACACATAGGGCGACGTGTTCGGGTTTTTGAGCGGCACGATACGGTTTTCAGCCGTCACATGATCTGCGGTGCGGATAACGAGATAGGCCCGGCTGCTTGTGCGGCTCAGGTGCACAAAAAAGCTGGTGTCTGATTCTTCATAAACGGTGCTGTCATCTGAACTGCCAAGAGTGTGGAAACAAACCCGGTAAGGCCGCCATTCCTTCGACACCAGAACATAGAAAAAGCCAGCCCCGTCCGCCGACCATATAATCTCGCCTGAGGTCTCGACAATCTCATCGCTCAGGTTTTCCCCTGTTTCCAGGTTTCTGACCTGCACGGTAAAACGTTCAGACCCGTTTTTATCGGCGCTATAGGCCAGATATCGCTCGCACGGGCTTACACTCAGGCCGCCAAGCCGGTAAAATTCAAGCCCCTCTGCCTCGGCCACTTCATCAAGAAGCACATCCCAGTCATCAGCGCCAACCTTGCGGCGGTGCCATGTGCGGTATTCCGCGCCTTTTGCGAATGCCCAGCGGTATTCATAAGCACCGTCTTTCCACGGTACGCTTTCATCGTCTTCTTTCTGGCGACCTTTTATTTCCTCAAAAACCTTATCAACGAGAGACTTTCTCTCATTCATTACGGTTTCGAAATATTTGTTCTCCTGCCCCAGATATCCGAGAATTTCCTCATCCTTCACCTCCGGGTAACCTGGGTCTTTCAGCCAGAAATAAGGATCGTTAAACTCGAAACCGTGATGGCTCGCCTTATAGGGTTTTTGTGTGGCTTTAGGGGCAACAAGGGCATTTGGGGCTTTTAACATGAGGGCCTGTCCATAATCTAAGGGGTCCTTAGCTCTAGGCATAGGCCGGGGCGCTGTAAAGAGGGAGTTAAGCGCGTGCTCAAAAAATGGCGCACCGCAACAGAAGGCCCCCTTGCCAAACCAGCTGTGGCCTGCCATCTAGGCGGCATAACGCTGCGCCCGACCACTTTTTTGTGATGACCGCTGATGACGCATTGGGCGCACAGGAACCAGAGAGTTAGGAGAGTGAACCGTGACCGAGCATGCAAATCGCCTTGAAGCCCTGAGAGCAGAGTTGAAGGCGCGCAGCCTTGACGGTTTTGTGCTGCCGCTGACCGATGAACATATGAGCGAATATGTTGGCGCCTATGCGGGCCGCCTTGCTTACATCACCGGTTTTACAGGCTCCGCAGGCAACGGTGTTGTGCTCTTGGGTAAAGCATCCGTGTTTATTGATGGCCGCTACACCATTCAGGCCGCCGCGGAGCTGGACCCGGCGCTTTTTGAGCATCACCTGTTTGAGAAATACCCGCTTCTTAAGTGGACAGCAGACAATGTACCGGAGGGTGGCCGTGTAGGCCACGACCCGGAGCTGACAACAGTGGCATGGGAAAAAGCGGCCCGCGCAGCTTTTGACGCCAAAAACATCGAGCTGGTCGCGCTTGAGAGCAACCCGGTTGATGCCGTGTGGCATGACCAGCCAAGCGAGCCGCTGGCGCCCGCCACTGCACACACCGCAGATCACGCAGGCCGTGATGCTGCCGACAAGCGCACAGAGGTTGCCGCAGCGCTCAAGGAAAAGCGTGCAGACGCCGCTGTGATCACCATGCTCGACAGCGTGGCCTGGGCCTTTAATATCCGGGGCTCAGATGTGATGAACACACCTGTCACCCACGCCTTTGCGGTGATGCACGCTGACGAAACTGCAACGCTTTTCATTAAGGAAAGCAAAGTATCCAGCGAGCTGAAACAACACCTTGGCAACAGTGTGCGTATCGAACCGCGCACCGCGTTTTACGATACGCTGGCGAGCCTTGGCACTTCGGGCAAACGTGTGCTGGTGGACCCTGCCACCAACAACGCCAAGGTTTTCAAAACACTTGAGGACGCTGGCGCCAAACTGGTTGAGGGCCAGGACCCGTGCATCCTGCCAAAAGCGCGTAAAAACAAAACCGAACAACAGGGTAGCCGCGACGCCCACATCCGGGACGGTGCAGCGGTCAGCGAGTTTTTGCACTGGCTTTCAGTTGAAGCCCCAAAGGGCAGCGTTGATGAGCTTAAAGCCGTTGATGCGCTGTGGAACTTCCGCAAAAAACGCGGTGGGCTTAAGGACAAGAGCTTTGACACCATCTCCGGCGCTGGGCCAAACGGCGCGATTGTGCACTACCGCGTGACCAAAAAGACCAACCGCCCGCTCAAGATGGATGAAATCTTCCTTGTGGATAGCGGCGGGCAGTATCTGGACGGCACCACCGATATCACCCGCACGGTGATTGTGGGCACCCCAACGGACGAGATGAAAGACCGCTTCACCCGCGTGCTCAAGGGCCATATCGCCATTGCAACTGCACGCTTCCCTGAGGGAACTGCGGGCATGGCGCTTGATGCCATGGCACGCCGCCCACTGTGGGACATTGGCTGTGACTATGACCATGGCACAGGCCACGGTGTTGGCTCCTTCCTTGCGGTGCATGAAGGGCCGCAGCGTATAGCCAAAAAGGGCACCGACGTACCGCTTGAGGAAGGCATGATCTTGTCTAACGAGCCAGGCTATTACCGCGAAGGTGCCTACGGCATCCGCATTGAAAACCTGATTGTGGTGCAGAAGGTACAGGAGAAAACCGAGCGGCCGATTTTCGCGTTTGAAAACCTGACATGGGTACCGATCGACCGCAACCTGGTGGATGTGAACTTGCTTGATAGCCGGGAGCTTAAGTGGCTGAACGACTATCATGCCCGCGTGTTTGAGCTGATTGGCCCGCTGGTGGATGATAGCACCAAGGAATGGCTGCAGGTGCAAACCGCACCCCTGATGGCAGCCTGATATAAGCCGCTCTAGCCGCCGCCGTGTCGCGGCGGCTTCTACCGCCAGTACTATGCTGCGGCGATGATCTCAAAATCTGCCGTGATGTCCGCAAGCGCACCAAGCTGCACCGACGCTGAGCAGTATTTTTCCTTGGAAAGCTTGATCGCACGCTCAACATGCTTGGGGTCAACCTCCACGCCTGTTACCACAAAATGCATGTGAATTTTAGTGAAGTAGCGTGGGTGCTCTTCCGCGCGTTCGCTGGTCATATCAACCCAGCAGTCGGTTACCTTTTGCCGCGCTTTCTGCAAAATCATCATCACATCGATTGACGAGCAACCGCCAGCACCCAAGAGCAGCATTTCCATTGGGCGAATACCATGGTCACGACCACCGCTGTCTGCGCCTGCATCCATTACCACCGCGTGGCCTGAAGGGCTTTCGCCAATGAAGGTCATGTCACCTGCCCATTTAACCCGTGCAGTTTTTGCTGCCATTTGATTACTCCTCAAAATGATATTTCCCGCTTTTAGCCGGGCTTGTGCCTGGGCGCAACCATCAGCGCTGTGTCAGTCTGCCGGGAAAATGGGTTCTTCCATGCCCTCATGCCACTGCCGATATTTACGCATCACGGCTTTGAAGCGCGCGCTTGCCTTAAAGTCTTCAAGCCAGCGGCGCATATGTGAATATGGCGCGTCTTCCCACCAGCCTTTGGCGGCGCCCGCGAACTGGCGGATGAACGGCAGGATGGCATAATCTGCAAGGCTTGGCCGCGCACCAAACAGCCATTTGTTTTCACCCAATTGAGCCTCAAGACGCTTGAGATAAACCTCAGCCCCGGCGCGGTGCTCTGCGGGGTCTGCATCCTCATAGCGGGTGGCGTATTTAAAACGGTCCAGATGGTGTTTGAAATCACCGTCGTTCAAAGCGATCAGCTCAAGCATCTGATCCATGCTGCCATACTCAGGGGCCAGCCAGCCCTCAGGGTCGCTCTTCCTCAGCGCCCACAGCATGACATCAAGGCTTTCATCAACCACAGCACCACCGTGCAGTACCAGCACTGGCACCGTGCCCTTGGGGGAAGCCTTGAGCATAGCTGCCGGTTTGTCGCGCAGCACCACTTCCCTGAGCTTTACCTCAACCCCGGCGGACGCCAGCGCGAGCCGGGCCCGCATGGCATAGGGGCACCGGCGAAAGCTGTAGAGAATGGGCCGCGTATCCGTCATTGCTTTTATGCGTCCTCGGCTACGACGGCAGCCTCGTCACCAGCGCGCGGCTTGGTGATGCCAATGTGTTTTTCACCGCGATTTTTCGCCAGCATGATCTGCTTCTGCCGCTCCGCAAACCGCTCCTTCTGCTCAGGCGTGGTTTCCTCATGGCAATATGGGCAGCTCACCCCCTCCACAAACTCGGGCAGCTCTTTTTCTTCTTCCGAGATGGGGCGGCGGCAGGCGCGGCACATGTCATAGTCGCCCGGCTCAAGGCCGTGGCGCACCGACACACGCTCATCAAACACGAAGCAGTCACCTTCCCACAGGCTTTGATCTTCCGGCACTTCCTCAAGGTATTTCAGGATGCCGCCCTCAAGATGATAAACTTCGTCATAACCCTGCTCTTTCATGAACGCCGTTGACTTCTCGCACCGGATACCGCCGGTGCAGAACATGGCAACCTTGGGCTTTTTGAGCGTGTCTTTGTTTTCTGCGGCCCACGCCGGAAACTCTCGGAAAGATTTGGTTTTCGGATCCACCGCACCCTTGAAGGTGCCAATCGCGACCTCATAGTCGTTACGCGTATCAACCACCACCGTATCCGGGTCCGAGATCAGTGCGTTCCAATCCTCAGGTTTCACATAGGTGCCAACGATTTTGTTGGGGTCGATACCGTCCACGCCCATGGTGACGATCTCTTTTTTGAGACGAACCTTGGCACGCAGGAAAGGTTCCTCGTCAGCCCAGCTTTCCTTATGGATGAGGTCAGCAAACTCGGAGTGCCCTCGCAGGTAAGCCAGCACATTGCGCACACCAGCTTCAGGCCCCGCGATGGTGCCATTGATGCCTTCTGCCGCCAGCAGGAGCGTGCCCTTGACGTCATTGGAGATACAGATTTCAGTGAGGGGCGCCTGCAAAGACGCATATTCAGGCAACCTCACAAATTTGTAGAGGGCCGCAACAAGATAGTTCGACATATGTTTCCCATTTCAGCAGTTCGGCTCGCAAAGCCGGATCCAAAATTGAGGGGCGTTATACAGGCGTTAGAACCAGATGTAAAACCTGCACAAAATTGCCCGGCAAAGAAGTGGAAAACGGGCTGATTTTTCACGCGCTAAAAGCGAGTGATTTTCACTCTCATACGCAACTGGAAAACTGGAAAAAGTCGTGCAATTAATAGGGATTAGCAACTATAGAAAGAGTTTGGCGCATGCCGCTATGGTTGTTATAGTAGGGGCCAATTCAGATATCCCCACCGTATGCAAGGAGGCTCGTCATGAAAGGCGACAAAAAGGTTATCCAATACCTGAATGTGATTCTCAAAAACGAGCTCACGGCCATTAACCAATATTTCCTCCACTCCCGCATGCTCAAAGACTGGGGCATGAAAAAAATTGCCGATAAGGAATATGAAGAGTCCATCGACGAGATGAAACACGCCGATAGCCTTATAGAGCGAATTCTGTTCCTTGAAGGCCTGCCAAACCTGCAGGACCTTGGCAAATTGATGATCGGTGAGGACGTGAAAGAGATCCTCGAGTGTGACCTCAAGATGGAACACACTGCCCATGTGGACCTCAAGGAAGCCATCGCTTACTGCGAAGAGGTGCGTGACTATGGTTCACGCGACCTGCTGGAAGATATCCTTAGCTCAGAGGAAGAGCATATCGACTGGCTGGAAACGCAGTTGAGCCTCGTTGGCAAAATGGGCATGGAAAACTACGTTCAACTGCAAACACCGGCGGCGGAGGACTAGGTTTCACACCCGTTTGAAAGACAAAAAAGCCACTGATTTCTCAGTGGCTTTTCTTTTCCCCAATCACACACCTGACTTGGTGTTGCAATTTCTATTCTGCCGCAAGCACTCGCCGGTTAGGCAACTCTTCCTCTACAAGGTTGGTTGCACAGTCACGGCACGCGCCACAGCAAAACCCGTTGCCGAGTGACATATAGGCTTCGTCCACGCAATTAACCCCGCCTTCGCGCACAGCGCTGCGGATCTCACGGTCAGTATAGCCATTACATAAACATACGTACATTGAGCGACTCACATGTCCTTGCGATTGCGAACAATTCGCAGTATCAATACCGAAATTCTCAGATACGGTCAACAAAAACCGCATGAACATGGGGTTTTTCGCCTCATTCTCAGATGTACGCCAGATAAGCTATTGTAATAATTCACAGTCTGAGGATGCAATTATAGGGCGAGGCTGCTAATATCTAAGGCCTCGGCACCAATCTGACTGGAGTTTATTGGAACCGTATGATTCTTAACCGCGACAATCTGACAATAGATAGCCAAGGCGGGCTCGACCTCCCGAGCGCCATTCAGCCCATGTGGCAGATTTGGCAGGGCTTGCGAAACGGTGACCCGGCAGTCATTCCACCCAAATCGGCGATCAGCATTCAGGGCCTCAGGAACATCCTGCCCGGTATTGTGCTCAGCGAACGGCTTAATGCACAAACAATCACCATCAGGCTTGCGGGTTCTGCGGTTGAAGAATCTGTGGGTCAGCGTCTGGCTGGTCTCAATCTGGTTGATCTGAGCCCGGCCAACCAGCGTGAAGGCATTCAGGCCATCTACGCGGCCGTATTCTCCAAGCCCTGTGGTTTCCATATCACAGAAGTGCTGCGCCTTCGCGGGGACCGGAAAGCCCGCCTGCACGCGCTGGTTTTGCCGCTCAGCGATAAGGACGGCAATGCGCGCTTCACCATCGGGCACTATGTGTTCACCGGCGCCGGGTATGACGACGCTCAGGGGCAGGCTGCCATTGAGCACCGACAGATCGACCTTTTTGGCCATATCGATCTTGGCTTCGGCCTTCCGGACTAATTTTTCATAAAACTAAGGTTTACTGCCGCATTTTCGCCATTTCGCCATGCTTTGGTGTGTGCTTGTGGCCAGCTTATTTTGCAATGTTCATCAAAGTTTCAAAATGCGTTGCGAGGAGTGGTCCAAAGGTTTTATTAGCCGTCTTCGTTCGGCAAAAATTTATGTTAGAATATAGGCAGCCGTGTGTACCTGCCCCTATTTTGGGAAATACATATGCCCTTTGATACTCACAACCTGCGCCCCAAACGCATCGCGCTGTTTTCCGGCAATTATAACTATGTGATGGACGGCCCAGTTCGGGCGCTCAATAAGCTTGTGGAGTATCTTGAAAAACAGGGTATTGAGGTCCTGGTTTTTGCGCCCACAGCAAAAGAGGCCGCCTTTCGCCACAAGGGAACACTTGTCTCCGTGCCATCGGTTTGCCTGCCCGGAAAGCGCAGCGAATACAGGCTGGCGCTTGGCATGCCGCGCCGGGTTAAACGCCAACTGGAAGCGTTCGAGCCTGACCTGATCCATCTGGCCGCACCAGATATTCTTGGCTGGCGTGCGCTTGCATGGGCAAAAAAACACGGCGTGCCCGCTGTGGCATCCTTTCACACACGGTTTGATACCTACCCGCGCTACTACCACATGGCATGGCTGGAAAAATATATCACCGCGCTGATGCGCCGGTTTTATCACCGGTGCGAACAGGTTTATGTGCCCTCTGAATGCATGAGAACTATCCTTTCAGAGCAAAATATGGCGAAGGACCTTCGCATCTGGAGCCGGGGGATAGACGCAGAGCAATTCTCACCAGAACGCCGTGAGATGAGCTGGCGCCGCAGCCTTGGCATCAGGGATAGCGAGGTGGTCATCTCTTTCGTCGGGCGGCTGGTTCTTGAAAAAGGGCTTGGTGTTTTTGCCGATACGCTGGACGCGCTCAAGCGGCGCGGCGTGCCCTATAAAGCGCTGATCGTGGGGGCGGGGCCAGAGCGTGAGCGTTTCGCGGAACTTCTGCCCGAAGCTATCTTTACCGGTTACCTGCAGGGTGATGATCTTGCCCGCGCATACGCGAGCAGCGATATTTTCTTCAACGCCAGCATCACGGAAACCTTTGGTAACGTGACGCTCGAGGCCATGGCATCCGGAGTGCCTGCGGTGTGTGCGGATGCAAGCGGCAGCCGCTCGCTCGTCACATCAGGCGAAACAGGCTTTCTGGTGGAACCCGGCAATGTCGAAGCCTTTGCAGACAGACTTGCGCTTTTGATTGAAGACCCTGTGCTCCATAAAGCGATGGCAAAAGCCAGCTATGAAACAAGCAAGGGCATCACATGGGACGCCGTGCTCGGCAGGCTGCTGGAACAGTATAGTGAAGCCGTCAGCAACTGCCCGTCAAAGCCATGGCGGCAATCAACCCGCCCGGATTTTTCCGCCGCAGAATAGTGCGGCGCCCCGCGCGGGTTTGACAGCGGGTGACCGGTACGTCATAAGCCCGCGGCAGAACTCCCCCAAAGGCTTTGGGGCCAAAACGATAAAGGTAGCTCTTTGCAGGCCATTAAAAATCTGTTGTCGACCGAGACTTTTGAACGCGTTCAGGCCAACCGCCCCTTGATGCTTCTGCTGAAGGCCCTCCAGGTTCTGGTGATGGCTGGCGTTGTGCTGTTTCTCGTCAGCAAACTCACGGATATTGGCTGGCATGAGGTTTGGGAAGCGCTGCCCACCACGCCCTGGTTCTACGTCATTTTTATCGTGATGTTTTTCACGTTCCCGCTGGCGGAACTTCTGGTTTACCGCATCATGTGGAAGGTGGATTTCAAAGGCCAGTTTGGTGTTTTTGTCCGCAAGCGGGTTTATAATTACGCCGTGCTTAGCTATTCGGGCGAGGCTTATATGGCCTTCTGGGCACGCAGGCGGCTTGATATCCGTGACCGTGTGATCTTCTCCACCATCAAGGATAGCAATATCCTCTCAGGGTTAGCGTCCAACAGTTTCACGGCCATTTTGCTGGCGGTGTTTTTTCTCACCGGCCAACTAAGCATCATCACCGACGCCGATCCGGACTATAAAAGCTATCTGATACTGGCCGCCCTTGTGGGGCTTATCCTCGTGCCTGTAGTGCTGCGTTTTCGCAAACACATCATCTCGCTTGCACCTGACGTAGCGAAAAAGGTGTTCCTTATTCACCTCACGCGCCTTGTGCTGCTGCTACTTTTGCAGACCTTGCAGTGGAGCGTGGTGCTACCCGATGTGCCGTTTAACATGTGGATGCTGTTCCTCACGGCGCAACTGGTGCTGACCCGTGTGCCTTTCCTGCCGAACACAGACCTTCTCGTGGCGGGGCTTGGGCTAACCCTCATGGGGTATGTGGACGCACCGCAGGCGACGCTTGCCAGCATGTTTGTGGCTGCTGGCGCCCTGTCGCAAGCCATGAACTTTGCGGCTTTCCTCGCCACATCTGTCCGGCTATACGCGCCGCGCCAGCGCCCGCTGGTGCCCGGCGGCGCAGAAGATGAAGAGCCCGGCGAAGGCGCCGCAGCCGCCAAGTCGGCTTGACCTCAACACCGCGTTTACCTTTCCTTGAAACTAGCATGCTACGCTGTGCTCAGGTCTTCCAGGAATCAGGATATCGGGATATCAATTTGTTCAGCACCAACAGTACCAGCCCCATTTCGCACACTGAATTTGGCGAATTCACCCAGGTTCAGGGCGACGCAGTGCGTGGCCGTAACCGTGTGACCGACTATTTTTACGACTATTGGCTGTCAAAACATGAGGGTGACAAACTGCCCTGCCGCGCTGATATCCGCCCCAATGACCTTTCTCGCTACCTTGACCATGTGGTGATTATGGACGTGAGCGATGAAGAGGCTTTCCGCCTGACGGTGCGCCTCATCGGCACCCATGTTGCCAATTTCTATGGCGAGATAACCGGTAAAGACATTCACACCATGGCCAACCAGCAGGCGGCGGAACGCATTTATCTCGTTTCAAAACGTGTAGTGCGTGAACGTCTGCCCTTCCTCACCATCACGCCCGCGTTTGCGCAAGAACGCCAGTATCTTGAGGCCTTCGCGCTTTATCTTCCGCTTTATAATGCTGCGACAGAGATTGAAAAAATCCTCGTTGCTGTGGATATCCGTTCGTTATACCGCTAGGCTGAACCGGCTTTCAAAGGGCTTGGCAAAAACGCGTAAGCTAGGTAAGCTGACCATATGGTCAAGATTGAAGCATAGGGCAATCCAAAGGCCTTTCAGCAACGAGAATGGATAGCAGGCTCAACAGAGAACAAGGCGCAATGCTGCGCCTGACGGGTCGAGCCCTGCGCGAAACGGGAAAAGCATCGTGTCGGTAAAAGCGTATCTTGGGTCGATATTTTACATGACAGACGACCCCGCTGTTGTCGCAGTGCCAGACTGCTACCGCTACGTGGCCGACGGCATGCTCATAGTTGAGGGCGGCATCATCACTGCCATCGGTGCGCGGCGCGAGCTGGAAGAAAACCTGCCCAAAAGCGCCGAGGTCCTTGACCACAGCGGCAGCATGATCACACCCGGTTTTATCGATACCCATATCCATTTCCCGCAGCTTGATATGATCGCGTCCTTCGGCGAACAGCTTCTGGACTGGCTGGACCGATACACCTTCCCTGAAGAAGCCAAATTTTCAGACCCGGCCCACGCAAAAGAATGTGCCGAGTTTTTTCTGAATGAGCTCTTACGCAACGGCACCACCACGGCGCTTATATACGGCACGGTGCACAAGCAGTCGGTCGAGGCACTTTTTGAAGAAGCGTTTGCGCGCAACATGCGCATTGTCGCCGGCAAAGCGCTGATGGACCGCAATGTGCCAGAAGCCGTGCGTGACACAGCCGAGACAAGCGACCGTGACAACAGGGAGCTGATTGCGCGCTGGCACGGCAAAGGCCGATTGGGCTACGCCATCACCCCGCGCTTTGCGCCTGCCTGCTCTGACGAACAGCTGACAATGGCTGGCAAGCTTCTAGGTGAGCACCCGGACGTGTTGATGCACACCCATCTTTCGGAAAACGTCTCTGAAATTGATTGGGTGAAAGACCTGTACCCCACTGCAAAAGACTATCTGGACGTTTATGACCGCTTTGGCCTGCTGACAGACCGCAGCGTGTTTGCCCACTGTGTGCATCTGGAAGGGGAAGAGTTTCAGCGCATGGCAGAGCGCGGCGCCGCCATCAGCTATTGCCCCACCTCAAACCTGTTCCTTGGCTCAGGCCTCTTCAACCTGAAGGAAGCAGAGAAATACGGCGTGGACGTAGGCCTCGGTACAGACGTAGGTGCAGGCACCAGTTTCTCGCTCCTGCAAACCATGAACGAAGCTTATAAGGTCTGCCACCTGCGCGGCCATAAGCTGGACGCGTTTAAATCTTTCTACCTTGCAACACTGGGCGGCGCCAAGGCACTCAATATGGCCGATAAAGTCGGCAGCCTTGAGGTTGGCAAGGAAGCTGATTTCCTTGTGCTCGACATGCACTCAACGCCGCTTCTAAGCCGCAGGCTCAAGCACGCAAGCACGGTGGAGGAAACGCTTTTTGTGCTTTCCATGTTAGGGGATGACCGCGCCATCAACCACACCTATGTGGCAGGCGTGTGCCAACACCGCAAAGGTTAGCAGAAACCAGCGTTCGCCCTACAAAAGGCTACTTTTCTCAACGCATTGGTGTATTCTGGCGCCATATTCAACTTTTTGTTTGGAGTTCACATCGCACCAGGGGAAAGCGAATGTACTCTGAAACTATCTCACGGCGGCATATGCTGAAGCTGACCGCCGCCCTTCTGGGCACCACGGCACTTGCTGGTTGTTTTGGCCGGGGCCTCAAGATCCCGCCAGGCACCTATGACCCACAACCCGATACACCGCTCCGGATCGACACCCACGCCCACATCTTCAACGCTGAAGACCTGCCCATCCGGGGGGTGGTCGGGTTTCTGACCCAAACTCACCTACCGCTTGGTGAACTGGGCGGCGTGATTGGTCGCTCGCTTGCCTTCCTGCTTGAAGTGATTGTGCAGGCGGTCGCCCCCGGCTTCAAAAAAGAGTGTGAAGAGCTTGATGCGATCCTTGATGGGCAGAAAGCCTATCAGGCCCCTCCTCAGCTTAAAGACAAAGACATGATCAGAATCATTCAGGACGGGTTGGAAAACGGGGGCGACCCCAAGAAAGACCTGGCCAAATTTCGCGAGCATGTCGCCATCACGATCGAGGCGAGGCGAAGAGGCGCTTCCTTCACCAGCCCCCTAGCCCTGAGCGCAGAAGAAGAAGCTGATTTTGGCCGCTGGCAAACTGAGCTGGGCGAAGAAGTGCTTGAAGAAGCCTACCGGCAGTCCGAGAAGGCGGATGACCGCCGCCGCGAGGACAGGTTCGTGCCAACGACGCTTGCCGCCTATGCCCTCGCCATCTTTATTTTCTACTTGCTCGCCCCTGAAGTATTGCGGGCCGCGATCAGCTCCCACATTGGCAACGCTCACCGCCTGATGCGCATATTTGGTGAAGCGCGAGACGGCTCTCCAGCCATTGATCTTTTTGTCACCGCAGAAGTCGACATGGATATCTGGGTGCACCAAAGCCATCGCGGCAGCAAAAATACCCAGGATGAAACCCAAATCCTGATGGAGAAGGTGGCATTGGCAACCGGTGGCCGCATGTTGCCCTTTGCCTCCTTTGATCCTTTGCGTGAGGTTGTCTCGCGAGAGAGTAACACCGCTCTAACAGACCAAGATACAGCACCCGAGATCACGCCGCTTGAGCTTGCGAAACGCGCGGTGATGGAGCGCGGGTTTGTGGGCATAAAGCTATATCCCGCCATGGGCTTCAAACCCTATTTCAACAATGAGTTTGATGCGGACCCCAACGCTCGTTGGCCCAAAGCGGGCTGGGGCATCGAAAACCTGGGCGCCAAGCTGGACGCCGCGCTTTTTGACCTTTACCGCTTTTGCCTTGATAACGACGTGCCGGTCATGTGCCACGCCAATACATCCATGTATTCCCACAGGGATTACAAAACGCGGGGCCAGCCAAAAAACTGGCAAGCCCTCTTTGACGCACAGATCAAGGGACTGGAAGACATCAGGAACCTTCGGCTCAATCTCGGCCATCTGGCGCGCATCGATAGCACCACGCCTTATGAAGGTAGCTGGGTCGAGCAAGCCGCAAGCACCATCGCGTCAGACAACCGGGTTTTTGCAGACTTCGCCAATTATGACGGGGTGCATACCGCCACCGGGCGCGAGAGGCTGCAGGCAAACCTGCGCAAACTCCACGCCAACAGCCCAGCCATTGGCAGCCGGGTTATGTTCGGCACTGACTGGTGGATGCTCGCGAGCGACAAGAAGGTACTGAGCTATGTGGATGATATCCGCAACACGGTCTCCGGCACGGACGGCATCGTCAGTGAGGCACGCTTCCTCGGTGGTAACGCGGTCGATTTTCTCGGCCTCAAATCCGGTGAAAAACCCTTCGAACGGCTGAAAACCTATTATGCGACCAACCCACACAAGCCCATTGAGCCAAAATGGCTGGCTCGGGCTAACGCGTGACAGTAAGAGGATGGCAATTGATATTTTTCTTGCAACATCTGTCGGGGGCTTGGTTGCCCATTCGTCCTCTGGTCGAGAGCAGGACAATCAGCCCGCGCGAAAACCGCTATAGGAGACATTTGCATGCAGTATCTTGTTGCCATTCATCACCCCGATGATTACGACCCCGCCAATGCGGAAGACGAGGCCATGCACCGCGACATCGACGCACTCAACGACGAGATGGTTGCAGCGGGTATCAGGATTTTTGTTGGCGGCCTGCGCACGGTAAAAGAAGCAAAATCGATAAAGCAGAACACGGGCGGCGACATTCTTGTCACCGACGGGCCATTCCTTGAAACCAAAGAACATATTGGTGGTTTTTGGGTGCTTGAGGCCGCGAGCATGGAAGAAGCGCTTGAATGGGGGCGCAAGGCGGCTATTGCCTGCCGCGCACCGGTTGAGGTGCGCCAGTTTCACTGATTGAACTGTTCCCGAAAAGCTCACGCTTTCATCAGCGCAAAAAAAGGGCTTCGCTATTCAGCTGAGCCCTTTTCCTTACCGCAGCCCATGAGGGTCAGGCCGCTTTGCGGTCAGCTTGTGCGCGGTATTTTTTATAGTCGAGCAGGTCACCGTCAAAGTCTGTCACGGTGCCATTGTCTATGAGCCAGTATGTGTCGACCACTGTCTCGATAAGCGCTGTATCGTGAGACACCAGCACAACAGCGCCGGTAAAATCCTGCAGCGCCATTGTCAGCGCTGAGCGCACCTCAAGGTCCAGGTGGTTGGTCGGCTCATCCAGCAGCAAAAGATTAGGCCGGTCCCAGATGATCATGGCAAGCACAAGTCGCGATTTCTCGCCGCCCGACATGGTGCCCGTGTTCTGGAACACAGTCTTGTCGGAAAAATCGAAGGTGCCGAGATAGGTCCTGAGCTCCTGCTCCCTCGCGCGCGGTGCCTTCTGCTTCATATGCCACAGCGGCGATTGCTCAGGGTCCAGCGTTTCAAGCTGGTGCTGCGCAAAATATCCAATCTTGATACGGCGGTCGAGGATCAGCTCCCCGCTCTCGCTTTCAATCTCACCCGCGATCAGTTTGATCAGCGTTGACTTGCCTGCCCCGTTACGCCCCAGAAGCCCAACACGTGTGCCTGCGCCAATATGAACAGTGATATCACTCAAAATACGCGCGCCCGGATAACCCGCGTCAGCGCCCGCCGATTCCCAAAGCGTTGTGGCCATGGCGTCAGGCTCGCGAAACTTGAAGGTGAAAGGGGTATCGATATGCGCGGCGGCAACACGCTCCAGCTTCGCAAGCGCCTTGATGCGGCTTTGTGCCTGCCGGGCTTTGGAGGCCTGCGCGCGGAACCGGTCAATAAATGATGAAATATGCGCGATCTGGCGTTGCTGTTTTTCAAACATTGCCTGCTGCTGCATCAGCCGCTCAGCCCGCATGTTTTCATAGTCGGAATAACCGCCGGTATAGAGCGTGAGGGTGCCGCCCGCCAGCTCGAGAATTCGGTCAACCGTGGCGTCGAGGAAGTTCCGGTCGTGGCTGATCATCAGCACCGTGCCTTCAAATGACTTCAGCCAGTCCTGCAGCCAGACGATGGCTTCAAGGTCAAGGTGGTTGGTTGGCTCATCCAGCAGCAACAGGTCAGACCGGCACATGAGTGCCTGCGCGAGGTTGAGCCGCATGCGCCAGCCGCCGGAAAAAGTGGAAACCGGGTTTTCATGCACCGCTTCATCGAAGCCAAGACCAACAAGCAGATCCGCCGCCCGGCGTTCAACCGAATAGGCATCGATGCGCATGAACTCTTCATAGATGCGGCCGATCTCGTAGCCGTCTTCAGCTTCCTCAGCTTTCGCGAGCTCAGCCTCCAGCGCGCGCAATTCCGCGTCACCATCAATGGCGAACTGCAGCGCTGATTTCTCGCTGCCTTCGGTTTCCTGCGCCACATGGGCGATACGCCAGCGGTTCGGGAAATCAACCGTGCCGGTCTCGGCAATCAGCTCATGCCGCAACAGCGCGAACAGCGACGACTTGCCAGCCCCGTTTCCACCCACAAGGCCCATCTTCTCCCCGGCATTGAGGTTAAAGCTGCCATCTTTGAACAGCAGCTTGGAGCCGCGGCGCAGCGCAACATCGGAGAAAGTGATCATGAACGGGTCCTGTGTATAAATTCAGCGGCGCTTATACAGCTATCCGCGCCGCATGACACATAAATAGTGCCGCCAGACTGTGCCGGAATTGCCCTACCTGAACTCGCAACCAACAACATCTGCTATTTGCACAGCCGGGGAAGCTCGTTTGAAACTGTTTTAGCGACGTATTTACTTGCTGGCTAAAAACAAAAAAGGGCTTAGCAGATAATGCTTAAGCCCTTGTTTTGAGTGGCGCACCGGGGAGGATTCGAACCCCCGGCCCCCAGATTCGTAGTCTGGTGCTCTATCCAGCTGAGCTACCGGTGCGTGCCATCAAATCAGTCACAGCAACCTAGCGTGGCTGCGGTGTGCGGCGCAACCTAATCAGATTGAATTTATATTGCAAGCGAGAAATCTGTTTTTCTTGTTTCTGCCACAAATCAGGCGTAGCGTGTGCCTCTCAACTACCGGAAATCAAAGGCTTTTACAGTGAAAATTGGCATAAAATACGTTTCAATTTTTATCTCTTTGTCTCTCTTGAGCGCCTGCTCAAGCTCAGACAAGGATTGGCCGAATCTTTCCGATAAGTTGCCTGACGCGTCTGAGCGTGAGCGCACCCCGGAAGGCACTGATCCGGCGTCTGTGACACCAAGCGCAAAGCCAGCGCCACCGCCGCGCCCGGTGATGACAGGGGACATCAGCACGCCCCCGAATGACGACCCCGCACCGCAGTCGCTCAGCGAGGCCAATACGCTTCTTGAAGAGATTAAAAAGGCGCTAAGGGAAGAAACCCTCACCTACCGGCAAACGGTTGCCAAACTGGGCACCGCTGCAAGCGAGGAACTGCAGGATATCTGGTTCAGCGCCCAATTGGCACTCACGCGCCTGAGCCGCACAGCGTCCCGCCTTGACCCGCTCACGGAGCTTGAGCTGCCCCAAATTGCCGATGCGGCCAGCACGGAAGCGGAGATTATCGAGCGTTTTGTGGTGGGGGAGCGCCAGCGCCTTGCGGATAGCGAGCCTAACTAACGCACGACAGCTTTTTTCACCGCCAGTTCCATACAGTCTGCCGCCAATGCGCCCAAAAGCGCCAGCGTGCCTGCAAGCTCACCACTTGTGGGGCGCTCACCATTTGAAATGGCGAAAATGGTATCCCCATCATAAGGCGTATGGATTGGTTTGATCGCCCTCGCGAGGCCGTCATGCGCCATGATCGCGAGCCGTTTGAGCGCGGCTTTATCAAGCGCCACATTGGTCGCCACCGCCCCGATGGTGGTATTTGAGCCCACAAGGCCAAGCTTCGGGAACTCAACATCGCCGGGGGCCGAAATGCCATCCTTTGGCACCGCACCAAAACTGTTCACCGCCACAATGGCGGAGACCATGGTGCCGTCCTCGAGCGTCAAGCTCGCGCTTCCAAGCCCGCCTGGCACCGCCCCTGCCATGGCACCATGGCCCGCGCCAACCGCGCCGTGCTCTGTGCTCGCGGCAAGACCATCAAGCGCCGCATACGCGAGCCGGTGATAAGGCGGCTCATCACCCCATTCCTTGTCACCACCATTCATCAGGTCAAACAATATAGCGCTTGGCACCACCGGCACGGCCTTGGGGCCAAGCGGCAAGCCAACACCACGGGCGGAAAGCGCGAGTGTCACGGCGTCTGCGGCGGCAAGGCCAAACACAGACCCGCCCGCTAGCACAAGGCCGTGCACCTTCTCAACCAGGCAGCTGGGGTCCAGCGCTTCCGTGTCGCGTGTGCCGGGCGCGCCGCCGCGCACATCAACCGCCATGGCCATCGGCGCATCGGGGATGATCACCGTCACGCCGGTTTTGGCGCGCGCGTCATGTGCCTGACCAACCTTAAGGCCAGCAACGTCGGTAAACTGATCCGAGGGCCCCGGTATTGCGGAAAAGCGCATGGTCTAGCCCTCCACTTCCTCACCGGGCAGGCACACCATGAAGGTGGTGCCGTCCGCGCCGGTTTCCTCAAGCCCGATCTGCCCGCCGTGGGCGAGTACGATATCGCGTGCGGTCGCCAGTCCAAGGCCCGTGCCACCCGCCCGGGCGGATGAAAACGCCTTGAAAAGCGACGGGCGCACATGCTCAGGAATGCCGGGGCCATGATCCTTGATGCGGATATGCACAGTATGCGCCGCATCTTCCATCGCGCTCACTTCAATGCGCCCTGTGTTGCCCTGCACCTCAAAAGCGTTGCGGCACAGGTTCAGAAGCACGCGGTGTAATTGTTCCGTGTCCGCATAAACCTTAAACTCGTCATCCACCTTGATCTCAAAAGCGAACTCTTCATTATCCATAAGCCCGAGCGACTGGCCCACATCTTCCACCAAGGCTTTGAGTGGCACCCAGGCCTTCTCGGGCAGGATATCCTCTGCCTTGCCGTGCCGGATCGTGCTTTCACACAAAGCCACCGCCCGGCTTACAGCAGTCATCAGGCGGCGGGAAACCTTCTGCACGCCGGGGTGATCCACCCGCTGCAGCGCGTCTGACGCCAGTTGCGCTGTCGCCAGAATATTCCTCAGGTCATGGTTGATTTTGGCCACGGCTTCACCAAGCGCGGCCAGATGGGTTTTCTGGTTCAAGTTCTGCCTGAGCTCGTCCTGCATGCGGCCAAGCTCGCGCTCCACAAGGCCGATCTCGTCAGGGCGGCGGCTCTCACGGCTCCGCTTGGGCACAGCTTCCGGCTTGCGGCGGAAGGCAACAATGCGGTCTTTCACCCGGCGCATGGGGCGCACAAGCATCCAGTGCAGCGCCAGATAAACCAGAATGCCGGTGAAAAGCGATATCAGGACCGACAGCACCAGCACATTATTGGAATAGTTCGCCAGCGCGCGGTAAAGCCCCATCTCGTCGATGGTGATCTCAAGCATGCGCGTGCCAGGCAGCATGGGGTCCCCCACAATGCGTACCACCCGGTTACCACCTGCCTCAAGCGTATCAAACGCATCCATGATCAGCGTGCCGAGCGAAGGATTCCTGAGGTCATAGGTGCCGTTCACCTCTGCGGGCATCACATCAAACCCGAGCACGAGGCTTTTATCCTCGCGCCTGACAATAATGGCAATCACGCCCGATTGGTTAAGAAGCCGCTGCTCAAGCGCGGGGCTGACCATATTATTAGGTGCCTCTTCAAGCGCGAGCACCGCGATCTGCGCGTTCTCAAGCCGTGTAGCTATATAGTCCTGTCGGAAGGTAGCGATCGACGGCAGATATACAAACACAGACACCCCCATCACAAAGATGAAGGTGAGAATCAGCAGGCGGGACCTGAGACTAGATGTAAACGGTCTGTAATGCTCGGGCATAAAAAGTGTTGAATCCCATCCCGGAGCGAATTGCAAGTAAACTAACGAGGGTGGGCGAATCGCCACAGCCTCCCTCAATTGTTACGAACAAGCGTCCCCTTGGGCTTAGATTTGGTTACAAATATCGCGATAACAACCAAAATTTCGCCAAATGGGGGCGAAATTATGTTAAGTACTGCCTTCAGCGCTGTTGACTTGGTTTGAAGTCACGGTTATACAGCGCGCTCGAAATTTGGACGCCGGGCCGCGGGTTTCCCGCAAGGCTAGGTGATAAAGCTGGAGTAAGACAAGTGAAACGGACCTTTCAACCGAGTGTACTCGTTCGCAAACGCCGTCACGGTTTCCGTGCGCGTATGGCGACCGTTGGTGGCCGCAGGGTGCTGAATGCACGCCGCGCCAAAGGCCGGAAGCGCCTGTCGGCGTAAAGGTCTTGGGGGTGCTTAGCACCTTCCACTAGTCACAGATGAAATGCCGACCGAGAGATATCCGGTCGGCTTTCTTTGTTTTTGGGGTAACCTGCGCCGCAGATGGCAAAGCGCCCCTTGAAAACACCCTGAACAAGCTTTCGGGCATGAGCATTTAGGCATGAACACAGGCATAGAGCTTGAACGCGTAACAAAACGGCCGGAATATCTGGCTATTGCCGCGACACGCCGCAAGTGGGTCACGCCAAGCTTTATTGTGCAGGCCCGCCCTGCTGAAACCGAAGTTGCTGACATCGACCCCGCCGAATCGGAACAAACAGGTATCGAGATCGACCCCATCACGCGGATCGGCTTTACCGTTTCAAAAAAAGTTGGCGGGGCGGTCAAACGCAACCGCGCCCGGCGCAGGTTAAAGGAAGCCGCACGTACAGCGTTCAGCAAATATGGCTCGCCAGGCTGGGCTTATGTGGTGATCGGCAGACCTGCGGCAATCTCTTATGATTTTGAGAAAATGCAGGCAGATATGCGCTGGGCTCTTGCAAAACTGGCCTCCGGCGCCGACTTAAAACCAAGCCAGAACGGCCAGAACAAGCCAAAAGACAGGAAAAACACCTGATGAAAACACCCGGCATGGAAAAGCAGCGCCTTTCCCCCATCGCCTGGGTCGCGCTTGGGATTATCAAGATATATCAGTTGTTTATCTCGCCACTTCTGGGGCCAAACTGCCGCTTTCAGCCCACCTGCAGCGCTTATGCGGTTGAGGCTATTCGCACCCACGGCGGTGTGCGCGGGTCATGGCTGGCAATATGCCGCATGGCAAGGTGCCATCCTTGGGGTGGATTTGGATACGATCCTGTGCCACAAAGCGGGCGCAGTTTAGCAAGTGAGGCAGAGGCACCATGTGGTTGCGCCGATGCACACAAGAGTGAAAAGGCTGGCCAAGACCGGCCGCATGATCAGGGTATGACGTCTCATGGGTGACAATAAGAATTTCGTGCTTTTTGGCGTGATTGCACTGGCAATCCTGCTTGGCTACCAACAGTTTTATGCCGGGCCAAAAATGGAAGCCGCACGCCAATATGAAGAGCAACTGGTGCAAGAACGCGCCATTGAAGAGGCTCTCGCCCCCAAGGAAATTGCCCCGATCGACGATGCAGACAGTAATCTGGCCGCCACAGAGGTCGCAGAGCCCGTGGAAGATGCGGGCAGCGTTCGCATTGAAACACCTGAGCTTAGCGGTTCCATGTCGCTGCGCGGTGCCCGCTTTGATGACCTCCTGCTCGTCAACCACAAGACAAGCATGGACGAAAACGCCAAAGACGTTCGCCTGCTAAAACCACAAGGCCGGGCTGACGCTTATTCGATCCGGTACGGCTGGGCCGCTTCAAGCCAAAACCCGGACGCCGTGCCAACCGCAAACAGCATCTGGTCTACTGACAGCGATATCCTGACCCCAACGTCACCGGTAACACTATCATGGGATAACGGCGAAGGCCTGCGCTTCCTGATGGAGATTGAAGTGGATGAAGAGTTTCTCTTCACTGTGACACAAAGCGTGGTCAACTCCACTGACGAAACAATGCAGATCGCGCCTTTTGGCCGCATCAGCCGTCATGGCGAGCCCAAGACAGATGGTCTCTATATTCTGCATGAAGGCCCCCTTGGTGTGTTTAACGGCACGCTTGAAGAAATGTCATACTCTGACCTTGAGGACGGCAATTTCGAGACCGGCACCACGGGTGGCTGGATGGGTATCACCGATAAATTCTGGATGACCACCCTGATCCCGGACCAGAATGCCGAGCTTTCCCGCGCGCGTTTTGTGCGCCGCGCTACAGCAGCCAACGTCACCTATCTGGTCGATTATGTTCAGAACTGGCAGTCCCTTCACGCGGGCAGCAGCATTGAGACAACAAGCCGCTTTTATGCGGGCGCCAAGATCGTTGGCACCATCGACAAATATCAGGAAAAATATGATATCGCGCTCTTTGACCGCACCATCGACTGGGGCTGGTTCTATTGGCTGACACGGCCAATCTTCAAAGGTCTGCACTATCTCTTTGGCCTGACAGGCAACTATGGCGTAGCCATTCTGTTGATGACCGTGGTGTTGAAGATCATCCTGTTCCCGCTCGCGAACAAATCCTATGTGTCCATGAGCCACATGAAAGACGCGCAGCCCAAGATCAAAAAGCTGCAGGAACGCTACAAGGATGATCGCCAGAAGCTCCAGCAGGAAATGATGGAGCTGTATAAAAAAGAGAAGATCAACCCGATGGCTGGCTGTCTGCCCATCCTGATCCAGATTCCGATCTTCTTTGCGCTTTATAAGGTGCTGTATGTCACCATCGAGATGCGGCACCAGCCCTTCTTTGGCTGGCTCAAGGATTTGTCTGCGCCGGACCCCATGACACCGCTCACGCTTTTTGGTGCCATTGACTGGAGCCCACCGGCGTTCCTTGCTGTTGGTATCCTGCCAATCCTGATGGGTGTTTCCATGTGGCTGCAACAGAAGCTGAACCCGCAGTCCGCGGCGATGGACCCGACACAGCAGAAGATCATGAGCTTCCTGCCCATCATCTTCACCTTCATCATGGCACCTTTCAGTGCAGGCCTCGTGCTTTACTGGACATGGAACAACATCCTTTCCATCGGGCAACAATGGGTGATCATGCGCCGCGAACACGCGCGCCGTGAGGCCAAGGGCAAAGTCTGATATGGAAGAAGAACGCTTCACCCAGACAGATATGGAACGTGGCCGGCTTTTATTTGCCGGCCCCGTTGACTTTGTCATGGGCGCGGTTTCGCTTGATACCCTGCCGGGCGCTGACCGGCCGGAAGTTGCTTTTGCCGGACGCTCGAACGTTGGTAAATCAAGCCTTGTGAACGCACTTACGGGCCGCAAGACGCTGGCGCGTACGTCAAACACACCGGGCCGCACGCAAGAGCTGAACTATTTCTCCATCGGGAAAGAGCTTGAGCTGGACGCCTATATGGTTGACCTGCCCGGTTATGGGTACGCCAAGATTGAGCGCAAGAAAGTGCATGCCTGGACCCGGCTGGTGAAAGATTACCTGCGCGGGCGGCCGAACCTGCGCCGGATCATGCTGTTGATCGACAGCCGCCATGGCCTCAAGGAAAATGACCGCGAGATCATGACCATGCTGGATGAAGCCGCTGTCAACTATCAGGTCGTGCTCACCAAGCTTGATAAGCTCAAGGTGATTGACCGCGAAAAGATCCTGAAAAAAACCCAGGACGACGCGAAAAAATATATCGCCTGCCATCCTGTTGTGCTGGCCACCTCAAGCGAAAAAGGCTGGGGCATCCCCGAGCTGCGCGCGGAACTTTGCCAGACCTTCTCTTTTTAGGCCCATGAACTCCCCGCTGAACACGTTGGAGCTGCGGAGAGGCGGCACATATCATGGCCGCTATGAGGTTTTTGATATCTGGGTGGATGGCGAACGCCTTCTGGACCGGCTGGCCGCGTTTGAGGCGCGTTATACGGATAGGATCGCCGGGGCCTATGTTCCCCATTTGCCGGTAAGCTCTACACGAAAAAACCTGCTGCCACCAAGTGACGGTTTTGTGCCCTATGCCTGTGACTGCGGCGAGTGGCAGTGCTGGTTTATCACCTGCAACATATCTGCGGACTACGGCTTTGTGCGTTGGCACGGCTGGTCAAACCCCTACCGGGGCGACAAATCCAAAGCCGATCAGGGGCTTTACTGGAGCTACCGTGATTTCCCCGACCTGAATTTCGATCAGGAAGCCTACAAGGCCACCATTGAAGCCGCGCTCAAGGCTTGAAATTCAAAAAAATTATCGGCGATGTCGAAATTGCCACCATGTCATCCGTCGATGGGGCTATAACGGGCAAATAGGGCGCCGTGCCCACCTGCCCTGACACTCAGGAGACGATGATGGCAAATTTCATGCTTGTGCTGCACGACCGGCTTGACGGTTTTTCAACTCTTTCGCATGACGAGATGATGGCGATGATCAAGGAATATACCGCCTGGACCGAAAAGATGCTGGCGGAAGGCCGCTTCCTCGGCGGTGAAAAACTCAAGGACGAACCGGGACGGCAGATCATGGCTGGCAAGAGCGGGATTGAGACCCACGCCGGACCGTTTACCGAAACGGGTGAGATGATCGGCGGTTATATGACGATCAGCGCCAATGACTACGACGAAGCCGTTGAGATCGCCAAAACCTGCCCACACGCGAAATATGGGCGTATTGAGCTTCGGGAAATTGACCAGATAAAATAATGCACCCCGAGCTAGATACACACGGGCCAAATACACCCGAGAACGACACTGAGGTAAAACGCACGCTTGACCAGTTGTTCCGCCGCGAGACGGGGCGGCTGGTCGCGTCACTTGTCAGGCGGCTTGGGGCCCATCATCTGACACTTGCGGAAGACATCGCGCAGGAGGCCCTGCTGGCCGCCGCCCGCACCTGGCCATATGATGGCATGCCCGACAACCCCGCCGCGTGGCTCAACCGGGTTGCCACCAATAGGGCGATTGACCTGATCCGGCGCCAGAAAACAGCCAGCGAGGCCGCGCTCGTGAATACCGAGCGAGGTTCCTTGATCACTGAGACACTGGGGCCTGAGGATAACCAGCTACGCCTTCTGATGTTGTGTTGCCATGGTGACGTGCCGGAGATGGACCGGCTCACTCTCACGCTCAATATCTGTTTTGGTTTCAGCGCACGCGAGGTGGCCCGGCTTTTCCTCAAGGAACCAAGCGCCATAAGCGCCCGGCTCACCCGCGCCAAGACAAAACTGCAGATCAATGCACCAGACTTTGCCTGGCCAACGCCGATGGAGCTCGATACCCGCATCACGTCTGTGCTCAAGGTTATTTATCTGGCCTTCAGCCTTGGGTATAGCCCACGGGAAGGCGCGCTGGCCGTGCGGCAGGATACAGCGCTTGAGGCACTTCATATGGTTGAACTGTTGGCGAGTGAAACTTCAGCGCGCGGTGATGTCTGTGCGCTGGCGGCACTCCTGTGCCTGCAGGCTTCCCGCCTTGGCAGCCGGACAGACGATGAGGGCCGGTTTGTGCTCCTCAAAGCGCAGGATCGGAAGATGTGGGACCAAGCCCTGATCAGCCGCGGGTTTCACTATCTGGCGCAAGCGCGGGCCAGCGATGTGCTCAGCCGCTATCACATAGAAGCCGGGATCGCCGCGCTGCATGCCAGCGCACCTTCGTTTGGTGAGACCGACTGGAACGGAATTTGTGGCCTGTATGAAACGCTGGAGGCGGTTACCGATTCACCGGTCGCGGCGCTCAATCATGCGGTTGCGCTGTCCGCAGCCGGGCAGCCTGATGCAGCGCTTTTGAAAATCACCAAGCTCGAGTGCCTTGAGACTTTTACGCACGATATCTATTTCCACACCGCAAAAGCGGAAGTGCTGCTGATGAACGGTGATAAAATTTCAGCGAAAGCCGCTTTCATTCAGGCGCAAAACTGCATCGGCACCAGCACGGACATCACTCACCTCGAACACCGCCTCAGCGAATGTTTTTAAGCCGTATTCGCGCCACACTGTACGCCGCATTTTAGGCCACACTGGCGCCACACTATTGCCTACAGACCCGCCACACTTCTGTGGTCAGTGTGGCGTAAATTTCGCGCTCAATCAGTCGTCAAACGCGTCCAAGGTCTCCCTTGAAATAGAGCGAAAACGACGAATAAGTCCATCGATCTCAGCCGCTCGTTCAGCCCGCGCTGCTTCCTCAAGCGCAAGGCAGGCCTCACCCAGCCGCATTGCACCAAAGCTTCGTGCAGCGCTTTTCAGCGCATGTGCTTGAATTTCAAGCTGTTCCAGATCCCCCTCTGATGCGAACCTGGCCAGCGCTGTACCTGTTTTGGCAATCTCTTGCTTGAGCGAACTTACAAGAAACGCAGCTGACTCCTGTCCAACATCGGCGGTCAACCGGTCCAGAACCGGTTGATCGAGAAGTGGCATTTGACCCCCCATAATGCTCTCCTTCACTCTATGGTGCAGCAAGCCGAAGCTTGCTAACCTTTGTACGTTACTCGCTCGCCAGCGGTTTACTCAACCGATAAATACCTTTGAGACCCTCAGGGGACACCACCTTGCGCTTGCGAATGAAGCTGAGCGCACCCTCATGATAGAGCGCTACTGCCTGCTCCCGCACGCGGGGCAGAAGCTTGCGCCAGTCTTCCCCTTCATCCACCAGCGCCTGGGCGATATCGCGCGGTGCAACGCTGTTGCCTGGCTCAATTTGTTTCACTATTTCATTCCTTATGGTGTCATTGCCTGCGGCCATGCCGTTTCCTCTCGTAAATCCGACAATTCAGCGCTTTTTTACTTTCCCCCAAAGGGGGGTTCGGGCTAGTGTCCCCGGCATTGTTCCAACAAGGGGTGTCCCATGCAAAGAGCACTGAAATTCGCTGCCATCGCCGCCATTCTTGGCCTGGCTGCCTGCAGCAACGATAACAGCGATAATGATAAAACAGAAGAAGGCACCGACGGCGCCCCACAAGAAGCGACTGAAACAGGCGCTGACACACAAGCACAGAAAGTACCCGATACAATGACAGATCAAGCCGCGTTCAAGGCTGAGAACCTCGCCTATCTCGAAGAAAATAAAAACAAAGAGGGCGTTCAGGTTACCGCATCCGGCCTTCAGTACCGCGTGATTGAAAGCGGCGACGGCAAAAGCCCAACGGCTGCCGATTTTGTAACCGTGCATTATGCTGGCCGCCTGATTGACGGCTCTGAGTTCGATTCGAGCTACAAGCGCGGTGAACCGGCCACATTCCCCGCTGGCCGCCTTATCCCAGGCTGGACCGAAGCGCTGCAACTGATGCAGGTTGGTGACAAGTGGGAACTCGCGATCCCAAGTGAGATTGCATACGGCGCAAACGGCGCTGGTGGTGTTATTCCGGGTGACGCGACACTGGTGTTTGATGTTGAGCTACTTGGTGTGATGACGCTTGAAGAAGCGGAGGCGGAAGCCCAGAAGCAAGCAGAAGCCTTCAAGATCCAGCAACTCGCATTCCTTGAGGCAAATGCCAAAGAAGACGGTGTTGTTGAAACCGAATCAGGCCTGCAGTACCGCGTAATCGAGGAAGGTGAAGGCAAAAGCCCCACCGCAGAATCACAGGTAACTGTTCACTATGCCGGTACATTGATTGATGGGTCCGAGTTTGATTCGAGCTACAAGCGTGGTGAGCCAGCAAGCTTCCCGCTAAACGGTGTTATCGGTGGCTGGACTGAAGCTTTGCAACTGATGAAGGAAGGCAGCAAGTACGAGCTTTTCCTGCCCTATCATCTTGCATACGGCGAGCGTGGTTCACGCACAATTCCGCCATACGCGACGCTGGTATTCACAGTAGAGCTCGTCTCGGTCGATAGCTAAGACAAATAACAAAGGATGCCGTAACAACGCTCAAGCACATGCTGGAAATAGACATAAAGCGCGATATCCAGCAGCGCCAGAAACCCAAGAACTGGCAGCACTATATATTTGAGCACGATGATAGCGGCACCAAAAGTTATCCGGGGCGGGGCAATGCGCCGTCCCATCACTTCCTCAGTTTTTGTGCGCTTCCAGAACATGGTTTGATCATACGGCAGGGCGCTGCCTATGCCTAGCGCGCAATCACCAGCCCGATCGCATGACCAGATAACCGTCCAGCCCGGTCCCATTGACCCAACCCACTGGCACGCACTGCCTGAGGGCACCCCTATACCACTGCAACAACACTGGCTTTATGGTCTTGCGCTTCAATCCGTTGGGGTGCCGATATATCAGTGGCAGATCGAAGACACAGATGGCCCGCTTGGTTTCGCGCTGGTGGCCAGACGCAGGTTCTTGCGCCTTGTCAGCTTTGATACCTTGTTACGCGGCCCGCTTTATTTCCGCGACCGCGCCAAAAGCACAAACGCTGTGCACAAGGCCCTGCGGCGTAAATCCAATCCCTGGCGCTGGCGCTTCCTGCTGCAACAACCTGAACTGCTCGACGATACCGCGACAACACAGGCACTGAAGACGGCTGGGCTCAGGCAGGTTGCGACCGGCTATTCCACGGCATGGCTTGACCTGCGACCGGAGCCGGGCGTGCTTCGCGCTGCCCTTGTGGGCAAATGGCGCACCCAGCTTCGCGCGGCAGAGAAGGCCGATATGCAGATCAGCATTGGTGGCCATAAAGCGCACCACTATGCCTGGCTGTTGGAAAAAGAAGCGGCGCAGCGCAGTGCCCGGTCGTATCAGGCAACCCCGCTTGAGCTTGTTCCGCTTTATCAAGCAACGGCTGAACACGCTGGCGAGCCTGGCATCCTGTCTGTTACCGCAATGTCGGGGCGCAGGAGGATCGCGGGTGCCATCTTCCTGCTGCACGGCAACAGCGCGACCTATCACATGGGCTGGGTGGGCGAAGAAGGCCGAAGCACCGGCGCCCAGAACCGCGTGCTGTTTGAGGCCATGTGCGCCCTTCGGCAAAAGGGAATCAGCTTTCTTGACCTCGGTGGTATCAACACGGCGGAAGGTGCAGGCATTGCCCGCTTCAAGCTGGGAACCGGCGCCGCGCCCGTAACCTACACCGGCAGCTGGATCTAGGGCTTGGTGGCCTCTTCTTCCTCTACTGCTTCCTCTTCAGCGGCCTTGTCATCCTTCTTAATAAACTCTCGTGCCGCCTTGAACTCCTGCTCACCGGCACCGGTAAGCTCTATTTCCACGTCTGTTGGTCGCTGCACGTAGTAAATAACCACCCCAAGGAGGAGGGCGATGATGACAAGCAGGCCGATAGCCAACGGGCCAAAAGCTTGTTTTCCCTGTGGTGAAGGCTCATATGCTGCCGCTCCAACCGTGGGCACGGGCCTGTCGTCTGCCACCGTAACCGGTGCGATCAAGGCATAGCCTTTGCGCGGGATTGTCTTGATATAACGCGGTAATTTGGGGTCATCGTTCAACGCATGCCGCAATTTAGAAATCGCCTGCGTCAGGGCTTCATCACCGGCAAATGACGCAGTTGAGATTGCAGACAGCAACGCATCCCTGCTCACAGGCTCGCCGCCAGCAGCACAAAGCACCTCCAGCAGGCGCACAAGGCGCGGCTCTATCGTCCGGCTCACACCGTCCAGCCATATCTGGTTTCGCGCGCTATCAAAGATGGTATCGCCGATACGCACTTTTCCTGACATTCCAGGCCCTGACATAACAGGCTTCTCAACCTTGTCGGTCATCTCTCTCAATGTTTTTCAACCTTTTTGTCAGGACTTTCCCGCCTGTTTTCCCTTAGCTCCAAACAGATACAGCGCTGGTCGCTGATCTGTCAAACTAGCAAAAAGCGAGGATAGAATGACAATATTTCGACTTATACTCATAGCTGCCCTTGGCCTGGTCAGCCAAAGAGCAACAGCCCAGACCGCCCCACACCATGGTGGGTTCATTGACCGCGAAGTGCTTACGCGCTTCCTGAACGACGCGGAGGACAAAGGGTTTAAAGGCATTGTCGCCGTCTCAGGGCCTGACGGCACGATATTTTCCCGCGGCTTTGGCGCCGCAGATACGATGGGCACCGCCTACTCACCACAAACAGTGGTGGATATCGCCTCCGTCACCAAACAGTTCACCGGCGCGGCGATCTTAACGTTGTTTGAGGACGGCAAGCTGAGCTTGAACGACAGGCTCGACCGGTTCTTTCCAGATGTACCAACTGACAAAGCCGCCATCACTGTTCATCAATTGCTGACCCACACGGCAGGTCTGCCGCACGGGCTTGGTGAGGACAAAGAGATCATTGGCAAACAGGATTATATCGCCCGCGCATTTGCAACACCTCTTATACTCAGGCCAGGTGAACGGTACGAATATTCAAACGTGGGTTTCACCCTCGCGGCGGCGATTATTGAGCAAGTTTCAGGGCAATCGTATGAAGACTATCTTTATGAAGCTCTCTGGAAACCTGCCGGCATGGTTGCGACAGGATATCTGCGCCCCAACTGGAACGACCGGCCCATGCAAACGCATGCCGCCCCGATAGAGGGCTTTCACGCGCAGCAGGAACTGCTGGAAAAAGCAGATGGCAAGTTCTGGCATCTCACAGGCAACGGCGGCTTGTTAAGCACAGCTGAGAACATCCTGAAATGGCACCGCGCCCTCCTCAAAAACACAGTCCTGTCAGATGAGAGCAAAGCGCTGCTGTTTGAACCTCACGTGCCTGAAGATGCCGACGGCGTCTATCACTACGGCTATGGCTGGTCTGTAGTCCCCGACTATCTGGGTAAAAAGCTGGTTTGGCACAACGGCGGCAGCTATTTCGCGACCGCAGATTTCTGGCGCTTTCCGGCACAAGGCACAGCCTTTTTCATTGCGTCTCACGAGGGTGACATCCCTACCTTTATGGTCGCGGACGGCATCGCCGCCATTCTGCTTGGTAAAACCCCGCGTCCCGTATCAAGGCAGGCGGAAGAATAAAACGCGCGTTGCTGTGCTGTCCGACGCAGTGCGGCAACGCTCCCTTTATAAAAGATTCTTACCCCACTTGTATGATTTGGGCTGGCATTCCATATTGTGATATTATAACTGTACATCTCAAAGATTCGAGATCAAAACAGGATCACATGTTGGACTGGGCGTTAATATTATCTGTGGTGGTACTTCTTGCAGCACCTCTGCTTGCGAAGCTGGTATCGCGTGCGCCGCAGATTAAAGGCGCGCTGGACGGCTTTGTACTGATGACCGTCCTTGGCCTGATCACGCTCACGCTGCTGCCTGAAGCATTGGCACACGGTGGCTTTTGGGGCCTGGCGATAGCAGTATTTGGGTTCACGCTGCCCTGGATCGCTGAGTTTCTTTTCCATCATGCAGAAGAGATGACCCACCGCATTGTATTGATGGTGGCGTCACTTGCCCTTGTGGTACATGCCGCATCAGACGGCGCCATTTTAGCCTTCGCCAGTGAAACCGAGGCCGGGTCTTTTGTGGCCACCGGTATTCTCCTGCACCGTATCGGGGTTGCCGTGGCGGTCTGGTGGCTGCTCAGGCCTGTGCTGTCAACCGCGGGCGGCCTTGCTGTGCTTGCCGGACTTGGCGCGATGACAATCGTCGGCTACATGCTCGCGCTCTTTGCTGGTGAATGGTACAACTTCCCGCTTGTTGGCTATTGGCAGGCGTTTGCCGCTGGCTCCCTTCTCCACGTGGTGTTGCACCCGCTTGAGGACCATAACCCGGCCCCCAGCAAAAACACTTTGCCTGCCCACCGGCTGGGTACCGCGCTGGGCCTCGTGTTTGTGGTGGCCCTTATCAGCGCGCACTATTTCCATCACACCCCGGGGCCTCTGGCGGAAATGCCCGTGCACGGCATGCACCACGCTGTAGAGCTTCTAAGTGCTGTTGGGCGGCTAATGGCACCAATCCTTCTGCTGGTGCTGCTTGTTGCGTCCATATTGCCGCACGTATACGGCAAAGGCATGAGCGGAGCATTTGACGGCATCAAGAAAACCGCGCCGTGGACCGTTTTGCTCTGGCTCGCGGGTACCATTTTTGCTGAGCTGAGCCCCGTCGGTGTCGCCATCCCGTCAGGCAGCCTGCCGCTTTTCATTATCTGGGCGATCGCTGTATCCGCCATTTTGGTGCATATGGGCGCGCGCGCCTTCTTCACGAGCCTGATGCCAAGCTTCCGCCAGCACCGTCACAGCCACTAAAACTAAGCCCCACTGTAATAAGGTTTTGCTTGCCCCCGCCCTGAAAGAGCGCTAGCCATGCCGCGCGAGCAAAAGGATTTCGGCATGCGATTTGACGGGCAAACCGTTCTTGTCACCGGCGGCACATCAGGGTTTGGCGAGGCCATCGTCAAAGCCTTCGCGCGCGAGGGTGCCACTGTGCACTTTTGTGGGCTGGTTGACGCTGAGGGCGCGCGGGTCAAATCCGAGATTGAAGCCTTGGGCGGCATAGCATTTTACCATCACGCTGATGTACGCCTTGAAGACGATGTCAAAGCCCTGGTAGAGGCAGCAAGTGTAGCCACTGGTGGCCTGGATGTCGCTGTCAATAATGCTGGCATCAGCCACACATCTGCCCGCTTTGCTGACCAGGATATGGCCATGGTGGAAGATGTATGGCGCACCAATGTGATGGGTATCTGGCACGCCATGCGCCATGAAATCAAAGTCATGCTGAACTCCGGCGGCGGGGCGATCATCAATACGGCGTCAATCCTGTCAAAATCCGGTGCGGAATGGATGGCGGCTTATGGTACCAGTAAACATGCTGTTGTTGGGCTGACAAAAAGCGCAGCCCTTGATTATGCCGACCACGGTATCCGCATCAACGCTGTCTCGCCGGGGCCAATGCTAACCCCGATGTTTGAGCGCGCACTTGAGGATATCGGCGGAGATATGAGCAAGTTTGCGGGCGGCCTGCCAAAAGGCGGCCCCGCGAACCCGGCCGATGTTGCAAAAACAGTGCTGTATCTGGCTAGCGAAGAAGCGGCCTATATGAACGGCGCCAACGTGGTGGTGGACGGCGGCACGTCATCTGGCCAACATGGCTAAAATTAAGGCTATCCCTTGAAAATCAGGGGCCGGGCCGTCAGATAGTAACGGGGCATTTCGCCCACCGGAGTTTAGCGCGCGATGAATATGGTAACCAACTGGTTCCGCAGAACCTTCTCAGACCCGCAGATGGTTCTGCTGGTGCTGGTGCTTGTTATCGCGCTCATAGGCATCACCTTCTTTGGGCATATGCTCGCACCAGCGATTGCAGCCGTGGTGATCACCTTCCTTCTGGATGGCCCGGTAAGTTGGCTTGAACGCAAAGGCGTTCGCCCGCTCATTGCGGTGATAGCTGTTTATCTCGGGTTTGTGTTTCTCTCGCTTATCACCATGCTTGCGGTGCTGCCGCCGCTCGCGCGCCAGGTTGGCCAGTTTGTAAACGATGCGCCAGCAATGGCGGAGAGCCTGCAGCAGGCGCTCCTGAACCTGCAGGCTCGTTTCCCCAACCTGATATCCGAAGCACAGGTACAGAGCTGGATTTCAGGCATTGGAAACGAAATTGCAAACCTAGGGCCCCAGTTGCTGCAATATTCCCTAACCGGCCTCACGGGTGCTGTTGCTTTTGTGGTGTACGCCGTGCTTGTGCCGGTGATGGTGTTCTTCTTCCTCAAGGACAAAACGCAGATCCTGCAATGGTTCAGCCGTTTCTTTCCAAATGACAAACCGCTTCTGGAGCAGGTTTGGCGTGAAATACTGGAACGCGCGGGCGATTATGCCCGCGGCAAGGTCTATGAGATACTGATCGTGGGGGTTGCGGCCTTCATCACATATCAGATTCTGGGGCTGCCTTATGCCACACTGTTGGCAGTTGCCACCGGCCTCAGTGTCATCATTCCCTATTTCGGCGCTGCCGCTGTCACCTTCCCGGTTGCGCTGGTGGCCTATTTCCATTGGGGTGTGAGCGGTGAGATGGCAACAGCCATCATCGCCTATCTGGTGCTTCAGGCACTGGACGGTAACGTGCTTGTGCCGCTCTTGTTCTCGGAAGCAGTGAAGCTGCACCCCAACGCCATTATCATTGCGATTTTGATCTTTGGCGGCATCTGGGGCTTCTGGGGTGTCTTTTTTGCTATCCCGCTGGCGACAGTCGCAAACGCGGTGCTTCGAGGCTGGCGTGAACGGGCTGCAGGGACCAGTGCATCCGCTAACACCTGATTTTAAAAAACCTTTTCATCCGGCTGAATTTCTGCCTAAATGTGCTTGGGCTAACACTAAAACGAGCATGATTATTCAATGATACTGGAATCTCGCAGCATCATCTTTTCGGACGAAGAACTGGTTCTTGCATTGCGCCCGGTGCTTGAAAGCCGCGGTGCAGCTGCCAATCCACCAATTTCAAACATCGCCTCCCAGCTTGACGATGAGGGCGAAGTGACTGTGCGGTTTGACCTGTCTGATGGGTCCGACCCTGTGCTGTTCAACAGCCGTGAAGTCGGTGCCGCCGTTCTCAATCACTGTATCGACCAAGGCATACCGCTGCCGCGCGGTTCGTATAAGGAACTCGCCATCCGTGGTTCGCATATTGCGTTGATTGTACGGCTTGAATCCGGCTCGATGAGCTCAGGCATAGACGAGGACGAAGAGTAGCTCTTCGTCCTTTTTCTTATTCATGAAATGACCCAAAGGTCTATTCCGGCAGAAACTCTGGAACAGATAGATAGCGCTCGCCCGTGTCGTAACAAAAGCCGATCACGCGGGCGCCTTTTGGCAGGCTCGCAACCTTCGTGGCAATAGCTGCCAAGGTGGCACCTGACGATATGCCAACAAGCATGGCTTCTTCCCGCGCGGCGCGCAGGGCCATTTTCTTGGCGTCCAAAGGGTCAACCTTCAAAACCTCATCGATCAGGCTCATGTCCATCACGTCAGGGATGAAGCCCGCACCAATACCCTGTATCGGATGTGGCCCCGGGTCACCGCCTGACATGACCGGCGACAGCGTCGGCTCCACAGCACACACCTTAAAGCCCGGCCATGCCTTCTTCAGCACCTCGGCACAACCGGTGATATGCCCACCAGTACCAACACCCGTGATCAGATAATCAAGGCCGTCCGGGAAATCTGCCAGGATTTCCTCAGCGGTTTTTTCCCGGTGCACTTTCACGTTGGCGGGGTTTGAGAACTGTTGCGGCATCCAGCCACCTTCGGTGCTTTCCAGAACCTCGGCTGCTTTCGCAATCGCGCCTTTCATGCCAAGCTCCTTTGGCGTCAGCACAAACTCAGCACCATACGCCAGCATCAAACGACGACGCTCAACCGACATGGATTCAGGCATCACGAGGATAAGCTTATAGCCCTTCACCGCCGCCACCATGGCAAGGCCAATACCGGTGTTGCCGGATGTCGGCTCAATGATCACGCCGCCCGGCTTGAGGGAACCGTCTTTCTCAGCTTCTTCAATCATCGAAAGCGCGATACGGTCCTTGATCGAGCCGCCCGGGTTGACCCGCTCCTGCTTGATCCAGACCTCATGGTCAGGGAATAGGCGCTTGAGCCGTACATGCGGCGTACCGCCAATGGTGTCCAAAATGGATTCAGCTTTCATGGATACCCCTTATGATATTTGTGATCAGCGAGGCGTCAGGCTTTAGCCTTGCGCCTTCTGCCGAGATTTGATTGAAACGATTTCATCGGTGTCGCATGGCCGGAACATCACGCGGGACCACGCCGGTACAGACCGTGTTATCCAGACGTTACCACCAATAACCGAGTTATTGCCGACCGTGGTTTCACCGCCCAAAATGGTCGCACCCGCATAAATCACCACATTGTCTTCAATGGTGGGGTGCCGCTTTTTGGATTTCTGGTCCCGGTCAACACGAAGCGCGCCGAGTGTGACACCCTGATAAAGCTTCACATTATTACCGATGACAGCGGTTTCACCGACCACCACGCCCGTACCGTGGTCGATGAAAAATGATTTGCCGATTGTCGCGCCCGGATTGATGTCCACACCGGTTTTCTGGTGCGCGTATTCCGTGATCATACGCGGCAGCAACGGCACCTCACGTTTGTGAAGCGCGTGCGCGATCCGGTATGCGGTGATTGCATAAAACCCCGGATAACACAGGATCACTTCTTCAACTGATTCTGAAGCCGGGTCACTATCAAAAATTGCCTGCGCATCAAGGAAACAATTTTCAGCAATGGTCGGCAGGTCTGAGAGAAAACCCTGCACCAAAAGGCGTGCACATCCAATGTCCTTGCCTTTGCACAAGCTATCAACAAGCAGGTAAAACTCTTGTTCCAGCAGCTCAAGCCGTGCCTGAAGCGAAAGATCGTCTCCTTCCGCTACCGCATAATGCGGGAACATCACCGCCGCGGTTTTCTTCAGCAGGTTCCCTATTTTGGCAAGCGACAAGCCCGTCAGGTTGCCATACCGCTGGTGATGTTCCTGCAGTTTGGCCGCGATATGCTCAAGGCTCGTATCAGATATGGATGTGGTGCTCATGGCAGACCCTCTTCTTCCTGTATAACAGTTTAGGAGGCCGGGAGCCATCTACAAGCCCTGCCGGAGTGATAAATTCTTCACTTTCATGAGAGGAAAGCTTGTCTTTCCCCATGCTTTAGACTTTATACCGCGCTAGGCGTCGTCGTCCGCCACCTTGTGCGTGAGCAGATTCCCAAAACCTGCTTCGGCGATCAACTGGTCAGACCGGGTCACGACGGCCGCTTCCACTCTCTCCATGAAGCCGGCTTTATCAAGCCCGTGCTCAATCGGGCCATCAATCTCAAACACGGCAGTACCGCCCCGGTGCCAGAACCCTTTTGTCCAAAACAGGCCGGTGTTGGTTGCAACCGTATAAACCGGCAGGTCTGTATCCGCCTGCAGGTAATAGGCGCCGCTTTTCAGCCTGCGGTAATGGCCGGGGCGCATCCGTGTTGCCTGCGGGTAAACAATAAGCGGACGCCCCATCTCCTGAATATGTTTGGCAACATCTTCCATGCCCTTGTGCGCCGTGCGGCTTTCGCGGTCAATTTTAACAATCTTGGCCTTTCGGAGGGCGGCACCAATAAAAGGCACATGAAACAGTTGCTTTTTCGCAAGCGCCGTCACGTCATTCCGTATGGGGAACGTCATGATCGGGTCCATATTCGACTGGTGAGCTGCCGCGAGTATGAAAGCGCCTTCTTTTGGTAATTTTTCCAGCCCGCGATACTCATGTTTCAGGCCAAGGGTCAAACGCGCGATCCACAGCGAGCCCCTGCAGTAGTAATGAATACCCCTACGAATAGGGCCATCTGTTTTGGCCAGACAAAGTGGCATCAACCCGATGCTGCAATAAATGAGTGTAAAGGGATAGTAGATCAGGTTGAACAGGATGGAGCCGATCCCATTTCTCAATAGTTTCACGAACGTCTCTCCTGCTGGTAAACCACATTTGTTGCGCGGCACGCGCATCCGACATAGGCATTGCCACTATAGCCGGGTTTAACTCAAGAAAAAAATCCGTTAGCGTTGAGCAATGACGGGTATGCTTCGCCCATGCAGCAAGGGGATTTCAGGTGACCGACCAGGACAAAAGACAGGATGACCGACTACCCGTGCTGTGGCATGGCACGCTCATGACAAATGATGACCGCGAGTTTCCCTGCCAGATAAGGGATATCAGTCTCGCCGGGACACTGATCACCTGTGATGCAGACGTCAAAATGGGCGATGAGCTATTGCTGACAATTGACCGTATCGGTGAGTTTGCTGGCGTGGTGAAATGGCAGGGCTCACAAGGGCTGGGCCTGATGATCCTTGCGGGGCCAGACCTATTCCTCAAAAAATTCGCCGAAGGTGCCGGAAGCGGCCTTTCGGAAGCTCCCAATGCACCAACGGACGACCCTCTCGCAGGATAGTTGGACAATCCGGAAAAAAATAAGGCGGCCGGGGGATGGCCGCCGTTATTGAGCGTAAACTGCCGAGTGCTATCCTGCTGAGTGCTCTGAGTGTCTAGCTGTCATATTATTATTGTTATATCGGTATCACCCTCCGCTTTTACTTGCGGAGTTTGTGACGTCGTGTACGGCGGCGGCTATATTTTGCTTCAGTAACGCCGAAGCTCGCATAAACCACCAGGGTCGGGCTTTCTGGTAAAACTGTGTTCAGGAATGCCATTTGTCTTCTCCTCGCTGTCGCGCCTCTTATGGGCGGATATCTGGTTGCCGGGTTTCCGGTCGCATTCAATGCTGTCGTTGTCGTTTCGGTTTTTGTTTTGTTGCCTGAATATCAGCAAGGCCTGTGCCAGAAACATAAATCCATATAAATCAATGAGTTAATTTTTATTCTCCGACACTAGTCAAGAGATGTGTTCGATTCCGAACAGATATAGTGTCCGAATATGAACAACTGACAGACAGTGTTTCCAGCTGGGCCTTGCAATTTTCTCACACTCGAGTATATATGCCTTATACTAAATATAAAGATTTCTTTATATTATGAAGGAACACCGTATGAGTTATCCCTCCATTCCTCACCGAGAGGAAGACTGGTCCCGCATCACGGGCCTGATCAAAGCCTATCCCTTTGCTCATTTATTCACTGGCAGCGGCACAAGGGCCCGGGTCACTCGCCTGCCGTTTGCGTTTGATGATACCGGCGAGGGTGGTGGCAGCTTGCGCGCACATATGGACGCCCGCAACCCACAGGTCAGCGCCCTTGACGACACGGATGTGCTGGTGGCTTTCTCAGGGCCAGACGCCTATGTATCGCCCAATTGGCGGAATGACAGAAGCCGCGGCGCGACATGGGACTACACGGCCGTGCATATCTGGGGTCGTGCGGTTATACGGCGCGACCGCGATTTTTTCGCCACGCTTATCCGCGACCTCGCCGCACCGGCTGAGGAGAAATACCAGTCACTTTCAGACGCACCCACCTGGACCTTTGAGGATGCACCCGAAGACTATGTAAATCGGTTGTTGCCGCATCTGGTGGGGTTTGAGATTACCATCACCCGCGTGGAAGCCATCTCCAAACTGCATCAGGACTTCGCGCCCAAGGATGCGCTGCGTGTTGCAGACCATCTTGCCCAAAGCCCGAATGAGGATGGACGGACTATCGCCAGCCTGATTCGGGCGAAAACCGCGCTCAAACAAGCGAAACGAACCAGCTAACACTGTACGCGCTTTTGACGTGGCAGGCACAGTATGACGCCGCCAATACCACAGGCTAGCACCGCACCGAGGAACGGGTGACCGGGGTTGGCAGCCGCAAGCCAGCCCCCTGTCAGCGCAGCCATCGCCGCCGCAAGCACGGTAACAGCACGGTAGAGCCCGAGGGCTTGTCCTTGCGCCTCTGTCGGTGCGGCGTCAGAGACGAGAACCGACGTTGCTGTCTGGCCAAAGGTAATACCAACCGCAATGGCGATAACCGCAGGGATATGCGCGGGTTCCGTATTGGCTTGTAGAAAAGCGTATTGCCCAAGCCCCATGAGCGTAAAAGCAAGCATCGCCACGGCGCGTGCACCAACCCGGTTCACCAGCCGCCCTACCACAAGGCCTGCCGCAACAAGTGGGGCGGACAAAAGCGCCGCGTTAATGCCAAGCTGCATTGGCTCGGTGCCGTAAACCTGCACAAAATAAACCGGAAAGAAATCGAAGAAGCTCATGATCGACCAGAAGGTGCAGAAAGATACCAACATGAGCGGCATCATCGCGCCAGCCATGCTCCTCGGTGTTGAAGCAGCTGTATGCACAGCCCCTCCTCCGCCCTTGAGGAAGACCGGCACCAGAAGGAGGTTCACCACAAACAGCGCAGCCGCGAGCCAGAAAGGTAGTGCCCAATGCATTGGGGAAACGCCTGAACTGACATCACCAAGGATGGCGCCGCCCGCGAGTGGTCCCACGACAAACCCTAGGTCCATCGCGATACCAATGAAGGCAAAGTTTCGCGCTTTGGTTTGCACTGAGCTGGCGTCAGACGCAAGCGACTGTACGATCGCAACGCTACCTTCGCCAAGTCCGGCGATAAAGCGCCCCAAAAGCAGCAGATATATCAAGCTGCTCATCACCCCCAAGGCCAGCATAAGCGACCCCAGAACCGTCAGCGTCAGCGCGAACATCAGCGTCTGCTTGCGCCCGTACCTGTCGGACGCACGCCCGAGAAGGAAGGAACCGATAATCTGCCCAAGCGGATAGAGCGCAAGCCCCACCCCCAACAATTGTATCCGGACACCGTTGCTAACTCCTTCATCCAAAAGAGGAGCCGCCGGTGTGAGGAACAAAGGGCTAAAAACCGGGAAGGGGATAGAGAAGCCAACCCAACCCAGAAAGACCGTCAGAAAGACAAACGTCATGATAGCGCGCTCACGCGCGTCGCGGTGCTGCGTCACAAAAACCTCGTTTCAAATGGGGTTAGGGTCAAATGGGTTAGGGCTTCTGGCTTGGGCTAGTGCCTGACCAGCACACCTGCTTCAGCGTCAATCCGGGCGAGCTTGTCCGGGTTGCGGGTTACAAAAATCTGGCTCGCTTTCCCGTCAGCATCGAAGCCGAAAGTAATGACCGCCTCAGCGCGGCCGTTAGCACGGGAAACAAGCCCCAGCGACGAGTTCAACTCAAGCGCTACGACCTCCCCGCCGCGCCAATAATGCCCCAGAACCTTGGTAACAAACGCGAGTGTTTCCTTCAGCCCCACCAGTGTTCTGCTCACTGCCGTTGCCTTGCCGCCGCTGTCTGATTGCACGGTTACGTCATGCGCAAGCAAAGACACAAGGGATTCAGTTTTCCCTGTATTAACTGCCGTCATGAAGGCATCGAGAAGCTCACCTTGTCGGTCCTTGGGTGCCTGATGCACCGTCTCGGCGCGTTGCACGTTTGCGCGGGCGCGGGAGACCAGTTTGCGGCATGCAGGCTCGGCAATATCGAGGCTCGCGGCAATGTCCCTATAATCCATTTCAAAAACGTCATGCAGCAGGAAGGCCGCACGCTCTTTTGGTGCCAGACGTTCAAGCACCAGCATGAATGCCATGGTGACACTCTCGGAAAGGGAAAGCTGGCATTCCGGGTCATCCAACACCTCGGTATGCATGGGCTCAGGCAACCAAGCTCCAATATAACTTGTGCGGGCGCGGCGCGCAGATTTCAGCACATCCAGCGCTTTGCGCACACAAACGGTGGTCAGCCAACCTTGCGGGTTGCTGATGCTGCCATCCTTTTCCCCGAGCCATGCGATCAGGGTATCCTGCACCACGTCCTCCGCTTCAGCAACAGAGCCAAGCACCCGGTACGCCAGGCCCATAAGGACCTGACGATGACTTTCAAAAATTTCTATCGCGCTGGACGACATATCAACGTCCTCACTCAGTGCTGCGAAATCTGGATACGGTTCCAGAGGTTGATCATCGCTGAGATCGCCGTGATTGCAGAAATCTCCGCATCGGTAAAATGCTTTTTCAGCTCAGCCCGCAGGGCGCCAAGATCCGTGTGAACATGCACTTCCGTCAGGGCCTCAACCCAGGCGAATGCCGCCTTTTCTTTATCTGTATAATCGCTCACGTGGCGCCAGACCACCAACCGGTCAAGCCTTTCATTGCTTTCACCGTGTTTGCGGGCATCGCCTGTGTGCATTTTTACACAGAAGCCACAGCCGTTGATCTGGGATGCCCGGAGAAGAAGCAAATGGTGCAGGGATTGCTCAATACCCGCCTTGGCAATCTCAGCTTCCACCGCCTGAAGGGCAGTCAGGATAGGTGCTGCGTGTTCATAGAAATTTACCGGTGCTGTCGTGGTCATTTTCATCTCCAGTTTGTTCAACATAAATTTGCTGTTCACAAACGTGACGATTGACCGTCCGGCAAAGTGACGTGGTGATGGTATTTTTCTCAGATTTTATCTGACCACCTCTGGAAACTCACCGGCAACGGTTCATAAAATCCCTAGCCCACACCCTGTTAAGAAGGCGTCAAATCGCCCTTCAATTGCTCCCCCGAAAACCCCAAAATAACGCATCGCCGCAGGGATGCCTGCTACCGCCTCGATAAATAGGCTGGACGTATATCCCTTTGTGATATAGGAATGCGACTCATTCTTAATATCAATAAATTCCTGTGCCTTCCCCACCTCAGCATAGGGATACAAAGGGTTTAGAAATGCCAGCTTTCACCACGAAGTATTCAGATTACTCCGGCACGCGCCATAGCACTCGATACGCTTTCCTGCTCTCACTTCTGACCTCGTCGGCTCTGATCTCCTCCCCCCTTCTTGCCAAAGACATGAGCGCAGAGGATGATGAGAATATTGAAGAGATCGTCGTTAAAGGCGCCTACACCACCAATGAACTGCTCGATTCGGCTACCGGCCTCGGCCTTTCGCCTCAGGAAACACCGCAGTCAGTCAGCGTCATGACCTTCCAGCGTATTGAAGACCAGGACCTGCGCTCGCTCGCTGATATTGTGATAAACGCTGTTGGTGTCTCAGCGAAAGAGCTGGACAGCACCCGTTATGGCTTCTCCGCCCGTGGTTTTTCGATCCAGAACTATCAGCTTGACGGTGTTCCCCTGGCATGGAGTCCTGGCGGTGATTCGGGCGAAACCCTACAAGACACCGCGCTGTATGAGCGTATCGAGATTGTGCGCGGGGCCACCGGACTGCTTACCGGTGCCGGTGACCCTTCCGCCTCCATCAACCTAGTGCGCAAAACGGCAAACAGCCGGAACTTCAAGGGCTTCATCGCGGCGGATGGCGGCAGCTGGAACACCTACGGCATCCTCGCCGATGTAGCCACACCGCTGAACAGCGACGGCTCCATCCGTGGTCGCCTCGTCGCACGTTATAGGGAAGGCGATTCGTTCCGCGACTGGGGCAGCGATAAGAAGACCGTGCTATACGGTGTAATTGAAGCCGATGTCTCTGACGACCTTCTGCTGCGCGCGGGTGCGAGCTATCAGGATAATTCTCCCCTTGGTACCACATGGGGTGGTTTGCCGGCCTGGTTTGCTGATGGCAGCCAAGCCAGTTGGGACCGTAAAAAGACCATCGCGCCCGATTGGTCTTTCTGGGCATCAGAGACCAGCAATTATTTCGCGACACTTGATTATAATTTCTCCGCTGACTGGCGCGCAAAAGTCAGCTTCAACAGAAACGAAACATCGGCCGATCTGAAACTGTTGTATCTATACGGTGTGCCAGACCGTGAAACGGGCATCGGTCTTGGCGCCTCCCCCTACCGGGCAGACACCAAAAGCGACCAGAACAGCATCGACTTCCAGATCCAGGGCGCTTTCTCACTGTTTGGCCGCCGCCACGAGTTGGTATTCGGCGGGCTGCACAGCAAACAATATTCAGAGGCAGGGTATTACGCGGCCAGCAATGTTGTCCCGATTGGGGATTTTAACGCATGGGATGGGTCGTACACTGAGCCAACATGGTCAACTGACCGTCAAATTGACGGCGACTATGACACTGTGCAAACAGGCTTTTATGCGGCATCTCGCCTCAGTTTGACTGATGCGTTCAAGCTGGTTGTGGGGGGCCGCCTGGCGAAATGGAGCCAGCGAGGGCAGCTATACGGCACAGTGCGCGACTATGGCGACAGCGGTGTGTTCATCCCTTATGCTGGTGCGCTCTATGATGTTTCAGACAATCATACAGTTTACGCCAGCTATACCGAGATTTTCGAGCCCCAGAACGCGCAAGACAGGAACGGTGACTTCCTCGCCCCGCTCGAAGGTAAAAACTATGAAGTTGGCTTGAAAAGCACTTTCTTTGATGATGCGCTTCACACCACCGTGTCGTTATTTCTTGTTGAGCAGGATAATCTGGCACAGCCCGACCCGGGCCACACCATTCCGGGCACAATTTTTGAGGCTTCCCGTGCCGCCCAGGGTACCGAGAGCAAGGGTTTTGAGCTTGAGGTTGTGGGCGAAGTCCTGCCGGGCTGGAACATCAGCACAGGCTATACCCAGTTCAAGGCTGAGGACGCAGGCGGCGTGGCTGTTAACACATCGCAACCGCGCAAGCTGCTGAAGATATTCACCACCTATTCGGTTAATAAATTCACCCTTGGTGGTGGCGTCAATTGGGAAGGCCGTAATTATACAGACACGATCAACCCGGTGAGTGGCAATGCTGAACGGTTAGAGCAGGCATCATATGCCCTCGCCAGCCTGATGGCCCGCTATGACATCAACGAGCAGCTGTCATTGCAGGCGAATGTGGAAAATCTGTTTGATAAAACATATTTCAGCCAGATCGGCTTCTATAGCCAGCTTGCCTATGGTGAACCTAGGCGGGTGACCGTCAAAGCCCGCTACACTTTCTAAGGCCAGACAACTACAAGCCCGGAGCGAGCGCAATAGCTCGGCCTGGGCTTACCTACCGCGACCCACCGTCATGTGTAGGAACAATATAGTTTGAAAATTAGGTTCAATTATTTTGAATAAAGTTTGGAAATTAATTCCAACCGCACTCCTCATGGCGCGGAATAAGTCCACCGAACTCAAAACACAGATCACTACCAATCGCTATTTTCATCGTTTTCCCAACTAAATTGGTGCCTAGCGAAGAATAAAAGATGCTGCGCTAGATTAAGCGGTCATCAGCTATTTATACAAGGCGGTCACAATTTTCCCTATCGCTACCGTTCACTAACGATTTACCCAAGAAAATGGAGGTACATCGTACGCCACTTCGTTCTAAGACCAGGAAAGAAGGACATACAAGTGGCAAAACGCATCCAATTCAATTTGCTTCAGGGCTTAATGTTTACACTGTTGGCGACAGGTAGCAGCTTGGCACAGGATCAAGGCATTCAACCACCCAGCCTTGGCCAGCAGGCGAGCTATAGCGAATACTGGGAACAGCAGTTCCTGTTTGACGATGGCACATTCGTCACCAGTCAGTTTCTGATTACCAACCTGCCGATAAGCAAACACCACGGCATCCAGATCGGCACGCTTGTTGGCAACAGCACACAAGCATATGGCGGACGTGTGATCATCAAGAACGGCCGCCCCCGCGATAGCTGGGGCTTTGAACCAACCAAACAGTCACTATCGATCTTCAGCCACGTTTTGGCCGGCCAACACCCAGGATATCTGATGCGGCTCGCAAACACCGCTGCAGAGCTGGATGTGTTATTTTCTGCAGGAGAGGACGCCATTGAGCTTGTAGCCCCTAACGGACCATTTGGGTTACCTCAAATTACACTCTACGCACCTCTATCCCAAGCCTTTGCCCGTTGGCGGCCAGGGCCGGAGATTGGTGGCGACGCCGAAGCCATTGACTGGATCAAGATCGGTCACGGCCATGGCATTGGCGTTCATGTGCGACAAACCCACGAGCTGCACAAGAGCATCCGCCGCTGGACCCGTATGACAGGAACCAAAAGCAGCGCGGGGGTTCCTGTCCCCGTCCTGCACCAATTTGTAACACCACGAGGTGAGACAAGCACCGTTCTGTTGCTGCTATCACTCTCCTCACCGCCACAGCGATTTGACAACGTCACCCTGATAGAAAAAAAGACCGGTACCACCTGGAACCTTCAAGCCAGCATGGAAGGACAACGGATAATTGGCACTGTCGTGATTGACAAACCACTCGATCATTTCATCTTAAAGGACCATTTGTCCGGTATCGAGAAGTTGGTAGCGGGCGCATCAGCGGACATCGACCGGACACAAACCATTGCCCGCTACACACTCTCGCTCGAGACAGCAACGGGCACCAAACAGCTCACAGGAGACGCAATTTTCGAAGATGTCATTGTCGGAGAAGGTCGCAGAAAACGCAATAGGCGTCTACGCTAGACGCGCTCAAGAATTTGCGGTGTAGCCCAGCCCGACTTTGATTTGATCACCATCACTGCAGTCCTCCGCAAGCGGACGCCAGCCGACCAAAACCCGCCAGCTTCCACAAACGGACACGGCCATCAGCTTGTAACGACCCACGAGATCGAGCACGGCTTCAGAAAACCCGTTTTTGGCTTCCACCCGCAACAAACCAAGCGCTGCAACGCTAACCTATTCCTTGCTGACCCCCTACCAACACTGAGCCACGCTTTTCGACAGCGATTTCGCGGACCCCACTGACGCAAAGTCGCCAGGTTTGAAGATGGCGTGGCCTAACGTCGCCTTGACGCGACTCAGAAAATAGGCCGCAAGGGTCAGAAACGACGTTCGAGAAACAGACCAAAAGTGCGCGGTCGCGGCGGAGTGACCTGATGGCCTTCAAGCACGGTAAAACTATTGCCGAAAGAGAAAGTATTAGCGCGGGTATCAGACAGGTTCTGGGCAAACAGACCCATCTTCCAAATATCGTTCGAAACCTGCAGACGGACGTTCAGGATGCCAAAATCGCCCATTTGTGGGGATTCCGCTTCATTGAAGGTCAACGCGGATTTACCGATATAGGCATAATCCGCGCTAAAGGTGCCGTCCCACTTCGGGCCCAGGGTAAACTGATACAACAGCGCGAGGCTGGCCGTGTTTTCAGAGATCGCAGGCAACCTGTCACCCTTGACAGCACCAAGGAAGGCATTGTCTTCGAGAAGTTCGGAATCGTTCCAAAAGAAAGATCCTTTCAGCTCAAGCCCGTCAAAGGGCGAAACCGCGAATTCCAGTTCATAGCCAACATTCTTTGCGTCACCGACGTTGGTGACATAGGGAAAACCGCTGTCGCCAATCTGGTCAGACTGAATATCATACCAGCGCACATAGAAGGCGGACATGTTGACTGACAGCCGACGGTCAAACCAGTAGGATTTTATTCCAGCTTCAAAGCTTATGAGGTCGTCGGACAAAAATTCGGTGACCCGACCCGCCGGAAACGGCTCGTCTGGGTCGGCCGCCACAAGAGCCTCTAGCGGCGTATCGATATTCAATCCACCCACACGGTATCCGACGCCCACCTGAGCATAGGTTTGCACCTGATCGGACCACGTATATTGAACGGCGACCTTTGGGATCACCTTATTGATCCTCTTTTTTCCATTCACTGTCTGACGTTCGTCGTCCAGGACAAATTCTGAAACATAGTCTAACTTGAGTTCATTACGGGAAAAGCGGGCGCCTGCTGTAAAGCTCAGCTTGTCTGACGCTCGAAAAATTGCCTCGCCGAAAACGGCAATGTCCTCTGTTGTTTCCGTTCTGTCTTCCCAAAGCGCAAGGCGTGCGTCTCTGATATCGAAAGCCAGCGCGAGTGCCGTATCCTTTGTCTGCAACCGACGAAGAAAATAGAACCCTGCCAACCATTCAAAACGATGCCCGGGGGCAGACTGCAGACGTGTTTCATGGCTAAAGGTGTCTATATCGTCCCGGGTGAAGTAAGCCACTGCGTTTTCTGGCTGTATCACCTCCAGAAATTCCTCTACTCCTGCAAAGGAGGATAGGTCATCCATGATGAAAGCGCTTGGTGGTAGATTTGCCAATTCGTCAAAAAACAATAAGCCTTCACTGGCGTCCGTTGTTTCCTTGACCGTGCGGTCAATAAGAGCTGTGGCACTAGTGAAGTGCAAACTGCCTATTCTGCCCTTGACCGTCATATTCAAATGGATGAAACCATCCTTGTAAGGTTCAGGCAGCAGGTTAGCGCGCTGGTTGCGCCCCAGCCGATCATCAAAATACTGGGAATCATCATAGTGAATGGTCTGGTAATTGATACTGGCCTCCAGATTCCAGCGCTCGTTGATTTGCCACCTTAGCGCCGGGCGGATGCCGAAGATGTCCAAGTTATTGGTATTCTTTTCTGACAGCCCGACGTTATCGATATAGCCTTCGCGCTGTTCGCCATAGCCCGTTACCCGCAAACCAAGCCGACCAGGAATTAGCGGGTGGTTGACCATAAAATCGAGCTGCCCGCCCAGGCCGCCGCCCTTTGTGCCTGAAAGTGTCGTCCGAACGCGGGCAGATGTGTCATCCACATCCGGTTTTTTGGTGATGACGCGGTACAATCCACCCATTGAACCGGCACCATAAAGTGTGCCCTGTGGCCCTCGCACCAATTCGATCCGATCTACATCAAACAGGCGTAGATCCGGGTTTGTATCATTCAGATTTACCGGCGTTTCGTCGATATAAACACCGACCATCGCCTGAGTACGGTCAGCGAATGGCCCATCAGACAAGCCACGAACAAAAATCTTGTTTCGGCCCGGGCCCAAATTGGTGGTGGAGACGCCTGCCAGGTGCGGCGCCAAAGACTGAAAGTCATGAACGCCCAGATCATCCAACACGAGCCCTGAAAGCCCTGACACACTGACCGGCAGATCAAATCCTGCTGCCGGCCGTTTGACCGCTGTAACCACTAGATCTTCTATAAAATCGGCTTGTCTGGCAGCGTGCCTCGCCACTGGAGCCGTAGGCTGCTGCTGGCTCTGGGGTTGCGCAGGAACGAAAAGCTGAACTGTGCTATCATCCAAGAACCGGTAGTGAATACCGCTGCCGTCAAGAATTGTCCTCAGTGATGCGTTTCTTGAGATATGGCCTTGCGTCCCGCCTGACATCACACCGTCTAGCTTGAGCCCCGAAAAGTCTATCGACAGCCCAGCTTCCTCGGCAAATTCGATCAGCGCGGTTACCAGCGATTGCGGCGGCACGTCAAAGATCGTCACTTGGGCATGCACTGGAGCATTGGCCAAAGCCCCTAGGATCAGTCCGAAAAGAACGGCGCCCTGCCGTGCAGCCATACGCCCCGCCTACTGGTTGGCTGTAAAGATAATTTCGAAATCAGATACATCCAGATCCAGATCCATGAACCCGGCCAATTGCCGTGCCATCTGCTCTGCCGTCGAAACCTGAATTACACCAGAAAATCGAATATTGAGATCCGCTCCCGAAGCAAGTCGGACGGATACAGTTGGGAACAGCGCATCAATTCTGGAGACAACATCAATCAAAGCAGCATCGCGGAACGTTAGCACGCCCCTGGCCCACGCCCCTACAGTTTCGGCTGGCACATGTGCCATCACCGGTTCCGTCTCGTTTTCATCGAAAATCGCTACAACACCTGGCTCGATCAACAGGGGTGCCTGCGTTGCACTTGCCTCATGGTCAAGCGGCTCAACAGCCACCAGACCATGGTTCACCGCCACCCGGTCGAAACCCTCTGCCCGGATCACTTCGAACCGGGTCCCCACCACTTTCACTTGTCGATTGGCAGTTCGCACATAAAACGGCCGCGTCGGGTTCGGCACCACATCAAAGAAGGCACGACCTGCCTCAAGGGTCACCACACGCATATCGTCAGATATGGCGACCGTCATACCACTACCGCCAAACAGCGACACCCGCGAACCATCAGCCAGCTCGACGGTGCGTACGCTCGCACCTTCCGCCACATACTGGTGCGGCAAGGATGGTTCATCGTAAAAACCGGTGCCGGGGAAAATAACACCGAAAAGAAGTGCCATTGCCGCAGCAGCAACTGTCGCCAAACGCGGCCAGCCAAGGTTTGCGAACAGGCCATGCCACTTTGGTTTGCTCTCGACTGTAAAATCCTGAGCAAAGGTAGTTCGCACCACGCCCTCAAGGGCATCAGCCGAACGCATGGCCAAAGCCACCCGCTCGTACGCATCGGCGTGCGCCGGGTCTTCAAGCAGCCACTCCATATGGCGCTCGATATCCACGTCGGTCACGTCGCCGGATGCCAAACGGGCATACCAATCAGCGGCTGCATCCAGCACAGCGGGTGGCGTTATGTCATGTCCACTGCTCATGGTTTCATTCTCTCATACATCACTATAACGGAATGAAGGACGGAAGCCCTCCAACCGACATTCATCACTGTGTTGCGCGGGTTCATTGTCGCTGGCTCCTCGAAATGGCCAGCGCCTTAATGGCCCGGATCATATGTTTCTCGATCGTACTCTTGGGAATACCGGTCCGCTCGGAGATTTCAGCGTGGCTCAACTCCTCGAACCGGTGCAGCAAAAATATCTGCCTAGTCTTCTTCGGCAACTCTTCCAGAGCCTGCATCGCCGCGGCCAGCTCCTGCTTGGCCACCAGCGCACGCGAAGGGTCTACAGACACCGACGCACTCATATCATCATCCGCGCCAGCCGTATTAGCCTTGCCCCAAGCGTCCTCTCGCGCTGCGCGGGCGTTGCGCTCGCGCACCTTATCGATCACGAGGTTAGCAATGATACGAGCCAGAAGGGCCTCTGGTGAAGCAGTATTAGCCACATCATACTTATTCTGGAACCTGATGAAGGCCTCTTGAACAATTTCCTCGGCTTCGGCATCATCCTTCAGGCGTGCTGCCGCAAAACGAATCAACGGACCCCGCTGCAGGCGAAAAAGTTCCTCCAGTGACCTGCCCCGTACCGTGCTCGCCTGCGGTTTGTCTGTTTTTAATTTCGCCCAATCAAACATGCCGGAACCTTAGCCGATTGCCCCCTGCCAGAAAAGCACCTGAATGCCATTACAAAAATATTTCAGAAAGATTGGAGGTACATAGCCGGCAGGTCCGTTTCCCTGACGAAGCAAATAAAAAGGCCTGGAGTATCCTTATGACAATGCCGAAAAATACCATCAATGTCGCCATCGTGGGCTTAGGGAACTGTGCGAGCTCCCTGGTACAGGGCGTCTATTATTATGGCACTGAGAAAAACGCAGATGCCTCAGGGTTAATGCATGAAAGCCTAGGCGGCTACCTGCCGTCCGACATCCGCATAACTGCAGCGTTTGACATTGACCAGCGCAAGGTTGGTAAGGACGTATCCAAAGCCATTTTTGAGGCTCCCAATTGCACAGCCGTCTTCCAGGCGGACATTCCCCATCAGGGCGTCAAGGTGAAAATGGGCCGTGTTCTGGATGGCTATTCAGATCATATGTCAACTTACCCCGACAAGCGCCGATTCATGCCCCTTGACGCGCCCGAGCCAACCAAACACGATATCGTCCGCGAATTAAAAGAAGCAAAGGTGGATGTTCTGATGAACTATCTGCCAGTGGGCAGCCAGAAGGCGACCGAATTCTATGCTGAATGCGCGCTCGAGGCCGGTGTCGCCTTCGTCAACAACATCCCTGTTTTTATCGCTAGCGATCCGGTGTGGGCGGAACGGTTTGAAAAGGCCGGCCTGCCGATCATCGGCGACGACATCAAGGCCCAGTTGGGCGCCACCATCGTGCACCGTGTCCTGACCGACCTGTTCGCCAAGCGCGGCGTGGCCATGGACCGCACGTACCAGTTGAACACGGGCGGTAATACAGACTTCCTAAACATGAAAAACCAGGAACGACTGGAATCCAAAAAGACTTCGAAAACCGAGGCAGTTCAGTCGGTCGCGGCGCACCGGATCGAAGACGAAAATATCCATGTGGGCCCCAGCGACTATGTGGCCTGGCAGAATGACAACAAGGTTTGTTTCCTGCGCATGGAAGGCCGTCTGTTCGGCGATGTGCCGATGAACCTTGAACTCAGGCTGTCTGTTGAAGATTCGCCTAACTCGGCTGGTGTCGCCATTGATACCGTCCGCTGTGCCAAGCTGGCACTCGACCGCGGTAGGGCCGGTGTGATTGAAGGGCCTTCGGCCTTCTTCTGCAAGCACCCGCCCATACAGCACACCGACGATGTGGCGCGCACCATGACAGAGGCCTTCATCGCTGGGTCTCATATTGAACCGGCGACCAAAAGAATTGCGGCGGCAGAATAACCGTCCCCTGGCTGAAGGTATTCGCCTTACCGCAATGCCCCGGCCGCTCCACCCCTCCCATTAGGCGGTCAGGGCCCTATCCCCTTGTTTGACGGTATTCGCCTCACGCCTTGCCGCAACACCCCGGCCGCTCCAATCTTCCCATTGAGCGGTCGGGACCTACCCCAAGAAGGAAAAAAGCGCCATGGTCCAAACACCGATAGACGCATCATCCCGGGGCTCTGTACTGGAACCGCATCAGTATGGGCGACCAAGTGCGATCGAAGATGCATCCAATCGTTATCTGATCCACCCCCTGTCAGACCTTGTGGTGACCGTTGCCCACAGGATGGGGCTTTCTCCCAACACAGTCTCATTCATGGGGCTCGCCTGCGGTTTTTTGGCGGCCTTCCTATATTATGACCTGCCTCAGCAGGTCCCAGTTATCGGTGGTTTTGTTGCCATGGTTGCCTGGCACGTCCTTGACGGGGCCGACGGACGCCTGGCGCGTCTCACGCGCCGGTCCAGTGCTTTTGGCCGCGTCATCGACGGCATCTGTGATCATCTTGTGTTTGGCGCAGTCTATATCGCGCTGGCCTTGCACTTGATGGAAACAGGCTATTCTGCACATGTCTGGTGGCTTGTCGTCGGCGCAGGCCTGTCACACGCGGTACAGGCCGCCGGCTATGAAGAACGACGTCAGAAATACCAGCGCAGGCTGAAGGGGTTAACACGCGCAACGACAGAACAAGACATGTTGGTGGTGAACGGCAAAAAATCCACGCTAGCAGCCCTCTATGATGCAGCACAAAAGCTGGTAAGCGGCAACCGCTCAGTGCTTGACGACAGGCTCCGCAACCTCCAGACGTCACCGAACGGAAAAAGGTATGCGGCTCACATCATAAGCCAAACTGTACCCATGGTACGCGCTTGGGGCGTCTTGAACGCCAACAACCGTACCTTCCTGATCTTCGCTTTTTCCTTGTTCGGGCAGCCGGCTTTCTATTTCGCCTTCGAGTTGGTGATCTTCAATTTGGTCTTGGTGATCCTGATGATCGCCGAATGGCGTCAGGAAAAGGCGCTGGCGGCTCAATCGCTGCCAAACTGAGATGGGCGCAATCGACGACATAAAAGACATCCTGCGCGGCGCACTGGCATCTCTTGGCGGCTTTGGTGGTCGCATGCTGGCCCGGCTGGTGCTGATGCTGGTTGCGGGCCACCTCTATGGCGCGGCATCACTGGGGCTTTTAGGCCAAGTGGCGGCGCTCACAGAAATCATCGCGGCGGCGGCAACCATGGGGCTCAAACGTACTTTACTCGATCTCCTCAGCGGCAAGGAAGCCGAGGAACAGGCACTCAAAATCATCAAAGAGGCGTTGATGGCAGCCCTGCTGGCGGCCTTTGTGGGCGCCTTCTTGTTGGCTGCCTTGTGGCCCCTCCTCTTTCCTGCCCCTTCCATGCCCTTGCTGCTGCTGGGCGCCATACCCTCTATCGTCATCGCGGAGGTTGGCGGCGCCGCGATCCGGTTCAAGCGCATCATTCGCTGGGAAGTGATTGCACGCTGCGTGTTTGAGCCCTGGGGCTTCCTGCTTGGCGCGTTGACCTTTTATTATACTGGCCTGACGGAGACCGGCCTAGTCGCGGCATACGCTTTCTCCTGCGTGATGGCGGCATGTGGCATACTGATCGGCCTTCACAAGGTATTTGGTGCCCGCGCCCTCATTGGGGCTACATTCAACCCGACTGCCCTTTACCGCATACCGCTCTATAGCCTTCCTGCTGGGATCACAGACATGGGCGTCATGATGTTTCGCCGTCTTGATATCCTTATCCTGTCAACCGTCGCAGGTCACGACACCACCGGCATCTATTATATGGCGCAACAGATTGTCACCATTCCACATAAGATCCATCAGTTGTTTGATCCCATGATAACCCCTGTGATTGCCCGGCTACATCATGGGCTAAAACGTGACGTGATTGCCGCTAAGCTAGCGGGCTTCTGCCGCTGGACCTTCACACTGCAGCTGGCGCTCACGGTGCCCATCGCCATATTCGGTGACCACCTAATGGCTCTGTTCGGCGATCAGTTCGCCTCAGGTGCAATCGTTCTGGCCTTCCTTTTGTTTGCTGAATTGATGGACGGCAGTTTTGCACTGACGGAAACCACCCTTCTGTTCGCCCGGCCAGGCCTGCCGCCCAGATTGGTGTCCACCGCGCTTGCAATCGAGATACTGACTGTTGCCGGACTGGCGTCGCTTTGGGGAGAAACGGGGGCCGCCATTGCCTTCGCCATTGCCATGTCGAGCCTGGCCCTGGCCCGACTGTTTTTTATCAAACAGCAGCTCGGCATCAGGATCATAGGGGTCCCATTTATGCCACCGATTATCATTGCATTCCTTGTTGGGGGGGGGCTGTTGGCTTTCAGGCTCTATGTCCCTGCCTTTGCTGCCGACGTTTTTGGCCTTCTTCTTCCTGCCGCCATTTGCTGTTTTCTGCTGTTGGTCAGACTGAAAGGGTTGACGCCCTTGGACAGGGAAGTGGTCAAGCAATTGCGCTCTGGTTCAAGCTGATCCAGTCTGACGCCATCCGGTGCATCGCTGGGCTATCAACATCAATCCAGAAAGCGTCTCCAATATCTACACCAAGAGCACGGCCGTTCTGCGCCAACATGGCCATGCCACCGGATATTGAGAAATCTCCCGTTTCACGGCCTGTCTCACTGATGGCATCAAAAAGCGCCGGGCCTGCACAGAAAACCCCTGTATCGAAGGCTGTGTAAACGGAAATCTCTTTTCCAATCTCCCTAATGAAAGGGCCCTTCATGCAGACCTTGGTCACATCGTGCAAGTCGACAAAAGAATTATTCAGGCGCATATCCACCGCAAGCGCAACATCAGTTTTCATAAGCGGGTGGGCCAAAAGCCTATGATACAGCTCAGCCGACACGATATGATCACACATGGCAAGACAGAACCGCTTGCCAGCAAGTGCTTCCCGCGCGGCCAGAACCGACAGCCCATTCGACCGCCGGTAATCGGGGTTATGCACCAAGTCGATCTCCCACCCCCGTTGCTGGCGCAAAACCGAAAGGCTTGCTGCAAGGATGTCCGCCTTATACCCCCCGACGACGGTGGCCCGCTTCAAGCCAGCCTCAAAGGCGGCCTCCAGGGCGTATTCGATCAACGGCTTTCCATGTACCTCCACGAGAGGTTTAAGGTTGCCCTTTGCCCTCAGGCGCGTCCCCATGCCAGCGGCCACTATCAGAAGATCCTCAACCATAAACTGTCTTTCTTTGTTTGGCGCTTTGTAAAAGTTGCAACAACACCGGCAGCAAAACCCAGGTCATCAATAGACACATGCCGAAGCCGATCAACGCCAGATAACCCATCGACCGAAGGCCGCCCATGGACGCCGTAATCAGCCCGCCAAACCCCAGAAGCGTCGTGAAGGTCGTCACAATGGCCGCCCGACCGGTTGTCGCCATGACCGTTCGAACTTCGTCGCGTCCTTCGGTGAAGCGTTCCACAATATGGATAGCATTGTCGACGGAGATACCAATCAAGGATGGCAGGATCACCATATTGATGATCGACAGCTTCAGCCCCACAAGCGCCATAATGCCAAGGGTAAGGATTAGTCCAAAGGCCGTGGGCGCCAGAATAACACATGTCGCCTTCAGTGAGCGGCAAAAACCGGCCACAGCCGCCAAGGTCACCAGCCCAACCAGCAAAACGGCTTTGATCGCGTCCGCCTTCATCAGCGCCAGCATTTCCACAAAGATAAACCCCTCTGACGCCGGGTGATAGGTCTTTCCATCAACTGTAAAGCTGGCGACATCGTCATAAAACTGGCGGGCAAGATCAGCATCATTCATTGTCACCGAGTTGTAGATATAAACCAGATAGCCCGGTTTTCTCTCGTTGCCCAAAAAGACACGGCGCATGCCCTGTGGCAGGTCCTTCACATCCAGCATGCCAATCTGCAGATATTTGGCCTTGTCCTGTAACGATATCGGCAGTGGTCCACTTTCCTCGATTTTCGACCACATGCGGTTGATCACTTCAAGTCGTGCGGCCTGGCCTTCTCTGTCTGGCACGAAATTGCGGACACTGGTGATTTTCGCCACGGTCGGTGTCCGGGTATCCTTGCGATTGTAGGCTTCGAAATAGTCTTCAATGGCCTTGACCTCTTCAAGCGTATCAACCACCAGAACGGCCCGGTCATGACCGCCTTTGAAGATGCGTTTCGACCGCTCAGTAGCCCATTGGTGCTCTGCCGACTGTGCCGCCTGGATATTTTTGAAGTTTCGCTCGAATGACAGGTGCGGCACCAGGAAGCCCGCTGCCACAAGCGGCGGAAGAAACAACCCAAGTGCCCGGCGGGGCCCTAGCGCAAACCGCCCGCCCATAACACCACTGCCAGCGACGCCGCTTGGGCGCCATGTCATAAAAGGGGCCATAACGGACAGCAAGGCCGGAAACACGGTATACATTGACAGGTAAATCAGCAGCATGCCGCTGCCCGCGATGAAGCCAAACTCTCGGAACGCGCGGAATTCTGTCAGCAGCAGGGCCAAAAAACCTGCCGCTGTTGTGATACCCGCGATCAATGACGCCCGCCCCGTATGGGCCAAAAGGACTGCGATTGCTTCCCTGTGGCTGTCACCTAGCCCCCGCGCTTCCGCATAGCGGCTGAAATTGTGAATTCCGAAATCAATGCCCAACCCAAACAGGATCAGCGCCAAAAAAATGGTGATCAGGTTCAGCCCCCCAATAACCACTGCCGTTAATCCAATCGTCCATATAATGCCAAACGCTAGTGGGATAATGATCAACGGCAGCGCCATCAGGCGACGATAATGAAGCAACAGAAGAAGCATAATCAGCGACACAGAACTGCCAAGGCCGATCTTCACGTCATGCATCACGGCGTCAAATTGCGCTACTTTGTTGCGAACCCTGCCCGCAATCCCGACTTTAAGCCCACTGCCTGATGCATTCAATTCAAGGGCCTGAATGATGGCAGCAATATCGCCAATCATAGTCTTGGCACCAGCCAACCCTTGATATCCAGCTTTGGGCCATATTACGAGCGCCTGGCTGCGTCCATCGTCTGAGGCAAATCGCCGCTCGGTCTCCATCGGAGCTAGAAGTTCGCTGGCAGGAACCCCTTTCTTCTCACGGCTTGAAACTCGGATATCCTGCCCCACCAATGAGATAGTGAGAGGTATGCCGGTCGACTTCTCGATATTGCGAGTGACATTAGCCAGAATCTCTTCTTCCAGTCTGGCTTCAACCTGCTCCAGTTCAGCGACATCAAGCTGCAACAGCTTGTGGCGCTCAAGGACGGAAATATCTTCAAAATACTGAGCGCTGTCGGTCCATGGCAGGCGACGGGTAATTGCCTCCAGAATGAACAATCCCTCCTCAGCCCGACGCGGATCATCGCTTTCGACAATCACTTGAATAGCAGCAAAGCTGCCAATTTTTTCCATGGCGTCATTCAGTGTGATCACGCTTGGGGCATCTTCCGGCATCAGGGCCTCAAGCTTGGTCGAAACCTTGAGCGTACCCGCTGCTGACATGGCAAGCACAGATGCCATGAGCGCCAGCGCCAAAACCAACCAACGCCCTGCCACAACCAGCCCGGCTGCTTTCATACTCCAGTGTCCCACGCTCACTCCACATTTTCACCCGCTTACAGGGTAATAACGGAGCGCCACCTAAGCCACCTCCAGTAAAACCACCTTGTCCACGTTTGGTGATGGCGTGACCGCCAAAGTGATCGCTCTGAATGGATGCTTGGGTTCCAAGTTTGATGAGGTACTCATGTTGGAAGAACAGTTTCACGATCTGTCTCACTAGCACTGAAGCAGAACAGCTGGTGCAACCCGCGGCCACATAATCGCCGTCGCTACCTTCTTATATTGCATATAGAATTAGTAGTGCCTTGCTATGTTAAGTTTGGCTTCAGGCAAATTTGAGATATTGAAACGATGGCACGTTTATTATTGGTAGAGGATGACGTTCAGCTTGGGGAATCCCTTAAAGAAGGGCTTGAGATGGATGTCTATCACGTTGATTGGTTGCGAAATGGCGCGGATGCGCTTTTGGCGCTGGAAACCAATGATTTTGACATCGCCGTGTTGGATCTGGGCCTGCCGGGGATGGACGGGGTAACGTTACTACAGGCCGCCCGCAAGAATGGTGACAGCACCCCCATTCTTATTCTCACTGCGCGAGACACTGTTGCAGATAAAATAAGAGGGCTGGATTCAGGGGCGGACGATTATCTAGTAAAACCCTTTGATATAGATGAATTATCCGCACGGCTTCGCTCACTCTTGCGGCGCTCGTCAGGGCGGGCAAGTCCTGCACTTGAAGTGGGCGCAATATCATTGGACCCCGCAACGGGCGATATTACTATAGATGCCATTCCTACTATTTTGTCCGGCCGAGAACGGGCCTTGTTGCAAATTCTGATGGAGAACGCCGGACGTTTTGTTTCCAAAAGTAGATTGGAGAACAGCCTTTATGGCTGGGATTCTGAGGTCGAAAGTAATACCGTTGAGGTATATATCTCCAAATTGCGAAAGAAAGTTGGACGCGCGAGTATTACCACAATGCGCGGCGTCGGCTACAGAATGAATAAAGCGTAACATGGCCGCCTCTCTCAAACGGAAGCTTACAATGCATCTATCCCGCTGGTTGCTCGGGATCTGGATCGGCGCTTCCCTTTTGGCATTTTTTGCCGCCAAATCCGAGGTGACAGAGGTTTTTGATATGCGCATGCGTGATTATGCCACGCTGCTTACAGAGATTGCTTATCGGCGCATCCATGACCTTGAAGAACGCGGCGTTGATGTGATCAACACCCCACCCAACACAGCCTTTGAATATAATAGTACGCTAGCCTTCAAGGTATGGCGCAATGGGAAACTGGCAGCAAGCAGCACCGGCGCGCCTAATTTTCCAACGCCAAATCAGCCAGGCTTCTATTACGAAAGAATAACTTCTTACGAAAACTCAGATCATGAAAAAGAGATCGCTGAAGGGCGTGCACCAGAGCTTGAGACTGACGACTGGATTTTTTATGCGGCCCACGACCCTTCATACGATCTTTGGGTTGTGGTGGCGGAAATCGACGATGTTCGGGAGTTCCTGATTGGTAAGATGATATTGCAGATGGTTTGGCCTGTATTGGTGATATTTCCCATTCTGTTTGCCGCCATATATTTTACCATACAAAAGCAATTGAGGCCTCTTGGGAAAGTCTCGCGGCAAATAGGCAGACGCAATCCATCAGAGCTCTCTTCTATCAGCAGCGATGGGGCGCCAGCCGAATTGATACCCATCATTGCATCGCTTAACAGCTTGCTTGCCCGCTTATCTGCAGCTTTGGAAGCCGAACGCCGGTTCACAGCGAATGCTTCCCATGAGCTTCGGACCCCGCTAGCTGCTCTAATAACACAGGTGCAGGTCGCGGAGCGGCAAAGCGAAGACAAAGAAAGTCGACACGTTCTTTCGAAGATCAGGGACAGAGCAAACAGGCTTACAAATTTGGTTGATCAGCTAATGACCCTCGCGCGCCTTGATCCTGACCAGTCCTCATTAAATCCGGAACATTTCTGCGTTCAGCAAACAAGCGAAGCCATTTTGGCTGATTTGGCGAACGCGGCTCTGGAAAAGAACATTGAACTCAACTTAGATGTGGCGCCAAACAGCACCGTGTATGGAATTGAGGCTCACTATTCTGTAATGGTGCGTAATCTTGTTGAAAATGCAATTCGGTACTCCCCCGAAAACACGGAAGTATGTTTGAAGTTCTCCCAGGAAGGCTCTACCTGCGAAGTAATGGTAACGGACCAGGGGAAGGGTATCCCAGATAAGGAAAAAAAACGGGTATTTGAATATTTTACACGCGGCGAAAATGAAAGCATTCTGGGCAGTGGCATCGGCCTGTCAATCGTCCAACGGGTTGCCTCATTTATGAAGGCCACAGTCACAATTACGGATAATATTCCGTCAGGAACCATTGTTACAGTCTGGTGGGATACCAATGTTGCGTCAGTCGCCGCTGACTCAATTAGGAAAACGAGGCAGCATCAATCGAAAGAACGTTAACTTCACTGATTGGTGTTTGTGTAAAGCTCCCCTCAAGCCATCCAGCTTTTTGAATTGCGGCCTGCCGATTTCGGCTCACAGGTATGGTTCTGCCATCAAACAAAGTAATTTCGATATTACGTCCCTTTTTGACCGCGCGGCGAACCGCCCCTTCCGCGACCCAGTGAGAGCGATGTACCTGCAGTCCGTTCATATGTGCAACGTCGACAATGGCATCACCAAACCGATAGTATATCAGCTCATTTCCAGACTCTGTTGTGACCATGATGTAATGCTGCTGGGCCTCAATGTGCAATATTTCTGCGGTATCCGGCAGGTCTGACCTGAGAAGGAAACGTGGCATAGATGGTTGAGAGGAAATCTCCTCCAACTCCATTTGATTCAATTTATGCGCTCTATTGGCACCGTGGCTACCACCCATTATATGCTCGGTTTCCGGGCAGTTGCCGCGGGAAAACCAAAGCATGTCAAGAAGCAGCGCCATATAGAACATTGGTACAGCTGCGCAGAGAACTTCATGCCAAATACCCTGCATAAGGAAATGGGTCCTGGTGCTGTATGTTTGCCCTTCCACTACTGGGTATTCCGACAGCCCGATTGCCATATCAATGAGTTCGGAGAAGGGCGAAAAAATTAGCAAACCCGCGCCCCAAACCATGACCATTTTGCCGGCAAACGGAAGTTGTGCGAGCCTGCTGTTTCGCTCAAATACAAAGCGTAAACCAAACAAGATTATCGCTGCAATTACGGTAAGAACAACCCAGAACAAAAAAGTCGCGAGCTTGCCGAATTCAACGGATGGAACGTAGGCACCAGCCATTGAAGTTGATGCAGAACCAACAACGACAATAAAAGCTGTCACATAGGGTTTTGCGTCCCAAAAATTTACGTCTTCCCGCTTCATCTCACGCCTTTCACTACAGATATTCCTCTTCATAGATGCAGTGTCGCGAACGTTCCTGAAACGTAGCTGAATAAAAAATTGCCCCGTTCATGCAGAATAAAAGGGCAGGCATCGATCAGCTCTGCCAATTGGTGAAAAATAATCCACTTCACGTAAAACCAGATCACGCTCTGGCTGTTTTCAGCAAGCCTTCAGGTTAGGAGGGCTATGAAGCTATGACTTTCGAAAACAACTGGCGGAGGAAGAACATGTATTTAAAAGTAAACGGAAATCGTGCAGCAAGGCTGTTGCGAACTTTGGCTGTTGGTATAACCGTCGGCCTTGGGCTATTCCCTAGCTCGATATCACAAGCGAGCGATGAAATGCGCTTGAAGGTTGAAGATCCGCGCCTGGCCCAGGATGCAGAACGCCGCTTCTCAGGTTGGGTACACAAAGGTGCGGATGAGCAAGAGCTAGACCAAGTATACCGCAGCGTATCAAAACTGTTCGGCTCTGGCCCAAATTCATGGGTGTATGAAAACAGTAAATTTGGTAAAAAGCACGAGGAAACAGCCAATCGCCTACTGTCTCAAGGCGACGTTGCTGGCGCAGCAGAAGAGCTAAAGATCGCAGCGACTTTCTATGGCATTGCCCGCTTTCCTTTTCTACACAATCAAGCAACCATTGACGCCTACAAGAAGCATGACGAATTGTATCTCGCTTCTCTGAGATTAAAGGGAATTCCTGTTCAGGAAATCAATATCCCTTTCGAAGGCAAAGAACTAGACGTTCACCTGTTTACATCTTCGGTAGTGCCGCCCAAATCACCGGGGCCGGCGGTTGTTGTCTCAGGGGGCATTGATTCCTGGAAAAGCGAAATGTGGCCAACTGTGGAAGCAATGCTTGCAGAAGGCCTAGTCGTTCTAACAATGGACATGCCTGGCACGGGCACCAGTGACTGGCGGCTCTCGGCAGACGCCGAAAAAGTCTATAGCGCCGCTGTCGACTACCTGAAGTCTCGTCCGGATGTAAATCCCGACCAGATTGGTGTAAACCTGCGCAGTTATGCTGGTTATTTTGCCGTAAAACTTGCACTCTTGGACCCTGATGTAAAAGCAGCTGTCAACTTTGGGGGGCCGATACAGGAAGCATATGGCGAGAACAACCTATTGAGGTTGCCAAATTACATGCTTTCCACAGTCGGCGCAGGATTTGGAATGACGCGAAAAGAGTTTGTTGACAATCCAGAAAAAGCGCGCGCCGAAATGAAGGCTCATACCCAAAAAACAACGTTTGAGGCGCTCGGCTTGCTCAAGCCGTTCCCTGACCAAGCCGCGCTATTATCCATCAACGGCGACAACGACATGCTTGTGCCAGTTGAAGATATTTATGTGCTGTCCAAAGCTGGCATTCGTCAGGAAATCTGGATCTATCCTGGCGGGGGGCATACCGGCGGTAAATACCGTGCCGAGAATATTCCAGCCGCTGCCAAATGGCTAAAAATGCAGCTGACAAGTGATCGCCCATTTAGATAGTGGGATATAGAAAATGCAGATTGCAAACAACTTTCAGCAATATGGGCTGATATCGCAAGTTTTGCATTGGAGCATGGCGGGCTTAATGCTCGCCATGCTCGCTACAGGGCTGTATATGACCAACATGCCAAACGGGGCCTTGCGAGACCTTGTTTACATGATGCACAAGACCACCGGCCTCACGCTATTACTATTAGCGGTATTACGCCTTGTGTGGACCAGGCACAATCCCCGTCCAGATATCGCGAGTTCCGTGACAGGGTGGCAGCGAAAAGTTGCGCGCCTAGTTCACAAAGTGCTCTTCTTCCTGATTTTCGCAATACCTGTTACAGGTATTGGAATGAACTTTTTCAGGGGTGCTGTGCTGGAATTTATTGTACCGCTCAATAGCCCCAGCGAGCCATTTCTTCCTCTAATGTATTTCTTTGGTGCTCTGCATAAGTTCGTGTTCCCGGTGCTTTTGGCGACCCTCGTTTCCATACATATAGCAGGTCTTCTTAAACACCTCTGGATCGATGGTGACAAACTTGCGATTAGGCGCATGTTTGGCTCCATTGATACAAACAGGGGAAAAGAATGATGTGGTATTTTCTTCTTATTCTGTCGGCGAGCGCACTTGCTGGACGTCACATTTTCCGTAAGGAAGGGGGGGTTGCAGCTATGGTTACAACCCTCACCTGTTGCCTGCTCTTTACAGCGATGGCACCGCTTGTGTTAGGTCTTTCCACAGGCATGAAGCTAGTTGACAAACCTACCCAAATCACAGGGTTTGTGGCTGCCGTAGAAGCTGTCGACATTATAGCGCCGACATTAGAAGTAACCATTGATACGGGTTCAAGAAGCTGGAGTGAGGTTGAAGGACAGCTCACCACAGGTGAAGATTCATACAGCTTCCTACGTCTATCCAGCGCCGACCCAAACCTGTCAGACAAGCTAAAAGCGCTGCACGGAGAAAAAGCAACCCTGACCTTCCAGCCTTGGATCGTTCAGCCGTTCAGGCATGGACTGACCTCACTCCAGATTCTGGATATATCAAAAGCCGAATGATACCATACCCAAGGTAATTATCGGCTGTAAGTACCCGTTAGCGTACCTTTGGCAATGATATGGCCTGCCATTTTCTCCAGTAATTCGCCTTTACTTATGGCTTCTGTAGGCAAAGCCAACTTGGTATCAAGCGCATAGATTATGTAATAATATGTATGCTCCCCAAACGGCGGGCACGGCCCGTAATAGCCAACGACACCGCCCGTTTTATCCCCTTGATATATCCCGTTTTCCAGCAGCCGGTCTTTCCTTAACCCCTGCGGTAACGCACGCCAATCTGCAGGTATATTAGCTACGGTCCAATGCACAATCTCGAACAACGGGATACTTGGAGACGGCGCATCATAATCCGTCGCTATGAGAGCAAAAGACTGAGTGGCTGCCGGAGCGCCATCCCACCTCAACGGCGGTGCAGTATCTGCACCCTCACAGGTGTGTTCATCAGGTATTCTGCTTGCATTCTCAAAGGCAACACTGGTTAGTGAAATGATGTCCGGGGCATCAGCACCGACCTCAGTTTCCGGGCTGCCACTGCATGCCATCAGGGCAATACTCAAGCCAGCAACTGATATTGTAGAAGAAAGTCGCATTCTTGCCATCCGCCAGCCCCTCCTTATCGGCTTGTTTTGTGGGTGAAAAGGGTAGCCCAAAGCTGCGCTAAACATGCCCGCAGTTTGTGCAAACCAATAAGCAATGCTGGGGTTAGAAGAAGGATTGCCCAGATCGAAAAGAAGCTGCCAAAGCTAAGCGCAATCGCCAGCGGGATTATAAATTGAGCCTGTGTTGACACCTCAAAAAGTATGGGGATTAGCCCTATTGAAGTCGTGAGCGATGTCAGCATGATTGGACGAAAGCGATCCATAGCAGCTGTGCGGATCGCATCGTAAGGCGTCTGGCCCCCGATTATATTTTCTCTGGCTCTCATGGTTAAAACCAAAGATCCATTAATCACTAAGCCAGAAAGTGCGATAAACCCAAATGTGCTGATAACATTGATGGAGTAGCCCATCAGAATGTGTCCGAAAATTGCAAACGCGATACAGAACGGAATAACCGACAAGACGATCAGGGCCTGAAGATAAGAGCGAAATAAGCCCGCAAGTGCGGCAAATATTGCACCAAAACACATCAGGGTACCGCCGAGAATTGTGGTGTTTGTTTCGTCCTCCATTTCGGCTTCACCGCCATAAGACCACTTTAAGCCAGGCATTGCCTGCAATAGCTTCGGCATAACATTTTCAGCGACCTCCTTGCGGATCAGGCTCACGTTGGCTTCTTGTCGGTTGATATTGCCTGCTACAGTGACAATGCGACGATTGTCACGCCGGGTGATACGCGTATAAGCATTCCCATACGAAGGTTCCGCAACGCTCATTAACGGCACCTCTGTGCCATCAGGACTAAGAATCGTCATCTTCCCCAGGCTGTGCAGGGACATGCGGTCGGCCCCCGCCCGCCTGAGCCGCACACGAATTTCGTCACCATACCGTATCTGCCGAATACTCTCGTTTCCGAAATATGCATCCCGCAACTGCTGGCCAATATCGGCAGCGGACAATCCCAACCTGTCGGCAAGCGGTGTCGTTCGAAACGAGATTTGCGGTTTTCCAGGTGTCAGACCGTTGTCGATGTCCTCCACACCTTGAAGCCGACTGATGGCGCTGGCCACCTTCAGAGCCGCATCCTCCAAGACCTTTGGATCAACATGCGAAAGTTGAATTTCCAGTTCTTTGTTACCCCCGGGACCAACTTCAAAGTCATAAAATACATTCATTGGGCCAGCCATCAGGCCAACCTCACGGCGCCACCGTGAAACAAAGTCGGCTGCTGCAAAGGGTCGATGATCCTGCCCAACAAGAATCACAGTAACCGACCCAATGTTTCCGGTTCCCTCTTTGATGCGTCGAGCGGCATAGTGCACACCGCCAAGTTCAGACAGAGCGCGCCCGGCCGCTTCATCTATATGGTTCAAGCTGTCTTCCAATACATAGAACGGGCTGCCGGCTGGCATTTCAAACTCGACTTCTATGCGCGTGCTCTCCACCTTCGGGGCAAAGTTTGTATCGATCCGGCCAGTGGCTACCCACGCAAATATAAAGGCCAGAAACCCCACAAATATAAGCAGTGTATTCAGCGGATTTCGCATACTAAGCAGAAGAAAATACCTGTACGGTCCGGTTTTCAGTGCCAGAAAGCCCACCGCAACATGAGCCCTTATCCTCGCCAAAGGATGTACTACGGTTGCAAGTAAACTGCCTTCTTTCAGCGCACGAAATTGGCGAATTTCGCCCTTCATTCCCATTAAATGGGCGGGGAGAATAAATATCGCCTCAATAAAGGAAACGATGAAGATAGCAAATACCAGCATTGCCATTGGTTTAAGCATTTGTCCAATTTCGCCCGGTAAGAACATCGAAGGCAGAAAGGCCATAATGTTGGTACCCACTGCGAACGTTACCGGAACCAGCATTTCTTCAACGCCGTCCATGACGCTTTCCTGAACAGGCTTACCTGCTTGCAGGTGGCGATAAATATTCTCACCCACAATAACAGCGTCATCAACGACAATGCCCAAAGTGATTATAAAGGCGAAAAGAGTAACCATATTCAGGGGTACTGCCGCTGCCGGCATAAAGGTCACTGCGCCCAGAAAAACAACCGGGATAGAAGCGCTTACCCAAAAAGCAAGCCGGATTTCCATAAATAGAGCCAGAGCGACAACCACGAGCAATAGTCCCATGGCTCCGTTTTCATATAGCAGCCCAATCCTGTCCCGAAACGAATCCGCCTGACTATCCAGCACATTGATATACATCCCGGTGGGTAAGCTTTTCTGACGCTCTGACACGTAGCTATAAACCTGCTCGGAAAGTTCCAGAATGCGACCTTTTTCACTTTGGAAAACCACTAATTCATAACCACGTTGGTTATCAAAGGTCAGTATCCGATCTGTATCCTCAAAGCCTTCGGAAACCTTTGCAATGTCGGATAAACTCACCAATCCAGCTGGGGACGCCACCGCACTCAGCTCGCTAAATCTCTCCGCTTTGTCACGTTTTCCAAGAATCCTTAGAAGGGTTTCTCCATCTGATCCGCGAATAGCGCCCGCAGGAACGTCTTGGGCGGTATTCGCCACCGAATCTGCAAGTTCTGCGAGGGTAAGGCCTCGTGCCCTTAGCTCAGCGGCAGGGACTTCAATAAGAATCTCGGGCCGTCTGGCACCGACAATATCAACGCGCGTTATGTCCGGGATTGTCAGGAGGTCTGCCTGTATATCTTTTGCAACCATGTACAGCGTTTGTTCATCAACGTTGCCGTACAGCGCCAAAGCCACGATATCTTCAATATCTTCGGCCAGCCGTACTTCCGGACGCTCTGCGCCTATTGGGAATGTCCTGATCCGATCTACAGCTATCTTGATATCCTGCAGCGCAACATTCGGGTTTGCGCCCTCCGCCAGTTCGGCAAGCACATGCCCATAGCCTTCTTCAGCTGTGGCTACCATCTTTCGGATGCTGCTGATGCCCTGCAGGTTGCTTTCGATCCCCAGCAGGATACTTTCTTCTACTTCCTCAGGACTCGCACCTGGATACTCGACGGAGACCTCAACTTTATTCAAGGTAAAAGAGGCCTGCGCTTCTTGTTCCACAATCTGCAGGGCAAAATAACCACCCGCCAAAAGAGCAACCATCAACATGTTGGCTGCAATTGCGTTTTGCGCCATCCAGCCTGCCAGCCTGCTTATGGCACTTCTCTGGGCCGTCATTGCGTGTGCTCCAGGATGATAAGCGGTGCACCCTCTTTGGCTTGGCCTAATGGGCTTGTCACAAGCCGATCACCAGGCTGAATATCACCTTTTACATAACTATGAGTTGTGTCCTGCCAAACCGTGGTGACTGGCAGTAGCTTCAGTCTATCGCCAGTCGTTGCCAGCATTAAATGCCCATCCAGAGAAAGAGTCGCAGAAGGCACAGCGTATATATTATGTAGCTTCCCCGCGCTGATCCTCGCTCGAACAAAATCGCCCACCCGAATGAGGCCTTTGCCAGACTTAACACTGATGTCCAAGGCTGTTTTCTCAACAGGTATAGAAACCAATACCTGTGGGCTATGTACCCTGGTGCTCAGTACCGGCAGAAGGGAGATTATTGACCCAGTGGCAAGGATATCATTACCGCTCGTTATTACCTCTACAGGCATACCGGCCTGCACTTGCTGTATGTCTTGTTCCTGCAGCGCAAGCCGTAAATACAAAGTGCCGCTGTCAATCAACGTTACTGCAACAGTCCCCGCTGCCAACAGTTGTCCTTTTGTGACCGTTTTTTCTGAAACATACCCTGTAAATGGGACTCGAACTGCCGTACGGGCCAGATCTTCCTTTGCCATGTGCAAATCTGCTGTGGCTTGCGCCAGGCGCGCTTTTGCCCTGTCCAGCTGCGGTACTCTCAGCACCAACTGCCTGTCAGACTTTGAAAGGGTTTGCATTTGCTCAAGTTGCTGCAGTTCGCGCCGCGCTATCTGCTGCTGGCCTTCTTCCAACTGCACGTCAGCGCGCGCGATCACAACAGCGTTCTCTGCACGAGTAACGGCACTTCTGTACGTTGTCTCATCTACGGAAAAAAGCACCGTGCCAGCAGCAAAGACCGCCCCTTCCTCCAACTGGGGGTGCACATATGTTACACGGCCACTCACTTCAGGGGCCAGCTGTACCGAACGGGCCAGCTCAATGGTGCCATATGCCTCTATCATCCTAGGCACCGACTGTTGAACCAGTGACGCAACGGTCACCGGCACGCCTTTTTCTATAGCCACAACCGAAGCTGGCGTTGGGGCAGTCACAAACAGAAAGCTTACTGATGCAACTATGGTCAGCACCAGAACAATGGTTGTTAAAGAAAAACGGGGCATAGTATCGTCCAGCGCTGCGAAAAATGTACGGAATGTACACATTTATTTCCGTAGAGAATGAACGCTGCTGCTTAAATGAAACTGAAAAAGTAGCGGGCATTGAGCCCGCTACTTTATAGGCGCCATGGGCGACTACTCTGGGGGAATACTCGTTCTACTTTATACTAGAAATTCACCGCAACGCTGATGCCATATTCTCGCGGCGGGTGATACGTAACGGTACGCTGCTCATACAGTCCCACCACTGGCCCAATGCCGCTTTGTTCCACCTTATTGGTAAGGTTTCTGCCCCACACAGAAACTTCAAAGCGATCATCTAGGTCAGCCCAAGTCAAACGAGCGTCAACCTTGCCTACACCAGGCCTACGATTTTGCTTAAAGAAAGTAGACCCGTCGTCAACCATAAGACCATCAAGAATTGTGCCTCTATTCCTGTAATCAACACGCAGGCGAAGATCACCTTTGTCTTCAAAAAGCGGGATATCCACAGTACCAGACAGAGCAATTGTCCACTCTGGAACTTCCGCAAGCTTCATCCCGATAAACTCGGCGTTTGGGTGTTGCTTCATTTCAGAATCAATATACCCGAACGCACCGCTCAACGAGAAAATGCTGTTCGGCCGCAGAAGAAAGTCGATTTCCACGCCACGAATATCAGCCTCACCCGCGTTATCAACAATGGAGGTGCCTGACGGCAAAAAGTCCGGCACCTGAATATCGTCATAGCTCATGAGAAAAGTTGTAGCATTGACAATAAAGCGCCTGTCAGCAGAGGACGCGCGCACGCCTGCCTCAATGTTAGTTAGCTTCTCTTTGTCGAAGCTGGTCATCAAGGCCTCGGCGTTTACAGGCTCGCCGTTAAATCCGCCAGAAAGGTAGCCCTGACTGATGGTTGCATACACCATCACGTCATCAGTGATATTGTAGTCAAGCGAAGCCCTGCCCGTAAAAGCGCTCCATTTATCAGACGCGGATCCTGCAACGGTTGGCAATGAATCAGGTTCAATAAAGACATCAGCCGCAAAGCCAGTTGCAGTATGATCAACGGTAAAGTCTTTTTTGTCCCGGCTATAACGCCCCCCAAGGGTTAACCGCAAAGTGTCTGTCAGGTCGATAGCTGTTTCACCAAACACACCGTAAGCATTCGTCGTATTATATTCGTCAAAAACCTGATCCGTACCAAGAGCGTCTCCCAGGTTTGGCAATGCATACAGCGCCTCTTTGTGTTCCAGACGGTTCGAATCCTCGTTCAGGTAAAACAACCCGATAGTCCAGAACAAGCCGTCTGCTGAAGGCGAATTGTCGAACCTTAATTCCTGGTTGAATACATCTGAATCGTTGCTGGAATTCTGCACAACAAGCCGTGATCTTGTACCGAACAAGTCGTTCCGGATATCATCGTCGCCGTGCCTGTAAGCTGTGATCGACTTCAGGCTAAAGCCACCAAATTCCCAATAGATATCTGCTGATACGCCGTAAATTTCGCGCTCATAGAATGTGTCCTCATTATTGCTGGCTTCATAGGGATCAAGCGAGTCGTCCAGCAACGGGAAATCCGTGATGGGCTCAATAAAAAAGGGGAGGCTTGGATCATAAGAACGACGGGGACGCGGCGATCCGTGATCGTCTTTACTATAGTGCGCTCGAAGATGCACAGAGAATTGATCTGAAGGGTCGACTAGAAACTGCAAACGTCCGGAGAATGTCTGTCGCGTATCCAGGTCTTCACCGCTTATCGCATCATCCGTATAGCCATCGCTTTCATCATAATAAAGACTCAATCGCGCTGAAATTTTATCGCTGATTCCGCCGTTTATGTAACCCTCAGCCTTCAGACGGTTGAGATTTCCATACCCGACCTTCAGTGAACCCGATGGCTCCTGCGTCGGCTTCTTGGAAATGAAATGAACAATGCCACCCGTAGCGTTCCGTCCATAGGTTGTGCCCTGCGGCCCGCGTAGAACCTCCACACGTTCCATGTCATAAAATGCGGACGCATACATAAAGGACCGTGAAATAACTTCACCGTCAATCAAGACGCTTACGCTGGTATCGGTTGCCGGGCCTTCTGACCCGCCGGCTACGCCCCTGATTGAAAGCGTTTGCTCAGACGGGTTGTTAATCGCTGAACCCGCACCAGGTATCATCGCAACGATATCAAGAATATCGTCCGCGCCGGTTTCCTTCAAAGTTAGCGAATCTAGAGCCGTAACGGACAGCGGTACATCTTGCAGGTTTTCTGTGCGTTTTTGTGCCGTAACAATAATTTCTTCAAACATAATAGTTGAATTGTCATCGTCCTGTGCCTTCACCGACTGGCCAAAACAGCCTACCATTAACATAACGGCTATTGATGGCTGGGCCACATAGTGCTTTTTAGAATACTTTGACATGGTTTCCCTTCCTCCCTGATTTCCCTTAGTTCCCCAGAGCCCGGTCCGCCATCTGTATTTACAGGGCTTGCAAGCTCTTTCTTGATTCTACATCCCGATTTCCAGGGCTCTCAATGGGTTCCGCATGAAAGGGCTAAAAGTTTCCCAAAGACGTTTTAAGTCAGCTTAAATCTGCAAATTACGAGGAAAAGTTACGGTTTTTCGCGGTCACCGGCCCATTCATGCTGCGTGAAATGGACGCCCCATCTAGATCGCAAAACGCATCTCCATGCCGATTGCAAATCCATCAGATCGGTCACCGCCAAATGCAGCACCCGGATTTACGTACGCCACGTTGGCTTCCAGGGACAGACCGAAGGCAAGCTTAACACCAACGGTTACATCAATCTCTGACGCTAGTTTCTTGTTCAGCCCATTGGGCTGTCCGTTCCAGCTCCAGCCTGGCTGGCTTGTTGCTAGCTTATCCTGCCAAAACAAATGATAAAGCAAGGAGACAGACCAGGCCTTTCCAGGAAAATGGCGTGCCATAAGAGTAACCGCATGAATGTTAGCTACCTCTGCGCGGAGCGCTTCCCCCAGAAGGCGGTACTTTGGCCCTGCCCCCCAAAAGCTGTTATTTCGCTGCAACCCGGTTTGACGATAAAGGCCGTCAGTTTCATCGGTCGGGTCGCTATCGCCAGAGCCCCAAATATAGGCAACACCTAACTCCGTTCTCGTGGGCAAGGCTAAATCATATATGGCGCGTATTTCTGTTGACCATGCGGAGCGACTACCCTGCAAGGTTTCACCCCGTAGATGCGTTACTTCAAGCCAGTGCTGCAATTGGGGCAAGGCTCTGCCATAACTACGAAGCGCATAATATGTTCGGTCGTCCGCAGTTAACGATCTATCATTCAATAGCAGAATAAGAGCACCAATATTTACCGTACCAAAAAGGCGTTTTTCGGCCTTTGTTATAATATCTGTTGATCTGGTGCTCGCATCGCCATGAAGGATATCCGCCCTAAGGTCACCACGGGAAAAAATACCGAAATCAAGCTGATAGGACTGTGAGGCATACGACATAAGGGCACCGTCATATTGCGCCCGAAGGATGGCCTCGCGCTTATCCTGAATCGTCATCCGGCCGAATCGAAGCGACAGACCTTCCATACCAGCATCATGTATATTCACCCGGGCATTTTCCAGAATGACCTCGCTGCGAGCGCCGCCGCTATCCTTCAGGCCAACTTTCTCCTTCAATTCAACAGAAAAATACAAGTCACTGTTGCGGGTAAGGGGTGCAGCCAGCCCAAATTCAACACGAACGGGTATATCTGCTTGATCAAACGAACTCTCTCCGGTCAGATCACGGTTAAAACGCGAAAAGGGAAACGCCTTTAACTGTCCGCCCCACTGAATACGCCCCAAGCCGACGTTCTCACGCCGCTCTTTACGTAAAACCGGCAAGAAGTCCAGTGCTTGCTTTTCCGCAATATTGAGAGGTTCTAGATTAGCTGGGCTATTGTCTGCAGCGTACACTGAAACTGTTGATAATAACGCCGACAACAGAGTGGAAACAGCTCTGGAATATGCCACATGCATTGTTCAACCTCGCATTCATCGAGTGCAGTCAGGCAACGGTGCAAAGAAGCGACAGACGTTTCAAAGTCCAGATCGACGGATAAAATTTTGCCTGGAGATGAAAAGGGCGCAAAGTGGGAAAGCTGCCATAATGACATGAACAACTTCCGCCAGAATATGTGGCGCAGCGAGCTCAGGGATAAACGGCGTCCCCACCCAAAACGGTGCGTAATACCCCGCCATCAGAACCATTGAAATTACCCACGTCTGCGGCGTTCGCCATTTTTCCGGGCCGAAAAAAACAGCTAGCAAAATAAGGACTGCGGCCATGTCGCCGAAAGCCTCGCGAAACGCGTGATACCAAGCGTGGGTTGCGGCTTCATCACCGCCACCAATCAACAGATAGGCCGGGTCCCCAACATGGCTAATGGTTTTTGCCCAACTGAGAGTACCAACCAACATGCCAATAGCCAGCAATCCTCGACCCATCATTAGTCGGTTCATATTCTTGTCCTTATATCGCCTGTCGAACTCGGGTGTTATTGCGGACCCTAGGTTTCCTTTCTGAAACAAACCTGAACCTCTAAAGATGGATCGACGTTGCAAGAGGGAGCGGGGCGTTTTGTTACAGCCGCTGTAGGTCGCTCCAGCTTCCATGTAGGTCCTTGGTTCGGGCATCGCCATCTCTGGTTTAGGACGCTATACGCTTCTTCAAATGCCAGACGCGGCACTCGTACCCGTTGAAAATGCTAGGAAAAACAGGACCTTGCAGCCACTACAAAGGTGTCACCTCTCCAAAACCCGGAAGTCTGGTGGTTACCCCTGGAGTTTATCCAAAGTTGGAACAGGTTTTTCGCGAATAATTTTGGAGGACGATCACACACTGCACCGTTGAGCCAACAATAGTATTTGGCAAAACAGGAAAAATTATGTCCTTCTTTAAAATACTCGTAGCGACTGCGTCACTTATAACTGCGCTCTCATCAATCGCCAGTGCGCAGGAAAGCCGCGTAACTGGCCGCATCATAAATACAGAAACAAAACGCCCCACAGCCGGCGCCGTTGTCACGGTGACCGACAGACAGGAAAATGTCATCGCAACCTCAGTTGCCGATGAGCAAGGCAATTTCCATATTGGAATAAACCATACTGGCTCTGTCTCACTGACGGTAACGGCAGACAGCTTTCAATCCGCACGTGAACACAATGTTCAACTGTTTGAAGATAAAGGTGTTATTGTTGATTTCGCCTTGCGACCCACAAACGACATCGAAGAAATTAATGTTATCGGTAACTCCATCACAACTTCACGGCAAGGGTCTATCACTAGCCGCATTTTAAGCCGCGAAGAAATCCGCCGAGCCCCTGGAACCGCTGGGGATATTTTCAGGGGCCTGAATGCTCTGCCCGGGGTGGTTGCAACAGGCGCCTATTCAAGCTTCGCGGTTCGAGGTCGAGGCCCCAGGGATAATATCATCCTTGTCGATGATATTCCGTTTGGGCGCACCACGCACTTTGACAACGCGATCGGGGAAGAAGACGAAGTGGCCAATGGCGGACGCTACTCCATTTTTGGACAGAATGTTGTTGGACAGGCAGAGTTCAAGCCCGGTGGCTGGGAAGCTGCATACGGGGGTGCGAATGGGTCACTACTGAAGTTGCAACTGGCCGAAGGCAACAGAGACACCCCCTTCATCAGCGGAAAGGTCGACCTTGCTGGCGGTGAGTTTCTCTATGATGGCCCCAGTGGATTTCATGAGAACACAAGCATGCTGGTATCCATGCGATATTACGACTTTGGCCCCCTGCTAGATCTAATTGACAGCAAGGATGTTGGCCGCCCAGTTATGGGGGATTTTCTTTTTAAATCTGTTACCCGTATCGACCCAGATACTAAACTCAAGGTCATGGGCCTATACACACCGGAGAAAAACACACGGGACATCAGCCATGTCTTGGCCGCTGAAGAATCCCCTGATTATATGTTATTTGAGAGCAAACAAAGCGCTGGCGCGCTGGGCGCAACACTCGAAAAACTGGTCGGTGATACCGGCGAATGGCGCAACACGCTGTATTACCGGTTTGGCGACGAAAATACATATCAAGGAGAAGCCTTCCCAGATCTCAGTGACACTCCAACCGTGGCTGAAAGCATTATGCAAGAGGAACGCATTCTTTCCCTAAAGGAGAACGAGAAAGAGTTCGGATGGCGCAGCGACTATTCCCAGGATAATCGCTTTGGCCGCTTTCAGGCCGGGCTGCGCCTCACACACCTGTCCACTGACTATCGTCAAAGCCTGAGCAGGGACTATGCACAGTTTGTGTATGATAGCGATGATTACCGTCCATCTGCAGGCCAAAACTATATTTTGCTGACACCCGAGTTATATGATTCTGCATTCAATCACAACGGTATCCGGGCCGCAGCCTATCTCGACCAGTCTTTTGACTTCGACACGCTTACGATCACACCAGGCGTCCGAGTTGAGTATGACGACTTGTTGTCGAAGACCATGGTCTCACCGCGATTGCAACTGGACTGGCAAGTCAATGAACGTGCCCGCCTCAGTATAACCAGTGGCTTCTACTATCAACCACCCAGTTTGCTTGAAATCGCTGCCCATCCAGAAAACCAAAACCTAGAGCACGAGAGAATAATACAAGCTAGTGTCGGGCTGGGCTATTATCTGGGCAACAATTATTCGATGCAGATTGAAACCTACTACCAGGATATGAATAAGCTCATTCCAGATGGGGACCGAGTGACCGGTATCCTATCCAACAGCGGCAAGGGTTGGTCTGCTGGTTTTGATTGGATCGTGAGGAAAGACTTTTCCAACCGCTGGTCGGCCTCAGCTCGGTACAGCTATAATAAAACCAGGATCGATGATGGCGATGGCAACGGGTATCATCCTTCAAAATTTCACAGACCTCACTTGGGTAACGTCACCATCAATTATGAACTGAACGATAATTGGTCGTTTGGACTCCAATATCAGATGGCTTCAGGCCGACCGAGTGAAGCCTATATTATCCATGAAAATGTAATCCCAGAGGCAGGCCTACTGCGCTATTCACGCGAGATTACAGACCCATATTTTGGACGTCATTCCTCTTTTTCCACCCTTAATTTTCGGATGGATTACCAAACCCAGATTGGCGGCGTTCGCATGAAGGCCTTCATTGATATCGTTAATGCGTTGAACAGAAGCAATATTGACGAAATCCACTTTAGCGACATTGATGGCACTATTGAAAGTGAGGGGATGGGCATTATTCCGCAATTTGGTGTCTCATTTGAATTTTAATGTTCTAGCGGGCGGCGGCAGCCGTTGTCGCCCGCTCTTCGCCTAGGGTCTGGACTCAATTGCACCGGCATTTGATCGCTAAAAGAAATAGCAGATTGAGGAACCCCTTTTTAACCCAGCCGCTGCGCGGCAAACCTTAATGATTGAGCCATCAATGAAGACAAGGGCACGTTGGGCTCTTGTATCAGGCATGGAATATACCCTTCCAGACACCTCTCCCACGCCACCGGACGTAACAATTATAAACCGTAGTCGATGGCCCATACCGTTCGGACAGATCACACCATGGTGCGCCCGTTCGTAAAATATAGAAAAGGCCGTTCAGAATGACCCTGTCACCGCGCCAGACTGCACCACGACCATTCCTTGGCAAGAGCAGCTCAACGGTAATACCCCCAATAAATAGTGGTACTCAAAAGTAGAATTTTCTCGTAACCAACACGCAGGAGATTTCACATGAAGACATCACGTTATTCGGACAGCCAGATCATCAGCATATTGAAGCAGGCGGAGGCTGGTACGCCGGTACCTGAACTGTGCCGGGAGCACGGCATGAGCAGCGCCTGCTTTTACCGTTGGCGTGCAAAATATGGAGGCATGGACGCCTCGCTGATGAACCGGATGAAAGAACTGGAGGCGGAGAACGCTCGGCTGAAGAAGATGTATGCCGATGTGCAGCTTCAGAATGATGTCATCAAGGAAGCCATGGCAAAAAAGTGGTAAAGCCGTCCCGACGTCGCGAGATGGCCAGAGTTGCTGTCTGCAAGGGTCGGCTGAGCATCAGGGCGGCGTGCAGCGCCTTTTCGATCAGCGAGACATGCTACCGGTATGAACCGAAGCTCTCGGATGAGAATGCTGAGATAGCTGACTGGCTTGTCGGCATAACCGGTCGTCAGCGCAACTGGGGTTTCAAGCTGTGCTTCCTGTATCTGCGCAATGTGAAAGGCTATGGCTGGAACCATAAACGTGTGTACCGGATCTATCGGGAACTGGAACTGAACCTGCGGATCAAGCCGAAGAAGCGCCTGTATCGGGAAAAGCCTGAGCCTCTTGCCGTGCCCGAGGCGATCAATGATGTCTGGAGTATGGACTTCATGCATGACCAGTTGTCGGATGGTCGCAGCTTCAGGGCCTTCAATGTGATTGACGACTATAATCGGGAAGCCTTGGGCATCGAGATCGACTTCTCCTTGCCCGCAGCGCGTGTCATCAGGGCCTTGGACCAGATCATTGAATGGCGGGGGGCTCCCTTGGCTATTCGCTGTGACAACGGTCCCGAGTATGTCGGGCATCAACTGGCCGAGTGGGCCTCAAGGCGCGGGATCGGATTGCAGTTCATCCAGCCAGGCAAGCCTCAACAAAATGCCTACGTTGAGCGCTTCAACCGAACGGTCCGCCATGACTGGTTGAACCAATATATCTTCGCGACAATTGCAGAGGTGCAAGCTGCTGCAACGGCGTGGCTCTGGACTTATAACCATGAGCGTCCCAATATGGCGCTCGGCGGCATCACGCCAAAACAAAAACTGGCCATGGGCATGCCCATGGCCGCTTAAAGTATTCTACTTTTGAAGCCCTCTATTATTGGGGGTATTACCCAACGGCCGCCAATTTTTCATCTGTCAGATCAAATCGTGCCATTCAAGGCACTTTTCCTCAAAACAGATAAGAAAATCATGATAGTAAATTGGGTTCAGACCCTAACAATTTTCAAACTTTATTGTTTCTAAACAGTCAAAGATATTGCGCGGCGGCCCAGCCGCTGGCCCAAGCCCACTGGAAGTTATACCCCCCAAGCCAGCCGGTCACATCCACACATTCCCCAATGAAATAAAGGCCCGGTTGCACCTTGACTTCCAGCGTTTTGGAGCTTAGTTCGTCTGTATTGATGCCGCCGCGTGTCACCTCGGCTTTTGCAAAACCTTCGGTGCCTGAAGGGATTACCTGCCAGTGTGTCAGCCGGTCAGCTACGTCCTGCAACACGGCGTTGGAGAAGGAAGCCATCACGCCGGGCCAGGATTCTGCGATGGCGTCGGCAAGGCGCGCGGGCAGCTTCTCCGCCAAAACCGACTTGAGCGCGGCTTTTGGTCTGCTCTCCCGAGCAGTTTTGAGCCACCCCGCCACATCCTCGTCATCAGGTAGCAGGTTGATCACCACAGGCACCCCCTCATCCCAATAACTGGATATCTGCAGGATAGCGGGGCCAGAAAGCCCACGGTGCGTAAACAACAGGCTTTCACGGAAGGTGGTTTTGCCAATACTCACCCGCGACATGGCGGCCACACCCGCAAGCGGCTTCATGAATGCGAGATCCGCATCAGTAAAGGTGAAAGGCACAAGCGCCGGCACCGGCGTATTGAGCCCAATACCAAATTGGTGGGCTATATCATAAGCGAAGCCTGTGGCGCCCATTTTGGGGATCGACAGGCCACCGGTCGCAATCACCAGCTTTTTGGTGCTCACCTGGCCAGAGGTGGTGGAGAGGTGATAGCGTTCTTCACCAAATTTAACTGAGGTCACACTCACGCCGCACCGCACTTCCGCGCCCGCTGTTTTGCATTCTTCCAACAGCACCTCAAGGATGCGCTTGGCACCCTGGTCGCAAAACAGCTGCCCCAGTGTTTTTTCATGCCACGAAACATCGTGGCGCGCCAATACATCCATAAAATCCCACGGGGTATAACGGCTGAGCGCAGATTTGGCGAAATGGGGATTGTTACTGATGTAAGCGCTGGCCACGGCGTCCTGATTGGTGAAGTTGCAGCGCCCGCCGCCTGAAATCAGGATTTTGGCCCCAGGCTTTTTGTTATGCTCAAGAAGCAGAACAGATAGCCCCCGCGCGCCCGCTGTGATTGCACACATCAAGCCCGCAGCACCTCCGCCGACAATAACCACATCAACGTTTTCTTGAACTATATCAACCAATGCGCGACCCTTCACACCCATATGCAGCAGAAAGCTGCAAGGAACGCGTTATTTATAGAACGATTTGGTTGATCACAAGAAATCTAACGTTACTATCGCTGTTGGGGGAGGTGACGCCGTAAAAAAGTCACCATAAAATCCGCAAGCCTTTAAGATTCGTTAACCGTAATGTGCAATCTATTGAGCAGGTTAGCTTGAAACCTTAAGAGCTGAGTTCGCGAAATCACAAGGGGCACTCCACAATGGCGGCGCTTGACAGTATCCTGCAAAACAAATTTTTTAGCATTCGTAATCTTTTGCTGGCGGTAACCGCCACGCTGATGGCCATCGTTATCACGCTTACGTATCTGCGGATGGACGATGCGCTGGAAAACAGCGCGCGGGCAGAACGGTCAATGGAGATCAACCAGGCCATTGACGGCATTCTCCAGCTTAAGCTCGCCCTTAGCGGGGAACGCAGCGCAACTTATGCAGGATACGGTTATAAAGGCCCTGCTGACGGGTTTCTGACTAACATGATCAGCAGCAACCGCCGGGTTGTTGAAAACGCCTATGAGGACGTGGCCGCAAGGCTCGACGAGCTTCCCGAATTTGATGGGGAAGACTTCAACCCTGAAATTTACGGCAGCGTTGTTGCGAAGTTTGAGGAAGCGAAACAGAAGTTCCGTGACGCTTACGATGAATACGAATCAAAACTTTCCCAGATTGACCAAGACCTGGACGCGATGTCTGATGCCCGCGAACTGCGCAGCCGCGATGCCACCAAAGGAATGAACAGCCTTATCGAAGCGGCGCTCAATGTTCGGTATGCGCTGGAGGAAAATTACGATTTTGGTGACGACCGCATTTTGCTGGTGATCAGGCTGAAGCATCAGCTTTGGCAAATGATCGAATATGCAACACTCGAATCTGCAATCCTCGGTGAAAACGTGGCTTCCGGCGAAGAGATTTCCTCCGTGAAGCTATCGCTTGGTGCACTGTATGTTGGCCGTGTGCAAGCCGCCTGGGACCAAGTGCAGGCAATCGCCCATTCTGGTTCTGTTGTAAACGAGAAAACCACACCCGAGGAACGCGCTGCACAGCTTGCAGCCATTCAGGCTGAGTTTTTTGACGAATTCGCGAATACCCGCTTTGAGCTTTATGACTTGTCTGCCGACCCATCCATGGATGATGAAGGCAACCTGTATGTTGACTACGGGATGACAGCGACTGAGTGGCTGCAAGAAGCAGCAAAAGCCACCGCACCCGTGAACAGCATGGCGGATTATGCCGGTGCCCTCTCAAAGGAACTGAACGAAGCAGCGGTGAGCAGTGCGACGGGCAATGTGACCATTGCTGTCGTGCTGATGGTCTTTGTAGTGGCTATCGGCGGCGTGGCATTCTGGGTTGTGATGTTCAAGGTGGTTCGCCCTGTGAACGCCCTGTCTGACACCATGATGGTGCTGGCGCAAGGCAAGCTCGAGGTGACGGTGCCATACACCGAAGGCGGCGATGAAGTCTCTGACATGGCGCGCTCTGTTCAGGTCTTTAAAGAGAACGCCGTTGAGCGGCAGAAACTCGAAGTTGAGCAGCGTGAACGCGAAGAGAAAGAACGCGTGCGGGCTGAAGAAGACGAGCGCCGCAAGCGTGAGGAAGAGGAAGCAACCCGCCGCCGCGAGCAGGAACGCGAAGAAAAAGCTCGTGAAGACCGCCGAGCAGCCATGCTCGACCTCGCAGACAAGTTCGAAGCTTCCGTTATGGCTGTGGTGCAGGGTGTTTCCAACTCGGCAGCAGAGATGGAAGGTGCTGCGCGCGGCATGGCCGAAACAGCGGACGACACATCCAAAAAATCTGAAGTAGTGGCAAACGCAGCTCAACAAGCCAGTTCCAACGCTCAAATGGTGGCCAGTGCCGCCGAAGAACTTTCTGCTTCTGTACGCGAGATCACCGGCCAGACCAACCAGTCTTCGGCTTCGGCACGTGACGCGGTGAACCGCACCGAGAACGCAGGCAAGGATGTTGCCGAGCTTGTGGACGCCGCACAAAAGATTGGCGATGTGGTCAAGCTTATCAATGATATTGCGGAACAGACCAACCTGCTTGCGCTGAACGCCACGATTGAGGCCGCACGTGCAGGCGACGCTGGTAAGGGCTTTGCCGTTGTGGCAAGCGAGGTGAAATCACTCGCGAACCAAACGGCGAAAGCAACGCAGGAAATCAGCGCGCAGGTTGAAGGCATGCAGCATGCCACCAGTCTGGCAGTACGTGCGATGGACGAAATCAAAGGCATCATTGGTGCGATCGAGTCCACTTCCGTATCCATCGCATCTGCAGTTGAAGAACAGGACGCCTCCACGCAGGAGATCGCCCGGAACGTATCCGAGGTTTCCACTGGCACAGAGGAAGTGACGTCCAACATTCACGCAGTGAACCAGGGCGCAACATCGACGGGCTCTGCGGCTACTGAGGTGCTGTCTGCAGCACAACTGCTGACACAACAGTCAGATGAGCTTCGCAGCCAAGTGGAAAACTTCCTTCGTACCATTCGCGAGGAAGAATAAAGGCATAAGCCTGAGGGCTGCGGCAACGGCGCAGCCTTCCAAATTACCTGCCGAATGATCACAGAAAAGGGCCCTCGCCAGGGCCCTTTTTTTACGTGCCTACACAGGGACGCATGATGGGGGTTATTGGGATCAGTTAAGGCAGTACCTACCGTTGGGCGTTACATATTGAGGGCAATAAAAAAGGCCCCTTCGGGCCTTCTTTTTGCAACTATTGTTGCTGGGCTTTATTGTAGCCGCCAAGCTATCGGAATAACAAACGACAGGTTACCATCCGGCAAGCTGGCTGGTGGCTCCGGCAGTGGATCCAGTTTGTCCATCATCTTCGGTATAACGTTATCGAGCTGATCTTCGCCCGAAGATTCCGTAATGTCGTAAGATACTATCTTGCCTGTGCGGTCGATGGTCACCTGGACCTTCGCACTGCCCTCAATCTCACGTGCAATAGCTGACCGCGGATAGATATGGGTTTTGATAATTTTCTTTACGATCTCGCGCTGCCAGTCTTTGATGTCGTCTGCGAACGCAGGTGCAGCATTCAGCAACAAGAGAGCAGTTGCCGTCAAGGCAGCCAACCGCTTAGTTTTCAACGCAATGTTGGTGAATAACACTGCAAAAATCATCCGATTCCTCCTCCAGATAGTTCGTCTCCCTAACCCATATATAACCGGATCCGGTAAAAACTGTGATAATTATTATGCTTAACCACGCGTTAAGGTTATCACGCACTTAAAGCGCTTGTCACGCCTCAGTTATCAGGTCGTTACCCCGCCCTCTTCACCAATAACCCTATCGCTGCACCCAATCGGTAAAGGGTACTATAACGAAGCGGCGCCACAAGGAATTTCTCCCTTGCCTTTGGGGCTAGGATGGCTATAGTGCGCCCGCACCCGCACCTTCAGCAGGATATTTGGTCGGGATATGCTGTCTTACGGAGCCGTGGCCGAGCGGTTTAAGGCGCACGCCTGGAAAGCGTGTTGGGGTCCTGCCCCTCGAGGGTTCGAATCCCTCCGGCTCCGCCATATTACTTTAAAAATCAACAACTTAATACACATTTGCTATTAAAACCCAATAATGAACCCACTTAGCAGTGTAATATTGGTTGAAAATTTTGAGCTTTTTGCTCCGTATGACCCAAACATCGCAAAAGCAGGATTGTCCCCCTAAGGCTCCAATGCAAGTAGGCGCAAGAATTTAGACCTTAGAAGTAAAATCTTCCCAATAACGGTACTCTCAGAGAGAGTGGGATGATCATCTGGGATGATCATCTGGGATGATCATCTTCAACACTATCCTTTTGGGCACTTTTTTCTTTGTCAAGTTTATCCGCCACCTTATCACCGACTTTCTTAACGAGCGTCTGACTTGGTGAACGCGCACCAGTTTCATGCTTTGCAACTGCAACTCCAAGCAAATCTTTTAGTTTGGACTTTTGCTCTAAGCTGCAAAAGCCGTACTGGTATTGACGTCGGGCCTCCCGAAACAGCGCGAATAGATAAAAAGAGTTCTTTCCCAATTGACGCATAAGGGAGCTGATCGCGGACTTCCAGCCTTTGGACCGATTTCTAATTAAAATGAACGATACAAGAAGCTTCTCAATCTCATTGTCCGTGGATTCTATATAGTCAATGAGTAGCGTCGATATCCGAGATGATGAAATATCCTTTTCGTAAAAATTCACCACGTTAAATGGAGTCGCGGTGACCACTTTTGTTAACAGTTCCGTTCCGTCGTAACCGTCAAATGAAGTGCCTAACCTGAAGTTCATGTTCTCAAATGACAGGAATCTATCACTCGCTAAAACCGGGCCGAATATCACAAGGGTCTGGGTCACATGCCGCATAGTGCGAGTGATTTCCTTTAGAAGAGAAACTTTATCTTCTTTTTCAATGTAATCGCTATTCCTAAGAGCACGAGAAGCGGCTCTCATGACCTGTACACTTTCTCGCAAAGAGAGCTCATTGGTAAAGTGATTAATAGATTGCCTATATGGCCTTGACCTATCGTAACCTTGATCAGCAATTTCATCTTTAATCGCCAGAGGAAGGTTAGACTGCAGCACCTCTTCTTCGACGTATGCCCTTAATTTGGGACAATCTTCCTCAGCTATACTCCATCGGAGTTCGTTGAACGGATCGAAATCGGCTTGTATACCACTTCGTTCCTCGAATGCATCATTTAGGCTCCTCAGGTCGTCAGTCAGCAAAGCAATTAGATTGTTCCTTCGCCGATCTATACCCGTATAAAACTCTATAACTTCAGGGAAGTTCATATAAAGCTTATTGCTGCAAATATATTCTCGGAATTCGTCGGAGTGATACATTCTATGAGCGGCAAAAAAATACACCCACGCCGCAAACTTGAAAGCTAATTTTCCATCTTTTTCTATAATTATGTTTTCAAGCCGAAGAATAGTGGCCAAGATTAAAACATCTATGTCTATTGCCTTCGAGTAACAAAATTCTGTGGTGAACGCACTAAACTCGGCGGGCGTAAAGGTATACTTTTCTTCACGGATCATCATTTCAGAAAAAGCACCAAGTACATACAGTGAATCCTTCATGTCTGGATATTCACTGTAGTCAGATCGCTTCTTATGGTTCCCAAATACCAAGTACAGAAACTTTTCAATCATGTCTGTACGGTTTGCAGGTCGAAAATCGTTTTGTTGGCGATACACAGCAAGCAAGGTTAAGCAATTTAGAGGTGTACGGTGCAGATTGAGAACTTCGAGATCATCAACGAGTGTCTGTGTTACCTCGTCCTCATCCATATTGGACCCCAAACTGATTACCTTAGAGACTGTTTGTCTGACCTGTTGGCGCGTGAGCGACCACAAAAACAATCTTTGAGGAGACCAGTTTTCGTATTGGATGCTCCACTGAGATATTGGCAGATCCGATTCCGGTAATTTGCTAAGAAGGATAATTGGTAAGTTGGGAAAAGTTGCCTTTATAGCCTTAATTTTTTTGGGATCTACCTCACCTTCATCATCAAGTATGATTCCACTTATCTCTTCAATATTCATGCACCAGGATGAAGCTTGCTCAGCAAAATATTTTTTGACAGCAGCTTCGTAATTTTTGATTTTCCTCGCCTCAACAAAAATTAGGAATTGCTTTCGTTCTTTCCATGCATATTGCGCCAGATAATGCCCAAGTGCTGATAGACCGAACTGTGGCGGAGCATATAGCACCGTATCTTTTAAGGGATTTACCAACTTATCGACCGAGATGAGTGTAGCCTGAGCGTCTGAGTTGCTATTTTCAGGCGTGTCCGAAATCGTCGGATTTACCCACACCTGAGGAATTGATTCGTAATACTTGAGGCTATCGCGAAAGTTGGCCTCCAAACGCGCCGCTATCATCGTCGACTTATCCGAGAATGTATCGACCTCATCCCTTGTGGAGCAGTTGCGCCCAAACTTCACAACCCCATCTTCCGTATTCGACATTATCACACCAGGAAGGAAGCGCCCAGCATGCCAGTGTCGATATTTGATTTGAACAGAGTTGGTGGCAGCGCATATCTTTAGAAGGCTATATCCTAGAACATCTGATTTACGGGTGAACAGTGCTGGAGCGACACAATAAACGCACGCGTCTTTCCCGTTAAATAACTCTTGCGCAGCGCCTTCATGCGTATGTCCGCACAACACCAAATCAAAGTGGTTTTCAGTGAGCTTTTTTATCTCTTTCTGCGCCCAACTATTCATCCAATCTATTGGATGGTGCATGGCGAGCACCCGAAAAACATGTTTGGTTTCCTGAAGCCAGCGATTTAGATTCCGTGTTTCAACCGCCAGCTTGCCATAATCTTCAATAGTTTCGCCCGCTTCATCTGCAGCCCCGCCACACGAAAACAATGCGGTGTTTAGAACGTATACGCCAATCTGTTCATTTACTGAAAAACCAGCACCGCAGAACGTTTCTTCAGTAAGAGAATACCGTGCTGCATCCCTTTGCCACTCAATAAAATTCTTGAACTTGGGGAAAATTATATCGCGAAATTCGCCATATATCTTTGAATTAAAAGCAGTTTCATCAAGAGGTCTGTCCTGCAAACCGCTGATTGTTGAAATTCTATCTACAACATAATTCCGATCAATGTCGTGGTTTCCAGGCACAAATATGCAGAAATCATCCCTGAAACCAAGTGACCTAAATCTGTTACCTAAGTACTCTTGGTAATAAGTCAGAATAGATGGGTCTGCACACTGTTGAGCGAGATCGCCGGTAAATAATATTAGTGTGTCTTCCGGCTTTTCGCACTGAGACTTTAGGTCCTCAAAGAATGCAGCCAACACCTGACCTTGTTCTTCTGCCCACCCTTTTCTTAAATGTAAGTCGGAAATATGCAGGATTTCCAATGACGCCCCCTAATTGCGTATACTTAACAATTTCAATATACGTCGTACCCCCGCCGATATTCAAGCTATAGAGACAAATAGGCTCGTAAAAATTGTTCTCTAATTTTATCCATGCCGCCTGCCTATAGCTGTCACGGCCAAAACGGTTGATCCATCCATTCGGTAACGACAATCATATGTCGGCTATCCAGAACCGACGCGGCTTCAATAGGGTCAAACTGCCATGAATTTTCGCCAAGCCAAACACCGGCAAAGAAGCGCGCCATGATTTCCTCGCCGCGTGACCATTTGGCGATTGCGCACTTGAGCTCCTCCGCTTTCATTTCGCCTCGCTCGAAATCCCAGTAAGGCACCAGCCTCGGGAACTGCTGCAACAGCTCTGCAAAACGTTCGTGATTCACGCTTCTGTATGCTGTTCGGGACATCGACAATCTCCTGTCTTTTTAGATATACACACAACGCTACTGCGTAGAGATGCTAAACATTCATACTTTTCAGACACTTAGTGTCATTTTCTGGTTTGATATCACTTTGATATGTCATTGAACTACAATGACAATCTGAGGCTAGGAGTAGGCTCAGGGGCTCGAAGCTCGCGACGCAGCTTTTCAATTTGCAGCCTGCGCCTGGTTTCCAACAGTTGCCGAGAAAATGCCTCTGACGAGGCTTTCAGTTCCCTGTAGATTTCCGGGTCTTTAACGAGATCAGTGGCGTGCCGTGGCTTGGGCTCAAGGCTTTTCAATGTCTGTATTTCCAGCTCTTCCGCATCGTCGGTATAGAGGCGAGCGCTATATCTGGCTCTGCTGATCTGGACGTAAAGCGAGCTGGCTGTGTTCATGTGACCATGTTGGCTATTCGCCAAGACAAAAACCTGATCCACTGTTCGACCTTGCGCGCCATGCGTGGTCGTCGCCCAGGCGTAATCAATATGTTTAAGCGGAGCCATATTTCGCCCGAGCACAAAGTTTTTTCCGCGTTCATCTCGAAGATAAACGTTCTCGCCATCAATGTGGGCGACCTGACAGCGGGTGCCATTTCGAATGTTGTATTTGTGAAAATTTCGCGTGAAACGAATTTCATCCCCCGGTGCCATTTCCATTGTCTCAGTTTCAAAAACATCAATGGCACCCTTGGCATTTGCCGCTATCCGTTGCGGAGACCAAATCACGGTACGCCCACATGGTAGTGCCAACTCAACCGTATCGTTATTTTGATCTGCCCGTATAACCTTCGCATACGTCCCGCGTTGAACCTCAAGGCGCACGTAGGGCTTATTGAAAAGCACAACATCTCCGGCCTCATAATATGCCGCTGATTTAATCTGTGCCTTGCTCAAGCTTCTTGGAATAAGTTGGGAGGTATTAAAGGTAGGCTGCCCTAGTTGTCCCTTTGACCGCATATATGTTCGAATGATCTCGTTCACCCTCAATCGTTCAGCTCGCGTCTGGGTAAGGATCAGCGACTGGGTGCGCTGTGCCAAGGGTAACCTGATCCAATCACGGGCCATGAGGAAAGCCAATTCCTGATCCGGGTTTTCCACCATTGCAGGCCTCAAGGCTCGAAACGCGGCTTGCAGGTCCTTTTTGATTACATCGTGCACCGCGCCTTTCAGTGGCCCATTCTTTTGCCTTCGAATGTTCGTAATCTCGGCAATCTCCATCCCATTTTCCTGAAGGAGTTCAAACGGCCTGCCTGCCTCGACTGCATTTAACTGCGCCCGGTCACCAATCAGGCAAATGCGCTCAATTCCAAGTGTTTTTTGGAGCTTGAAGAGGTCAGCCATTTGTTGGGATGAGACCATGCTCGCCTCATCGAGCAATACGATTGATCCTGCAAATACCGTGTCTGTTCGCTTATTATTGGCGTATGAAGAGAGAAAGAACTGCAAAGTATTTGCAGGTATGCCGGTTTCTTGGTGAAGCGTAGCAGACGCCTCGGTCGACGGCGCCAGGGCAAATATCCGTTTACCCGTTTTCTCTACTTGCTCTCGAACCACTCTCAAGAGGGTAGTCTTCCCTGTCCCTGCGTAGCCCTGAACTCCGACCACCGAAGAAGTCGACGCAAGTATTTGTGCAACGGCCTGCGCCTGGTCTGGCCCAAGTATGGCTCCTTGCAGATCTTTCCACAGTTTATCTTCGCGGACTGTAGGTGTCGTCGTACCGCGTCCAGCCTTTTCGTGTGCAAGCAGTTCCTGCTCAAGCATTACCGCCGAAGGGACAGTCAAATAATCCTCAAGGTCGGGCATCGTCAGGATTGCCTTTGCCTCGATAGCTTGGTCGATTGCCGCTAAAACTTTCGCTGGCTCAATTCTCCCGCGGGAGAGCTTAATAGCTTCAAATATCAGCCGCCTTTTTTCGAAGACAGCTTCGTTCTCGGAAAGATGTGAAAGCGCATCTTCAACGATAAGTTCTGGTGCGACCTTCTCATCGCAGATCATTTCTAACTGGCAGGCCTGTACAGATGACTTTGTGAAACCAAGAGATTCTGCTTTAGCCTGCCACGCTTTTCGCAATGCAGTGCGGTCAACATTCTTTGCCTTGGTAGACCGGGTGAATAGCGCGGCCAGATCGGCTTTTTTGTGAGAAAAAGAGCCACTTTCCGCCAATTTTTTTAGGAGCTCGGCGCGGCGAGTGGAAAAAGCATCGATGATGTCTTGAGGCACCCCTTTGATCTCAAACGTCCCCTTCCTCATACACCACTGCGTTTGATAACCTAATTGGTGGATATTTCGCGCTAGCTCAGCCTGGTAGATGATGCCGGCAGCCATTTTATGTTTAAACAGCCGATGAGTTTCGAGCGCTCGCGTACGTCCTGACTTGTCAACTGTCTGCTGAAAAAGAAAAGAATGGCTGTGAAGCTGCGGGTCCAGTGCTCTATTTTCATGATGCTCGAATACAGCAAACAGACAATTGTCGGCGTTCGCCAGCACCTGCTTCTTTTCTGAGGCCTGAAATTTGCGGTACTGGAGACAGTTCCCCTCGATGAAGGCGAGAGCGGCCTTGACTGCTTCTCGGTGAGAATTTCGAATTTCTTCGTCCTCAAAAGCGAGCGCCAGAACACTTACACTTTTAGGGGCTGAAAAGACGATATCGTAGCCTAGCACCGTTTTCCGTTGGTTTTTGTTCGCCGTGTTCTTAGCTAACTGAGCATCAAAAGTTTTCTTTGTAATGCCTGATGAGAGGCGACGACGCTTCGCAAGCTTTCCCTCCCAGAAGGCGAGTTGGACGGTATCACTGTCGATGTAATAGTTATCCTCGGCGAGGTATCCAAATACCTCGCCGTCGTGGATTTTCCTGATGTTACCAATCATCGCTAGGGCTCGGGTCGGTGTCGTTATCATGATTGGACCGTAATGGTGTCGGCGCTAGCCCGACTTGCGGCGGACCGACCAGGCTATCATCATCCTTTTCCTTTTTTAGCAACGGGCAAGTGCCCTGCGACCGCACGAACCTCAGCTCTCGAATGAGAGCCCTAAGGGCACGCGTCGTTTCTTGCCGCTCATGCTGCTCATTCAGGACGACCTCCTTGAGAGCGACCGAATGTTTTGTCGCTTGATCGGCATGTGCCGTAGCCTTTGCAAATTCCGTGCGCAAGGCGGCAATCTGTACCATGACAGCCTCTATCTCTTCTCGCTCGGCCGATGCCTTTTCCTGCTCGGCCGCTGCGGCGCGACGTTCGCCACGGGACAACAGCAGGGTCCAGCCAGCATAGAAAATACAAACGAAAGTAAGCAGTTGTGCAAATAGGAAGGTTGCGCCGGTCATTGCATCGTCCCCCATTTGATCGCGATCTTTTTCGCTCGCTCTTTTATCCGCTTGATCATATCGTCGCCAATTGTCGGGGCCGCGATCGTATCCAGCATAAGGGAATTGGTAACAAGCAAGCGGAGGATAATCTGCTCAGTGCTCTTGTCATCCTTGTCATGAAGTGCACGGGAAAGGACACCCATCGCCCACCGATTGCGCGAGAGGCCAACCTTTTTTGCCGCCGCATCAAATTGTGTCGCCAACCGCGCAGGTACGCGCAGGCAGATTTGCTTATCAGCCACGGTGCACCTCCTTTTTTGTCGGTGCGTCCAGGCTGTCCACAAACTGATTTACATCCGAGAGGAGCCAGCGGCTCGCACGGCCAATTTTCTTGGGGGATGGGAAGAGACCGCTTCCAATGAGTGCGTAAAGATAAGACCGACTGATGCCGGTGAGCTCGCATACCTCTCGGCTGCGAATTAGTTTATCGGGGTGCATCTATGCCTCCTTGTGTTGGTTGGGATACACATGGAGGCACGGGGGACGCTGGATGTCTTTTCAGGAAAAAAGGATAATTTCTCGGGAAATTATTTCGTCATTTTCCTAGTCTTGCGAGGGTTCTCTAAAGGTAAGAAATCCCAATCGGCTGGCAGTTTCACTTTCTTCTCAAAAGCGGGTTCGTTGCCGGAAAATAACTTATTCATCGTACTTGCGCCGGGAGCACCCACCACGTCTTCTTCTATCTTTTCTGCGATATTTCCTAGCGACATAGCTGGATGTTCTCTCCGAATTTCTCTCGCGGCATGAAGGCCTATGAAATAGCGATGTGCGTCGGAATCAACTTTTGATAGCTGCCATGTATGGTCAAATAGCGTCTGATCGGACGTCCAGAATAAGTACTCGGATACCTTTCCGTCGTGGTCCGGATGCCACCTCGCGGTCGCAGATTCGTTGGCATGCGGGGCCTCGTTGGCCGGAGAAATTGCTTGGGGTTTGCCGGCCTCGTCTTGCGTCTCTCCGGTCTGCAAATAGAATTTGCCGAAATCCATGCCAACGTCGCCAGGAATTAAGCCGCGCCTCCCGAGTCTTGGCAGGAGCAGGTTCAACGAATTGATCCGCCGAAATAGTTTCGCGTCTACGACTGAGCGCACTCCACTTATGCTTTCGAAGACCATTTCCATGCGGTGATTTGCGAGATCGTTGTTAATTTCCAAGAGCTTTGCTATTTGCTCTTTACCGGCAGACGTGTTCATGGCCGCGACAACATCTTTAGCCTCCTCCTGAGGTTTGCGCGGGTATCGCCATGTTGAGAACAGAACCAAGGTCCCGCCGGTCAGCATTTGCCAAAGCCGAAGGTCTTTTGCAAAAGTCGGTGTTTGCGGCGACGTATTGAACATTATCTGAATCGCCGCGCTGAGAAAAAGGGTACCGCCAAGAAACGCGAGAGTTTGCATCGCCCTTTTCCGGCGATGTGTCGCTCGTGGACGCACCACGATCCACTCGACGACCTCTTGTTCAAGAGCGTCTTCGAAGTCGGCATCGGGCGCTAGCCGTAGTTTCGCGTTAATCGCCTCATTAAGAGGCACCAAGTCTTTGGATACATTGGCCGCCATGTCTCAAATCCTTTTACCTATGGGATAATCTGTGGGTTCCATGCATCATCATAGAGAGTGGGTAAGTAAGTTCCGGACTTAAAATAATAGACGCATATCTCAAGGCGCCTAACAGACGCTAGCGGTGCAATAATTTGCCCAGTCATCCATCAGGGTGCGACGCTTGTCGAGCAGATTTGACCTAAAATATGCTGCTTCCGTCTTGTCTTTCAGTTGGTGCGCCAAAGCGGCCTCTATGACTTCTCGGGCAAAAGCCGTCGTCTCGCCAGCCCAGTCTCGAAAGCTGGACCTGAAACCATGAGCGGTAACACCGTCTTTTTTCATTCGCCGTAGAAGCTGCGTGAATGCCATATCTGAGAGGGGGCGGCGTTCGCGGCTTCCAGGAAATACCAAGTCGCCTTCCCGAAACTTCTGCATCCGCTTGAGTACATCAAGGGCGGCATCCGACAGTGGGACGATATGTTCTTTACCAGCCTTCATCTTCTCGGCAGGTATGGTCCAGGTTTTCTTTTCCATATCGATATCATCCCAAACGGCATTGCGAACCTCGCCACTCCTCGCGGCAGTCAGGATCAGGAAACGAAGACCCTGAGCGCTCACACCATCGACGGCGTCGAGTTCCTTCAGGAAGGTAGCGGTTTCTGCATAGGGTAGCGCTTTATGGTGTTGAACATTTTTGAGCTTGGTTGGCGCTGGCAGCAGGTTTTCCAGGTGACCTTTCCAGCGTGCTGGGTTTTCACCTTGGCGCAGTTGCTGCACTGTTGCCCAATCGAGCACGCGCTCAATACGATTGCGAACGCGGGTCGCGGTTTCTGTCTTGATCTGCCAAATCGGATCAAGCACCTGTTTAACCAGATGCGTGTCAATATCTCGCACCGCCAACTTGCCAAGCACAGGATAGGCATAAGTGTTCAGTGTATTTTCCCATTGCTGGCAGTGTTTCGCATTCTTCCAGGAGGACGAATGAGTACGAATATAATCCATGGCGCATTCCTTAAAGGTCTGTTGCCTCGCGGCTTCAGCCATGCGCTCGCGCCGTTGGGAGTGGCGGGCATCAATGGGGTCGATACCGTCACGAACCAAACGCCTGCAATCCCGTGCTGCCTCCCGGGCCTCAGCGAGGGAGAAGTCATTGACCGACCCTAGCCCCATGTCGCGAGACTTACGGTTCATCATGAAACGGAAAATCCATGATTTTGAGCCGGTCGGCCCAACCTGCAGATAGAGGCCTCCACCGTCACCATAGAGACCCTTGGTGGATTCGGTCGCCACGCGCCGCGCGGAAAGTTTGTGGATGGCACGGGACATATTGACCCCTCATTCAACCCATAAATTTATGATCGATTTCAGCGTATCTTCATGGACACAGAAGGACAAGAAAATTAAAATAACTTAATAAAAATATATAGATAATATACAGTCATGGACGGCTATGGGCAGACTTTAAACTTCCTCCGGCTCCGCCATATATTCATAAAGCATCTGAGAAACACAACAATCCTATGCGCGCTTACTCCTGCTGAGGAGCCAGGGTTCAGCTCCGCCGCGCCCGATACACCCTGTATGACCAGAAGACTGCCATAGCCGTGATGACCAGCCAACCAAGCAGGATGGCTTTAATCATCTGCCCCATGCCTGCCAGGAAATCGAAGAGATCGACATTCCCTGTTCTCCAGAATGTCCACTCGCCAGCCAACTCGGTCGCCAACAGGGTATTCCCGGTCTCAAGAATAACGATGCCATCTCCCGAGGCAGGGTCAAACCGTGCAGTCGTATTGATCGCGGGTTCGTTTTTACCGTCATGTCCGACTATAAAATCACCCTTGTTGTTGGGGGCATACAGAACGGTTCCCAACCCCCATATGTCCGCGCCTGCTTGTGACGCATGAGGCTGACGCATCAACGCCACGGTCTCGGGAGTGAGGACACCTCTCCCCGCAGAGCGATCATTCAGCGGGAAATGTGCGTTAATAAAAGTCACCATGTCCTGGGCGCTGGTATAAAGCGATGTCGCGGCCAGCGATGTGAATTTATAGTGTGTGGCATAGCTGCCGTCCTGATCATATATCTCAGCAATATCCGATGCTGGCAGCCCGTCGGTAATATATGTCGACCTGGTCATTCCAAGCGGCTTGAAAACATGGTCTCGCATGTAGTCGTTGAACGACATGCCAGAGACCTCTTCGACGATAAGCTGGAGCAAGGTATAACCGCCGCCGGAATATCTGTAGGCAACACCCGGCTGCATCCCTACTTTGACAACACCGGTTTTCCCCGGTGAGGCGTCCGACGCCTTTGTGAGCGATTCTTCCAGCGACTGCACCTCTCCGTTAGGCAGGAACCCACCATAGCCCAGGTCGTCCGTCAGGCCCGCCGTGTGGCTGAGCAATCTCCGCACCGTCACGCCGCTGTTATCATAATCACTGGGCGGGAGATGCCACCGCGTGAGATATCTGGATACAGGAGCATCCAGATCCAACAAACCCGCATCCACGAGGGACAAAACGCCCCAGGCTGATACCCACTTGCTCAAAGATGCGACTTGAAAAAGCGTATCTCTGTCGACGGCCCTGCCCACCGAGCTATAGTGCTCGTCATATATCTGGTTCTGCTTAATCAATACAAAGGCCGCATTGCCGTTGGAACGCTCACTGATCGCCCCAACGCCTGCGGCCCAAAAGCCCTTGATGTCTTCGTCTGCGGCGATCGGTGAACGCCACCAACCTTCGGTCGCGCCAACAGCGACTACACCCGCCCAAACCATGCCGCCAACGATTGCTGCCAGCAAAATACCCAGATATTTTTTCACAATACTTATCCTCGGTGTTTTTCCATTTGCACTCAAGTTCTATACGAGCCCCTGTTTTTCAACAATAATTGGCCCAAAGATCGATAAACGGTGGTTTTGATTCGTTAAGTGGTATTAGAGGTACGGTAGGGAAACAAAGGCCGTGGGGGCATCAATGAAGTCTACACTCTGGATATGCACGCTCCTCTTCTGGCTTTTTTGCTCGGCGCCCGGTATTGCTGGCAACCAGATGATAGAAATTGGGTCACTGACCACCTGTGCCGCCCCAACAGAGATCGACCTGGATAGTATTTTTCAGACCCCCGCCTGCCGGGAACAAGTCGTCAGGGATATTGACCTGGTCAACCAAAATGTTTGGGCAAGGACGCATCTCCAAATTAAGAAGACAAACGCAGCGTTGGGATTATTCATATCCGGAAGCGCTTCAACTGCGGTCTATTTGAATGGTGCGTTTATCGGCCAGAACGGCGAGCCGGGCAAAAACCGAGGGACAGAGATTCCCGGGAAGATGGACAGCGTTATCTATCTCCCACCGCACCTGCTGAAGGACGGCGAAAACAGCATCACGCTCCACCTTTCCAGCCACCATGGTTTTTTAGGTTTGCAGCGCCCCCTTCACCGGATCCACATCGGTCCCTATTCCTTGCCAACAGGCAACATATTGCGGCGCTATTTGCCCTCATTACTGAGCTTCGGGGTCTTCCTCGCAGGTAGCTTTTATTTTGGTGGGATGGCTTTGCGAAGCTTTGACAGGACCGGATCGTTATTGTTGAGCCTGATGTCCTTTTCCGCGCTGGGACAGCTGAGTGCGGAGGTCTGGCGAGGTGTGAGCGCTTACGCCTACCCCGTACATGAAGTTCGTCTACTTCTTATCCTGTTTTTCGCCCTTGGCTTTGGCTTCTGTGTCACCGCTTACATTCACCACCGGTTGGGAAGGACCAAGTGGTGGAAACCGTGTGCTTTCATCGCTGTCATGACCATCGTTATCACCGCGGCCATGCCTGGGTATGACACCAAAACCATTACTGCCATTCTGGCGCCCACGCTTCTGAACGCAGGGTATCTACTGTGCCTGCTCATCGGCAAACGGCTAACCCACCCCAGTTATCTCGCCGCCCTACTACTTTTTTTTGCAGCTGTTTTCTTTTCCCCGACGGAATTTCTGGACGTGTCTTTCTACTATATTCTGGCGAGCCTGCTGTCGTTTCTCTTTATCCGGCAAGCCCGTTATTTTGCTGAAGAACGGCGACAGCGAATTGATGAGACCGCACGAGCACAACGCTTGGCGGATACACTGAAAAGAGCGCAAAAAGGCGCTGCAATGGACAACATCACCATTACCAACAAAGGCAAACTGGAGTTGGTCACAACCGAAGCTCTCGTCTACGGCAAGGGTGCCGGCGACTATGTAGAACTCCACTTCAAAGCCCAGAAAAACTATAAGCTATACAGTGGTTCCGTTGGTCAGCTTGAGCACAACCTGCCCCTGACCTTCGTGCGCGTACACCGCTCGTATATCGTCAATACTGCTTATGTAAAAGGGCTCGTATCCGTGGAAAAGGGCGGCGGCAAACTGGATCTGACCGGCAACATACAAGTTCCGGTCAGCCGCAGGATCATGCCAAAGGTGCGCGCCCTGCTGGAAAACAGCTCAGCAAAGGCCTAGGGCAGCGCCGCAGGAAAGCCCTAAGCGAAGTCCCCTAGGCAATATGCTAAATTTTTGATAGCAAACAGCCCGTAGCCAGCGGCGTATCGACATGGTTCCCACTCAGATATGCTCAGAAGAAAAGCCCGGTGAAAAAACCGGCAATCGCTAATTTGTGTAATAGTTGCTCTTGCCGCCGTAATAATAGCCTTGGTCACCATAGCCGTAACCACGATGCCGCTTCACATCAACCTGCGTAAGCACAGCGCCCGCGATCGGTACACCAGTTTGTTGCAGCTGCTTCACAGCGGTTTTAACGATGCCCTTGGCGGTCGATTCCCACTGCACAACAAACATGATGCTCTCGGCATATTTAGCGATGATCAATGCATCAGCAACTGCCATAACCGGCGGCGTATCGATCAGCACCAGATCATACTGTTTACGCGCTTCACCAAGGAACTGATTAAACTCAGGGCCCGCGAAACGTTTCTGCGGGTTATCGTCACGTTCCGCCCACAACACATGAACGCCGGACGTTTCATCCTGATAGATCGAACCACCGGATTTGGTGGCCTTGCCGTTCAGCACGCTGTTCAGGCTGACATATTTACCCTCGTCAAGGCCGAGCCGCTTCCGAAGAACCGGGCGTCTCAAGTCAGCCTCAACAACCAGGACCTTCAGCCCTGTGCGGCCAAGGATGTGCGCGAGACAAAGCGTAGCTGTTGACTTGCCTTCCCCCGGAATAGATGACGTAACAGCCAGCACCTTTGGTGTCGCACCGCCAGCGCCACTGAACATCAGGGACGCATGAATGCTGCGGTGCGCTTCCGCGAAAGACGAGGTTGGTTTAGACACGATATATTTCTCGGGCCCCCCGCTTTGCAACACAGCTTTGCCCACAAGCGGGATCATGCCAAGTGGCCTGAGGTGCAGGTCTTGCCGAAGGATATCAGGGCTACGGTACCCGTTATCAAGCGCCTCCAGAAGGAAGGCAAGGCCGACACCAACGCCAACACCCGCAAACGCCACGAGCAGAAGGATCAGTTTCTTTTTAGGGAAGGATGCGATGGTGGGGATATCCGCTTCCGAAATGATACGGGCATCCGCCTGCTGCATACCGTCCTGGCTGGAGGTTTCCTTGAAGCGGGTCAGGAAGGTTTGAAGAAGCAGCCGGTTGGCTTCTGCTTCACGGTCCAGCTCTCGCATTTGCACTTGCGCGCGGCTGACGGTAAAGCTCTCTTGTTTAAGCCCATCCATGTTCTGCTCAAGCGTGCGCACACGAATTTCTGCGACCTCAGCCTCACCGCGGATACCCGCGACGATCTTGTTGATCTCAAGCGTGATCTTGTTCTTGATGTCCGCAAGCTCGGCCTCCACATTCATCATGCGTGGGTGCTTGGGACCATAACGGGTGCCAAGTTCCGCACGGCGACGCCGCACTTCCGATTCCTGTTCCTTGAGGCGCTGGATCAGCGGCGACTGCACCACCTCCAAAAGCCCTGAATCCTCAATATCACCATCAACGACATTCTGCTCGATCTGGCGTTGACGCGCTTGAACACGAGCCAGATCTGTTCGCGCGGTAACAAGCTGTGTATTCAACTGAGCCAGCTGTTGCTCGTTCACAAGGCCGGCTGATTGGGTCTGAATAAGCTGGTTGTCCTCCCGGAAGCGTTGCGCGGCTTGCTCAGACTGCCGCACTTTCTCACGAAGCTCAAAAACCCGCTCGTTCAACCACTCGTTCGCACGCTGCGTGGCTTCAAACTTCACCTCCAGCTGGTCTGTCAGGTAAAGATTGGCAAGCGCGTTCGCGACACGTGCCGCTTTTTTTGGGTCAACCGATACAAATGACACCTGCAAAGTATATGATCGTGGCGGGTTACTCACCGCAAGACCGGTTGAGACATTATTGATAACCTTGGCGCGCACAGCGTGAGCGATTTCTTCCGGTGTGCGTGTATCCTCCTTGCGGCCTAGAATAGCGTCACTCCAGGCGTCAGGCAGGTAGCTAAAAGGATTGAGATAGGACAGCAGACTTTTTTTCTGATCCAGCTCGGGGTTGAACTCCGGATCCTGAACGAGCTTGAGATTATCAACCAACTTGCCAACAAGCCTGCGCGACATAAGCACATCGATCTCAGTCTTGATCGCCGCCTGGTCTGTACCAACACCAGACATCACGGCCTCAAGGTCAACGACACTGTTTTTACGTGTCTCGATCGCCAGCATTGCTTCAGCGGTGTAGCGCGGGGTCAGTTGGAAAACAACGATCGCTGAGAGAACAATAAGAAACACGGCCGTGTTAACAATCACCCATTTTCGCCGCCACAATACCAGCAGGAGCGCGCGAATATCGATCTCACTGTCATCCAGCGGGCTTTGCTGGTTCTGCGGCACCGTTGGCGTTCGGTGTTCTTGGTCTGAATAATGATTGTCGTACATGGTCACAACCTAAACATCACCGGTCGACTATGATAAGCCTCCGGCGACGGCCTGAAATTAGAAGAAGCGTTCCGGTACGCGAATGATATCTCCGGGCAGTACCAGTGTGGTGTCTCGCCCGATATCAACCCGGCGGGTGATGACAATTTTTTTCTCGTTCGCCCGATAAGTGAACCCTGATGCAAGCGCAATAGCGTTGAGAACTGTCATACTGTTCACATAGGGATAGCTGCCGGGCTTCTTCACTTCACCGAGAATATAAAACGGCCGATAGTTCAGCACCTCAATGCTGACCCGCGGATTGACAAGATATCCATCCGCCAGCTTTGCGCTGATTAACTGTTCTGCAATCGCGAGATCGCGACCACCGATATTGACCGGTCCGATGAGCGGCAGAGCAACAATACCGGTGCCATCTAATTCAAATTCACCGGAAAGATCTTCTTCACCATAAACAATGACCCGGATCTTATCGCCAGAGCCAAGTTCATACCGTTCCACGTCAAGCGCCGGCGGTGTCGCTGGGCTCGATTGCGCATAAACAGTTTGGGCGAGCCCCATAAGGCTCGCCACACATAAGATTATCAAAACGCGAATTGTCTGCATTACCTCAACCAATGATTACTAACTGAACGCTCTATTGATCGAGGAGTATACTTACCATTGACCCTTGATACCAACCATAAACGAATGACGCTCATAATCCTGGCCTTGCTGCGTCGTGCCGCGGTAGTCGTAACCATAACCCGCGTTCACATTAAAGTTCCGGCTAACCAGATATTTGAGGCCAAGTTTCGCACCCCAGATTTCGTCTTCACGCGTGGTAAGTTCGAAATTCTGGCGAGTATAGCTCACGTCCGCATTCAAAAGCAGGTTGCGGCGTAGTTCATGCTCAACCCGACCGGACACGAGCGTGGCAACGATACCGGAAGAATTGACAAAATTGCCGTTGCTATCGTTACCGCCAACTGTCGTCTCTTCGATCGACCGTTTCAGCGTGCCGCGGAATGATGTCAGGCCGGTCGCATTCCACAACAGGTCCGCGCCAAAGTTGATGCCGTCCGTGTTGTTGAGCGTATCCGAATCATAAGCGCGTTTCATGTACCCGACATAAAACTCGCCTTTTGCTTTACCGGTAAAATCGAAAGCAGCACCTGCAACAGCTTCGTAACCATCAGAGTTACGCTGTGGGCCACCATCTTCTTTCGAATTGTCATATTCGATGCGGTCCATGGAACCACGGACAAAAGCTTCGTAACCGTTGGCCATTTCATAACCAACACGCATTGTGCCTTTGCGACGATCACGGTCACGGTCATCATTGTTAAGAACACCACCGCCATTGAGCGCTACATCATCAAAATCACGCTTTACATACTCAGCGTCCACCGCGAATGACAGAATGGATACATCGCGCTTGAAGCCAACCGACGCCGTCATGACGGAAAGCTGGGTCTGCTCAGCAGCGTTACCAACAGCATCCGGTGAACCGCGATCCTCATGTTTCTGATCATAAGCCACGTTGCCGTGGAAATCAGTGCCGTAGGAAAGATCTTTCCGGCCATTGATGGCAAAACCATAATCTTCGTAGTTTTCGCCACCATTATCGAGGTAACGACCGATATCTGCTTTTGCAGAAACAGCGAGGTAGCTCGAGTTCCAGTCGGAAACGAGATTGAAATTAGGTTTCACAACAGCGATGAAATCGTCTGTCACGTTGCTTTCTTGAGCATAAATGTTTGAGTTGTATTTACCTTCAACACCAACGGCTGGGTAAAACAGGAAGCTGCCAGAGCGAATGCCCGGCGCATCATAATCTGGCCGTGCACGGTCATAAACAGACTTCACTTCATCACCTTCCGCAGCGGCATCCTGCGCAAATGCTGCAGGCGCAAGTGCGGTGCTGCCAAGCAGCATGGTGGCCAAAATCATGGTCTTTTGATTTTTCATCTATCTTACCCCAGTTTGTGGAGGATGCCGAAAATACACGGCACAACGCTATCTTTGAAAACTTACGCTAATATACACAGATACTTATTGATTTCTTTACTTCATAAGAGCTTGGAAGTCCATGGTTTCAATAATATTTTACCTTGTTGCGTGAACGCAACACTAAAATATTTAGGTTGTAGCCAAAAACCGCACGTCGCCACCTTCAAGAACAGCAGCGGTTAAAACCCCGGTTGCAAACGCGCCAGTGTCCACCGCTATTCGGTTACCCGTATATTCAGGTTTTTTGACGCCTGTGTGACCATGAACAACACATACGCCGAAATTATGGCTGCTTGACGTGAATTCTTGCCGGATAGTTGTCATGTCGCGTGACCGCTGCGCCTTGAGCGGAACTCCGGGGCGCAGGCCCGCGTGCACAAAAAAATAGTCCCCCAGCCGCCAGCTTGTCTGCAGGTTCTTGAGGAACCTGACATGGTGGTCCGGCATTTTGTGAATAAGCAGGTCAGATGCCACGAGTATGTCACCTGCTACATCTTCCGATTGTAGGTCAATCCCGTAACTCACCAGCGTCGATGGCCCGCCAACGCTGAGCCACAACTGAGCCTCAACCGGGTCTTCCATAAACTGCAGCATCAGTTCTTCGTGGTTCCCGCGCAGAAAAATGGGCGTTATGCCAGGCATCTCAAACGTGGCCAAATGCTCAATCACATCAAATGATTGAAAGCCCCGGTCAACATAATCGCCAAGGAAAACCACATAGGTATCTTCAACACCCCAATGAGCGGTGCGATCTTCATCAATTTGTGCGAGCAGCGCCTGCAGCAGATCATAGCGCCCATGAACATCACCAATGGCATAAACAAGTGCGCCATCCGGCAGGTTCCAGTTCATTGGCCCTTCGGGCTCGGGATCACTTTTCCAGATTTTCCGCCAGAATGTCACGCAGGTTGGCTCCCAAACTTCGGTCGTTACAATGCTGCCAAGCTATAACAAATAAAAACCCGCACAACAAAAAAGGGCTGATATTGACGATCTGCTATACTGCTGCCTCCAGCTTCATGCGAGTAAGACGATGCTTGTTTACTTTCCTGAAGTGAGCCTAAGGTAAGGGGATGGAGGGTCAGTTTATGCGCGTACAATCACACACAGCACTTGTAACCGGTGGAGGTTCAGGTATCGGCCTCGCAGTGGCTCGCTCGCTGGCGGATCACGGTTTCCGTGTGATCATTGCCGGGCGCTCGACGGCGCGGCTTGAAGAGGCGACGAGCACTCACAAAGACCTTCACACTCTCACCCTTGATGTGACTGATGAGAAAAATGTCGGCGACGCCTTTGAAGGCCTAGTCGAGCGGGACATGATGCCCGACGTGCTGATCAATAATGCAGGCGCTGCGATTACAGCACCCCTTGAGCGCACAAACCTGAAGGTGTGGCAGTCCATGCTGGACGTTAACCTTACCGGCGCTTTTCTCTGTACACGCGCGGTATTGCCCCACATGAAAGCCCAACAGTTTGGCCGCATCATCACTATCGCCAGCACCGCTGCGCTCAAGGGTTATGCCTATACGGCGGCCTATACAGCAGCAAAACATGGCATCCTGGGCATGACTCGCGCGCTGGCACTTGAGCTTTCCGGCACCGGTGTTACAGCCAACGCTGTATGCCCCGGTTTTACAGATACGGATATTGTGCGCACCTCCGTTCAGAACATCGTGGAGAAAACCGGGCGCAGCGCTAAAGCAGCCCTGCACGAGTTAACCCAGCATAACCCGGAAGACCGACTTATCCGCCCGGACGAGGTCGCAGACACGGTGCTGTGGCTCGCTGGCGAAAAAGCCAGCGCCATCAATGGCCAGGCCATCGCTGTTGCCTGCGGCGAAGTGATGTAGTCCTCACCAGAATCCTAAAACACGCTCTATCACTCTCCCCTCACACCCGCTTGAGTCCCATTTAATTTAGTGCTAAAATAAATTTCTGATAGCCATTCAGGCAGCTATTCGAAGGGGCGATATGACGCATCATCCGGACATCAGCGAAGCGCAGCAGCGCGCGCTCAGAAGCTGGCTCAAGCTTCTCGGCAGCAGCAATGCGATCCGCAAGTCGCTGACCGCAAAAATGCAAGCTGCGCACGGTGTTTCCCTCTCCCGTTTTGATGTGCTTGCGAACCTTTACCGCGCTGCAGAAGGCGGGGTGCGGCTGTCAGAACTTTCCAAACAATTGATGGTCTCGAACGGCAACGTCACGCAGGTCATGGCACCGCTCCTGAAAGAAGGACTGGTTGACCGCAAGCCGTGCCCGAACGATGCGCGCGCCGCTGTCGCACGACTGACAAACAAGGGCGTTAAAACTTTTGAAGCCATGGCGACAGAGCATGCTTTGTGGGTCGAAGACCTGTTCGCAAGCCTGAGCGCCAGTGAGCAGCAAACCCTGCATGGCTTGCTTGAAAAGCTGACAACCGCAGACACAGAATAAGAGGATCACATCGATGGCCGACATGAACCCCAAAACATTCAAGCCCAAACATTTCCTTTGGCAGTTTGAAGATGGTGTCGCCACCGTCACGCTCAACCGGCCTGACCGGATGAACCCCCTGACGTTCGAGAGCTATGCGGAGCTGCGCGACACGTTTCGCACCCTTGTATACCTGCCCGAAGTGAAGGCTATCATCATGGCGGGTGCTGGCGGTAATTTCTCATCGGGCGGAGACGTGCACGAAATCATTGGGCCGCTCGTGAAGATGGATATGCCCGGCCTTCTCAAGTTCACCCGCATGACAGGTGATCTGGTCAAGGCCATGCGCGGTTGCCCACAGCCGATCATTGCTGCGGTGGACGGTATCTGTGTTGGCGCGGGCGCCATTATCTCCATGGCGTCAGACCTCAGGCTCGCCACCAAGGACGCCCGCACCGCTTTCCTCTTTAACCGGGTTGGCCTCGCGGGCTGTGACATGGGCGCTTGCGCCATCCTGCCCCGCATCATTGGTCAGGGCCGGGCGTCCGAGCTGTTATTCACCGGGCGCACCATGAGCGCGGAAGAAGGTGAACGCTGGGGTTTCTTCAACCGTATCGTGGCCAAAAGCAAACTGGCGGCGGAGGCAAAAGATCTGGCTGCTCGGTTGGCTTCGGGCCCGACCTTTGCGAACGGCATGACCAAAAACCAGCTCAACATGGAATGGGACATGAGCCTGGATGCCGCCATTGAGGCAGAGGCGCAAGCGCAGGCTATCTGCATGCAGACCAAAGATTTTGAGCGTGCCTATCACGCCTTTGTTGCCAAACAAAAACCTGTGTTTAAGGGGGACTGATGGCACATTCCCGCGCAGATAAAACCTTCCTGAGCTGGCCGTTTCTTAACGACCACCACCGCACACTCGCGCGTGAGCTGGACAATTGGGCTTTAAGCACCCTGCCTGCCATCACGGACACCCCCGGCGCACATGATGATATAGACAACACCTGCCGTGTGCTGGTGCGTGCGCTTGGCGCCGGTGGCTGGCTTCGCTATGCGGTGCCCAAAGCCTATGGCGGCGTGTTTGACCAACTGGACGTGCGTTCCTTATGTATCATACGCGAAACGCTGGCCCGGCATTCCGGCCTCGCTGATTTTGCCTTTGCCATGCAGGGTCTCGGCTCCGGCGCAATCTCCTTGGCAGGCAGTGAAGAGGTCAAACTCGCTTACCTGCCCCTTGTAGCAATGGGCGAAAAAATCGCGGCCTTTGCGCTCACGGAACCGGAGGCCGGGTCTGATGTCGCGCAAATCGCCAGCACGCTCGAGGAGAAAAAGAGCGGTTACCGCCTCACGGGCGAGAAAACCTATATCTCCAACGGTGGCATCGCTGATTTCTACTGCGTGTTTGCCCGCACGGGCGAAGCACCCGGCGCGCGTGGCCTGTCCGCCGTGGTGGTAGACGCGGACACCAGTGGCCTGAAGGTCAAGGAACGCATTGAGGTGATCGCGCCGCACCCGCTCGCACGTCTCAAGTTTGATGGCTGCGTAGTCCCCAAGAAGAACCTTCTCGGCACACCGGGCGGCGGCTTCAAGCTTGCCATGCAAACGCTGGATATCTTCCGCTCAACGGTGGGTGCCGCAGCCCTCGGGTTCGCGCGCCGCGCACTTGAGGAAGCTGTCCGGCATACATCGTCGCGCAACCTTTTTGGTGCCCCGCTTGCAGACCTGCCGATCACACAGGAACGGCTGGCGGAAATGGCGCTTGATATCGACGCTTCAGCGCTTCTGATTTACCGCGCAGCATGGACGAAAGACAGCGGCGCGCCCCGTGTCACGCGGGAGGCAGCCATGGCCAAGCTTTATGCCACAGACAGCGCACAAACCGTGATCGACAAGGCGGTGCAGATGTTTGGCGGCATGGGCGTCACCAAGGGCGTGAAGGTGGAAGAACTCTACCGCGAGATTCGCGCGCTACGCATCTATGAAGGCGCATCGGAAGTGCAAAAGCTGGTGATCGCCCGGCAGCTGTTATCTGAGTAGACGCACCATTTGGGAACTTTGGGAGGGGAGCCCACAACTATGCCCATAACAATGTATGAGAGCGCCCATATCGACACCTTTACGCGGGATAATCTGCCAAGCCCAGGCCTGTGGCCGGAGCTGAAGTTTACCCTGCCGGAGCTGACGTATCCTGAGCGTTTGAACGCAGCGGCTGCGCTGCTTGCAGGCGGCGCGCCAGATGCCCCCGCCATTCTGTGGGAAGGCGGCGCATGGACCTATGCGGAGTTGACCGCTGAAGCCAGCCGCATCGCGCATGTGCTCACCGCTGATATGGGGTTGGTGCCCGGGGGCCGGGTGCTGCTGCGCGGACGCAATACAGCCATGATGCTGGCGGCGTGGTACGGCGTGCTGCTGGCGGGCGGCGTTGTTGTGGCCACCATGCCGCTTTTGCGCGCGCCGGAACTTGTCACCATCTGCAACAAGGCGGAGATCACGCTCGCGCTCAGTGAAAACAGCCTGATGGATGAGTTGGCAGTTGCCGCCAAGCTCACCCACAGCAAGCTTAAAATCATGGGCTTTGGGGAGGAGAGCACGGAACTTGAAGCGCATATGAAAGATAAGCCGACCGAGTTTACCCCGGTGGCCACCGCGCAGGATGATGTGGCGCTGCTGGCTTTCACCTCCGGCACCACGGGCCAGCCCAAAGCCTGCATGCATTTCCACCGCGATGTGCTCATCATGGCTGATACCTATGCCGCTCATATTGTAGAGCCCCGGGCGGATGATGTTTTCTGTGGCTCGCCCCCCATTGCCTTCACCTTCGGGCTTGGCGGGCTTGTGGTTTTCCCCGCGCGTTTTGGCGCGGCGGTCGCGCTGCCGAGCGGCCCAAGCGCGGACGCTTTCATGGACACGATCGAACGGCATGGTGTCACCATCATCTTTACCGCGCCCACAGCCTACCGCGCCATGCTGGGGCAGATGGAAGGGCGCAGGCTCTCAAGCCTGCGGCGCTGTATCTCTGCGGGCGAAACATTGCCAGAGGCCACCTATCATGCGTGGCTTGAAGCCACCGGCCTCAAGCTGATGGACGGTATCGGCGCGACAGAGATGATCCATATCTTTATCTCGGCTCCTTATGATGAGATCAGACCCGGCAGCACGGGCAAACCCGTACCCGGTTATGAGGCCTGCGTGCTGGATGATGAGGGCACCATACTCACGCCCCCTGCCACCGGGCGGCTGGCGGTCAAGGGCCCAACCGGCTGCCGCTATATGGCAGATGAGCGGCAGAAAACATATGTGCAGGAGGGCTGGAACGTCACCGGCGATACCTACAGCCAAAGCGCAGACGGCTATTTCACCTTTATCGCGCGGTCAGACGATATGATCGTCTCTTCCGGCTATAACATTGGCGGGCCGGAGGTTGAGGCCGCGCTGCTGGCGCATGACGCGGTGGCGGAATGTGCTGTCATTGGCGTGCCGGACGCTGACCGTGGCCAGATCGTGAAGGCTTTCGTGGTCACCACAAAAGATATTGCCGGCAGCGATGCCCTCGCGGATGAGCTGAAGGCCCATGTCAAAAAAACCATCGCGCCCTATAAATACCCGCGCGCCATCACGTTTATTCATGAGCTGCCCAAAACACAGACAGGCAAGGTGCAGCGCTTTAAATTGCGGTCCTGACAGTGAACAGTCATTCCCGGCGCGCGGCCTTGGACGCAAGGGAAGGAAATCCACACTTCAAAGGTCAAGCAACCGTCTCACGATTGACTGCTGCGCTATGGACCCCCGCCTTCGCGGGGGTGACAACGAGCATGCCAAACAAAAAAGGCCGGGCAAACCCGACCTTTTTGAAATTCATTCACTTGCCTGAGGCCCGCCCTGCCCTTAGGTCGGGCCGCCCTTAGGCTGCGACGCCCTTAGACCGGGCTGCCAGCCTGTGATGGGTTTGGCTCAGGAACTTCCGGCACGACTGGCTCTTGCGGCGGCGGTGGAGGGGTCTGACGCCGCGTCACTGCACGGCGCTGGACTGTCGGCGTCTGCCCGGTTTGCTGCTGGGTATTACCTGTCTGTGTAATCACACGACCCGCGCTGCCACCGGCGTTAACAAACGCCATGGCAAGGTTGGTAGACCGGCCAATGGCAACCTGGGTTGTGATATTCGATGCTGTGGCGGCATCACCCCGGTCCATCGCTGTGGTCGAAACGGTGCTGGCTGCAACACCAACCTCATTCACGACAGCCTCATCACCAACGTCCTGCGCGATATTCACCGCCTGAATCACAAGGTCGGCTGCCCCGCTCACGTCCGTGGCGGCCAGTGTTGTCGCCGCTCTGGCCAGCGCCCGTGCAAGGCCTGCGCCGTTGCCAGCCGCCTGCTCACGCGTAATGATCGCTTGCACCGTGGCAGCATCACCAGCCGCTGCCAGAAGTTCAGCTTCCAGCGCGCTGGCAGCATCTGCCGTTTGTGCTTCCGCCTGCGGCAAAAGCGTGGTTGGTGCAAACATTGGTGCCGCAGTGACAATACCTAAAGCAGCAATCATAATGGCTATACGCATGAGTATGCTCCAATTTCATAATAGTGCCCCACCGGAGCATTTCCCTTATTTTGCCACATACGCCCGTAATGGTCAAAACTTATGTCTCGTCACCGTTTTCAGCGTTGAACGCCCAGACTGTAGCGGTGCAGACAAGGTGCGGCGTTTCAAACAGCGCAAGGCCTGCGCCACGCTCGTTTACCGGTATCCCGTGCCCTGCCGGAGACAAAGATGTTTTCGCTTTCAGCTAAGTCTTTGTTTGTTTTCTGGACCCCGCAATGTCACCTGCCTGCGGCAGGGCACGGGATGACAAAAGTGTGCGCCATCAAACGCCGGATCCGAAAGATAGAAGGGTTGTCAGGCTGCAAGCCTCGGCAAGACGAAGCCAAACAAAAAAGGCCGGGCAAACCCGACCTTTTTGAAATTCATTCACTTGCCTGAGGTCCGCCCTGCCCTTAGGTCGGGCCGCCCTTAGGCTGCGACGCCCTTAGACTGAGCTGCTCCTAGACTGAGCTGCTCCTAGACTGGGCTGCCAGCCTGCGATGGGTTTGGCTCAGGCACGATCGGCACGACTGGCTCTTGCGGCGGCGGTGGTGGGGTCTGACGCCGCTGCACAGTTTGCGTGGTTGGCGTGGTTGGCGTTGTGGTCGTCGTTGGCGGCACTACCCGGTCGTAAGCCTGTTTCGCCCTTGTATCACCGTTAGCATAAAAGCTTTCGCCCACGCTGGTGTTGCTGGAAAGCTTGGCTGCGGTCGCCACAGATATCACTGCTGCTGCCGCATCTGCATCACCTTCAGCAGATCTACCCATGAGCACCACCGCGAGCGAGGCCGATGCGCCAACCGCAGAACCAACTGTATTGTCTGCTGCCGCGACAGACGTGTCGCTTGCGATGAGCATGGCTGCATTCACCAGCGCGGCGGCGCCAGTCGGGTTGGAACTCACAAGTGATACACCGCTCTCAGCAACAGCCTTGGCAACCTTGGCCAGCGTCGCTGCATTGCCAAAGGCTGTCTGCTGTTCGATCAACGCATTAAGGCCAGCGGTATCCCCGGCGTTGGCCAATGTCACGATCTGCGTTTGCAGGGCCTGTTCTGCCGGGGTCAATACCACAGTCGGGGTCAATGCAGCAGCAGCCTGCGCGTGGGCGGCAGGGCTGAGCGCTGGCACCAAGGCTGGTGCGCCGGTCATGATACCAAAAGCGGCGATCAACATTGCAAAACGCATGGACATGCTCCAATCCAAAAAAGTGCCCGTTGGAACGTAGCCAGCGGGCCATGTAGATATTCTGTCAAAGATTTGCACAAACTGGCAGGGCTGTCAAAAACATATGTTTGCCAAGAACTTGGTGTTTGACCGGCTGTGGCTTTTGCACCGCGCACCCCTGCGCAGCGCCACGGGCCGATGCCCGCCTTCTCATATCATCATCCCATGCCCTGCCGGAGACAAAGATGTCTTCGCTTTCAGCTAAGTCTTTATTTGTTTTCTGGACCCCGCAATGTCACCTGCCTGCGGCAGAGCACGGGATGACAAAAGTGTGCGCCATCAAACGCCGGATCCGAAAGATAGAAGAGCTGTCAGGCTGAAAGCCTCGGCAAGACGAAGCCAAACAAAAAAGGCCGGGCAAACCCGACCTTCTTGAAATTCATTCACTTGCCTGAGGCCCGCCCTGACCTTAGGTCGGGCCGCCCTTAGGCTGCGACGCCCCTAGACTGAGCTGCTCCTAGACTGAGCTGCTCCTAGACTGGGCTTCCCCTAGACTGGGCTGCCAGCCTGTGATGGGTTTGGCTCGGGCACGATCGGCACCACTGGTTCTTCCGGTGGTTTTGGAGGAGTGATACGATCTAGGGTGGTATTGTCTCGCGTCGGTGTGAACACTGGAGAAGTTTCCCCCCCAGTATCGGTGGCGCCGCCCTGAGGAACCACAGAACCGCCGGTGCCACCAGAGTTAACATAAGACGAGGCAATTTCCACACTCGAGTTGGTGGCAATTTGCTGTGAAATAGCCGTTGCGAGTTCGCTATCACCCCGGGCAACCGCTGTTGAAGCAACGGTGCTGGCTGCGGCGCCGACCTCACTCGAGACAGTCGAATCACCAGCGGCCGCTGCGATATTCACCGCCTGGCTCACAAGGTCGGCGGCGCCGGTCACATCCGTGGCGGCCAGTGTTGTCGCCGCTCTGGCCAGCGCCCGTGCAAGGCCCGCGCTGTTACCAGCCCCCTGCTCACGCGTAATGATCGCCTGAATAGCGGTAGCGTCACCAGCCGCTGCCAGAAGTTCAGCTTCCAGCGCGCTGGCGGCATCTGCCGTTTGTGCTTCCGCCTGCGGCAAAAGCGTGGTTGGTGCAAACATTGGTGCCGCAGTGACAATACCTAAAGCGGCGATCATAATGGCTATACGCATGAGTATGTTCCAATTCTTTCCATTATATAACGTTACTGGCCCCCTGAAAGGCGCTAGAACGGTATTAATACATAATGTGAAAATCGCACAATCCCGACGGCGAGTCAAAAGATAACATGTTGCGATACGGTGACAGACACGCATGAGGTGTCTGTCATGTGGTTATATCGCAACAAGTGCTGCCGCAAACGCCCGGAAGGTTACAACCTGTTTGGTCAGGTTGGGCTGCCAGACTGTGACGGGTTGGGCTCTGTAACCACGGGAACCTCAGACGTGTCAGGCCGCGATGGGGTCCGGCGCTGCACCACCACAACCGGGGTGGTGGATGAGGTCGATATGGTTTGTGGCGCGGCATTAAACGCAATGAATAGCCCGCTGGCCGAGCTGCGAGCCGCCGAAGCCTGAATGGCGGCAGCGCCTGCTGGGTTGCGGCGCTGTATTTTTGTGCGCACCTGGGCCGCCACATTGCCAACCTTCGCTGCGAGACTGGCATTGGCGTTGTTCACACTGGGGTCTTCAACTAGCGCCAGTGCCGCCAGTGTCATTGCCGTGGCGGATGCATCGTCACTATCAGCCAGCGCGAGACCCATGTCAGCCATGGCGTCGGCGATGCCCGCCAGCATGGCCGCGTTACCGGCCCCGACCTGAGCCGTGGCAAAGGCGCTGAAACCCTCCCAATTCCCGGCTTGCGCCAGCGCAACCAGTTGGGCCTGCACGCCCTGTTGTTGTGGGGTAGCGCTTTGCGCCTGCGCGGCAGGGCTAAAGGTGGGGGAGAGCGCAAGTGTAGCACCGAGCATACCAAAGGCAGCCACTAGAATGACCAGTCTCATTTATTGAGAACTCCTGATATCGGGAACTTCTGGCACCATACGCCGAAGGCAGGACGCCCTCGGTCCGGTGCGATGAGCATTATCTCACCTCGTTTGCGCGCACGCGAATCACCTTTTCTGATGCATTTACACTTGTGGCAAAACCGTGCCGCAAACCAGGCCAAAGACCAAGCCCGAGACCCTACTTGTGGGCAATTTAATTTAGTGCTAAAGTATTTTCAGATCAGCTTTTAACGAACCACCAGAAACCGGGGAATTGATGCCAGTTTTTTCCAAAAACGTGCAGGTGCGCTTTGCCCATGTTGATGCGGCGGGCATCATGTTTTACCCGCGCTATTTTGGCCTGATCAACGATCTGGTTGAGGACTGGTTTGCAGACGGCCTTGGGTTCAGTTTCCGTCAGCTTCATCTGGTAGAAAAACGGGCCGTACCCACCGCTCATATCGAGGTGGATTTCCATGCACCCAGCAAGCTTGATGACAAATTGACATTCACGTTGGCAGTTGAACGCCTTGGCGGTGCAAGCTGCCACCTGAAGATAGCGGCCACGTGCGGCGACGAGGCCCGGCTGAGCGGCAACCTCGTGCTGGTGCATTTGGATATGGCCACCGGCCAGAGCCTGCGCTGGCCCGATGACATGAGGGCCAAAATGGCCAACTGGCCAGCGAATAATACAGAGAATGGTACAGAGAGATACCCAGACCAGAACGGAGAGAGTGCATGAAAACCCTGTTGCCGGAAGGCTGGCCACGGCCAAGCGGATATTCAAACGGCGTAATGGCTGAAGGCCGCATGGTGTTTATTGCGGGCCAGATTGGCTGGACAAAAGACATGGTTTTTGAGGCTTCGGACTTCCTTGGCCAGCTTAGGCAAACGCTTGAAAACACGCTCGCCATCCTTGCTGAGGCGGGTGCGGGGCCGGAGCATATCACCCGCATGACATGGTATGTAACCAGCCGGGACGAGTATCTGGCAAACCTTTCCGGCATGGGGGCTGTATGGCGCGAGCTGATGGGCAAAAACTATCCAACCATGGCCTGTGTTGAGGTGTCTGGCCTGATGGAAGCGCGGGCAAAAATCGAGATTGAAACCACCGCCGTATTGCCAAAAGACTGAGGGGCACCATAGTCCGGCACCTCAGGCTGTCGCTTCGGCAGACCTCGCGCTGTCGTCCCGGCACTTGATGCCAGAACCTCATCAAGTAGCGAGGCACGGCGGCGAGGAGATTCCGGCTTTCGCCGGGATGACAGAGAGGAAGAGACCCATGGTCAATGAGAGGTTTGGGGCACGGGATGGCAAGTTAGAGGCAAGCGCACACCAAAGCGTCACTCCCGCGAAGGCGGGAGTCCATATGCCCAAAAGGGCCAAAAGAGAAAGGTTTTCCATGACACCGATTTTCTGGATTGCCTTCCCCCGCGCCCAGGGCCGCTCGCCGGGAATGACTGGAAGAAAACACACCGCTTCATGCGGACTGTAGTGAGGGAAACCGATGAAAATTACCGTTATTGGCGGCGGCCCCGGCGGGCTTTATTTTGCGCTTTTGACCAAAAAGGCGCGGCCTGATTTCAAGATCGAGGTGATTGAACAGAACCTTGAGGGCGATACCTTCGGTTTTGGTGTGGTGTTTTCTGACGAAACGCTGGATGAGTTTTTTGCCGCAGACGATGCGAGTTATGACCTGATACGCGATCATTTCGCCTATTGGCAGGATATTGTGGTGGAAAAGGGCGGCGACCGCACCATCATTGGCGGCAACGGTTTTGCCGGATGCTCGCGCTTCAAGCTTCTTGAGATTTTATGTGCGCGGTGCCGCGATGTGGGCGTGAAGCTCAGCTTCGGCACGCGAGTGAACGCTGAAACGGTGGAAGCGAATTTCAATGACAGTGACCTGATTATCGCCGCCGACGGAATCGGAAGTGCTATCCGCGACGCGCGGGCAGAAAAGTTTGGCAGCAGCGTTGAGATGCGCAAAAACTATTTCACCTGGCTTGGCTCCACCCGGCCACTGGATGCTTTCACGTTTTTTTTCAAGGAAACGCCGGAAGGGCATTTCTGCGCCCATACCTATGAGTATGAGGCCGGGAAATCCACCTGGGTGATTGAATGCACGCCCGAGGCTTATGAAAATTGTGGGTTTGAGAACATGAGCGAAGAGGAAAGCGCGCGTTTTCTTGAGCAAGTGTTTGAGGCAGAGCTGGCGGGCCACGGCCTGATTACCAACCGATCGATCTGGAGGCGGTTTCCCCGTGTGCGGTGTGATACCTGGGCGGAGGGTAAAACCATCCTGCTTGGTGACGCCAAGGCCACCGCGCATTGGTCTATCGGCTCCGGCACCAAGCTTGCGATGGAATGTGCCATCGGGCTTTCAGACAGCGTGCTTGAAAACGCAGGCGACCGGGATGCGATCATCGCAGCCTATGAAGACAAGCGCCGGACGCCGGTTGAGATCATCCAGCACGCGGCGGATGTGAGCTTGCGCTGGTTTGAGGACATGCCGCGCCACTTCACCAAAAAGCGCTATGAATTCGCCTTTGCGCTGATGTCACGCTCAAAAAGCATCACATGGGACAATCTAGCCCTACGGGATGCTGGGTTTTTGGCGAAAGTTGAGGACGAATTTTACGCCACACTCGCGCCACACAATGCCACGGATTCCGCCACAGATTCGGGCAAGTGTGGCGAAAAAACCGGGGGGTGTGGCATGAGCTTTCAGGAGGCGCGCCCAACGCCCATGTTCACGCCGTTTCGCTTGCGTGGCATGACGGTGCCGAACCGGGTGGTGGTGGCGCCAATGGCGCAATATTCCGCCGCTGACGGCATGCCGACCGACTGGCATCTGATGCACTACGGCGCGCGCGGCGTGGGCGGTGCGGGCCTGGTGTTCACCGAGATGACCTGCCCGAGCCCAGACGCCCGCATTACCGATTATTGCACCGGTATCTGGAACGATGCACAGGAAGACGCCTGGCGGCAAATTGTTGATTTTATTCATGAAAATTCCGGTGCCAAGGTGTGCATGCAGATCGGCCACGCGGGCCGCAAAGGCTCCACCAAACACCCGAAAGCGGGGGCAGACCTGCCAAAATCATCCGGCAACTGGCCGCTTATCAGCGCCTCCGCCATCCCCTTCAAGGCCGGTGTCAACCAGACGCCTAAGGCTATGGACCGGGATGACATGAACCGCATCAAGGCCGAGTTTGTGGGCGCCACGGAACGCGCTGCCCGCGCGGGTTTCGACATGGTTGAGCTGCACGGCGCACACGGTTATCTGATCGCCAGTTTCCTCTCACCGCTCACCAATACCCGCACTGACGAATACGGCGGAAGCGCAGAAAACCGCGCCCGTTACCCCCTTGAGGTGTTTCGCGCCATGCGGGATGCTTTCCCCGATGACCGGCCAATTTCCGTACGGCTATCGGCTTGGGACTGGGCTGAAGGCGGCATAAACTGGGCGGATTTGAAGGTCATTTCACAGGCGTTCAAGGATGCTGATGTTGACCTCATCAATGTCTCCACCGGGCAAACCGTGCCCCACCAAAAACCTATTTATGGCCGGATGTACCAGGTGCCATTTGCCGATTTTATCCGGGCGGAAGTTGACATTCCGGTAATGACTGTAGGGAACATTACGCTTCCGGAACAAATTAACACCATCCTTGCCTCCAGCCGGGCAGACTTAGTGGCGCTCGCGCGCCCCCACCTCAACAACCCCGCCTTCACCCGCGCGGCCGCCGCGCATTATGGGGTCAAAGACCCGCATTGGCCGATCCAGTACAAAACCGGCGAGATGCAGGCGATGCGTGAGGCAGAGAAAGATAACGAGAAAAACAGGGAAACCGCGCGCAAACTTCGCCCGCCCCGCCGCCACTACACCCGCGCCTCTGACTGATTTTTTCGCTTAAATCTTGAATTTATAGTGGTTTAGCGGGAAGTTACCATCAACTGTCACAACAGTGATATAGATTGCGATGTGGTCAATTCAGAAGGTGGTTTTATGAAGGTTCTCGTCACCGGTGCTGCGGGTTTTATTGGTAGCCATGTCGCGCTTTATCTGCTCGCGAGAGGCGATGAAGTCGTCGGCCTCGACAATCTGAACAACTATTACGACGTATCGCTCAAGGAAGCCAGATTGGCTCGTATTCAGGCCTTTGCACGCGGTGAGTTATCTGAGGACATCTACCCCGGCGCTCAAGAAAGTGGCAAGCCAACTGGCTCGTTCAGGTTCGTTAAGATGAGCCTTGAAGACCGTGAGGGCATCGCGGCGCTGTTTGAAACCGAAAAGTTTGACGGTGTTATCAATCTGGCGGCACAGGCCGGAGTTCGTCACTCGCTTGACGCGCCATTTGACTATATCGATAGCAATATCACCGGTTTCCTCACCATCCTTGAAGGCTGCCGCCACAACAAGGTGGACCATCTGGTTTATGCGTCTTCAAGCTCGGTTTACGGCGCCAATACCAACATGCCGTTTACTGTGCATGACCCTGCGGACCACCAGGTTGCGCTATACGGCGCCACAAAACGCGCAAACGAGCTGATGGCGCACAGCTATTCGCATCTTTTTAATATCCCCACCACGGGCTTGCGCTTTTTTACCGTTTACGGCCCTTGGGGCCGACCTGACATGAGCCCTTTTCTCTTTGCAGACGCCATTTTGAACGACAAGCCGATCAATGTTTTCAACAACGGCAACCACATGCGAGATTTCACTTATATCGACGATATCGTGCGCGGGGTTGTTGCCTCACTGGATACGCCCGCCACCCCAGATCAAGCTTGGGATAGCGGAAACCCTGCTGCGGCGTCATCAAAAACACCGTGGCGGATCCATAACATTGGCAACGGCCAGCCGGTGAAACTCATGCGGTATATTGAAATTATGGAAGATTGCCTTGGCAAAAAGGCGGCCAAGAATTACCTGCCCCTTCAGCCCGGCGACGTGCCAGACACCAGCGCCAGCGTTGAAACACTGGAAGCCGCAACCGGATACAAGCCAGACACGCCCATCGAGATTGGCGTTAAAAACTTCGCAGACTGGTACCGAGCGTACTACAGCTAAAACAAGGTAACCCCTTGGCCTAAGCTCTCTTTGCCCTAGTTCCTGTTCACAATTGCCGCAGTTTCCAAAAAAACTTTGACGGCTTTTGTGGTTTCGCCTCGTATAGAGAAGCGACACAAACAAAGGGGCACCTATGAAACGGGTTATCGAGGCATTCCATGTGAAACGCGGGTCGGAGCGTTCCATCGGCTTTTTGCAGGTGATTTTGGTTGTTCTGGTGGTGGCTGGCACCATCGGCGTCACCAGGTTGATCCGAAGCGGTGGCGCCAGCGGCCCCGGTGTCTCCCAATCCCTCGAGCAAGTGGTCGTCGATATCGTCACGCCGCGTGAAGTGGCTCATACCCTCAAACGGACCCTGACCGGTGAAGTTGAAGCGCGCGCCAGTGTCACCATCACCCCGCAAGTATCTGGCCGTGTCACAACCATTCACCCCCGCCTCGCCCCCGGCATGACCGTAAACGCCAGCGATATTTTGTTTGAGATTGATCCTTTGGATTTCGAGCTGGCGCTTGAACAGGCCGAAGCGCAGGTCGCGGCTGCAGAAGCGGAATTGCTGCAAACCGAGGCAACCGCAGGCAACTATATTAAAGACTGGAAACGTGTTTTCCCCAGCGAGCCCGCACCAGCCCTTGTCGCCAAAGAACCTCAGGTAAAAGCGCTTGAGGCAAAATTGCGCTCTGCCAAAGCTATTGTTTCGCAAGCGAAACTAAATTTGTCTCGCACCAAATACAGCCTCGGCTATGACGCGCGCATCACCGACAGCCGGGTGGAGAAGGGGCAACTTCTTAACGCCAATGGTCAATATGGTTCGCTTTATGCGCTTGATGGCCTTCGCGTGCGCGCCAGCATCACACCGGAAGACCTTACCTTGCTGCAACTTAGCCCCGGCAAAACCGTAACGCTTTCCAGCGATATGATCGGCGCAGGCCCCACAGACACGGCAATATCGAGCATTGGTGGCGCGCTGAGTGATAAAACCCGGCTGCAACCGATTTTTGCAGCAGTGCCCGAAGGCATGGATATTGTGCCCGGCGCTTTTGTGCAGATCGATGTTGAAACCGCCGTATCCGGCACGCTCTACCAATTGCCGCAAACAGCGCTGGCCACCAGTACGACCGTTTGGACCGTACAGTCCGGCAGACTTCGCCAAACTGACGTGCAGGTTATTGATGTTGCAGGCGATTATATTTTCACCATGCCTTTTGATGCCCACGACGGCGTAGTCACCACGGAAGTCCCCACAAGCTTTGTCAACCGCCCGGTTACCGTCCGTAATCATAATGGTCGTAACCGTGATGGGTCACCGTCATGAGCAAAGACAAGCTTGAAGGTGGTGGGCTTTTAACGCTCGTCGCTAAATTCCTTGAAAACCCGGTGATGACCAATCTGCTGATGGTTTTCCTGATCGTCGGGGGTTTGATGACGGCTGTGACCATGCGGTCAGAGGTGTTCCCAACCGTTGATGTTGGCACCATCTCGGTCAGCGTCACCTACCCCGGCGCTACCCCGCTTGAAGTTGAAGACAGCATCACCCGCCGGGTGGAAGAAGCCGTACTTGGCATCAACGGTGTTGAGCGCGTGCGGTCATACGCCTTTGAGAACCGGGCGAGTGTTGTGCTTGAGCTGGAAGATTTTATCGATGCCTACCGCGTGAAAGACGAGGTACAGGCTGCCATCGATGCGCTGATCGATTTCCCGCCCGGCAACGCGGAAGAGCCTATTGTCAGCGTTACTCAGTCGCTCTCGAATGTGCTTACGTTGGTGCTTACCGGACAAGCAGCAGAAGAGAACCTGCGCCAAACCGCTGAGCTGCTTGAACGTGACCTGCTCGCGCTTGAGGTGGTGTCGGCTGTAAACCTGCGCGGCACTCGTGCCCGCGAGATATCTATTGAAGTGAGCGAGGATACACTCCGCAAATATGGGCTCACCTTTGGCGAAGTAGCCGAAGCTGTGCGGCAATCGTCTATCGAGCTTTCAGGCGGCACGATCAAGTCCGGTGGTGGCCAGATCCTGTTGCGCACGGATGCAAAAGCCCGCGTGGGCGAAGAGTTTGCCAACATCACATTACGCGCCACCGCGAACGGAGAAAGCCTCCGGCTGGGTGATATCGCGCGGGTTGAAGACGGCCTCACGGACGACGAGCTTATCAACACCTATAACGGCGCACCGGCTATTTTCCTCGATATTTTAAGGAACGAAAGCAAGGATATCCTGCTGGTTAAAAGTCAGGTTTCCGACTATGTGGGCACAGTCACCCTGCCACAAGGGCAAGCGCTGATTGTCTTTCGCGACCAGACGGAGATTCTGGCAGACCGCATCAGCCTGCTCACCAGCAACGCGCTGCTTGGCTTTGCGCTTGTATTTCTGATGCTCGTGATCACGCTTGATTTCAAGCTCGCCTTTTGGGTGGCGATGGGTATTCCAATCAGCTTCCTTGGTGGTTTCCTGATCTTCGGCAGCGCAGGTGTTTCGCTCAACATGGTCACTCTTTTTGCGCTCATTGTCGTGATTGGTATCGTGGTGGATGACGCCATCGTGGTGGGGGAGAATATCTATTCTGAACAACAGGCGGGTCACAAGGGCCGCCGCGCCGCCTTTGAAGGCGTGAAAAACATCTTCGCGCCTGTGCTTGTTGGTGTACTCACCACCATGGCCGCTTTTGCGCCGCTCCTGTTCCAGACCGGCACGTTTGCGGAGATAACCCGGCCCATACCGGTGGCGGTAATCGCTATCCTTTTTGTCTCGCTCATTGAAGCGCTGCTTATCCTGCCTACCCACCTTTCCAATGAGAAAAGATGGTCCAAAGGCATGCTGCGCGCGTTTCAGCTCAAGGTGTCGCGCTCGCTGGATGCTTTTGCTGTCGGGCCACTTCAGCGTTTGATCATCAAGACCAGTGAGTTTCGCTATGTGACCCTCGCTGCCGCAGTTGGTTTTATTATGATTGCAAGCTCGCTTGTGGGTGCGGGTTTTGTACGTGTTGTGTTTTTTCCCAGCATCGAAGGTACAGAGATTTCTGCCAACCTGGCACTCCCGGAAGGTGCTCCATTTGACGCAACCGTCGAAGCAATGGAGCAGATAGAAACCGCGCTCAAAAAAGTGGCGCAGGAAATTGAGGATGAGACCGGGGAAACGGTTATCAACGCTGTCGCCATCACGATCGGGGCCAAATACTCACAGGCTACCGGCCCTGGCTCCCTATCCTCAAGCTCTCTCGCGAGCCATTTGGGGCAAATTACCGTTGAGCTGGTGCCAACAGACGCACGCAGTATTTCATCCCGCGAAATTAGCCGTCGCTGGCAACAAGCCGTGGGTACTGTGCCGGGTGCCGAAACACTTTCTTATGCTTCAACCATCGGCCCGAGCAGCGTTGATGTGGGCTATGAAATGACCCATGTCGACCAACGAGAGCTTCAAAAAGCCGCAAGTGAACTGGCGGACCGCCTGAGCGCTATCGAAGGCGTTGACCAGATTGACGCTGGCCTTGACCTCGGCAAGCGGCAGTTTGAGTTTACCATGACCCCGTCTGGCCATGCGGCGGGCCTGCGCCCGCAAGACCTCGCCCGCCAGCTACGGCAGGCCTATTTTGGCGACGAAGTACAACGCATTCAACGCGGCCGGGATGAGATCAAGGTTTATGTACGCTATCCGCGCGAGACCCGCCATGATCTGACGGCACTCACAAAGCTTCGCATCAGGTTGCCTTCGGGCGAAGGAGTGCCGCTCAGCCATGTTGCCACCATTGAAGAAGGGCGCAGCCCAACCTCAATTGAGCGTGTGAATGGCAGACGCATTCTGACCGTTACCGCAGATGTGGATGAAGGCATCACAACGCCCAATGTGGTGAATGAGCTGATACAGGCAAGTATACTGCCCGATATCATGGCGGCTCACCCTGGGCTTCGCTGGCAACTGGAAGGCGGGTCGCGCGAACAGAATGAGGATTTTGCGTCGCTCCTGCGGGGCTTCACGCTGGCGCTTCTTGTGATCTATGCGCTTGTGGCCACCCAGCTGAAGAGCTACCTGCAACCGGTGATCATCATCGTGTCTATCCCGCTTGGGATTGCTGGTGCGATTATCGGCCACATGGTGCTCGGGTTCGACCTGTCCTTCGTTTCCATGTTTGGGGTTGTGGCGCTGGCCGGTGTGGTTGTTAACGCATCTGTGGTGCTGGTGGACCGCTACAACATCGAGCTTTCAACGCCCGGCACCATACCGATTGACGCGGCTGTGCGCGCAACGCTCCGGCGCTTCCGGCCTATCGCGCTCACCACCATCACCACAGCGCTTGGACTACTGCCCATTATCTCGGAAACAAGCCCACAAGCACAGTTTCTGATCCCCATGGCCGTCAGCCTCGCAACCGGCCTATTGATATCCAGCACGCTAATGCTGTTTGTGCTACCCGCGATCGTGTTGATTGTGGAAGATATTCGCGGTTTGGGGGCATCCAAAACTGAAGCGACGGCGGCAGACGAAGCGGAAAAGCCGTCAAACAGTTGAGGCGGTTTTGGCTACCCGGGCCAGCCCGACTGAATGGTGAGAAAGTCCATAAACTCGATGTTATGCTTTCCGAGCCATGCTTCGCCCGGGCCTTCCCATCGGTGCAATTTCCAATCCACCTTGCCGGATTTTTTGAAGGTCACGCCTTCTTCCTCAAGGCGCATCCGCTGGCGGGAGGCTCCTTCACGCTCGCTGATCTGCCCGGCGGAATTGATGACACGCTGCCATGGGATACCCTCACCCCTCGGCGTCCCCGCCATGGCAAAACCAACGATGCGTGGTGTAACGCCAGGCAACAGGCTGGCCACCATGCCGTAGCTTGCCACCTGCCCTTCGGGAATTTCGCGCACCAGCTCATATATAGCGGGGAAACTGGCGTAGGTTCGTGCCATGGGCTTTGTACCTCAGGAGTGTTTTTGACGATGCCTTTAGCATAACCTCAAACATCCGACGCCAGCATGCAAGGGGGTTAGTTGAGAGAAAAACGGTAGGGCCTGCAGGACAGCATCACATAGTCTGCCTTGCGCACCTTTTTGTCACCAAAGTCGAGCAAAAATTCGGCTTCATCCTCACCGGACACTACGACTTTCTGCCCTTTGAGAACCGACCATTTTTTGTCGGTGCAGCTTTCAGGGAAAATGACCTTGAGCCCACTGTGCTTGGCGGCAAAAACGGAAAGTACACCGCGGAAGCTTTTGGCTTCACCCCAAGCCTGGTGGACCCTGTCGTGCAGGTCACTGACCTTGTACCTTGTCTTTGAAACGACAGCGACATCCACACTCAAGGTAATGGCAAGCGTGCCTTTTGGCTGGTTGCTGAAAACAACCGGATTGGCTTCCAGCATATCGGCCGTTGGGCGAAACCTTAGCCGCCCATCCGCCTCCGGGCCAAACGCATATTCCTGATTCTGATAGCGGAAGTGAAGCTTGATCTCGCTTGGTTCCACCTCTTTGGAAGTAAGCGTATAAACTGGCAGCAGCGCCAATTCATCGTTGACAGATTTTTCCAGATATTTCTCGTATCCGTCATAGAGCCTGGCCATCGGGATACTGCTCTCCGCGTCAGCATCCGCTACTACTTGTGTGCTCAAGGCGAAGGAAAATATAATCAACAACATACGCAACATTACCGGTCATCCTCGTTTTATCCCCGAGGCCTCATTCTAGAGAAGATTACGGCGGATGAATGGCAATACGGCGACGCTTGATTGACGTTTGGGCTGCCTATGCAGTCTCCACAACCTTGAGGCCAAGGTCCTTGATCATGGTGTTGCGCATTTCGAATTTCTGGATTTTTCCGGTCACGGTCATCGGGTATTCGTCAACAAAACGAATGTATCGCGGGATTTTGTAATGCGCGATCTGGCCATCACAATAGGCCTTGATGTTATCCGCATCTCCACGGCAGCCGTCCTTGAGCTGGACCCAGGCGCACAGCTCTTCGCCGAACTTTTCATCAGGTACGCCGAAAACCTGCACGTCCTCAATATCCGGGTGGCCATAGAGAAACTCTTCCACCTCGCGAGGGTACACATTTTCGCCGCCGCGGATAACCATATCCTTCACCCGGCCGGTGATACGACAGTAACCTTCTTCGTCAATCACCCCCAGGTCGCCCGTATGCATCCAACCGTCTTCATCAATCGACTCAGCGGTGCGCTCCTCATCGTTCCAATACCCCTGCATCACCAGATAACCCCGCGTGCACAGCTCACCCTGTGTGCCTCGGGGTACGATATGTCCGTCCTCGTCAACCACCTTCACTTCTACATGCGGGTGGATACGCCCCACGGTAGACGTTCGCCGCTCAAGGGGGTCATCAAGCCCGGTCTGAAAGCTCACGGGGCTCGTCTCCGTCATGCCGTAAGCAATCGTGCATTCGCTCATATGCATGTCTGAGATCACACGTTTCATCACCTCCACCGGGCAAGGTGAACCTGCCATGATGCCGGTACGAAGGCTCGTGAGGTCATAACCTTTGAAATCAGGGTGTGCCAGTTCTGCGATAAACATGGTTGGTACGCCCTGAAGGCCTGTGCAGCGTTCCTGCGCAACTGCATCCAACACGCTTTTGGGCTCAAATGCTTCTGCGGGAAACACCAGCGTGGCGCCAACGGTCATACACGCGAGCACAGACATCACCATACCAAAACAGTGGTAAAGCGGCACCGGCACACAAAGCCGGTCCTGGTCACTCAGGCTCATACCCTTAGCGCAGTACCGGGCGTTATTGAGGATATTGACGTGCGTGAGTGTCGCGCCTTTTGGCGAGCCTGTGGTCCCGGAGGTGAACTGCACATTGATCGCATCATCCGCCTTCAGGGAAGGTGTGATAGACGCCAGTTTTTCATAGTGCTCGTCTTCGGCAAAATCTGCGATATCGGCAAAACAGAAAAACCCGCCCGGTGCCTCATCCGCCATGGTGATCGCGAACCTGAGATGGGGCAAGCGCTCCGCATCCAGTCTGCCGTGCGGATAGTCCGGCAGCTCAGGCGCCAGCGTTTGCAGCATCTCTTCATAGTTGGAGGATTTGAACTGGTCCGCAAGGATCAGTGCTTTGCACTCGACCTTGTTGAGCGCATACTCAAGTTCGGAAAGCCGGTAGGCCGGATTGATATTCACCTGAATAAGCCCGGCGAGCGCCGTGGCAAACTGCGCGAGCACCCACTCAATGCGGTTTGGCCCCCAGACACCGACACGGTCCCCCGGCTCCAGCCCGAGCGCAAGCAGCCCGGCGGCAATAGCCTCCGCGTCATGATACAGCTCAGCCCATGTCAGGCGGATATCGTCGTCTACAAAGACAACCGCTTCGTTATCGGGGAATTTTTCTGCGGTCTGGCGCAACACTTCGCCGATGGTGGCATGAAGGAGCGGGTCCGAAGTATCGCCTTTAACGTAACTTTCCATCCCGCTCTCCCCTTCAGTTTTAATAGGCGCCTAGCAGTCAACCACCGTTGCTGCAATCGGCACAGTAACAGCCAATCCGCCGCGTGCCGTTTCTTTATATTTTGAGCGCATATCGCGTCCGGTCAAGCGCATGGTGCGAATTACCTTGTCGAGCGAGACAAAATGTTTGCCATCACCCCTAAGCGCGAGCCGCGCAGCGTTGATTGCCTTGATCGCCGCCATGGCGTTCCGTTCAATGCACGGCACCTGCACGAGGCCGCCTATGGGGTCACATGTAAGACCAAGATTATGCTCCATACCAATCTCCGCCGCGTTTTCCACTTGCTCAGGTGTGCCACCAAGCACTTCCGTGAGCCCTGCAGCCGCCATCGAACATGCTGAGCCAACCTCACCCTGACAGCCCACTTCCGCGCCAGAGATGGAAGCGTTTTCCTTGAACAACTTGCCAACTGCACCAGCAGTGAGAAGGAAACGCACAACACCGTCGTCATTCGCACCGGGAATGAACCGCGCATAATAATGCAGCACCGCGGGCACAATGCCGGCAGCACCGTTCGTGGGTGCGGTGACCACGCGGCCACCAACAGCGTTTTCCTCGTTCACCGCAAGGGCATAGAGGTTCACCCAGTCCAGAATGGTGAGCGGGTCTGTAAGCGCTGTTTCAGGCCTATCGGCGAGCTGACGATAGAGCGAAGCCGCCCGGCGTTTGATTTTGAGGCCTGGCATCTCTCCGCCCCGGCTACAGCCCCGGCGCACGCATTCCTGCATCACGCTCCAGATTTCAAGCAGCTCAGCCCTGATCTGCTGCACGCTGCGCATCTTCTTCTCGTTCGCCATCATGATGGCCGAGATAGATTTGCCATTTTTTGCACAATGCTCCAGAAGCTCAACCCCACTTTTGAACGGGTAGGGCAACGCCACCTTTTCCTCAACGAACTTGTCTTTTTTGGCTTCGTTTTCGTGCACAATGAAGCCACCACCGATGGAATAATAGATCGCGCGGGAAAGCTCAGCACCGTCCGCACCGTAGGCCCAAAACTCCATACCGTTGGGGTGAAATGGCAGTTGCTCACGCGGCAGAAGCTGAAGGTCTGTGTCCTCTTCAAACGGCACTGCTTTTTTACCCATGAGATTGAGGCTTTTGCCTGACCGCACACCGGCGATCAGATCAGGAATACCTTCCACATCCACGGCACGTGGGCATTCGCCCAACAAGCCGAGGATAACGGCACCATCAGAGCCGTGACCCCGCCCGGTAGCACCAAGAGAACCGTAGAGTTTTGTTACCAGCCGCGCAGTGTTCTCAAGCTTGCCGTCTTCATCCAGCTTCTCAACAAATTCACGCGCTGCTTTCATCGGCCCCACCGTGTGGGAACTTGATGGGCCAATGCCAATATTAAACAGGTCAAGAACGCTGGTACTCATGATGTATCGGGCCTCACAAAGAGTGGTTTATCATTTGCGGCACACGCTACGTGTGACGCCCCATTTTGGCAACGGCAAATGGCGAAATTGTGAGCAAGATTATTTCAAGAATCAAATAAGCCCCAGAAAGCCGCCGGAATTTCTTGAAATATTATTACTCTACCCTGAAACAATGTTTCAGCTAGATTTATTCCTGGCTGAAACGGTATGCCGATATGCCACGAGAACGCTCGTCGAGCACAAGGTTGCGGGTGAGCGGCGGGTTGGCCCGCTGCGGGCACGCGGGCCGCTCGCACAACCGACAATTTGGCCCCACAGGTGTGGCGTCCAATGTCTCAAGGTCGTGGCCGGTCGCATAGATAAGCTCTCTTGCGTAAGCAATGTCGCATCCAAGACCAATGGCAAGTTGCTGGTCCGGCTGACCATAAACCGCCCCGACGCGCCTGACAGTGCGCGCGACCGAGAAATAGGTGGTGTCATCCGGCATCTGGATGATCTGGGTGGCGATCCGGCCTGAATTCGCGAAGGTATCGTGCACATTCCACAACGGGCACGTCCCGCCAAAGCGGGAGAAATGGAAGCGGCCAGCAGAAAAACGCTTCGATACGTTGCCCGCTTTGTCTACACGGATAAAGAAGAAAGGAACGCCACGCTCACCGGGGCGTTGCAACGTGGTAAGCCTGTGACATACCTGCTCAAAGCTGGTGCCAAAACGGCGGCCAAGGTGCTCAATATCATAGCGCAGGGTTTTTGCGTCCCGCAAGAAACGCCCGTAGGGCATCAAAAGCGCGCCAGCAAAATAGTTAGCCAAACTGATGCGCACAAGCCGTCGCGCCTCTTCCGTCTGCCAGGAGTGCATGTCACCCAGCCGCTGGATCATGGGCCTGAGCTCAAGCATGCCCAACTGGAAAGCGAGCTGGAACACCCGCGCAGGCGCATCCAGCATCTCGCTCACCAGCAGTTGCCTGCGGTGCAAGTCAAAGTGCCTCAGGGTTTCAGGCATCACCTCATGCGGCATGATGCGTACGCGAATGCCGTGCTCCTCATCAAGCCTGCCTGAAAGCACCATGAAGGCATCATCACGGCTGAGGCCCAGTTCGTCGTGCAGCGTCTCTGCCGCTTCATCAAGCTCGGGGAAGTAGTTTTTTCGGTCGTGGATATAATCCCGCACCTCATCCACCGGAAAGATAGAATCAACCTCACCACCCTCGCGTTCCGCGAACTGGCTGGAGATCTCTTTTGCGTTATGCCGGGCCTGCTCAAACGACTTGTAAAGAAGTGTAAATGCCTCCACGGCCTTCGGTGCGGCGTCCGCCATGTCCTGCATCTCGCCGCGCGACAGGCCGATGGACTTGAACATGGGGTCCGCAAGTACCTCCGAGAGGTCTGCAAAAGCACGCGCCTCATCGGTACCGGCAAAGGAGGTTAGCTCAACGTCGTAAACCTCTGCCAGACGCAGCAAAAACTGAGCAGAAACAGGACGTTGATTGCGCTCTACCAGATTGAGATAACTTGTGGAAAACGCAAGCGCCGCCGCCATTTGCGACTGACTAAGCCCCAGTTCACGCCTGAGCCGCCGTATGCGAGGGCCTGCAAATATCTTCTTTGTTGCTGCTTCAACCATGGGTTTCTCAATATTTTACAAAATTTACATATCGACATTTTTACATTTACAAAAGCATACACAAGAACACTTTTTGTATCAATTGTTGTTTGAACGGACGAAATAATGTGAAATATGAATGCTGCTGAACGCAATAAAGTTACTTGTTTCTGGGAAGGAGTTCAGATGTCAGCAGCAGCCAAACGCCTTGAAAGCACCTCGACGCTCGAGATCAACGCAGTTTCACGTGATCGCTATGAGACGATACTCAGCGAGGATGCTCTTGCGTTTGTCGCAGACCTTGAACTCCGGTTCGGGGAACGCCGCACGGCACTGATGCAAGCACGCACCGAACGCCAGAAGCGATTTGATGCTGGCGAGCTGCCCGATTTCCTCCCTGAGACCAAAAACATCCGCGAAAGCGACTGGAAAATCCTCAGCACGCCGGAGAATTTGAAAGATCGCCGCGTAGAGATCACTGGTCCGGTTGACCGTAAAATGATGATCAACGCCTTCAACTCTGGCGCCAATGTTTTCATGACAGACTTTGAAGACGCCAGCGCGCCGGTTTGGGAAAACATGATCGACGGGCAGCTTAACCTTTATGATTATGCCCGGGACCAGCTTGAATTCGCCGATCCCAAGTCGGGCAAAGAATATCAGATGGGCAAAAATGCTGCCGTCTTGAAAGTACGCCCACGCGGCTGGCACATGCTTGAAGGTCACGCGCTTTTGGACGGTGAGCCGATCTCGGCCTCTCTGTTCGATTTTGGTCTGTATATCTTCCACAACGCCAAAGCACTCCTGAACAAGGGCACCGGCCCGTATTTCTATCTGCCAAAAATGGAAAGCCACAAGGAAGCCGCGCTTTGGGACGAGGTGTTCACCCACACGGAAAAAACGCTGGGGCTGGCACACGGCACAATCAAAACCACGGTGTTGATTGAAACTCTGCCTGCCGCCTTTGAGATGGATGAAATCCTCTTTGCGCTCAAGGACCATATTGTGGGCCTCAACTGCGGGCGCTGGGACTATATTTTCAGCTATATCAAGCGCATCGGGAAAAACCCTGCCTATCTGCTGCCTGACCGGTCGCAGGTGACCATGGGCACAGCATTTCTAAAAGCCTATTCGCTTCTGCTCATCCGCACCTGCCACCGGCGCGGAGCACATGCCATGGGCGGCATGGCGGCCCAAATCCCTGTAAAGGGTGACGAGGCCGCAAATGACGCTGCGTTTGAGAAGGTTCGTGCCGACAAGGACCGCGAAGCAAGCTTCGGCCATGACGGTACCTGGGTTGCACACCCGGCACTGGTGCCTGTTGCGAAGGATGTTTTCGACCGCCTGATGCCGCACCAGAACCAGATCCACCGCACCCGCCTTGATGTGGAGATCGGGCAGGCAGAGCTTCTTGCCCCGCACGAAGGCGAACGCACTGAAGCAGGCCTCCGCGAAAACATCCGCGTGGGTATCCAATATATTGCTGCGTGGCTTCAGGGTCGCGGCGCCGTGCCACTTTATAACCTGATGGAAGACGCGGCCACGGCCGAGATCAGCCGCACGCAGATATGGCAGCAGCTAAAGCTGAGCGCCACGCTTTCAGACGGCCGCACCGTCTCAGAAGAATTGGTTCGTGATCTCTATGACGATGAGATCGCGAAACTGACAGCGTCCTTAGGCCAGGACCTTGTCGAGGGCAGCCGGTTGGCCGAGGCCGGTCGGCTGTTCCTCGACCTTGTTTTCAAGGACGAGCTCGAGGAATTCCTCACAACCCCGGCCTATGAGCTGATCAAATAACCCTTAGACAAATTTGCCCAACGCTACCCCCCGATGGGGCCTTGGATTAAGAAGGAGAGTACCCATGAGTAAGACATTTGAAGACCTGATCCCGAACACCCCCAAGGACCGCTACAAATATATTGAGCGGAACTACACGGTTGAAGATGTGGAGCGCCTGCGTGGCAGCCTCAAAATCGAACATACGCTCGCGGATCGCGGTTCGCGCAAATTGTGGGACCTCCTGAACACGGAAGACTATGTGCACTCGCTCGGTGCCATGACTGGCAATCAGGCCATGCAGATGGTTCGTGCGGGCCTCAAGGCAATCTATCTCTCCGGTTGGCAGGTTGCGGCTGACAGCAACACAGCTTCCGCCATGTATCCTGACCAAAGCCTTTATCCTGCAAACGCAGCACCTGAACTTGCGCGCCGCATCAATCGCACCCTTCAGCGCGCCGACCAGATCGAGCATGCCGAAGGTGGTGTTCAGCGCGACTGGTTCGCGCCCATCGTGGCTGACGCTGAAGCTGGCTTTGGTGGCAAACTGAACTCTTTTGAGATCATGAAAGCCTTCATCGAGGCCGGTGTTGCTGGTGTTCACTTTGAAGACCAGTTGGCGGCCGAGAAAAAGTGCGGCCACTTGGGCGGCAAAGTACTTATCCCAACCCAGCAGCATGAGCAAAACCTGCAGGCAGCACGGTTGGCCGCTGACGTTTGCGGTGTACCGTCGATCGTGATCGCACGCACCGACGCCGAGAGCGCCAAGCTGATCACCTCTGACATTGACGAGCGTGACCATGAGTTCATCATCGACCGTGACAACCGCACGCCAGAAGGCTTCTATCACCTGAACGCCGGTGTTGATCACTGCATCAAACGTGGCCTCAGCTTCGCCAAGCATGCTGACCTTCTGTGGTGGGAAACCTCAACGCCAAACCTTGACGACGCGAAGAAATTTGCCGAAGCGATCCAGAAAGAATTCCCCGGCAAGATGATGGCTTATAACTGTTCGCCGTCCTTCAACTGGGAAGCCAACCTGGACAAGGAAACCATTGCCAAATACCAGCGTGAGCTTGGTGCCATGGGCTACAAGTACCAATTTGTAACCCTTGCCGGTTTCCACAGCCTGAACCACGGCATGTTCCAGCTGGCGACCGGCTACCGCGACCGCGGCATGGCAGCATACTCCGAGCTTCAGCAGGCAGAGTTTGCTGCTGAGAAAGACGGTTACACCGCAACACGCCACCAGCGCGAAGTTGGCACAGGATACTTTGATGCTGTGGCCCAAGCCATCAGTGGCGGCACCGCATCAACCACAGCCATGGGCGAATCGACCGAGACCGCTCAGTTCAAGGCTGCTGAATAAAGTTTGTCCCTCACACCCTGTCCACTAAATGGGTGTATCTGGGCCGATCCCTTTCGGGGTCGGCCCCTTTTTTAACCGCCCCAGATATCCCGGTAGTAGCGTAGGAAATTACCACCCAATATTTTCTCAATCCGTCCAGATGAATGCCCGCGCCCGGCCATCATGTCGGCAAGTTGCTGGAACTGGCCCGGCCCCTGAATGTCGGGAATGAAGGGTACAACACCTTTCTTTTCACCTTTGGCTGAAATACCCGCCTTCTGGCGACGGCTGATCTCGTCATCAATGATCTTGTGATAACCCGCCATATCGTCAATGGCCGTGGTGCCACCGTCTGTGCCAATGCCCACATGGTCTTCGCCGCATACCTTGATGGCATGCTCAATATGCAGCACCACGTCCTCGGCTGTGGGGAAACTGTCTTCCTTCAGGAAAGGCATGAAGTAGATGCCCGCTACGCCGCCTTTGTCCGCCATCAGCCTCAGTTCTTCGTCTGTCTTGTTTCGTGGCAGGTCAGCAAGCGCACGGCAACCCGTATGCGAAATGCAAATAGGGCGGCTTGAAGCCTCAATTGCGTCAAGGCAGGTTTGCTCACCCGAGTGGCTTAGGTCCACAACTGTGTTGGTCGCGTTCAGCCGCGCTACAACCTCTCGCCCAAACTCCGTCAGGCCCTTGTTCTCCGCTTCCATGCTGCCGTCGCCAAGCTGGTTGCGGCCATTATAGGTAAGCTGGATAACCTTGACACCCAGCCCTGCGAACATGTCAACGCGCTCGGCATTGTCTCCCATCATGGCACTGTTCTGGAAACCCATGATGATGCCGATCTTACCCTCGCGTTTTGCCCTCTCGATATCTGCTGCTGTCCACACCTTCAAAAGTTTGTCGCTATGATGATTTATGATGCGGTTCCAACGTGCGATCTCACCCACGGTATATTCAAACGGGTCTTCTGGCCCTGCCACATACCCAAGCGTCTGGTTCACGGCGGTTGTGCCGGACGCAAAAGCATCCCTGAGTGCACGTGGATCAAGGCTAAGTGCCTTTGACCCAGCGACCGGGTTGGCCTTCTTGTCGCTTGGCAACATTCGGAGGTTGGGGTTCGAAATGCCGCCAAGATTATTGATCAGAATGATATCCTGCAGGCCTGTGTAACGGTCCGCATTTGCCAGCGCAGAAAAGCTTGCGCCCATCAAAGGCAAAGCACTGGCAGCACCGATGCTCAGGCGCAGAAAGTCCCGCCGGGCAAACCCGGTACTTTTGTCAAAATCCACCATTGTCAGTTCCCTCTCCCGAGCTGCGGTTTGTGCGCAGACCCTTCATTATTAGTTGGTTAATTCTTCTTCCGTAACCGGCACATAATCTGCGCGCGAGTATGGCTTGCCACCTTTTACCGTGAGCACTACGGAGCGCAGGTTTTTGATATCCTCTGCGGGGTTTTGGCTAACAAACAGTATGTCAGCCCGCTTGCCCACCTCAAGCGTGCCCCGGTCATGCTCAAGCCCAACCACGCGCGCACCGTTCAGCGTCGCCGCGCGGATCACCTCAAGCGGCGTTAAACCTGCACCCCCCACCAGCGTTTCAAGTTCATCAAATAGTGCAGGATAGGCAGCACCCGCTGGCAACACCACGTCCGTGCCTGTCGAAATCTCAACCCCTTGCGCATGGGCAAAGGCGGTCAGCTTTGCCGCGAATTCCGGCGGGCATATAGCTGGCCCTGCCTTGCGAGCGGGCCTGTTTTTGCGGCGCTCTTCAAGGTGCGTGTAAAGCCACAAGGTCGCATCCAATATTGTACCCTGCGCTTTCATCCGGTCATAAAGTGCCTTCAGCCGGTCATCCGACGGGTCCAGCGTACCGTATGGGAGTGCTACGCTGTGGTGATACTCAGCCGGTTTTTCGTCTGCGAGCTCCCACGCCAATCTGCACACGTGGGAAATAACATCCACCCCTGCACCCACCACCTCACCCGGCGTCGCGGGAAACACCATGCTGTGCGCCCAGATTTTAAAGCCCTGAAGTTGCGCTTCAGAGGCAATTCGGCGGACCTCCTCACCCGGCAAATTCGCGTAAATTTTTATTCCCGTTGCCCATGTACCGCGCGCCAGAGTTACGGCCTCTGTCATATTGGTCTCAGACGTGATCGCCTGCATCCATGGCACCTGGCCTGCAACCTCACCCTCGGCAGCTGACCCCGGCCTTGGGTCCTTGAAAAAGCTTGGGCCTGCCATCAGGGCTGAATAATAAAGGTCTGGTGCAGGGATTTTCTGGAGCCTGCTTTCACGTGCCAGCTCAGCAAGGGCGCGCATATCACCCGCCATGTCCCGCACGCTTGTGATACCGCTATAAATATAGCGCCGCATCAGCGCACGAGCCTTTGGCAAGTTCGGCATCGTGGCCATATGCACATGCGTATCAATGAGGCCTGGAAGGGCATACCAGTCGCCTGCATCCACTTGTTCGGTGTCTTCAGGCATCGTAGCTGTGAGTTCCGCCGACGGCCCGATCTTGATAATCCGGTCACCCTTCACGAGGATCGCCATACCTGCCTGCAGGGGCGTGCCAGTACCGTCGATGAGTGATAGCCCGCTATATAGCGTGAAGGTTTCTTGCTCTGCACCCGCGCCCTCTGCCAGCACCGAAACTGGCGCAAGCACCGCAATCCACAATAGCGACACCGCCGCACGCAAAGCCTTCATTTTCATCCCCCGTCATCGGTTTTCCTCAATACAGTATCGCTGCATCGCAAAACAACGACGGTAGTCTGGCTTAGGTAGGTTTGGAAATCCACCCTCCTGTGCACGCACGCCGAAGCTGGGCAGCATAAGCGCCTCAAAGATATCTGGATCAAGAGATAAGGGGATCAACTCTTTTTTATTGCGCGGGAAATGCTATATGAAAGCAAAGCCAACGGCCAACCCTGTCAGATTTAGGAATTTAGTATGGTTAAAGTGTCCGTGACCAACCTCGCCGGTCAAACCCAAACGATCGAAGCGGAGGAGGGGCTCTCCCTTATGGAAAACATCCGCAATAATGACTTTGACGACCTTGCCGCCATTTGTGGCGGTTGCTGCAGTTGCTGTACCTGCCATGTTTATGTGGATGCGGGGAATTATGCTGACCTGCCAGCGATGGAAGACGACGAGCAGTATCTTCTGGAAGATAGTGAGCACTTCCAGGATGGCGCTTCACGGCTATCCTGCCAGATTGAGGTAGATGGCTCGATGGACGGCCTCAAGGTCACCATTGCGCCGGAAGCCTAACTCACACACACCGCCCATCAGGAGCTCATCATGGCCCAAACGCCTACTCTTTTGACTATCAAACACAATGCGAAAGCCATACCCGTTCGCATCGTAAGTGCTGAGCTCCTTGAACAACAATCAAAAGACATCCGGGCCTGGGCCAAAGCCTCCCGGTTTAACGCTGACGCGGGTCAGTTCTTGCGTGTACCGAGCAAGGAAGGTGTGGAAGCTGTCCTCATCGGCACCGGCGGCGAATCGCTTACTCCCTGGAGTTTCGCTGACGCTGCCGCAAACCTGAGTGAGGGTGCGTACGCACTGGAAGGCACGGCTGCAGGCGAATGCGAGATAGCCGCACTCGGCTGGTGCTTGGCACAATATCGCTTCGACCGCTACCGCAGTGATGAGAACAACGGCCCACGTACGTTGGTCCTACCAGAAGGCACCAACGTTGAAGCAATCGAACGACTTGTTGCCTCCATTTGTCTGGTGCGCGACCTTGTCAACACTCCAGCGGAGCACATGGGGCCCGCTGACTTGCAGGACGCCGCCGAGGCTCTGACGGAAGAGTTTGGCGGAAGCTGCACCACAACAGTAGGCGAAGACCTGCTTGATGAAAACTTTCCCGCTATTCATGCTGTTGGCCGCGCTGCAGCCGAAGGCCGGGAACCTCGCCTGATTGACCTCCGGTGGGGCGATAGAGGACCAAAACTGGCCATTGTTGGCAAGGGCGTGTGTTTCGATACTGGCGGACTGGACCTCAAACCGGCATCCGGCATGCTGATCATGAAAAAGGACATGGGCGGCGCAGCCCACGCGCTCGGGCTAGCCCGCCTGATTATGGCATCAGACCTTAAAGTGCAGCTCCGCATGCTGATCCCCGCCGTTGAAAATGCCGTGAGTGGTAATGCCTATCGCCCCGGCGATGTGATCGCCACCCGCAAGGGCTTTTCTGTCGAGATTGGCAATACGGATGCCGAGGGCCGCGTGGTGCTATGTGACGCGCTAACGCTCGCCTGCGAAGACAATCCAGATCTGTTGATGGATTTTGCAACCCTTACCGGCGCCGCACGCGTCGCTTTGGGGCCCGACCTTCCCGCGACCTATAGCAACCATGACCCACTTTGGGCAGCGCTCGAAAAGGCTGCGACGGACCAGCAGGACCCGCTGTGGCGCATGCCGCTGTGGGGCCCTTATGATGCCATGCTTAAGAGCGAAATCGCCGACATGAACAATACTGCAGATGGTCCGTTTGGCGGGTCAATCACTGCCGCGCTTTACCTTCAGCGTTTCGTGGAGAAATCTGTGCCGTGGGTGCATTTTGATGTCTTTTCCTGGATGCCTGCTGCCAAACCGGGCCGGCCAAAAGGTGGCGAGGCGCAGGGTCTGCGCGCCAGCTTTGACGCCTTGAAAAGTTTCTTGAAGCTTGACGCATAGGGTGCAAACAGGCAGTCTTTAGAGCAATCCCGTGTAGCGTTTTCGGGGATCATTCCGGTAAAGGAACGGATACAGTGGCCGAGAAAACGAACCCGCGCATGTTGAAAATCTGGCACACCGCAAACCTTGACGGTGTGCGGTCAGACGCTCCTGACCTGACCATGCGGCAAATGACCCTTCTCCTGACAGTTTATATGACCAGAGATCCACACACTGTGCGGGGTCTGGCGGCCAAAATGAATGTAACCAAGCCGGTGATTACCCGCGCCCTTGATACACTGGGCCGTATGGGCCTCATCAAGCGCAAACGGGACGAAAGCGACCGCCGCAATGTGCTGGTGCAGCGCACGGTGAAAGGTGCTGTATATCTGAGCGAAGTATCTGACCGCATCCTGGCGGCAGAAAAGCTCGTTGACGAGGACATGGGCGACTATGAATGACCTGCTTCATTCTTTTGGCCTGCCCGCGCTACATGATCCTGAAGATTACCTCTCCACATCCTCGCGGCTAGTAAAGGCTACCCAGATCGACGGGGTCGTCATCCGCCCGGTCACCGCCCTCAAGGTAAAACCTGAAAGTACGTCTGAGACCTTAAGCGAAGTGCTTTATGGTGAACCTGTGCAATTGCTTGCGGAGATCCCGGGCTGGTGGTTCATGGCCTCAATTATTGACGGCTATATGGGGTGGGTCACAGAAAGTGCTATTGCCGAGTTTGAGGTACTGCCCACGCACCGGGTAAGCGCACCCCTTACCCATGTGTACCTAGAGCCATCCCTCAAGTCAGAGCCTCAGGTCATATTGCCCATGGGAGCATACCTCACACTACCGGGCCCGGTTGAAAACGGCTTTGCAGAAACAGCGTTTGAAGGATGGGTTTTTGAGAAGCACCTGACCGCCATTGGCAAAACTGAGGCAGATGAGGATGTTGTCACGGTGGCAGAGCAATTTATTGGCTCACCCTACCTTTGGGGTGGCCGGTCGAAATTGGGCATCGACTGTTCCGGCCTTATCCAACTGACACTCGCCCATGCTGGTTTCCGGGTATTGCGTGACAGTGGCCCGCAGTTAAGAAGCCTCGGGCGTGCGCTGTCGGCCCATGAGAAACCGTGCCGGGGCGACCTAGCCTTTTTCCCCGGGCATGTGGGGTGGATGATTGACGGGGTGCATCTTCTGCACGCGAACGCCACCAACATGGCTGTTACAATCGACCCTGTAGACGAGGTAACCGGATGGGTACAAGCCGATCTGGACAGAAAGCCGCAGGCAGGCCCCGCCTTCCTGGGCTATCGCAGGCTTTAGGTCTACCAAGCTATCCTCAAAAGAAAGGCGGCGCACCCAATAGGGCCACCGCCAATCCGCTCCCTTGAACGAAGCTAATTCTTAGTTGGATGCCTCTTCAGCGCCTTCTTCGGCCATTTCAGCATCGCCATCCACTGCTTCTTCAGCAGCTTCTTCTTCCGCAACTACCTCAGGCAAAGCCGGTGGGTTGTCAGAGAAAGTGCGAAGATACGCAATCAGGTCAGCACGCTGCTCGTCTTTCCGGATACCTGCAAACGCCATGGACGTACCAGGAACCGTATTTTTCGGACTAGCGAGCCATTCGTTCATCAACTCATACGTCCATGTGCCGCCATGTTCTGACAGCGCACCGGAATACCTAAAGCCATCAGTCGCAGCAACGTCACGGCCAAGAACACCATAGAGATTTGGGCCAGTACCATCACGACCACCATTTTCTACCGTGTGGCAGCTCTTACACTTGGCGAACTGACGCTCGCCTTTGCTCGCGTCTGCGGTCTGCAGCAGCTCAGCGAGCGACGGGCCTTCTTCCACAACTTCTTCCGCAGCATCCGTTGAAGCGACTTCAACGGTGAATGCTGGTTTGGCGTGTTCTTCGTGGAAAACGCTTTCGGCCACCATTGAGATCACCATGATCAAAAGGGCAGACGAAAGAACAGCCGCAAATACTTTATTCGATTCTAAGGACACAGGCTCTTCTCCTTGCAGGCGAGCAACTGGATAACAATGGCCCGCCCCTAGATTTCCCTGACAGACGCAGACCGGTAATTCGGGCGCGACAATAGCCGCTCATGACCCTGATTTTCAAGTCGTCATTTGCACCATTTTCGCACCTATTGGCAAAAAACAGCATTTTTTTCACTTCTTTTCCATGAGGCATAAGCGCACAGGGCCATAATCAGCCACTTAGCGCGTTGACTTGACCGGATTGCATTGGCACAAGGTCTTTGCATTTGTTTCAAAAATTTCCGGGTGAGTAAAATATCATGACAGGCCAGCCAACAGCGCCCAAGGGTGCCGCTGAAAACAAGATCGCCTTCCAGGGCGAACTGGGTGCTTATTCCCACATGGCATGCCTGGCCAAGTTTCCAGATATGGAGGTATTACCCTGCCCAAGTTTTGAGGATGCCCTTGCCGCTACAAAAAACGGACTTGCCCGGCTTGCAATGATTCCAATTGAAAATTCAACCGCCGGCCGCGTGGCAGATATTCATATCCTGCTGCCAGACAGTGGCCTTTATATTATTGGTGAGCATTTTGAGACCATTCGCCACTGCCTTCTGTGCCACAAGGGTGCGAGCGAAGAAACGCTGACCCGCGTGACAAGCCACGTACAAGCTATAGGGCAATGCCGCAAAAACCTGCGCGCGCTAGGGCTCGAGCGCTTGCCTTTTGCAGACACCGCAGGCTCCGCTAAACATGTGGCACAAGTAGGTGACCCAACGCTTGGTGCCATTGCCAGCGAACTGGCGGCTGAAGTGCACGGGCTCAAAATTCTGCGCAAAGACTTTCAGGACGAGGGACATAATACAACGCGCTTCGTCGTGCTTTCGCAAACACCGGTTGCCGTGGATGAGATTGAAGGACCCGTGATGACGAGCTTCACCTTTGAGGTCCGCAATATCCCGGCAGCCCTTTATAAAGCCCTTGGCGGCTTTGCCACCAACAGCGTGAACATGACCAAGCTTGAGAGCTATTACGAATCGAATAGCTTCACCGCCACAGAGTTTTATGCCGACATTGAGGGCCATGAAGGCATGGAAAACGTACACCGTGCCATGGAAGAACTTCGCTTCCATACCAAGCGGGTCCGTATCCTTGGCACCTACGGACAGGAACGCCCTCGCGGTGTAAGCTAAGGGCCCCTTAGGCCTCTTAGGCCGCTTTGAGCGCCCTGTCCGGCATCACATAATGATGTTTAGCATAGTCGCTATCTAGCGTTTCGCGGGTATAATATTGCTCCAGCACTGACGGCTTGGCCAGCAGGTCTTCATTATCACCCAAAAACGATTCGAAATCTGTGTGTGCACCACGCCGCTGTCGCTCATTGATGATCATCAGATACGCCCAGGTGATAGTCTCGTGGTAGAGGCCGTCTGCACCGTTTAGCTTCGCCCAGTTGATCAGCCTTGCGCGAAACCGCTCAATCGCTTCTGTCAGTGTAAAACGCGAAACATAGATCCACGCCAAATGCACATGAACCTTGTGGCTGAAAGCCTCGCGTGACAATACGCCGCTCTCGAATGTGCGAAATAGATTCAGGTCGTTCATTGTTTTGCCTCCTTACTCTGTGAGCCTATGGCTCACGCTCGCGTCAAGCGTGCACCCGTAGATATTCTTGAGCGCTGCGATCTTGGCGCGCGTCTCATTGGAGAACACCGGGTCATTGCCATCAAAAGCGTGCAGCACGATGCCTTCAAGAAGGTCACCAAGGGACATGTCGAGATACTCCGCTGTGCCTTTGAGGACCTTCACCAGCTGCTTTTCCATGCGCACGCCAGTCTGTACCCGCTCGATCTTCATCGCTTTTTCGCTCTCTGTGAAATAATGTTATCAATGTACCATGGTAACATTTTTATGACAAGAGGGTGACACTTGGATGTTAATCAGCCGAACATGCGCAGGCCTGTAACGTGGCGCATCGCACCGTTTTGAGACTTCGGATTTAAGAGGAAACCAGATCAGAACGTCAGCCAGTCGCCGCCTTCGCCTTTTTCAATGATCTCGGCTAGACCACCAACCTCGACTTGAGGTCGCGCAATAAGAGTGGTGGGGTCAATATCATATTCACGCAGTGCACTGTCACACACCACAAACCGCACATTCAGTGCCGCTATTCCGTCGAGCAGGACTTCTGTATCCGCCACACCGCGCGCATCAAGTGCCGCGTCCATCTCTGGTGCGGGTTCACCTTCACTTGTTTGCATAGCTGCCCAGCCAGCCTTCACAACAAACCGCACCGCAGCCTTGGAAAAGAAGAAGGTAACGGGTCGTCCCATCGCGGCGGCCGTAGCGCCGGTCATTAGCGCCATATGAACACGTTCCGCCCCGGCAGAGATCATCATGAGTGTCATGGGGCGTTTACTGGCCATCTATTTCGCTCCGCAACTTGGGCACGCCGGATCTTTAGGCAAGCCGATCTTGCGGACCATCATACTTTGCGCATCAACAAGCACCATCTTACCCGCAAGGCTTTCACCCGCACCGGTGATTTCTTTAAGTACCTCAAGCGCCTGCATAGTGCCAACCATACCCGCCACTGCTCCCAGTATACCGAAGTCAGCGCAGGTGCGCTCAGCATCTGCGCCCGGTGCTTCTGGCAGGAAACAGCGGTAACACGGCAACCCTTCGCCCGCATGAGGCTTAAAGGTGGCGAGCTGGCCTTCATATGGCCCAAGCGCTGCTGACACGAGCGTTTTACCAAGCGTAACGCATGTGTCGCTCACAAGGTGCCTGGTTTTAAAGTTGTCAGTACCATCTGCAACGATGTCATAGGCGTCGATGATGTCCTGCGCGTTATCGTCCGTCAGCCGCACCGCATGGATGTCAATCTTCACGTCCGGGTTAAGCGCCGCGATCTTCTCAGCAGCACTCATTGCCTTCGCTTTCCCGATATCTTTTGTTGTGTGGATCACCTGCCGCTGCAGATTGGAAAGCTCAACCTTGTCGTCATCAACGATGCCAATAGTGCCAACGCCTGCCGCCGCCAGATAAAGCAGCATCGGTGCCCCAAGTCCACCGGCTCCTACTACAAGAACGCGCGCGCGCAAAAGCGCCATTTGCCCAGCGCCACCAACCTCCTTGAGGATAATGTGGCGGGCGTATCGCTCCAGTTGTTCGTCGGTTAAATCCATTGCGGCCTAATTACCCAGGAAATCAACAATGTTGCCGAGCGCGCTGGTCTCCCCCCGGTAAAACTCGGTATAAGCGCACCGCCGACACGTCACGGCCGTGAACTTGCGGTTCTGCACGTTAAAAAACTTTGAAAGCCCACTCCCGGTCGCGGTAATTTCATCAGTATCAAATTCAGTGTGTTCACACTTCGGACATTGCCACTGCTCAGCCAAGACCGTTTCCCCTATTTTGTGCCTGTAGACCCAAAACCACCGGTACCGCGTTCAGTCTCATCGAGCACCTCAACTTCGACCCACTCACCCTGAGTAACAGGTGCAATAATCATCTGTGCGATGCGCATCCCACGCTCAACAGTGAATGGCTCGTTGGAGAGGTTGACGAGAATCACCTTCACTTCACCGCGGTAATCAGCATCAATTGTGCCTGGCGTGTTGAGGCAGGTGATGCCGTTTTTGGCCGCGAGACCGGAGCGCGGACGCACCTGCGCCTCAAAGCCGTTCGGCAGCGCCATGGCAAGGCCCGTTGGGACCATCGCGCGTTCAAGCGGTGCAAGCGTCACCGTTTCACCGTCCGCAAGAGCGGCATAGAGATCCATGCCGGCGCTTTGAGCGGTTTCATATTTTGGCAGTTTAAGGTCTGTCCCGTGAGGCAGCTTTACTACGTTGATCGCTACTTTCGCGCTCATAATCCCCTGATCCTTGATATCGATTATTTTTTGAGTTTATCGGCAATTTTTTGGGCAAGCCTTATCGCCACTTCAGTCTTTCCAAGCCGCGGCCAGCTCTCAACACCATCCGCTGATATGAGGTGCACCTCGTTTTCAAGGCCGCCCATGATGCCCGTGCCTCCGGACACATCATTCGCCACGATAAGGTCACAGCCTTTGCGCTCACGTTTTGCGCTTGCATATTCAATGACATTCTCGGTTTCCGCCGCAAAGCCCACCACAAGGGCCGGACGACCCGTCGTCATACCAGCCAAGCCTTTCAGGATGTCCGGGTTTTCTGCGAAAGTGAACTGTGGCAAGCCTTCCTTGGATTTCTTGAGCTTCTGCGTACCGCCATTTTCAACGCGCCAGTCCGCGACCGCCGCAACGCATACCGCACCATCGGCTGGCAGAGCGGCCTGCACCGCCGCTTGCATTTCCAGCGCGGTTTCAACATCTATGCGCTGAACACCCACTGGTGTTTCCTCAGTGGTTGGCCCAGCCACAAGCGTGACCGAAGCCCCAAGGCCGGAAAGCGCTTCGGCTATCGCAAAACCCTGCCGCCCGGATGATCGGTTCGCGATATAGCGAACGGGGTCGATCGGTTCATGGGTTGGCCCCGCCGTCACAATCAGATGTTTGCCAGCGAGAGGCTTCCCCACGCCACCAAAAAAAATCTCAACGGCAGCCACGATGTCCACCACTTCAGATAACCGCCCAGCACCCACTTCACCGCAAGCCAAAAGGCCCGCTTCCGGCCCCACCATTAAAATACCGTCACGCCTGAGAGTATCCACATTCCGGCGGGTGGCTTTATTGTCCCACATCTCGGCATTCATCGCAGGCGCGACCATCACTTGCTTGTCTGTCGCAAGCAAGATGGTAGACGCTAGGTCATTTGCTATGCCGTTGGCCATCTTTGCCATCAAGTCAGCGGTTGCCGGTGCAACAATAACAAGATCTGCCTCCCGACTCAGGCGAATATGTCCCATCTCCGCCTCATCTTTGAGCGAAAACAGGTCCGTGTAACATTGATCCCCGGTCAGGCTCGCGACCGATAGTGGCGTGATAAACTGTTGGCCACCTGCGGTCAGCACACCGCGCACGCTGGCCCCGCGTTCCATCAAACGCCGCGCGAGGTCGAGCGACTTGTAGGCCGCGACGCCGCCGCCAATGATCAGAAGTATGCGTTTGCCTTTGAGCATTTAGATGCGTCCATATGCCGGATTAACGTTTGATACTGTTCTGGATCATATAGGCATCTTTGTACGGTGCCGCAATCATTCCGCCTACCGTCAGCCTAAGAAAAAGGCGCCAATCCAAACGGAAAAGCGCCTTTTACCTGAATTTTTCAGAGCACTAGTCTGCAGAGATTTTTCTCGAATCCAAGCTGTATCCACCGGCGCCTGCCACCATCAACATCAGGTATCCGCCGGCCATGGTGAAGTTTTTCATGAACATGCCTGCTTGCATGGGGTCCGCAAAATTCATGTGAAACAGCAGGGCGGAAAGGCCGCAGAAGCCTGCAAGCAATAAGGCTACTATGCGGGTCTGAAACCCGATCAGAACAGCAATACCCGCCAGAAGCTCAAACAAGGCTGTTGGCCAGAACAGGAAGCCCGGCACGCCCATCGATTCCATATATTGCATGGTACCTGCGACGTCGCCTGTGATTTTATTCAGGCCCGCCATGATGAAAATAACGGCCAGAAGAACACGCCCCACGATGTGGGCCAAAGGTATGAATTTTTCCATGGTTACCTCCCCTAACGGAAACATTGAGTCTCCCTCAATTCCCGGTGACGCGCAAGAGGACTTAAGAGGTAAGGATTTTCACCAGAACCGCACCCACAAGAAGGCCAAACCCAAACGGATATATTCGCGAGGGTCGCTTTTGCGGTACAGGCCGGTCCAGGCCCGTGTCCCGCCTCGGCTCGCCTTCATCATTTAGCCAGCGCTCAAGGCGCGCCGGGAGGCGCTCAACAAGAAGGGGTAGATTATTGATCGCATCTGCGAGGCGGGCCTCGGGTGAGAGGTTGGTGCGTATCCACGCTTCGATAACCGGCTCTGATATCTGCCACATGTTGGCTTGCGGGTTCAGGTGAAGCGCCATACCCTCAGCCATCACCATCGTACGTTGCAACAGAAGCAACTGGGGCTGGGTTTCCATAGAGAATCGTGCGGTTGTGGCAAAAAGCTGGGCAAGCAATTGCCCCGCAGAAATTTCCTCAACCGGCAAGTCCATAATGGGGTCTGCGATAGAACGCAGCGCCTGCGCAAACTCTTCAAGGCTTTGGTCTTTAGCTACATAACCCGCGTCGAAGTGGATCTGGGCAACGCGACGGTAATCTCGCTTGATGAAACCATAGAGAATTTCAGCCAGGAACCGCCGTTCTTCTGCAGACAGGCGCCCCATAATGCCAAAGTCAACTGCAACGATGGTGCTATCCTGCTGCACCAGAAGATTGCCCTGATGCAGGTCCGCGTGAAAATACCCGTCACGAAGAGCCTGAGTGAGAAACACCTGTACAACCCGCTCACCAAGTACTGGCAAATCATGCCCCGCGGCTTCCAGCGCGGCTTTGTCCACGAGGCGGATACCGTCGACCCACTCAAGCGTCAGGACGCTCTTGCTGGTCAGCTCCCACTCCACGGCTGGCAACCTGTATCCCGCTTCGCCGGACATATTCTCCGAAAGCTCAGCCGCTGCGGCAGCTTCCAGCCGGAAGTCCATCTCGCGCAGCACCGTTTCTCTGATCTTGTCCACTATTTTGCCGAGCCTCAGGCGGCGCGCCTCACGCACCTTGGCTTCAGCTACACCCGCCAGCCACTCGAAAAGACTGAGGTCACGGGTAAATCGCTGCACGATATCGGGCCGCAACACCTTCACTGCCACCGGCTTACCAGCCGTGGTGACAGCCTTGTGGACCTGCGCGATAGACGCCGCAGCTATCGGTGTGTCATCAAACTCCTGAAAATGATCCGTCAGCGTTCCACCGAGCTCTGTTTCGATAATCGCTCTCGCGGCCTTGAACGGGAAAGGCGGTAGGTTGTCCTGGAGCGTTGTCAAGCCGTCTGCAATCGGGCGGCCAACAAGATCAGGGCGTGTCGCCAATGTTTGACCGAGCTTGATGTAAGCTGGCCCCATCGCAGCAAGAGCAGCCGCCAAACGTTCGCCATCAGTTACCGGTAGGTTCCGTTTGCGAGGAATATAAAAGGTGGTAACGCGCAACAGTCGTGGTGCCCATGCAGGCACCAGATCAATGCCGGAAAGCGCACGAATAGCACCAAAACGACGGAGCCCCGCCGCGAGCTGGAAAAGCTGGATAAGATGCCAAAATGTACGCACGCTGGTCCCCTTCGTCGCCGTTACAGCCGCGTGCCGCTATGAATGGCAACAACACCTGCAGACATTGTCCGCCACGATACGCGGCCAAAACCAGCCGCTTTGATCATCTCGGCGAACCGTGGCGGACTTGGGAAGCGCCGGATCGATTCGACAAGATATTGATAGCTGTCAGCATCACCCGTGATCACCTCACCCATTTTCGGGATCATGTTAAAACTGTAGGCATCATAGCCCTGCTGCAACACCGGCACGACCTGCGGGCTAAACTCAAGGCAGAAGAATTTGGCACCCGGCTTCAAAACTCTGTAAGCCTCAACGAGCGCTTCTTCAACACGGGTCACGTTCCGAATGCCGAAGGCGATTGTGTAGGCATCCTTTGAGCGGCTTTCAAACGGCAGCTTCTGCGCATCCCCGCAAACAAATTCTGCGCGGTCTCCATAGCCCTGTTCTTCAGCCCGCACACGGCCAACCCGCAGCATTTCCGCATTGATATCGCAGACAGCTACGTTACCGCCCCTTGAGGCCTCAAGAAAACGGAAAGCTATATCGCCCGTGCCGCCAGCAACATCCAGCAGGTGCATGTCTGGTCGCGGGTTAAGGCTATCGATCAGTGAGTTTTTCCACAGTCGGTGAACGCCCGCGCTCATCACGTCGTTCATGATGTCATAGCGATCCGCGACCGAATTGAAAACACCGCGAACGAGCGACGCCTTTTCACTTTCTTCAACAGTCTTGAAACCAAAATGCGTTGTGGTCGCTTCACCACCAGCCATATCTGCTACCGGTTTCTTCGCGTTGCTCACTGTCTCTTTGTTGCCGCTTGACATCTGCCATGTACCTTGTTGCTTTACATGCGCTAAATTTGGCGGACCATAGCGCAGCACACGCTTAAAATACCAGTATCCTTTTACATATAGAAATGATCGCGACAAAATGCCCGAATTACCTGAAGTAGAAACTGTCCGCCGTGGCCTCGCGCCCGTACTTGAGGGTGTCGTGATAAAAAGTGCGGTTGCCCGGCGCCCGGACCTGCGCATCCCCATCCCTTTAGACTTCAGTGCGCGGCTCACGGATAACAAGGTTGAAAGGCTCACCCGCCGGTCCAAATACATCCTTATCGAATGCACGGACGGCCTTATTGTCATACTGCATCTGGGCATGTCGGGCCGGGTGACAATTACTCCCGCTGGCGCTGATGTGCCTGAACCGGGAAAACACGACCATATCATTCTCGTCACAGAGCGCGGCGATCATATCTTCTACAATGACACCCGCCGCTTTGGCATGGTTACCTTCACCACGTCGGAAGATATGGCGACCCACCCACTTATAAAGAACATCGGGCCAGAACCGCTTGGAAACGCGTTCAACACTGACGTACTGAATGAAGGCCTCACGGGGCGCAAAAGCAGCATCAAGGCTGCGCTGCTTGACCAAAAGCTGGTTGCAGGCCTTGGCAATATATATGTGTGCGAAGCTTTGTGGCGGGCTGGCATTCACCCTGCGCGCACTGCGCACTCTGTAACCGGAGAGGGCGCTTCAAGGCTCGTCCCCGTTATCCGGGATGTGCTGAATGAAGCGATCGAAGCCGGTGGCTCCACCCTCAAGGACTATGCCCGCACTGACGGAGAGCTCGGATATTTCCAGCACAGCTTCAAAGCCTATGGCCGTGAAGGCGAGGGCTGTTCTAAGCCGGGATGTGGTGGTACGGTCGAGCGAATCGTTCAGCAAGGGCGCTCCAGCTTCTTCTGCGGCACCTGTCAAAGCTAGGGCTGGGCCTGAAGCTTTACCTGTTAACAGAGGATCTTATGCGACACGTTGCTCTACTCCTGTTCTGCTTTGCATCAGCCGCTAGTGCCGAGGATGTATTCATAGAGGGCCTGCCCGATGTGCCGCAGCTATCCATGGTGACATCGATTGACGGCGAGCCCGTTATTTTCGACACGCCTAGTGGCACTGTCGCTGAGTTTGTCTTGAACCTGAGCGTCACAACTTCGGCCGCGCTTCAGGCCTATAATGAAGCACTCACCGGCCTCGGCTGGGCCTGTACATCAAGTACAAGTGACATGACCTGTGCGCGGGAAGAGAATCGCCTGGTCTTCTCAACACCGAAAGACGGCGCAAACACCAAGCGCATCATCTTGCGCCTCGAACCCCAGGAATGACCATATCTTCCCGCTTTTCGGCCCTCTCGCATAAAGGTCTTTTCAAACAGGCGTGAGCGCAGTAGGAGTCTCGACCGAGATCGGATCAAGAAAAGGCTGATTGATGACTTTTGAAACGATTCTGCTCGATAAGCAGGAAGGGGTTGGGCTGATCACGCTTAACCGCCCCGACGCACTCAATGCGCTTAATAGCACGTTGCTGAGCGAACTGGGGGAAGCGCTTCTCGCGCTAGATGCAGATGATGATGTGGGCGCAATTGTCGTGACAGGCAGCGAAAAAGCTTTCGCAGCAGGCGCAGACGTCAAACAAATGGCTGAACTGACGTTTGCTGACGTTGCGAAGAACGACATGTTTGGCAATATCAACGGTGTGTTTGCGCGCGTGCGCAAACCTGTGATTGCTGCGGTAAGCGGTTATGCGCTTGGTGGCGGTTGCGAGATTGCTATGGCATGTGATTTCATTATCGCCGCTGAAAATGCCAAGTTTGGCCAACCCGAAATCAAGCTTGGTGTGATTCCGGGCATTGGTGGTTCACAGCGCCTCACACGCATCGTGGGCAAATCCAAGGCTATGGATATGATGCTCACCGGACGCATGATGGACGCGGTTGAGGCAGAACGTTCAGGGCTTGTAAGCCGCATTCTTCCAACGGAAGACATGCTGGACGGCGCTCTGGAAGTCGCCGGTGCTATCGCAGGCCTATCCACCCCAAGTGTTGCGCTGGCAAAAGAAGCGACCAATCGTGCGCTTGAAACCAGTTTGGCCGAAGGCCTCTTGTTTGAGCGCCGGGCTTTCCATTCGCTGTTTGCAACGGAAGACCAGAAAGAAGGCATGAACGCCTTCATCGAGAAACGCCAGCCGCAGTTCAAAAACTGCTAAAGGCGGAATGAGCCGGGTGGAAGACCAGCAAGACCCTAAGTTTTATGGCCTTCCCCTATTGACGCACGGTACGAAGCGGTATATAGACCCGACCTCGAATTCAATAGCGGTCGCGCCTAATTTGCTTGCGGCCCTAGAACGATAGAAAATGTGGACGTGTCGCGCTGGACGGTTTTTGAGGCGCAGTCCTAAAAAGGTTAGAAGAAATGGCAAATTCAGTACAAGCCAAGAAACGCATTCGTCAAAACGAACGTCGCCGCGTGATCAACAAGTCCCGCGTTAGCCGTATCCGCACCTTTGTTCGCAAAGTGGAAGAAGCGATTGCAGCTGGCGATAAATCTGCGGCTGGTGAAGCACTTAAGAGCGCACAGCCAGAAATCATGCGCGGCGTAACAAAAGGCGTTCTCCACAAGAAAACGGCTTCCCGCAAAGTTTCTCGTCTGTCTGCTCGCGTTAAAGCGCTCGCATAAATCAGATTTGACCGATTCGCCGAGCTTCACGCCCGGCACGAGTTGAAAAAAGCTGCACCCTTCCGGTGCGGCTTTTTTATTGTATACAAACCGAAGAACAAACCATGCACACCCAGAGGCATGAAAGCGGCATGAATCAAGATATTGTGTACCGCTCTGAATCGCGCCATAGGGCTTTGAATTTTATTCCTGTCAAGCGATAGAATCGGTTGAGACCGCGCGTGCTCGGCTGTACATTCCGTCCTTACGCGGTGGGCCGGTCGGACAACCAACCTTCTCTTCCGAGAGAGCAGTCCGGATGTGGTTCAGGCCCCAGACAGTACAAATATTTTGAGCTGGGATCACGCCACCGTTTTTGAGAATAACAGATCGGGACCGCAAGTGCCCTGACTGGCGCGTTGCCTCTTTTTGGGCAGCTGCATAACCGTCAGTGATGCAGGAATTGTGTCATGCATATGTGGAACCGGCATCGGGACGACAATTGTTCAGAGTAAGGGGGTTTTTGCCCGATGTCACAGAGGGAGCATAATACCATGGGGGCTACCGGGGGGGTTGCATCCACGCTGAACGAGAAGTTCGACGCGTCGCCTTGGCCGCGCGTGTGTGAAAAATTCAGACAAGAGTTTGGTCAACACGCTTTCTCCAGATGGCTCGGCCAACTGGGTTATAACGGCATCGACGGTGGCACCGCCGAACTTACTGCACCAACAAAATTTGTGCGCGACTGGATTCAGAGCCACTACGCGCCGCGGCTCAAAGATTTCTTCTCCGCTGAAGACCCGCAGGTCAAAGCGCTGAGTATTCGCCTCTGCACGAGCGCGGCAGCAAGCCCAAATGGCAACAAGGCTTCAGCTGGCGAAAACGCCTCCATCGCACATAGCCCTGCAACTGTTGGCAGTCGCGCAGACGAGAGCTCTGCGCTTGACCCCAAATATACCTTCGACAGTTTTGTTGTTGGTAAATCCAACGAGCTTGCTTACGCCGCAGCGAAACGCATCTCGGAATCGGATGATGTTGCCTTCAACCCACTGTTCCTTCATGGCGGCGTCGGCCTTGGCAAAACGCATCTGATGCATGCCATCGCATGGGAGACAAAACGCAACAACCCGAACAAGCGCATTGTCTATATCTCTGCTGAAAAATTCATGTTCGAGTTCATTGCGGCGCTTCGGTTTAAAGACACGCATGCCTTCAAGCAGAAATTCCGGGCCGTAGATCTTTTGATGGTCGATGACGTTCAGTTTATTGCCAACAAAGAAAGCACCCAGGAAGAGTTCTTCCATACCTTCAACGCGCTGGTGGACAACCGCTGCCAGGTGGTGATCACCGCGGACCGGTCGCCAACCGACCTTGAAGGCATCCAGGAACGCATCATATCTCGCTTGGGATGGGGCCTTGTCGCTGACATTCACCCCACGGACTATGAACTGCGCCTAGGCATTTTGCAGTCCAAGGCCGAGCAATCGAAGAATGTGGAAGTACCGGCAGAGGTTCTCGAGTTTCTCGCGCGGCGCATCACCTCAAACGTGCGGGAGCTTGAAGGGGCGCTCAACCGCGTGTTGGCTTATGCAACCCTTGTGGGCCGTCCTATCACAATGGATATGACCCGTGACGTACTGCAGGACCTTATTCGCGCCAACGATCGCAAGCTGACGATTGACGAGATACAACGCGCCGTGGCCGACTATTTCAACCTGCGGCTTGCCGAAATGCTATCTGAGCGCCGTGCACGCACCATCGCGCGTCCTCGCCAGATCGCTATGTATCTCTCGAAACAGCTCACCAGCCGCAGCCTGCCCGAGATTGGACGACGTTTTGGCGGACGTGACCACACTACAGTGATGCATGCCGTCCGCAAGATTGAGGACCTGCGCCGTGATGACAGCCAGCTAGACGAGGATATCACCCGGCTCGGGCGGCTCCTTGAAGGCTAAGAACAAGCTGGTCAAACTTGGATAAAAAGCAGATATGCGACTCGGCTGATTTCCTCAGATTCTGAAGTATAAAAAAAAGCGCCTTTTTGGCGCTTTTTCGTTTGGTTTAGGCGTCAAAATCGCTATTGTTCCCTATGAAATAAATCCTCATTGTTCCGGGTGGATTTCGCCCATTTCTGTGCCACTAACTGGGAGGCGGTTGGTAGCAGGGGACAAGTGCCCCAAACAGGCAGGAGCAACGAGGCGGGAGTGTCCGACATGGGGGCTATATTTACCAGCGTCGGAAGCAACAGTCAGATAAGAAGAATTATCCATGAAAGTCACTATTGAACGGAATTCCCTTCTCAAGACACTGGGCCACGTACAGTCCGTTGTAGAGCGCCGGAATACCATCCCCATTCTTTCAAACGTGATGATCGAGGCCGACGGCGATGTAGTGTCGATGACAGCAACAGACCTTGATATTGCAATTATCGAGCGCACGAGCGCATCCGTTTCGCAAGGCGGGGCTATCACAGTGCCCGCGCACACCCTGTTCGATATTGTGCGCAAGTTGCCTGACGGTGCCGAAGTCGAGCTGACCGCGGAAGAAAATGATCGCCTGATTGTTAAGGCTGGCCGGTCACGCTTTACACTCGCTTGCCTCGACAAAGAAGATTTCCCGGTGATGAGCGAAGGCGATATGCCGCACCGCTTCGAGCTGGCCGCCGCTGAGCTGAAGCGTCTGATCGATAAGGCCCGCTTCGCGATCTCTACTGAAGAAACCCGCTATTACCTGAACGGTATTTACCTGCATGTCGCGACGACAGACGATGGGTCCACGCTTCGTGCGGTTGCGACCGATGGTCACCGCCTCGCACAAGTTGAGCAGGATGTACCTGAAGGTGCGGCAGGTATGCCCGGTATTATCATCCCGCGCAAAACGGTCGGCGAAATTCGCAAGCTGATTGACGAGGTAGAAGGCAATATCCAGATTTCGCTTTCAGACACCAAGATCCGCTTTGCCTATGACGGTGCAGTGATTACATCAAAACTGATCGACGGTACCTTCCCTGACTACAGCCGCGTGATCCCAAAGGGCAACGACAAGATGCTCGAGATGGACTGCCGCCTGTTTGCTGAAGGAACAGACCGGGTATCCACCATCAGTTCAGATAAGACACGCTCGGTTAAGCTTTCCATCGCCAAAGATACACTGACACTTTCGGTCAACAGCCCTGACAGCGGGACCGCGACAGAAGAGCTGGCCGCATCTTATGGTGCTGATGCACTCGAGATCGGTTTCAACAGCCGTTATCTGCTCGATATCCTCGCGCAGGTTGAAGGTGACACCGTGCAGGTATTCCTGGCCGACCCATCCGCGCCGACCGTACTTCGCGACATGGTCGATGAAGGCGCCCTATATGTTCTGATGCCGATGCGGGTCTGATGAGGCCCTATTGGCTTTGAACCCAATTGATGAGCTTAAGCATTGAAACGCCAATCCATACTGCCTGTGCTGATGCTGGTGACTTGCCATGGCTGATGCAGCAAGGGCCTGGAGCACCGAGGTGAGTGGCGGCGTTTATGTGCGAAATCTGATGCTGACAAACTTTCGCTCCTATACACGTGCCTCTATTGCCACATCCGGCACTACACCCCTTGTGGTGCTTACAGGGCATAATGGTGCAGGCAAAACCAATGTGCTTGAGGCATTGAGTTTTCTGGCCCCAGGCAGGGGCCTACGACAAGCGAGTGTCGCTGAGGTCGCCCGGCAGGGCAGCTCCCAGCCTTGGGCTGTGGCCGCCACGCTCGGTGTTTCGGGTGACGATATCAAAGTTGGTACGGGACAGGATACCGATGCCCCGGACGGCGCCGGAAAGCGCATTGTCCGAATGGATGGACAGACAGTTTCAAGCAGTAATGTGCTTGGTGACAGATGGGCCGTAACCTGGCTTACGCCACAAATGGACCGGCTGTTTATTGAAGGACCTTCGTCCCGGCGACGGTTTCTGGACCGCCTGGTTTTGGGGCTCTACCCTGACCATAGCCGTCAGGTTGGGGCTTATGAGCGCGTGATGCGCGAACGTAACCGCCTGTTGAGTGACCGTGGTGTGCATGCGGACGCGGCCTGGCTGAGCGCTATTGAAGCGCGCATGGCCGAACATGCGGTCGCTGTGGCAACAGCGCGGCTTGATTACGCGGGGCAACTCGCCGGACAGCTCGAAGCGGCAGAAGATGGTCCGTTTCCGAAGGCCGAGCTCGCGATTGACGGCTGGCTTGAAGGCCTGCTTGCCGACGGCATGGCTGCCGTAGAAGCTGAAACCCTTTACAGGGAAAAGCTTCAAGGGTTACGCGCGCGAGATATGGCCAATGGTCGCACGGGTGAAGGGGTCCATAAAACGGACCTTATTGTCACGCATGCGCCAAAAGCCATGCAGGCGGACCTGTGTTCAACAGGCGAGCAGAAGGCGCTTCTTGTGGCGCTTGTGCTCGCAAACGCGAAGTTACAATCAGCAATGAAAGGCCAGGCGCCTTTGATGCTGATGGATGAAGTTGCAGCGCATCTCGACGAAAGCCGTCGGGCCGCGCTTTTTGCAGCATTGGCCTCACTTGGTGGTCAGTGCTGGTTAACCGGAACCGACCGCAGCCTGTTTGAGGCGCTGGAAGGCCGGGCAGAATTTTTTGACGTGTGCGATGGTTCGATCCAACCGACGCTCCAGTAGAGGATGAAGGGTCAAAGGCATGAGTGACGAAATGACAAATACGCCAGAACACGAGTACGGCGCCGATTCGATTAAGGTTCTCAAAGGCCTTGATGCCGTGCGCAAACGTCCTGGCATGTATATCGGGGATACTGAAGACGGCTCCGGCCTGCACCATATGGTGTTCGAAGTGTCCGATAACGCGATCGACGAAGCGCTGGCGGGCCACTGTGATCTGGTAACCATGACCCTCAACCCGGACGGCAGCTGCACAGTTACCGATAACGGCCGCGGCATTCCAACCGACATCCACGAGGAAGAAGGCGTGTCGGCTGCACAGGTCATCATGACCCAACTGCATGCAGGCGGAAAGTTCGACCAAAACAGCTATAAAGTTTCCGGCGGCCTGCACGGTGTGGGGGTCTCTGTTGTCAACGCGCTGTCAGATTGGCTTGATCTCCGGATCTGGCGGAATGGCAAAGAACATTACATGCGCTTTGAACACGGTGAACCTGTTGAGGATCTCGTAGTTGTCGGCGATTCTGAAGGCAAAAAGGGCACCTCCGTCACCTTCATGCCTGCGCTCAGCACTTTTAAATTTGTTGAGTTTGACTTCGACCGGCTTGAGCACCGCTACCGCGAGCTCGCATTCCTCAATTCCGGCGTTCACATCCTTATTCGCGATAACCGCCATGCGGACGTAAGGGAGGTAGATCTATTCTATGAAGGCGGAATCACTGCGTTTGTGAAATATCTGGACCGCAACAAATCAAGCCAGATTGGTGAGCCCATCACCATCACAGGCGAGAAGGACGGCATTACAGCGGAAATTTCGTTGCAGTGGAATGACAGCTATCATGAGAATGTACTGTGCTTCACCAACAACATTCCGCAGCGTGACGGCGGTACACACTTGGCCGCCTTCCGCACATCGCTGACCAGAACGATCAACAACTATGTCAACGAAAGCGGCCTAGCCAAAAAAGCCAAGGTATCGCTCGCTGGCGATGACGCCCGCGAAGGCCTCACAGCTGTCGTGTCTGTGAAGGTGCCGGACCCGAAGTTTTCCAGCCAAACCAAAGACAAGCTTGTATCGTCTGAAGTACGGCCTGCGATTGAGGGGCTAGTGAACGAAAAGCTCTCAGAATGGTTCGGCGAACATCCGGGCGAAGCCCGCATGGTGATCCAGAAGATCATCGATGCGGCATCAGCCCGTGAAGCAGCCCGGAAAGCACGTGAATTAACGCGCCGCAAAGGGGCGCTCGACATCGCGTCGCTCCCCGGCAAGCTGGCTGACTGTCAGGAGCGTGACCCGGCCCTTTCAGAGATCTTCATCGTGGAGGGTGATAGTGCGGGAGGCTCTGCCAAACAGGGTCGGAACCGAAAGAACCAGGCCATACTACCGCTCAGGGGTAAAATCCTGAACGTCGAGCGCGCACGATTTGACCGCATGCTTGCGTCAAACGAGATTGGCACGCTGATCACGGCCCTTGGTACCGGCATCGGGCGCGAGGATTTCAACGCAGACAAGCTCCGTTACCACAAAATCATTATCATGACCGATGCTGACGTGGATGGCGCACACATCCGGACACTCCTCCTCACCTTCTTCTATCGGCAGATGCCTGAAGTTGTGGAGCGGGGCCATCTCTATATTGCGCAGCCCCCACTCTATAAGGTTGGGCGCGGCAAGTCCGAGGTTTATCTCAAGGACGACAAGGCCCTTGATGAATACCTGCTCAATCAAGGTACCTCAGACGTGGTGATCATCGACAGCAACGGCAACCAACACGCGGGTGGTGAGATCCAACATCTCGCGACCGAAGCGCGGGCGATCAAGTCTACCATGTCAAATGTACCGCAGCGCTATAATGCCAATCTCATCGAAACCATGGCTCTTTTAGGCGGCTTTGATGAAAAGCTTCTCGAAGATCAGGTTGGCAGGCAGGCCATGGCGGACCTTATCGCAAAACGCCTGAACGTACTTGCAACCACAGAAGAAGAAAACGGCTGGAGCGGTGACGCAGCAGACGACGGCGGTTACAGTTTCGCCCATGAGGTACGCGGCGTGATCGATATGCATAAGATCGATGCGCATTTCATTGAGAGCCAGGAAGCCAGGTCGCTACACAAGCGCATGGGCGAAGTACGGGGCCTGTTCGAGCAGCCGATCACGATCTCTCGCAAGGATGAATCCCAATCCGTTGGCACGCCCCTTGAGATGCTGGCCATCCTGCTCGCGTTTGGCCGCAAGGGTCTGGCTATCCAGCGCTATAAGGGCCTAGGCGAAATGAACCCGGGCCAACTTTGGGAAACCACGCTCGACCCCGACGTACGTTCGCTACTACAGGTGAAGGTCAGCCAAGCTGACACAGCCGATGAGATATTCTCCAAACTAATGGGGGATGTTGTAGAAGAACGTCGTAACTTCATTCAGGACAACGCATTGAACGTGGGCAACCTTGATATCTAGTGCTTGTTGTAGGGTGACACATAAAATGAGAATTTTGACGCATAAAGTGAGACTCAGTGACACATAAAGTGAGACTGGAGCTTGAGCACCGGACTCCTTTACCTCGCGATTAATACACTGATTGCGTTGAACTTTTCAGAATACGGATAGAAAAATGGCTGGCAGATTTTGCCAGCCATTTGTTTTAGAAGCTCACAAGGTCCGGAATTCCCTGCTGCATTACGTCAGTAATTCCTACTGCCTGACGGTCGGGTTCCGCAGGCAGTTCTGGCCTCAAAAGCACATGTAATTTTTCCGGCTTCTCAAGCTCGAACTCCGCAACGCCGACTGAATGCAGCTCCAGAAAACGAGCATCCTTGGCAAGGGACTGCGCAAGCGCCCCGCGCTTTTCGATGATGACCCAGTAGTTTCGGAAGAACGTGGCCCCGAACGCAACCTCCGCCAGCAATTGATTGCGCTTCCGACGAGGGAGAGCACCGGTCATGTAGCGCATGTCAAAAGCGTCGATCCATTCAATGCCATTTCCTTTCAAGCGCAGCGCCACTGCATCAGGGGAGGCAAAGTTGAATTTGAATTGCTGAAAATAGAAACGCGCCTGCGCGTCTTGCGTCAAAACCTGCAGCTTGTTCTGTATAGCTCCGGCAGCAGCCTGAAGGAACTCGTGTGCTGCGCGTTTGCCGAACTTGTTGCCCATGGACAAGTTGGTCGCACTGTCCCGTGGCAGTCCCATCGGGCCCTGGCCCGGACCTTTTGAAAACGGCGAAGGCCCCAGCATATCCTGGTATGTAGCCTGAACCTCGCGATGCGATACTTTGCCGAGAAGTATTTTATCGAACAGTTCTTTGGCTTTCCCTGCATCAATATCATGAACCCGCTTGAGTATCTCCATCGTCGCAATTGGTGCACGCGTCGTGTTGTCCGTTAGAATTTGCGGCGCGCCAAAATCGTCCTTCACATTCTCCAGGAATGACCTCACAGCGCACATGCGCCTCAGGATCGCTGAACTGTATCCACTCACCTCCGACGCTGCTTCCAGCCACGCTGTCGGAGTTGGGTATTCATCACGCCACGCCCGGGACTGCAGGATTTCTGCGACAATCCCAGAGACATCCCTCCAGTCCTTCTTATCTATCTTGGCACCTCGAGCATTAGATCGGCCAGTTTATCCGTTACTATAATCACGAGCGATATCATGAAAGCCTGAACAATCTGACGCCCGCCGATGTCTACTTCGGGCGGGGGCCAACCATCTTGGAGCGAAGGAGAAAAATCAAACAGCAAACCTTGAGGCAGCGAGCCTTGCTACATCACGCAAAGGCTGCTTAATCTACAACAAGATATGAGATCAAACCCTCTCTTATTGTAAACGCCTGCAGGTAACAATTTATCTGACGACGGACAATACCCCCTAAAAACTGAAGGCATGTTCACCGGGCTTCGGGAAGCAGACGACGCAGGCGGCGCTATTGGCGAACAGACATGAGGTCGAGCCACCACTATTGAAAGTGACCTTCTCTGTAGTCCTCTCAGGCTGAGCATTTGCTTTCAGTCATTGAAATGGCGCAGATTTCAGGATGACCATTGCAACAGTCATTGACGAGATACCCCATGAAATCCCTGGTGTCATTGAGCCGTACAGAATAGATCAGGCTACGCCCTTCCCGCCGTGCACCGACCAAACCAGCATTCGATAGAACACTCAGGTGTGCCGAAAGCGTATTCTGCGGGATGTCCAGCCTCGCCGCTATCTTGCCCGCAGGCATACCAGCTTCGCCCGAACGCATCAGCATACGGAACACGCTGAACCGGGTTTGTTGTGCAAGCGCAGACAACATACCAATTGCTTTATCGTCGTTCATGGCTTTGCCGTGCTCAATTTATCAACTCTCTCCATAATGCGCGTCCAATGCGACAAGTATAAAATCGTCATTCTGTCCGTACACTCCTACCCCCAAGCGGCATTGTGAACAATACCGCCAAAGCCACCATCACGCTTGAGACCAGCAAGCAAACCACGAGGCCATAATATTGGTAGACAAGTCCGGACAGGAGGGTTCCCGCCAAACGACCTACCGCATTGGCCATATAGTAAAAGCCCACGTTGAGTGACACTTTGTCCACATCCGAATAAGCCACAATCAGGTAGGAATGCAGTGCAGAGTTGATGGCAAAGAGCACACCGAACAGGATCAATCCACGAACCAGAAAGGTCGCAGCATCAAAAACACCGAAGGCCTGCACGAATATTTGGCTGCCATAATCAGACACCCCAAAGGCAATGAGCGCCGGTGACAAGGCAAGGATCAGCCCCCAGTGTTTCGCGGCTGTAGCAGCGCTTGCGCTACTTTTGGTCCGGCGCAACAGCTTAGGCACAAAGGCTTGCACGATGCCGTAGCCAATGACCCAGAGCGCCATGAAACTACCGATTTCGTCAAAGTTCCACCCGACCACTTCCGCCAGAAACACGGGTACTCCCACCACAAACCAGACATCCCGGCTGGCGAACAGAAAAATGCGGGCCGCCGACAGCAAATTGACTTCCCGGCTTTTGGAAAAAAGGTCCTTGCCGCGTATCTTGCTTTTGGCCTTACCAAGGCCAGCCTTTAAATAGAGCGCAGAGGCTACCAGGATCACGGCTAGCGCTGACGCCATGGCGACAATCGCACCGCTAAAACCGATCCTGTAGAGAAGATAGCCACCCACAAAGAAACCGACACCCTTCAAAGCGTTTTTGGAACCGGTCAACATGGCTACCCATTTGAACAGCAAACCTTGACCAGTATCCGGAACCACCAACTTCACCGCTGACTTGCTACTCATTTTGGTAAGGTCCTTGGCAACACCGGACAGCGCTTGCGCCGCCATTACGTAAGCTGCGGAAAGTGCCAAAGTTAGGCCTTCAGGCAACCCAGCCAGGATAAGAAGGGCCACTATCTGAATGGAAAGCCCGGCAAACAAGGTGGAGCGCAGGCCGAAACGCGCACCGATCCAGCCCCCGAAAAAGTTAGTGACAATTCCCATGGCTTCATAAAGAAGAAACAGGAAGGCCAGATCAAGTGGCTGATACCCCAGCGCGTGGAAATGCAACAGCACCAGCATCCTGAGCGCGCCGTCCGTGATCGTGAAGCCCCAATAGGAGGCTGTAACGACAGCATAGTTCTTCATATCAGCCAAAGCGCACCTATTCCTGTAACGAGCGTGCGATCATGTCGGCCAGTTCCGCCATCCTGTTAACGTAACCCCATTCGTTGTCATACCAGGCGTACACCTTGAGCTGGGTACCGTTCACCACCATGGTAGAGAGCGCATCAATGATGCTGGAACGCGGGTCATTGAGATAGTCCGACGACACAAGAGGCCGCCCTTCATAGCCGAGGATACCCTTCAGATAGCTGTCCGCTGCTTCGCGGAACAGGCCGTTCACTTCCTCAACAGTTGTTGTGCGCTCAAGTTCAAACACACAGTCAGTCAGCGAAGCATTCAGAAGTGGCACGCGCACCGCGTGGCCATTCAAACGTCCCTTCAATTCAGGATAGATCAGCGAAATGGCGGTCGCAGACCCCGTGGTCGTCGGTATCAACGAATTAAGACAGGAGCGTGCCCGGCGCAGGTCTTTGTGGGGTGCGTCCACGATCACTTGAGTGTTCGTAACGTCATGGATGGTGGTGATGGAGCCATGGCGTATTCCCAGCTTCTCGTGCACCACCTTGACCACAGGCGCGAGACAGTTGGTGGTACAAGAGGCCGCTGTGACCAGATCATGCACGTCCGGCTGATAGAGATGCTGATTGACGCCCATCACCAGATTGATGGCACCTTCTTCTTTCACCGGCGCCGATACCAGCACCTTGCGAACACCGTTTCTATAGTAAGACAGCAAACTGTCGCGCGACTTGAACTTGCCCGAGCATTCGATCACCAGATCCACATCCGCACCGGTCCAGCCAGTATCCTCAGGGATAACAGCTTCCGAAAAGCGCACCGCAGCACCGTCAATAACCAGTTGAGCGCCTGTAACAGCGACAGAATGGTCCCAACGACCGTGCACGCTGTCAAACTCTAACAGGTGCGCCGCGGTCTCGATCCCGCCTTTGGGTTCATTGATGGCAACCAGTTTCAGGTTCGGGTTTCCCCACATGGCCCTCAGAAAAAGCCGCCCCATGCGACCAAATCCGTTGATGGCAACTCGTATCGTCATTGTCGTTCCTATCGTATCAGCCTCAACAGGCAATATATCTATAATCGTAGAAATATTGATATATTGAAAAAATGACAAGAATATTTTGAACTACGAACCACGCAGGCCGTTTCCATACAGGCAGGTTCAAGGAGTTGCACGTGTGTCAGTGTTCGGTGATTTTGAAGCACTCGCTGAAAGATTTGAGATACCTGGCTTCACAGTGAAAAACAGCGGTGGCGGATGACCTCATTTTATGGGTCGTCATGCGAAACGGCTACGTGACCTCACCTGCCACGTAGCCGCCACACTTTTTGCTCGTCGGATAATTCTACCGCATCACGGCGTCGAGGATATCAAGGCCTTCGTTCAGTATCTCATCAGGTGCTGTCAGCGCAGGCAGGAAACGGATCACGTTCCCCCTGATACCGCAAGACAAGAGGATAAGCCCAGCTTCGGCTGCAGCTTTGACGATCTCAGCCGTGCGTACAGGGTCGGGCGCATCGGCAACACCGTCCTTCACGATTTCAATCGCGATCATGGCACCAAGCGCACGAATATCGCCAATCTCGGTCAAGCCACTGTCGCGCATGGCGCTAAGGCGACTGGTGAACAGCGCACCAATCTCATCAGCCCGCTCACAGAGCCTGTCGTCCTCAATGATATCGAGAACCTTGAGCCCCGCAACACAGCCAAGCGGTGAACCGCCATAGGTGCCACCAAGACCGCCGGGTGCGGCCGCGTCCATCACCGCTGCCTTGCCAATCACACCCGAGATCGGGAAACCACCCGCCATGGCTTTGGCGACAGTGATAAGGTCAGGCTCAATGCCCGCATGTTCGGTCGCAAAAACACGGCCCGTGCGCGCAAATCCCGTCTGGATTTCATCACATATCAATAGCATGCCGTGGGCATCGCATAGCGCACGCAGCGCCTGCATGAACTTGGGCGACGCTGCATAGAAACCACCCTCACCCTGTACAGGTTCAAGGATGATCGCCGCGACATCTTCGGGTGCGATGTCGGCTTTAAAAAGGTCTGCCACAGCTTCAAGCGCCATTTCTTCCGTCACGCCGTGATAAGGCACAGGGTAAGGCACATGATAGATGCCCTGCGGGAATGGCCCAAAACCAACCTTATAAGGCGCGACCTTACCCGTAAGCGCCATGCCCATCATGGTGCGGCCATGGAAACCACCCTTGAAGGCGATCACACCCGGGCGGCCAGTGGCGGCGCGCGCGATCTTGACCGCGTTTTCTACCGCCTCGGCACCCGTGGTAAGAAAGATGGTCTTTTTTGGTGTGTCGCCCGGCGCAAGCGCATTCAGCTTTTCCGCAAGCGCTATATAGCTCTCATAGGGTGTTACCTGAAAACAGGTGTGCGAGAAATTGTCGATCTGCGCCTTCACCGCCTCAATGATGCGCGGGTCGCCGTGGCCGGTGTTGGTGACCGCAATGCCGGTGGCAAAATCCACATAGCGTTTGCCTTCCACATCCCATACCTCGGCGTTTTTCGCGAAGGCCGAGAAACGCTGGTGCATGCTGCCCACGCCGCGCGGCACAGCATTTTCACGCCGGGACCATAAGTCCTTGTTTTTAAGCGTTTCTGTATTGGTGGATTTTAGTTTCTTCAGCATCAGTCCAGCCCTCCCAGGAGGCAATATTTGGATTCCAGATAATCGTCGATACCGTATTTCGAACCTTCACGGCCGAGGCCCGATTGTTTGACCCCACCGAACGGGGCCACTTCCGTTGAAATGATGCCTTCGTTGATGCCTATCATACCATACTCAAGGGCCTCCGCCACGCGGAACACACGGCCCAGATCACGGGCATAAAAATAGGAAGCAAGACCATAAGGCGTGTCGTTTGCAAGGCGGATCACCTCGGCTTCATCCTTAAATTTGAACACGGGCGCCACGGGGCCAAACACCTCTGCCTGTGCGATCTTCATATCCGGGGTTACCCCTGTCAGAATGGTTGGTGCATAAAAACTTTCACCTGCGCCATACCTGCTGCCGCCGATCACTACTGTCGCGCCTTGTGCGACCGCCGCATCCACCAGGCCTTCAACCTTGTCGCAGCCTGCCTTGTTGATAAGCGGCCCCACCGTCGTGCCAGCATCCGCCCCGTGCCCGACCTTCAGGTTTGCGACTGCGGCTCTCAGCTTGGAGACAAATTCATCATGTACGGCTTCATGCACAAAAAACCGGTTGGCGCACACACAGGTTTGCCCGGCGTTCCGGTATTTGGATGCCATGGCACCCACAACCGCCGCATCAATATCTGCATCGTCAAACACGATAAAGGGCGCGTTGCCGCCAAGCTCAAGGCTGACCTTCTTGATCGTGGACGCGCACTGCGCCATCAGTATCCGACCCACAGCGGTTGAACCGGTGAACGAAAATTTGCGCACGGTCGGATGCGTCGTCAGCACCTTGCCAATCTCAGAAGGCTTGGTGGTGGTGACAACTTTGAAAAGGCCTGCCGGCAAACCCGCATCCAGCGCCAGCCTCTCAAGCGCAAGAGCGGTCAGCGGCGTTGCTTCCGCCGGTTTCACAACCGCGCTGCAACCCGCTGCCAGCGCAGGCGCCACCTTGCGTGTGATCATGGCCAGCGGAAAGTTCCACGGCGTGATCGCTGCCACCACACCCACAGGCTGCTTGAGCACCATGATACGTTTGCCCGCCGCGAAGCTCGGGATTATATCGCCATAAGCACGTTTGCCCTCTTCCGCGAACCATTCGATAAAGCTGGCCCCATACAGCACCTCGCCCCGTGCTTCGGTGAGGGGTTTACCGCACTCAGCCGTGATGATCTCGGCCAGCTCATCAGCGTGGGCCAATATAAGCCTGTGCCACGCCATCATAAGGCTCGCGCGCTCTTTCGCTGTGCGTTTTGACCAGGCATGAAACGCCTGTTCTGCCGCTTCGATATAACCCGCAACCTCAGCTGTTGTCATATCGGCCACCGTCATCAGACGTGCGCCTGAGGCCGGGTCCAGCACCTCAAGACCGGGCATTTTGGCCGCAAAATCTTTTACCAACGGGAAATGTTGGGTCATCAAAACTATCCTTTTTAGGAGGGTATTATTGGGGCTTAACCACCCCGTTTGGGTATCTCGAGCGGACCGAGGGTATCAAGATAATCTGCCCGGTTTGCGAGGCCATCCTGCGGGAAGCTATGACCAGCGTTACGGAAGCTTTTAAGCGGCTGCCCGAGACCCAGAAGCCCGCGTTCGCGAACACGCGCCACACGGTCAACATCAATCTCAAGCGCGATGATCTCTTCCATCTCACCAGCCTGATGCAATATGTCACCATCCGGCCCGGCAATGACAGATCGGCCATTGGCCTGCTCGCCCGCCCCATTGATATCAACCACAAAACACTGCTGCTGCGCAGCCGTTGCCCGCACCATGGCGCATTCCACTTCCCGGTCGATCGAATTGGTGAGCGTAGGGTGAATGATCACCTCCGCCCCCATTGTCGCCAATGCACGGCTGGTCTCGGGGAACCACATATCGTAGCAGATGGAGACACCAAACCGCCCCACACCCGGCACGTCAAACACGCAAAATTCTGTGCCTTCCGCCACGCCTTTTTCATAGGGCAGAAACGGGTACATTTTGCGGTACCGTGTGACCACGTCACCGAGGTCTGAGATCACGCTGGTGGTGTTATAAACCTTGCCGTCTTTCTTCTCATAGAGCGAGCCGTTCACCAGCCAGATACCCAGCTCTTTCGCCAGCGCCCTAAGCCGATCCTCAGCCTTGGAGGGCAGTGGTTCTGCCGTACCGATCACGGCACCGCATATGGCCAGCTCGGACAGCACCACCATCTGCACCCAGGGGTACCTTAGTGTTGCCTGCCTGATTTTCTTGATCACAAGCTCCAGATTACCGCTGTGCGGAAGTGCGAGCTGCAAGCCTGCTATTGCAAAAGGTTTCATGAATTCGTCCTTCCCTACTCGGTCACTTCCTGGGCGGTTTGGGGTGGTATGGGCTTGGTATCTGGCCCCCTACCTGCTTTCTGATCCAGAAGGCGGGCGGGCATAAAGGCGGCCACAAGGCAAAGCACGATGCCCATGATCGCCAGATTGATCAGCAGGGCATAATTGCTTTCGCCAATAACAAGCGCCGCAACAAAAGGCCCTGACGCAAGCCCCATTTTTGAGAAAAAGCCGGAGAGCGCCGCCATCTGCCCCTTGCCGTCAAACGCGGCGCACATGCCAAGGAGATAAGGGATAAGAAAGGCCCAGGTGATACCGGTGATCACATTGGCGATGAAAAAGAGCGTGGCATTTTCAGAAAAGCGGAACATAAACATGCCCACAAGTGTGACAACAAGCCCAAGCAGAAGCGGCTTCAAACGGCCGTTTTTGAGGCCGATAACATAAACGAACACGGCCCCCGCGACGGAAATCCAGTTTGCGAAACCGAGCGTGGTGCTGATGCTGTCTGTGGTGAGGCCTGCGTTTTTGCCTAGCTCAATAACATAGGCCGCCAGCCCCATATTGGCTGCCTGAAAACAAAACACCGCGAGAAGCGCAAGCACGAGCGGCTTGAAATACGGGCCTGTGCCGCCCTTCTCGGCCTCCATCACGGTTTTATCCTTCGGCGGATAGGGTGCAAGAAACGGCAGCATAAACAGGGTGACAAGGCTGAAGGCCATGAGTGCAATGAAAAGCACCGATGTGCCATAAAGCGGCACCAGTTTTGGCAATGTCATCAGCCCAACACCGCCGAGGCCGTATTGCACCACAAGCAGCATGCCAAAGGTTTTGTCCGGCGCAGGCGTGCGCGCGATAACCGAAAAGCCGATGCCTACGAGAAAACCGCCGATAGAACCATGAAGGAAGCGGATGGCAATAAGCACATTGCCGTCTGTTTGCACGGTGGACACGATATCGACCAAGATAAGCCCAACAAGCGCGGCAGCGGCGGCCTTTTTCCAGTTCAGGTACCGAACGGCAAAAACAGCCACCAGTGCGCCGAGCGATGCACCATACACGTTGGCGGAAGCGACATATCCGGCGGTTGATTTTGAAAAGCCCAGCCCTTCAACGAGGCCGCTCACAAGCGCAGGCATGATGTTGACGTAAAACAGCCCTGCCGTGGTGAGAAACGCCAGCAAAACCGGCGCTATATGCCCTGTGGGAGATGCGATCCTAGGCCCGCTGGCCGGGGTGATGTTTTCGCCTGTCATGATGATACTCCGCAAATGGGGGTGACGGCTGATAAGGCCTTGATGGGCTCGGCGAACACATGCACACCGCTGTCGCTGAAATAATAATAAACGTTACCGCCGGGCAGCAGCACAACGGTGATGCCCCCAAACCCCGAGAAGAAGGGCAGCCATGTATCCGCCTCGCAGCCAAGGCTTTCGCGTGCATTCCATGCCCAAAAGCCGTTTTTATACTTGAGGTTATCAGATCCAGCCCGCATACCACGGTCACCAGGTGTGCGCTGCATGGCGGCCTCAAACGGTGCCTGCGCCAGTTGACCTGTAAGGCGCGTGTCGCTAGACGCAAGCGCAGAAGCCACGCGGGCGATATCGTCCGCAGTAAAAATCATGCCGTAACCGGTGAAGGGAACAGCGCCCGCGCCGCGCGTGCGGCGGATATCCGCCATCAGGGGGCTCAAATTCAGCGCTTCCCAAAGCGGCACCAGATGGTCACGGTAGAAATCACCATCACCATGCGCTTTGAGGAAAGAGTTCATAGCAACACCCAGAAGATAGGTGTCAGAGGTGTGGTAAACCCATTGTTTTCCCTCATCTGTTTCGGAATCGAAATAATTGCAGGCGAAGGCTGTTTTCTCAGTGCCGTTTGTGAGCGTGAAAAACGGTAGGTACCCGGCAGACGCTTCATCGGCATGCGGGGTGCGGCTCGCATAACGTCCGGTTGTCATGTTGAGCAGATGAGAAAGCGTCACATTGCCCCAATCCGCGCAGTCAGGAATGAGGGACGCAACGGTCTGGGACGAAGTATCTCCATAGAGCGCGTCAAGTCGCATCAGACCAAGGCCACCCGCAAGTGACTTTGCCAGAGAATAGGAGGGCAGCACCATGGTTTCGCAATGCGGGTAGGGGCCGAGGCGCGTACCGCAGCCACTATGATAATGCACGCCGTCCAGCACCAGGCCATAGGTGCTCATGAAAGCCGGCGCAATCTCAACGTCTTGCGAAAATTCTTTTGCATCAAGGCCTTCTGGAAGGTCAGCCATGGTGCGTATCGGTAGCCGCGCGGCCTTGTTGCCCCTATAAGAAGCACGAGCGTCAGCCGCGCCAGCTATGTTGCGGGCCTGCCACTCAGCATCAAACACCGCCCAGAAATTGAACTGGAAATAGGCGCAGGTTTCGCTGCCCACCTGCATGAGCGCGTGGGACGCCTGCCCGTCCGGCGAGATTGCCACCAGAAGCGCACCGTTGTGGATACAGTTGGCATTCTTCTCCATCAGCGCAAAGGGCAGGGAAATGAAACGCCTGCCATCAGGCTCAGCCCATGTCCTGCCCGGCGTGTAAATGATATCAAAATAGGGATGCTTTGTTTCGGTAATACCCTGATATATAGGGATAATATAATCACCGTCTTGTATCAGGGAGATATCAACCCGCGGCATCACCCGTACCTGAGCCTGAGGGTTTTGGGCCGCGCCGTAACTGTCGAGAATAAGCTGGAAACCACCGCTGAGCGCGGCCATATCAAGACGAAGCTGACCCGCAAGCGGCTGGGCCTCGCCCGTCGCCCCACGCGGGGTAAAGTCTTCAAACGGGAGGGCGAGATCGAATTTTTTGTCGCCCGCCAGCACGGCATCACGCTTTGCGGTGTCGGCATATGCCGTGGATGTTATGGTCAAAAGAGATAGTAAAATCAACGCCTTGATCATGCTGCCACCTCATCGAGCGCGATGCCTGCAGTAGCAAGCCGCTCAATAAGCGGCTCAAGGCCAGCCGCATGGTCGCGCCAGCGTCCGATGGACGAGCTATAAACAGGGCGACGCACCTGGGCGGCAGAAGCGGTTGCGCTTGGGCTGGTGTTTTCATGGAAAGCAAGCACACCGTCTTGCCACTCAAGCCCGCAATGCGCGAGCAGCTTCCGGGCCTCAGCCTCCGTGTCCTGAACCAGATTTTCATATTGCAGATCAAGGATTTGGCCCGGCATCACCTCATGCCAGTGCGTCATCAGTTTCTCGTAGGCGATATAATAATCCGCGAGCTGGTCAAGCCGGTAGCTGTAGGGATAACCCATACGGAACAGGGTTTTATAGATGGCATAACAGGCATCAAGCGGGTGGCGCTTCAGGTGGACAATACGCGCGTCCGGCATTGCGCGGGCAATGATGCCGAGATAAAGGAAGTTCGCCGGGGTTTTGTCTATCAGAACAGGGGCATCAAGGCCGCGCTCTGACGTGCTTTTTGCATATTGTTTCGATAACGAAACAATATTAATTTCCGCTGATTTTTCAATCAGTTCCATGCGGTTTTGTACTGGCCCTGCGAGCCGCACGATGGTGCTAGCCAGATCGCTGATTTCACCAAGGCTCGCCACCTCAGTGTGGGAGCTTAAGATACGGTCCACCAGCGTTGTGCCTGTGCGCGGCAACCCGACAATAAACACCAGTTTTGTCCGGTTTTCCGGTGTGGCATTTGTGGTCGAAAGTGTGGCGGAATCCGTGTCATAAATCCCGGAATCTGTGGCGGGTATGTGGCGTGAGTGCGGCGTAAAAACCTCCGCGATCTTTGCCATGGTTTCCACGTCCTGCCGCACGTCATATCGCATCATCGATGCCCGCAGGTTCGCACCGCGCTGCAAATGCCCGAACGATTGTTCGGGTTTGCCCAGGTCTTCATATTCTTTGGCCAGCGCATAAAATAATTGCACCGCACCTTTATGGTCCGGGATGCCCGCCTTGAGGAGCTGCTCCATCGCCTCGATATGGTTATCGTCTTCGCCCCAGCGTCTGAGCGTCGCGCGGTTATAATAGGCGTCATAATCACCGGGCCTCGCCGTGATGACCTTATCGAGCCAAAGCTCGGCCTCTTTCATCTTGCCAAGGGCAACGGCGGCCGTCGCCGCATTGTATAGCAGGCCTGCATCATTTGGCGCGAGCTTGAGCGCCTTCTGGTAAAGCCCATCGGCTTCTCGAAACAAACCGAGCTGGATATAACGTTCCGCAAGACCCTGCAGCAACACGATATCGCCAGCCTGTCCAAAAGGCCCACCTTCAGCCGCACCCAACAGACTGCGCGCCCGGGCGATATGCCCTTCTGCGATCGCACGGTCTATATCTGGCAAAGGTGGAGGCATTCTCTATATCTTCTGTTGAACATCATCCGGCGGTTCGGGGCGGCAGTACCGCCCCGCTGTTTCAGTCTGTATCTTACTGTGCCAAGTTTTCAGGCTAGAAGCGATAGGTTGCGGAAAGCCCGAAGGTTCGCGGCAGGGCAATTTGCTCCTTGGAGCCGTTGCCGTAATAGCCTTCGCTTGGGCGTGTGCCCATATATTGCTTCTTGAACACAGCGCTGACACCTTCGGCGTTAAACACGTTTTTCACCCAAAGTGTGAAGTCCATGTTGCCGTATACAAGCGACAGCGAGCCGTTCCAGATACCATAAGAAGGCAGCGTGCGGTCAAACGTGTCCGATGTGCCGATCGCATTGCGGGTGGATGACTGCACATAACCGTCAATGCGGGAAACGAGCGTCATGCTCTCGCTCAGGTCATAGCGGTGATCAAGCGCGATGTTGAACATATGCTTCGGCGCACCCGGCAGCCGCGCACCGTCAGCGGCGATCAGCGTGCCTGTGGGCGAGAAGAAATCGTCACCAAGTTTCGCGTCCGCATAAGCGTAACCAAGGGTATAATGCAGGTCCGCCGTCAGGTTGCCATCAAGCTCAACCTCAATACCTTTGGTGCTGGCTTTCGAGCCGTTCTGCACCGCGAAGAAACCCCACGCAGGCGTAGAGGTATTCAGCTGCGGATCAGACCAATCCACATAAAAGGCGCTGACGGTATAGCGCGTATTGCCTTTGGTGCCCTTGATGCCAAGTTCGAAGTTATCAACCTTGTCGGCCTCATAGGTCAGCCACGCTTCATTTTCAGCGTAATAGCCGGTTGTTGGCACACCATTGGCACCGCCGCGGCGATAGCCTTGCGACCATGTACCATAAAGCAAGTTGTCGTCATCAAGGTGATAGGTCACATTCGCCTTGAAGAGCATCTTGTCTTCTTCATTCTCGAAGGTCGATGTCAGCTCAGGGAACAGGTCGGTCCAGAACGGCAGCGCCATAAAGGTGTCTGACTTGCTGGTGTTCTTGAAATACCGGCCGCCGATGGTGACATCAACCTTGTCTGAGAACGCATAGGTCAGCTCGCCATACACGGCTTTCTGCTTGAATGTTTCGTCCAGCACATAGTGGAAATCCTGGTCGCCAGCTATCCACGGCACATCAAAACCAAACAACTCATCCACATAGGCGTTGGCACCATAGAGATAGCTCTCCTGCGTCGCCTGACGGTCCTGATCCTGATAATAGAGCCCCACAACATACTGGAGCGGCCCATCGGAGTTGGACACCAGCCGCACTTCTTCAATGAAGGCTTTGTCTTCATAGGTACGGGCCGCCGTCGCCATAGGGCGCGGGAAGTTATAATACCAGGCCAGCCAACCGTTCTGCGCATAAAAGCCGGTGTTCTCGCTGATGCTTTCGCCCTGATGGTCATAGTAGGAGGTGGAAGAGGTCAGCGTGGCAAAACCGAGGTCGAAGGTCGCCTCAAGCGAGCCCATTTCAACATCGCTTTCCGCTGGCTCAAGCTGGATGGAGCCAACTTCATATTTCTCATACTCGTTGCCAAAACCGTCTTTACCCACGGTTTGCGCACGCCGCCCGCCCATATTGTCAGACTGGCGGGTGTAGGTTGCTGTCAGGTCAACCTTGTCGCTTGGTTGCCAGCGCAGGCTCGCGCGGCCAAACCACACATCATAGGTGTCTGCATCCTCAACACTCTTGTAAGACGCCGCGTCATCCAGCACACCATTTGGTGCGACCGGAATGCCGTTTGCATCCAGCTCATATACATTCACATAATCGGTCAGGCCGGGGTAATCCATCCGGGTCCCGGCAAAACGGAAGGCAAGGGTATCGCCAAGCGGTGCGTTGAGCACAATATCACCAGCCCAGCCCATGCTTTCAGAGCCCTTCACGCTGCTGAGGGAGCCCGAAACCTTGCCGGAAAATTCGTCAAACTGTGGCTTCTGGGTGATGTAACGCACCGTGCCGCCCAGCGCACCGGAGCCATAAAGTGTACCCTGTGGCCCGCGCAAAACTTCTACCCGCTCAAGATCTTTGATGAGCATGTTCGCGAACATCGGTGTGTCGTTGATATAGGTGGATACGGTCGCGGCGGCAGAGGTGGCATAATCACCGAGGGCAGAGCCGTCAACGTTAAGGCCACGAATGCGAATGCTGTTCACCGCACCTGCATTCCGTGGCCCCCGGTCCACAATTGCAACACCGGAGACTGAGCGCAGCAGCTCAGCCGCATCAAGCATCTTGGCGTCTTCAATGCGCGCGCCCGAGACGGCAGAGATATTATAGGGGATATCCTGGATACGCTCAGCCCGGCGGCTGGCGGTCACCACAATCTCTTCCAAAGTGATATCACCACCCGTCTCAGCGTCCTGCGCCAGCACTGGCATGGCCAGAAGCCCCGTCAGCGCGGTTGAAGACATGAGTGTCAGTGTGGACAGTTTCCCGATAGCCGACATGGCTACTCCTCCCATATTTATGTCGTTTGAAAAAATATGGCAGGCTATTTTTTTATAGTCAACTAAAATAATATTCGTGACTAACGTTAAATCACGTTTAGCGCACATAAGGGCCGACGATAATCTCCACATCACGCGCGATGGCGCCGTGCAGGTCTTCAACCGTCATGGCCTTCAAATACACATAGTTTAGGAAGTGGATACGCTCCATGCGGGTGAGCAGGGTGGCAAGCTCATGCGCGTCGAGGCTCGGATCGATCGATCCCATCTGCTGATAGGCTTCAAGTACCGACCGAATCGCGGCACCAAGACCGCCCGCGATGGTGGCGAGGTAACGGGGCGCAACCTCCGGGTCGCTTGATGTGGCAACAAAAGCCACCACATGGCCCCAGAGCTCGCGCGACAGCGCCGACAGGGTATCGTTGACGTTGGAACGAATCACTTTGGCAACCAGTTCAACCGGTGTGTGGTTCGCCGCCTGTTTGCTGAAGTCGCTAAGCGCTTCCTCGATGCCTTCCTCGCCGCGCGCCACAAGCGCGAGCAACAGGTCACCCTTGGTGCCATAATAGTTATAGACGGTGGGCGCAGACACAACGGCGCGGGCTGCGATCTCCTCGATCGTGGTGTCTGCAAAACCCTTTTCGACAAAAAGCTCGCTGGCGGCTTTTTCAATCAGCACGCGACGCTGCGCTTTCTGGCGCGCCCTCAAACCCGTCATACTTCTTCCCTCTCGACCCGTTTAATTTTTTTATTCAGTGATATTTTTATAGTCGAATAAATATTTTTTGCAATCCCGAAGGGCAGGCAGGAGTATGGGCGCGAGCGGATAGCACCGCCCGCATGTTGCGGGTGATTACAAAAGAGTGCTCGGTAGGACTTAGGAAACCGCTCTTTCAAGCCGGGCAGGCAGTTCCTTTATTCTCTCACCAGTGAGATCAAAGATCGCGTTCAGGATCGCAGGTGCTGTGTCTGGCACCGCCGCCTCACCAACCCGGTTGGGCGGGCGCGCGCTTTCCACCAGATGGATTTCAATATCAGGCAGGCTGTCGCCCCGAATAACGGGATAGTCGTCAAAATTGGTCTGGGTAACCTTACCGTCTTCCACAGATATAGCCGGGTTGACCACCGCGGAGAGCGACCAAACGATACTGCCCTCAATTTGCGCTTTCACGAGCTGAGGGTTAACGACTTTACCGCAATCAAAAAAACAAACGATCTTGTCGATATGGATGCGGCTTCGCCCGAGGCTCACATAGGCGATCTGGCAAACATAAGTGCCGTAAAAATAACTGAGCGATACACCTTTTCCTCGCCCACGCACCGGCGGCTCGCCCCAGCCGGTTGCGGTTTTGGCAATCTCAAGCAGGGACCAAAGGCCCTTTTGTCTTTCCCGGCGCTGCCGTAGGGCATTTTCATCGAGCCTGTTTTCCCCCGCATGAAGAACAGCCGTTTCCTTCAGCCATTGCTGCCGAAGCTCAATGGGGTCTATTTTCAGTGTTGCAGCGACCTCGTCGATAAAACCCTCACGCGCGAGCGCAACCGGATGGGCATCCACACTGCGCCATGAGCCGGGAAAGAGCACAAGGCTATCCCCCTCCGCGTGCCGGGTCGCCCGGTGCGGCGTGGCGCCCGCGTAATAATCCAGCATGATATTGCGGCCAAGCCATCCGTAGTTTGACCCGCTTCTGGTCAGGCTCTCCCAGGCAACCGGGTTGTTTGCATCATCAAGCACAAGGGTATGTTCATCACAGCGCGCCAGATGATATCGCCCATGCCTGATGCAATCCTCCCGCGACCATGTCACTTTCACCGGCTGCCGCAACTGCACTGCCAGATACCCGGCCTCAGCGATGAAATCATAGAAGTACCGGCGGCCAAACCCGCCGCCAGACCGCATGGAGTGAATGACGATTTTCTCGGTCGGCACACCGGTGACCTCAGCCACATAGGCGATGGCCAAGGTGGGGGACTGGCTGCCAGCCCACAGGGTCAGGGTGTCGCCATCATAACTCGCCACCGCATTGAGCGGCTCCATCTGGGCATTTTCCTGATAGGGGTTGAAATACCGGCTGCGGAAGACATTAGCTGGAGCCGCATTGGCAACCTCTTCACTGGTGGCGCCAAAGCTTGCTACATCCCGGATGTTATCACCACCGACCGCCAGCATCTCTTCCCTGATACGCTGGTCGTCATGGCCTCGATATCGGCTTTCAGCCCATACCGGTTTCAGCGCCTCCCGCCCCTTCATGGCATGCCAGGTTGAGCGTGCGATAACCGCGACCCCGCTTTTGGTGCCCCGGTATTTTTCCTGCCACTTGTTGTTCGCGTCGGTTTGATAGGGAAAAGCAGGCATCTGGATGGTCCCGGTAACGCCTTCAAGCTTGAGACATTCTGTATCGTCTACCGAGACGAGGTGGCCGTCCGTGGTTGGGCTGCGCTCAATAACCGCATACACCATGCCCTCAAGATCAACATCGATCGAGTATTGCTGTGCGCCGGTCACAATCGCGCGGTTTTCGCGGATGGATAGGGGCGTGCCAACGAGGCGCAGATCCGCCTCATCTTTCAATCGCGCCTCTTCCGGCACCTGTTTTTGCGCGACAGCAGTAAAGAGGGCACTGAAAGGCAAGGTCTCTTTGGTTGAGCGCCGATGCACCAGGCTCATGGCAACCCTGCAATCATCTTGCGGGCAACCCCACTGCTCGCTCGCGCTTTCAATGAAGAGCTGACGCAAACCCGCCGCCGCCTGCCGAAGGGGCGTATAAGCCGCCAGCATGCCATTGCTGCCCGCGGAGGATTCGAGGGAATGGCGAATTTCCATCTGATAGGTGAGGGGTGGCCGCTCGATAATAAACCGGTCCCAGTCCGCACCAAGTTCATCACAGATCACCATAGCCAGACCGGTAGACACGCCTTGCCCCATCTCTGGTTTAGTGTCGCGGTAAACGATGGTGCCGTCTCGGTTGAAGCGCAGGTAGATGTTCGCCTGAAAGCCCGCCTCTTCCGTCTCCTCCTCAGCGGTGAGCGGCAGCGAGAGTGTGAGCATAAGGCCACCGCCCGCCACAAGGCTCGATTTAAAGAATGCTCTTCTCGTCAACTGCATGATCATTGCCCTCCCGTTACTTAGTAACAAATACAGCGAGAAGGACAGGCGGTCTATGGAACAATAGTTGCGCGAAAAGCCTGCTGCCGGGGGGTTTTGGCGCCAGTTAGCCTATGGCGCGCCGCACTGCGGTGAAAGCCCGGATGGCCTCGCTCGTTCGGGCCTTTCCTTTTAAAACACCTGCATCACAAGACCGGTGAGGTAGAGCCCAACGCCAAAGCTTGCATGGGTGATCAGGCTGCGCTGGCGCGCCACGCTTGGGTTTGGTGTTTTGGCCGCAGCAACACCAAACCCAAGCGCGGGCTGCATGATGAAAAACGGTAAAACAACGGTGAGCACACCAAAGACAAGCGCGGGCAACAGTGTTGGCGCCTCAAGCCAGCCAAGGCTCATGATCACCAGAAAGACAGCCGCAAAAACAACACCGGTGAGATAGTGCACAAACCAGCCAAGCATAAGCTCCCCCTTCACGGGCGCGGCCGCCGCGATGCTGGTGTGGGCAAACTTGCCCCGCGCCATATGCCCAACCCAGCGCCCCACCAGCGCGTAGTTAAGCGAGGCGATGCCCAGCACACGGGCACGGAACAAGGCCCAGAGGTCCATGAAAATTGTGGCACCCACACCGAGTATGAGCGCAGAACATGCTACCGATATCGCCAAAGTCATTCGCTAAATCCCCGCTGTTTTATGGTTGTGCATCCGGCGCGTCTGCCGGGTAGCCATGCGCGGCGATAATCGACCGCGCCGCATCTGTTTTGAGGAACTCAAGGAAGCCGACAGCCACTATATTATCCGCGCCGCGCGTGAGAAGCACCGCGTCTTGCGCGATGGGTGCATGCAGTGCTTGCGGCACCAGCCACCAGTTGCCATCCGCCTCGTCCATCACCTGAGACAGCGCGACAAATCCAACCTCCGCGCTGCCGGAGAACACAAACTGGTAAGCCTGCGCCACATTGGCGCCTCGCACCAGTTTGGGCGCGACTGCTGCCTGCATATCAAGCGCCGTAAGAGCCTCGATTGCCGCTGCACCATAGGGCGCTGTGGCGGGGTTGGCGATGGCCAGGCGGCTGACGCGAGGGTCCCCGAGCACGCTTGCGCTTATCGGCACGTCCTCATCAAAGCTCAGCAGGACAAGCCGCCCCACCGCATAGGTGAGGGTGGTGCCTTCGACAGCCAATCCGTCATCCACCGCGCGCTTTGGCCGCGCCTGGTCTGCCGCGAGGAACACATCAAACGGCGCGCCTTGAGAGATTTGGGCATACAATAGCCCGGTTGAGCCGAAGCTCAGGTTGATGGTGTGCCCGCTTGATTGTTCATAAGCTGCCGCCAGCACCCGCGCCGCTTTGCTGAAGTTTGACGCCACCGCCACCCGCGCTTCATCTGCGCTCGCTATTGGCGCACCTGCGATGACCAGAGCAAATAGGAAACAAAGCCTGAGGGCTATAAAACGCATAGGAGATACCGATATATTTTCAAGAATATATCGAATGTGATGCGAGGCGACCGCCCTGTCAATCTCATTTGTGGCCGGATTTGTCGCCGGGTTAGGTTTCAGCTTTGGTCAGCGCAAGGATTTTAGTGGCGTCTTCCTCCACCGCCCTCATAGCCCGCGCCACTGCCACGCGGTAGCCTTTAAGCACATCCTCCCCAAAGGAGGTGACAACCGCACCGCCGCGCCCTGCACCGCCCTTGGAGGTTTCAACCATCTTTTCTTTGAACGAGCGGTTCATCTGCTCAACCAGATCCCACGCGCGTTTATAGCTCATGCCCATGGCGCGCCCGGCCGCCGCGATGGAGCCGGTTTTGATGATATTGTCCAGAAGGTCGGCCTTGCCGGGGCCCATGGCAATCTCATCGCCCACTATTATGCGCAGCTTGAGCTTATAGTCTGTGCCCGTTGAAATAGATGCCTCCCCGTCTTGCACCTTACGTCTTGTGTCTTGCCATAAACTAGCAGCCCTGCCATGAAAATACACGGCTGGATTAAACCGCACAGGAAACCCTTGTGAGCAGAGAGACAAACACACCGGAGCGCACGCTGTTGCTTTCTCTATTTGAAGCGGGGCTCAAGCGCGTGGCGCCTGATGTTTGCCTGCCCCCGCATGTGCCGGAACCGCAGACAGGCGGCCGCACGCTGGTGCTGGGCGCAGGCAAGGCAGCCGCCGCGATGGCTGATGCTTTTGCACGCACATACAGTGGGCCGTTTGAGGGGCTTGTTGTGACGCGCTATGGGCACGGTATTGGGCGCACTATACCCGGCATTGAGGTGCTGGAAGCCAGCCACCCGGTGCCGGACGATATGAGCCAACAGGCAGCACAGCGCATGCTCAAGCTCGCGGGCGGCCTCACCAAGGGCGACCGGCTGGTTTTTCTCGCGTCCGGCGGGGGCTCGTCGCTCATGTCCCTGCCCGCACCCGGTTTGCCGTTTATGGCCAAACAAGGCCTGATGAAACACCTGCTGCATTCAGGCGCCACCATTTCCCAAATCAATTGTGTGCGCAAACATCTGTCTGCGATCAAGGGCGGCAGGCTCGCGCTTGCAGCAGGGCAGGCCGAGGTGCTGACCTATGTGATCTCGGACGTGCCGCATGACACCGCCCATGATGTAGCCTCCGGCCCCACGGTGGCGGACCCCACCACGCTTGAGCATGCCGCGGATATCCTCACGCGCTACCGCGCGCCAGACCGGGCGCTCATGGAGGCACTTCTGAATAACGCACCGAATGAAACCGTTAAAACAGCGCCGCCCACATGGCACACAAGGCTGATTGCCACCGGGCATGACTGCCTCAAAGCCGCCGAGCAGGCCGCAGTTGCTTCAGGGTATGATGTGGTCAACCTGGGCGCTGACCTTGAAGGTGACGCGGCCAGCCTGGGCGCAGAGCATGCGACCCTCGCGCTCAAACTTCAGGCGGAAGGCAAGCGCGTGATCCTGCTGTCAGGCGGGGAGACATCAGTGAAGGTGACTAACGCAGCGGGGCGTGGCGGGTGCAACATGACCTATGCCTTGTCGCTGGCCTTAAGGCTGGGCGGCGCATCCGGTATATCGGCGCTGGCATGCGATACGGACGGCATTGACGGCAGCGAAGACGCGGCCGGTGCTTATATGGACAACATCACGCTCAGCCGTGCCGCCAAAAAGGGGCATGATGCCAAAAAGGCGCTGGATGAGAACAACAGTTATATGTTTTTTGAAGCCACTGGCGGCCTTATCAGCACCGGGCCAACCCGCACCAATGTGAACGATTTTCGCGCGATACTGATTGGGCCGCGTGCGGCTTAACCAAACGCTGCTTAACGAAATGCTGGGCCATGCGCCCACGCCGCCAGAGACACCCGCTCACCCGCTATAAGCGGCGTTACCTGATGCAAGACAAAACTTGGGAAAACAATCAGCGAGCCTTCATCCTTAGGTGCGACGACGGGGTTGCCGCCCGCGTTCAGCATCAGCTCACCGCCCTCATAGGCTAATGGGTCGCTAAGCTGCAATACAAAGCTGAGCTTGCGGCGTTTTGTGGAACCCGCGCGGCCGATATCCACATGCCAGTCGTAAAAATCACCCGCCTTGCCCGCACCCCCTTCATAGCGCAGTAGCTGGAAACCTTCATCAAACCCGTCAATATCAAAGGGGAAAGCGTCTGCGCATATCTGCGACAGTGCACGGGCAAGCTTTATAGAAAGCCACGGCGCGTCACCATCATCCAGCCATGTCGCACCGACCGAGCGCACACTGTCTGCCTTTACACCACCGGCCAGACGGCCTTGGTGGATGGCTCGCTCGCATGCAAGTCTGCGAAGGCCCGCACACTCATGAGTGCTCAGGAAACCTTCACGGATATAAGGTTTAGAGAGTGGGTGTGATTGCTTTGCCGGTGACGGTAAATGGCCAGAGGGCAGAAAAGCTGCATCACCCCTGGGGGACATGGGTCTTATCCAAAGTCGAGCTCGTAGCTCTCACGAAGCTGAAGCACTTCTGCCACAGAGACCTGATATTTGCTGGCGATATCCTGAACAGATTGCTCGCAGCTCATCTCGGCGTTGAGCATGACTTCGCTGATCGGCCAGGACAGATTGAAATGCTGGCACGGGTTTTCACCATAGCCATAAACGGGACGATCAACATAAAGCTCGGGACGGCGCACGCTCTAATCCTCAAAAGTTACACTGGTCCTTTTGTTCTGCGCTCATGGATACTATTTGAAAAGCGGATATATTTGATAGATAATATCGGAATATTCGATAAAAGAAGAATTTCATGGATATAGCACAGGCTCGCACCTTCCTTGCGGTTGTTGAAACCGGGTCCTTTTTGCATGCCGCAGAAAAGGTGAATGTGGCGCAATCCACTGTCAGCACCCGCATAAAAGCGCTGGAAGACCAGCTGGGGCAGGAGCTGTTTGTGCGCAACAAATCAGGCGCCACTCCCACCAAGGTTGGGCAGGAATTTGCCCGCCATGCCATCGCCATTGTGCGCATGTGGGACCAGGCCAAACTGACACTTGCGGTGCCGGAGGGGCAAAAACGCATGCTTGTGGTTGGGGGCCAGCCCAGCCTGTGGGACGGTTTTCTCCTCCGCTGGCTGCCGTGGATGCATACCCACGCGCCGGAGATTGCCATCCGCGCGCAAATGACCGCCGCCTCAAATGCGCTGATGCGCCAGCTGGTAGATGGCCTCCTGGATTTTGCCGTGCTGTACCGCCCCGTGGCGCGGCCCGGTATCGTAATCAAACAGATATTCGAGGAACATCTGGTACTGGTAACCAGCGAGCACGCGCCAAACGGCCCCTTGGGCGAGAACTATGTTTATGTGGACTGGGGCCCGGAGTTTGAGGCTGACCATGCGCTTAATTTCCCCGATGCGCCAGCGCCGAACATGAGCCTGAATGTAGGCACGCTGGGCATCTCCTTCCTGCTGGAGAATAAAGCCACCGGTTATTTCCCGCTGCGTATTGCGGCACCCTTCCTTGCAAGTGGTGCGCTGGAGCAGGTGACAAGCGCCCCGACCTTCACCTACCCGGTGTATATCGCTTATGCAGAAGACCATGACGAAACGCTGACGAAGATGATCATGCGAGGTCTGCGTGAAGTGGTGGCCAGAGAAATACCGCAACCCTGAGCGGTCTGACCGCGTAAAAATTCGCTGTATTCTGCGCTATTTCGGGGTTATTCCATGCGCTAGAAATTTTTTATTCCTATTTTCAGAATTATTCGATAATTTATTCCAAATGAAATTGGGCAACCTGCCCGGAGTTTGGATTAAATGGCCGATACATCATACGATATCATCATCATTGGCGCAGGCATGGCTGGCGCTTCGCTGGGCGCTGAGCTGGCAGCCCATCGGAACATACTACTGATTGAGCGCGAGGAGCAGCCGGGCTACCACTCAACCGGGCGCTCGGCCGCGCTATTCTCGGAAATATACGGCAGCAAGGCGGTACGCGCGCTTTCCCGTGCCAGCAAAGCGTTTTTTGAAAACCCGCCTGAGGGTTTTGCAGAAGCGCCACTCCTGAACCCACGCGGCACCATGTTTGTGGCCACGCCCTTGCAGGCCGAAGCGCTTGACGGCTTGAAAGCACAGCCTGATGTTGCCGCCCATACCCGTTGGATCAGCGCAAAAGAGGCTGTGTCTTACTGCCCTGTGCTCAAGGAAGATGCGCTCATTGGTGCACTTTATGAAGACGGCTCGGCGGATATCGACGTGCATGGCCTGCATCAGGGCTACCTCAAGGATATCCGCCGCAAGGGCGGGGATATCCAGACAGGCACAACCGTTAGCGAAATCAAAAAACAAAGCGGCAACTGGCGTGTTACCACGGGCGCGGGCTGCTACAGCGCCCCGGTGGTGGTGAACGCCGCTGGCGCCTGGGCGGATGAGATTGGCACGCTTGCAGGTGCACGCTCCATCGGGCTTAAACCCAAGCGCCGCACAGCCATTCTGGTTGCACCACCGCCAGAACATAACCCGGCCAACTGGCCGATGGTGATGGATATCGGGGAAGAGTTTTATTTCAAGCCCGATGCCGGACACCTGCTGGTATCCCCTTGTGATGAAACGGAAACCTCGGCCTGTGACGCGCAGGCGGAAGAGCTGGACGTTGCCATCGCCGCCGACCGGCTGATGACCGCCACCAGCATCAATGTGCGCCGCATTGAGCACCGCTGGGCGGGCCTCAGGTCCTTCGTGGCAGACCGCACACCGGTTGCAGGGTTCGATAAGGACGCGGAAGGCTTTTTCTGGCTGGCGGGTCAGGGGGGCTACGGTATCCAGACAGCACCAGCGCTTGCGCGTTTCGCCGCCGGGCTTATCCTGACGGGCGAGCCTGACCCGGCGCTCAAGGTCTTCGGGGTGATTGAGAATGCGCTGAAACCTGATCGTTTGTGGGCAAATGTGTGACGGTTTCTGCGGCGCGGGTGTGGCGGTGTTGCCATAGCATTTAGTGGGGGGACATGACATGCTAAACATTTTTAAACACAAAGCTTTTTCGCTCATCGCATGTTTATGTCTCACATCAACTGGTGTGGCGGCGGATGCGATTGATGATCGCTGGCAAGCCTTCGAACGCCGCTTTGACAGCATGATGGCAGATGCGGGCACCATCGGTGCCACCGTCGGTTTCCTCAGGGACGGCAAAATCATCGCCCGGCATAACTATGGCATGGCGGACGATGCAACAGGGCGGCAGATTGACGAGGGCACCATCTTCCACTGGGCGTCGATCACCAAAACGCTGACGGCCACCGCCGTGATGCAGCTGCGTGACCGCGGGCGGTTGAGCCTTGATGACCCGATCATAAAATATCTGCCGGAAGTGGGAGCGGTGCATAACCCTTATGGTGGCATGGAGGACATCACCCTCCGTCATTTGATCACGCATTCCTCCGGCTTTCGCTCCCCCACATTCCCGTGGGGTGGCGGAGAAGACTGGCACCCGTTTGAGCCCAAAGCCTGGTCACAGGTTGCGGCCATGATGCCATACACCCGGCTGCATTTCCCGCCTGGCAGCGCGTATAGCTATTCCAACCCCGGCATTTCCATGCTCGGGCGGGTGGTTGAGATCATCAGCGGTGACAGTATCGAGGAATATCTTACCAAAAATATCCTGATGCCGCTGGGCATGAGCAAAAGCTATTTTGACACCACGCCTTATCACCTGCTGGCCGACCGTTCGAACAGCTACTGGGTTGAAGGCGGTGAAGTGTCGGCCTTCGGGCCTGATTTCGACACCGGCGCCACCGTGGGCAACGGTGGCCTGAACGCCCCGGTAGGTAACATGGTGAAATGGCTGAATGTGTGGCTGGGGCTGGACGACAGCACACCCGCCATCCTGCGCCGGGAAAGTTTTGATGAGATGTGGCAGGCCCTTCGCCGTACCGACGATACGTCCGTTGAGGAATATATGGGCATGGTGTTTTTCACTATTCAAAACACACCGGAAGGCGCGGCTGCGCCCACACGCTATATTGGCCACACCGGGGACCAAGCCGGTTTTACCGCCTTCGTCTATATCGACCCCAAGACAGGCACCGCCGCCATCTATAATAATAACACTGCGGGCGACCATGCCTTTGGGCTGAGGGAACGTGTTCGCGCAGATATGTTCGAACACATTTTCCCCGCAGCCCAAAACACCACGACCGAAGAAAAATAGGACCACACCATGCGCCTGCTCGCCTGCCTTATGCTCTTTTCATCCGCCGCCTTCGCGGACGCTGACCTCATCATCCGGAACGCCATGATTGTGGACGGCACAGGGGCGGATGCCTACCCCGGCCATATAGTGGTGGAAGACGGCGTGATCAGCGAAGTGCTGGCACCAAATGCGACCACAACCGCCAAACGCGTGATAGACGCCAAAGGCCGCGTTGTCGCTCCGGGCTTTATCGACCTTCACAGCCACGGCAATCCGCTCAAACATTCATTTGAAAACTTCCTCGCCCAAGGGGTCACAACCGTCACCCTTGGCATGGACGGCAGCAGCGAGAGCCTGACAGGCAGCGGGCTTGACGCATGGCGCACAAAAGCGACCAAAAACGGGCTGGAGCTGAATGTTATCCCCATGTCGGGCCACGGCACGGTACGCCACAAGGCTGGCATTGATGACGGCACCCGAGCGCTCTCTGCCCCGCAAATCAAAGCCCTGCAACAAACCTTGAAGGATGATCTGGCGGCTGGTTCATTTGGCCTGTCGCTCGGGCTTGAATATGTGCCCGGTGTGTATGCGGAAGAGGCTGAGATGAAAGCACTGGGCGCAGTGATTGAGGCTGAGAACGCCATCATCATGAGCCATATGCGCAGCGAAGATAATGCGGATGTGGAAGACGCGATCGACGAGCTTGTCAGCATGGCACCCAAGGGCCGGGTGCATATCTCCCACCTCAAGGTGGTTTACGGCAAAGGCACCGCGCGGGCGGATGAGCTGCTGGCGTTTATGGAAGGCAAACGCGTGAGCGGCGCGAGGCTGAGCGCAGACGTTTACCCCTATGCCGCCAGCTTTACCGGCGTGGGTATCCTCTTCCCCGAATGGGCCTTGCCACCAACCGATTATAACGCCCTGCGCCAAACCCGCGATGACGAGCTGAAGGCCTACCTGAAAGCACGAATTGAAAAACGCGGCGGGCCGGAAGCGCTATTGTTTGGCACAGCACCCCATGCCGGCAAAACCATGGCTGAAGCCGCGCGGGACGCGGGCAAAGATCCGGTTGATTTCATGGCAGACCTTGGCCCCACCGGCGGCAGCGCGGCGCATTTTGTGATGGACCGCACACTGGTGGACAGGCTGGTTGCAGCACCCGGGATGGCGCTTTCAACCGACGGCAGCCCCACCATGCGCCACCCGCGCGGGTACGGCACCTATGCCCGGCTGATTGAATATTATGTGCAGGATAAAAGCCTCATGAGCCTTGAAGCCGCTGTTCATAAGGCCACCGGGCTCCCGGCTGAGATCATGCAGCTTTCTGACCGCGGCATCATCAGCCCCGGCATGGCGGCAGACCTCATTATCTTTGAGCCTGCAAACGTGCGAGAGAGGACCAATTTCACCACCCCGCACAAACTCGCCACCGGGTTTGACATGGTGCTGGTGGGCGGCAAAACAGCGTTTGAAGTCGGCGGTCCCACGAAGGCCCGCTCAGGGCAGGTACTAGAGAGACGGCCTTCGCCTCTCTGATCAAAATAGCCTGTATCGCGTCTTCCCCTCTTCTGACACACGTGCCAGATAAGAGCACTGCACTGGCACACTGGAGGAGAAGCATAATATGACGACCGGCCATGTTTATATCGCCACCAGCCTTGATGGCTTTGTCGCGCGAGAAGACCACACGCTTGATTGGTTGATGAAACAGAAAACCGAGGGCGAGGACTTTGGTTATGATGAATTCATCGACAGTGTAGACGGGCTGGTAATGGGGCGCGGTTCCTATGAAACCGTATTAACTTTTGAAAACTGGATCTACACAAAACCTGTGCTCGTCATGAGCGCCACTTTGGGGCCTGACGACATTCCCGTTGAGTTGAAAGACAAAGTTGAGATCACGAACGAGACCGACCCGGCAAAGGTGATGAACTACCTGGATGAAAAGGGTTGGAAACGGGCCTATGTTGACGGGGGGCGTTTGGTGCAATCATTCATGCGGGCGGGCCTTGTCGACGATATCACGCTTACGCTGATCCCGATCCTCATTGGAAAAGGCATTCGTCTTTTTGGCGAAATAGAGGGTGACGTTGACCTGAAACTTCTCAGTTCACAAAGCTATGGCTCCGGATTGGTGATGAACCGGTACGAGGTGACTAAAACCTGAAAAACTGCTGTGCCAAAAGCCGCGAATAGGCCTTGACTCTAATGGAATAATATATTCAATTTGGGGTACGGGCCTGCGCCCGATTTAGAATAATGTATTCGAAATCCACAGAACCCTAATGCACAGGTCCGTATCATGCACGTGTCACGACAATTCCTCCCAAGTTTCAGAGCTGCCGTGATGTGTGCCACGCTTGGGTTTCTTGGCCTTACTGGCGTGACGAGAGGGATTGCGGCAAACGACAGCCTTCCCCCCGAGGCCTATGAAGCGCTTGACGCAATTGTCACAGGTAAGGTTCAGGGCTCACCCGAGATCAGTGGGCTGCAGATGGTTGTCATCAGGGACGGCAAGCCGGTTTTCACGCATGCGACCGGGCTTGCGCGCGTTGATACGGGTGAGAACATTCCCCTCACTCTCGATCACAAGATGCGCATTGCGTCCATCTCCAAACTGGTGGCAACCATCGGGCTTATGAAGCTGGTGGAAAAGGGTGAGGTAGCCCTGGATGCGGACGTGTCCGACTATCTGGGTTTCACGCTCAGAAACCCCAATTTCCCCAATGATAAAATCACGCTTCGCATGGTGCTGTCACACAGCTCATCGATCCGTGACGCAAGCTATTATTGGCTGAAGGTCGGTGAGAAGTTTCAAGACTTTTTCCGCCCCGGCGGCGCGCACTATGAAGATGGTGCGCATTTCGCAAGCGGCGAAGGCCAACAGCCCGGCGAATTTTTCACCTATTCCAACCTCAACTTCGGCATCATGGCCGGTGTGATCGAGATGGTGAGCGGCAAGCGTTTCGACCGCTATATGCGCGAGGAAGTGCTGCTCCCGCTTGGCCTTGGTGCCAGCTATAATGTGTGTGATGTGACGACGGTAAACCCGGACGGCATGGCCACCCTGTTCCGCAAACGCGATGATGACGGCAACTGGCACCCGGACGGTGACTGGCAGCCCCAGCTTGATAGCAAACGTTTCTCCTGCACCTACGGCATGGAGCCTGTTGGCCGTGGGGAGCAACCCGGCCCGGTACTGGAAGGCTACGTGCCCGGCGAAAACCCCACAGCTTTCTCGCCTCAGGGCGGTTTGCGGGCATCTGCCAAGGACCTCACAAAAATCGCGCGTCTCCTGCTGGGTGGCGGCGAGGTTGACGGTGTACGGCTTCTGCGCCCCGAGAGCGTGAAGGCCATGGCCACGCCCTTCTGGCGCTATGACGCGGGCACAGAGAACGCCAACACCACGGGCGAAGACGCGAACCCTGACGGGCCATCCAAGGGCCTGATGCAGGCTTATGGGCTTTCCACCCATATTGTGCATCTGCCCGAATGGAACCTGGAGGAAGACCGTACGCTCACGGGTCACCTCGGTGACGCCTACGGCCTTATGGGTCAGTTCTGGATCGATTTTGAAAATGGTGATGCGCTCATTGCGCTGATTACCGGCACGGCGGATGACCCGGCACCGGGCAGCGGCGTAACGCCAATGTACCGGGCCGAGGATGAAGTGCTCAGGTGGTGGCTGCACTGGTTCCCGGCAAGCAGCAAGAATTAAACCACATCACCGTAATGCTTGAGTTCAGGCGGCTTTCGGCCTAAACGAAATGAAGGAGAGGGAGTTTGGCACAGATGCGAGCGCGGAGACGCGCCACCGGCAACAGTGCAAACGCAAACGGGGTGAAGAAGTTCTATGAACGATTGTTTGGCAAATATTCGGCGGGCAGTTAACGGAATGTCTGCGAACGAACGGAAACTTGCCGAATTTATCCTGAACAACGCCTCGCTTCTCAGGGATTATTCGTCGCAGCAACTCGCCGAAGCGGTTGGCGTGAGCCAATCAAGCGTGGTGAAGTTCAGCCAGAAGCTGGGCTACCGCGGTTATCCCGCCCTCAAACTTGCGGTTAGTGAAGAGCTGGCGCGAGGCAGCGCACAGGTTGATCTCAACCAGATGCAAAAGCCCGCTGGCGACCACGAGGCTGGCACCGTGTTTGAGGAACTTGCGCAAACCAAAGCCGACGTTGTGCGCGGCATCGCGGAGCTGAACGGCGAAGAAGCGCTGCTGGACGTGGTGCGCACCATCGAGAAAGCCAACCGTATCCAGTTTGTCGCCGCAGGCGGCTATTCGCTGGTGGTGAAGGATTTTGCGCTCAAGCTGATGATCATGGGCAAATCTGTCGTCGCGGAAAGTGACCCCTTTGTACAGAAAGCCAATCTCGCCTCCATGCGGCGCGGGGATGTATTGTTCGCGCTTTCTGTCTCAGGCCAGAACAGCCACGTGAACGAGCTGGCAGAAGCCGCAAAAGAAGCAGGTGTCACCATCGTCTCGCTCACAAAATATGACGTGAACCCGCTGAGCCTGATGTCAGACTATAGCCTGTTCACCTTTGATGAGCGCTCCGGCCCGGCCGCCGCTTCAAGCGCGCCACACATCATCGCGCGCGTGGCGCTGCAGCACCTCATTGATGCGCTTTACCTTGTGCTTTCAAGCCGCAACACCCACGGGCGTGAGCTTGTGACCCTGAGCCAACAGGCTGTTGAAGATATCTAACCGGCTTTTTTGACCGCCTCGCCGTTTTGCCACGGGGTATCAGCGGCAATCAGTTCGTCATAACTGCCGCGCGGGCGGATCACGCCGAAATTCGCGCCGTCGATCATCACCTCAGGCACCAGCAGGCGAGTGTTGTAGGTGGATGCCATCACCGCGCCATAAGCGCCGGTGTGGGTGAAAGCGATATGCTCGCCCGCACGCAACTCAGGTATTGTGCGCCCAACCGCGAAGGTATCACCGGTTTCACACACCGGGCCAACCACATCATACGCCGCATCTGGCCGGGCGTCAGCCTTCAGGGGTTTGATGCCGTGGTAGGCATCATACATGGCGGGGCGGATCAGGTCGTTCATCGCTGCGTCAACAATCAGGAAATCCCGGCTTTCGCCAGACTTCACATAAATCACCTCGGATAGCAACGCGCCGCATGGCCCCACAAGCGACCGGCCGGGCTCCAGCATCAGCCGTGCGCCAAACTGGCCAAGGTATTTGTAGGCGAGTGCCGCAAGCGCCGAGACATCAGGCGCCGCGCCGCCGTCATAAGGGATGCCGAGCCCACCACCGATATCAATGGTGTCAAGCGTGATGCCGTCGGATTTGAGCGCGGTGACCATCTCTTTGAGCCTTGCGTAAGCTGCATCATAAGGCTCAAGCGACATAAGCTGGGAGCCGATATGCATGGCAATGCCCTGGATGCGAATACCGGGCAAACCCGCAGCTTCAGCATAAACCTCGCGCACCCGTTTCCACGGGATGCCAAACTTGTTTTCCGCCTTGCCGGTGGCAATTTTGGCGTGGGTTTTGGCGTCCACGTCCGGGTTGACGCGAAGTGCGATGTTTGCGGTAAGCCCGAGGGACGTTGCGACCTTGCTGAGCGCGAAAAGCTCTGGCTCTGATTCCACATTAAACTGGAAAATACCGGCCTTGAGCGCAAAGGCCATCTCCGCCGGGCGTTTTGCCACACCGGAATAAACAATTTTTGACGTGGGAATATGGGCCTTGAGGGCACGCCTGAGCTCCCCTTCCGAAACCACATCGGCTCCGGCGCCAAGGTCAGCCAACGTGCCAATCACCGCCTGGTTGGTATTGGCCTTGACCGCATAACAGACCATGACCCCCGGAAAGCACGAGAAAGCCGCTTTATAAGCGTCAAACGCCGCCGCAATTGCAGCCTTTGAATAACAATACACCGGGGTGCCAATGGCCTGCGCAATGGTGGTAAGGGAAACCCCTTCCATCATCAGTGCGCCGTTTTCATACCTGAGTGCCACGATCAAAAATTCCCTTTGGAATAGAATGTTGATTTATTCATGAATATATTATTCGTTATGGAATAATTGACTTGAAGACAACAGAAATCTTCGGCAAGGTCCCATATTAGGGTTAATCAGGTGTGCCAAGTGGGTGGCGCGCTCGATCTCTTTTATCTTTCCGGGAGGACATTTCATGGGCTGGGTATCCCTTTTGCCGCCGATCATTGCGATCGCCGTGGTGCTGTGGCGAAAGGAAGTGCTGCTGGCGCTTATTCTGGCGATTTTCGCCTCTGAAGTGCTGCTGCAATTTGGTCCCGGTTCGACGTCTTCCCTCAGCGCCGCTATCCCCATGGGTGGCCTTGCCATGATCGACCGCATTGTTGCCGTATTCGCGGACCCGGACAACGCACGGCTGCTAACCTTCGCGCTCATGATCGGCGCACTGCTCGCTTTCATGTACCGCTCGGGCGGTGTTGCGGCGGTGATCGATATCATCGTCGGCAAGGGTTTTGTCAAAACCAAACGGCAGGCCAGCCTCACCCCCGCCATCATCGGTATGGTGGTGTTTGTGGAATCGAACCTGAGCGTGCTGACCGCAGGCCTTGTCTCGCGCGGGCTGTTTGACCGCTACGGCCTGAGCCGCGCCAAGCTCGCCTATTTTGTCGACAGTACGTCCGCACCCGTGTGCATTCTGCTTCTGCTCAACGGTTGGGGAGCCTTTGTGCTGGCGCTTCTCAGCGCTTACGAGTTTGAGGTAACGGCGGCGGAAGTGTTGTGGGGCTCAGTGATCTTCAACTTCTACGCCATCGTGACGCTCATCATCGTTTTCTATTCCGCCACAACGCAGCGCTTTTATGGGCCGCTTGCCGTTGCTGAAAACAAGGCTGACAGCGAGATTGAGCAGTCTGAAGTGCAGGAAGAAGTGTTTGAAGCCACACGCGCGCGCTTCATGGTGCTGCCGCTTCTGACCATGATTTTTGGCATGGCGGGTTTCATGCTCTGGACCGGGGGCGGTGATATCACCTCCGGCAGCGGGCCAAAATCCATCCTTTATGCCACGGCCCTTGCCTGCCTTGTTGGCTATCTTCTGCTGATTTCAGACAAGAATTTCAGCCACAAACATATTGTTGAGATTGGCATCAAGGGCATGAACGAGCTGTTCCCCATTGTGCTGCTGCTGCTGCTGTCCATCGCCCTTGGCGCAAGCCTCAAGATGCTTGGCACCGGGTCGTTTATCGCCGGTATCGTCTCCGGCAACCTGCACCCCATATTTGTGGCGCCACTGCTGTTTCTCGCAGGCGGCTTGATCTCGTTTTTTACCGGTACATCATGGGGCACGTTTGCAATTCTGATCCCCCTGGCCATGCCGCTTGTGGGCGCGTTTGACCTGCCACCCGCCTTTTTGCTGGCCGCTGTGCTGGGCGGCGGCGTGTTTGGTGACCACTGCTCGCCCATATCCGATACCACGCTGGTATCGTCGCTGGCGGCGGGCTGTGACCTCCTTGATCACGTGCGCACACAGCTACCGTATGCGCTTACAGCGGGCGGCATCACCATCGTGCTTTACCTGCTCACCGGCGCCTTTTTCCTCTAAACACTGCCTCTAACACCGAAAGTCAGACCATGTCCGTTTTCCGTTCCGCCGCTTTTTCCGCCGCAATGCTCCTGCTGGCCGCGCCGCTGCATGCCGATGCGCCTACACCCACCGAGATCCGCAATGTAGTTGAAGACGCGCTCGAGACCTTCAACACCCCCGGCATGGCGGTAGGGATTGTGAAAGACGGTGAGATTGTGCATCTCTCAGGCTTTGGTGTCCGGGATATCTACAGCAAAGAGAAGGTGGACGGCGACACCCTTTTCCGCATCGCGTCCACCACCAAGGCTTTCACGGCCTCAGCCCTTGCGATCCTTGTTGATGAGGGCAAGTTAAGTTGGGACGACAAGGTGATCGACCACCTGCCTGATTTCCGTATGTTCGACCCTTGGGTGACCCGCGAGTTTACGGTGCGCGACCTTCTGGTACATAACAGCGGGCTCGGCTCCGGCGCGGGCGACCTGATGCTGTGGCCGGAACCCTCTGGTTTCAACCGTGAAGAGATTATCAAAAACCTGCGCCACCTGAAGCCGGTGACCAGCTTCCGCAGCGCCTATGCCTACGATAATCTCCTGTATATCGTGGCGGGCGAAGTGGTGAAGAGCGTGAGCGGCGTGGGTTGGGAAGACTTTGTGCAAAATCGCATCCTCGGCCCCCTGGGCATGGGCTGTTATTCGGGCGACGTGCCGGATAGTGCGCTTGCGAATGTCGCCACCCCCCACGGCATGATGGACGGTAAGCTTGTCACCATCCCCCGGAACGCGATTGGCGGCAAAGCCACCGTCTCGGCCGCCGCTGGCGGCATGGTCTGTAACGCGCGCGGTATGAGCACCTGGATGCTCACCCAGCTGCGCGGCGGTGAGGGGCCAAACGGTGTGCGTATCTTCTCTGAGGATCGGCGCGATGAGATGTGGGCGTCCTACACCATCCTGCCCGTCTCCAAATCCATGCGGGAGAAGGACGACACGCATTTCCGTACCTACGGCCTCGCCTGGCGCAAGGCAGATGTGCACGGGCATGAGGTGATCTCCCACACCGGCACGCTTTCGGGCATGCAAGCCTACCTGACACTGGTGCCGGAGCTGGACCTTGGCCTTATCGTGCTCAATAACGGCTCAAACTACGGCGCCCGCACGGCTGTCACCAATACCATCATCAAAGCCTATATGGACCAGCCTGAGCATGACTGGGTGAAAGACTATCGCGACGCCCAGTTGGCCTACCGCGCCCGCGTGGCGGAAGAGGAAAACGTGGCAAGCCAAGGCTCGGGCCAGATGTTCCTCAGCCTTGATGCTTATATGGGCACGTACCGCGACGCATGGCTTGGTGAAGCGACGGTAATGAGAGACGGCGACGGCCTGCGCTTCTCATCCAAAAAGTCGGTACAACTTACCGGCATGCTGGAGCCCTATGAGCAAAACACCTTCATCGTGCGCTGGGACAACCGCATGATGGGCGCGGACGCCTATGTGCGATTCGAGACCGACTTCGGTGGCAAAGCCATCGGCATCACCATGCGGCCCGTGTCACCTGACACAGATTTCAGCTTCGACTTTCAGGACCTTGATTTCAAACGCCTGGACTAGACCGTAAACTCAAATAAAAAAACCCCGGCGCACCATATGCGGCCGGGGTTTTTTATTGTCTGTTCATGCAGTCCTGGCTGATGCCCTAGTCGTCGATCATCGTGAGGTTTTCGATCGACTTGATGCCCAGACCAGGATCTTCTGACAGGGTAATCTCTGAGCTGTCAAACGTGGCCCCGCCGTCAACCGGGTTGAACTGGCAAAGCGAAGGCCCATCAAGGTCAGCCTTGGTAATCACATTTGGCTTGGCTACTGCCAAATGGGCTGCAGCTGTCACGCTGATGCTGCTTTCCAGCATACAGCCGATCATGCATTCCACACCATAGATAGACGCGATATCCGCGATCTTGATGGCGTTTGAAATACCGCCGGTTTTCATCAGCTTGATGTTGATGATGTCCGCTGCCTGCATCTGGATAAGCTCGATTACCTCACGGGGGCCGAAGGTGCTTTCATCGGCCATCACCGGCGTGCGCACACGCTCGGTGATATATTTCATGCCCTTGAGGTCTTCACCCTTCACGGGCTGCTCGATAAGCTCCAGCTCAATGCCCGCTTCTTCAAGTTCATGTAGCGCCGCCACCGTTTGGCGCGGCGACCAGCCCTGGTTGGCGTCAAGGCGCAGAAGCGCGCGGTCTTTCACCGCCGCATAAATCGCCTTCACCCGCTTGATATCAACACCGATGTCCTTGCCGACCTTGATCTTGAGCGTCTCATACCCCGCGTCACAGGCGCGGATGCTGTCGGCCACCATCTTGTCGATATAGTCGACACTGATGGTCAGGTCGGTCGAGAGGCGCGGCTGCCCGCCGCCGAGAATTTTATAAAGCGGTGCGTCATAATATTGCGCGAACAGGTCATAAACCGCGATCTCCACCGCCGCCTTGGCGGAGAAGTTGTTCACAAGCGCCCCTTGGATGATTTGGGTGATCTCGTTCAGCGACGTGATCTCCATACCTATCAGGCGCGGCATGATGAAAGTGCGGATGGCATCAAGGATCGAGCCATGCGTATCGCCGGTGATCACCGCCGTCGCGGGTGCTTCGCCATAACCTTTATGGCCGGTGTCCGTCTCGATGATGAGCACAATGTCTTCGATATGATCAACGGTGCGCAGCGCGGTCTTGAACGCTGTCACCAGCGGCACGCGCAACATGCCAAGTTTATAGCCGGTAATTTTCATGGAACACTTCTACCTGTTGGATCATTTGATCGATTTGACATTATACACCGCATCAACATAGGTGCGGGTTTTCGAAGATTGTAGCGTCAGCAGCGGCGTGATGGAAACACCGTTGAGCGTGCCATCATAGATGCTGCCGTCATCCGCGAGATACCCGAGGCCCGTAACATCATGGATCACGAACGGCTTGTCGCCGTCGTGCCCCAAAATCATCATCACATGGCCGGGGATATACACAAGGTCACCCACAAGCGAGGTGCGCAACAGCGCTTCTTTTTCAGCCCGCGGTGTTTCCTTCTCAAAGCGGCTGTTGGAGCCGATCACGCTTTTGCCCTGGTCGCCTGAGTTACGCGGCATCAAGATGCCCATGCTGCGGTATACTTCAGAGACAAAACCCGTGCAGTCCCGGCCATTATAACTGTGGCCCCAGCCGTAACGTTCACCCAGAAACTTGAAAGCCTGCCGAATGATGTTGGCACGTGTGAACGGCAGGTATCCCACCCGTACATCTTCCGCGCGGGATATCAGCGCGTGGCGGAACGCCAGGCTGCCGTCATCAAGACGAACAGGCAGTTTGACCATATGATGCACATAGGGGTTCTGGCCATAGAGGTTGGTTGCAAACTCTTCCGGCCGGTCCAGCGGCACCGCCACGCCCATATCCAGCTGCAATTCAGACACAGTCTTGACCACCGGGTTATAAACGGTGTGCACCTTGGCCCCCGTCATCACCAGCACATCGGCCGCGTCCTTATAGGCAAACAGCTCCTCACGGTCGCCAGTGGCGATATCCTTTCGCTGCACCCAGGCAATATAATTATAGGTCTGCACCAGCGCCCAGTTGCCGTCTGCACTTTCATGCAGCACTGCCATTATATCTGTGGGGAAAAGGGTCGATTCCTGAAAACGGTCAATATCCGTGTTGCTCGCACCTTCGCTGAAAAGCCTGTCCATGGTTGGATAGGTACGAAGCGGTGTGCGGCGGACCGCAAGTGCGAAGCGGACCGGCACTTCATCTGGGATAGCATCCAGATTGAGGCTGGCTTCATAGGCGTCAAAATCAGCCTCGCGCACCGGGTTGCCGTTCATATAAACACGTGGGTAAGACGGCACATTGCTGATGGACCGAAGGCGCGTGCGCACCTCATCACCCGGAAGCGTATCGGGCACGCTCTTGAGGTCAAACATCGTCGGGTCACCGTCGATGCTGGAAGCGTTCATGGCCTTGATCTCATCAGTGGTGAGGATCACATCACCCGCCCCGCTCGGCAGCGTGTCAACCCAATAGTCTGCGCTCAGGTGCTTTTCCTCGACCTCAATAACGTCTGAGACAAACGCATCATCAAGCCCGTTGGGCGGCGTGACCGTGTTTTGTTTCTCTTCCTCGCTTCCGCAGGCGGCCAAGCCAAGCGCGAGCAACAACAGTAGTTTTGAACCCGGATTTTTCATCACATTCCTCATAAGGGTACAGCCTCTCAAGAGAGCAGGGACAATATTTTACCGACCAGCAACCCACCGCCGGTGCCAATGATATACCCAAGCATGGCCATCAGCACCCCGATAGGGATCAGCATTTGTGAATAAGCAGCCGCAAGGATAGGCGCAGACGCCACCCCGCCAATATTGGCAAGTGAGGCGATACCGCAGGAAAACAGATCAAGTTTGAATACCTTTGCCGCCGCCACCATGCAGAGGCCGTGAATGATCAGGATCATCAGGCCTGCAAACACATAAAGCGGTGCCTGCGTGAGGCCTGCGAAGTCTGCACGCGATGCGATGAGCGCGATAATGGCATAGAGCATGACATTCGCGAGCTCATTGGAACCGGCCATGCGCCCCATCGGTGTCATCGCCGCACTCACGCCCAAAATGGTGGCAATCAACACCGCCCATGTGGTGCCGGTGAAAAAGCTGGTGGCAGGCATCAGCCCAGCCAGGTTTTGCGATAGCGCGGATGCAGCCAGGCCCGCGCCCAGCAGGAATACAAGCGCTGTGAAGTCGATCCTCTTATCCGCGTCTTCTCCCAGATCCAGTTTTTCACCAACCCGGTCGATGATGCCGGTGTCGCTTTTGGTCCAGCGGTTGAAAAGCTTGGCGTGCGGTACAAGAGCGAGCAGGAGGATAACCCAGATGGCGTAATCAATCGAATCCATCAGAAGCGTATAGCCCATCGAGCTGTCAGGCACATTCAAGGCACCCTGAATGGCCACCATGTTGCCGGTGCCGCCCATCCAACTGCCGGAAAGAGCCGCAAATGCCTTCCAGGCGTCCGCTGGTAACCATGTATTCAGCACAGTATAAGTAATAACAAAACCAACACCGATACTGATGGCCGCGGCGGCAAAAGCCAGCAACATGCGCGGACCAAGGGCCGCGATCTTGCGCAGGTCACCCTTCAAAAGCATCAGGAAAATCATCGCAGGCAGGATGTTACCCTTCACCGTGCCGTAGGTCGCGTTCACGCTGGCGCTTTGTTGCCACAGCCCGAAGGTGCTGAGCATCATCACAATGATATAAAGCGCCACAACGCCGGGCAGATAGTTGAAAATTCGGTGGTTTGTTCCTGTCTCAAGCAAGCGAATAGCGCCCCCGATCAGAAGCAAAACCGCCAGATACGTGAAACCGTCTGTAATCACCGCCCTATTCTCCCCTGACCAACGAATTTATTCCTTTGGGTATACCCATAGATATAAGTTGTCTGTCATTAAGGCCTTTTTCCGGTCCAAAAGCCTCATAAAACCACAACGGAATTATTTATTCCATCTTCCCAAACCGGTTCTACCAGATAGAAATGGAGCAGGGAAGCTTATTTTTTCGGCAATTTTGTGTCGCTTGGAATAAAAATTCTTTACAGAAGGAATAATTCATCGCATAAATTATTCGTCAAGTATTCTTGCGACGAGGCGGAGGGGCTTCGTTGCACCAACAGAAAGCTTATGGGTGAGGAAATGAACGCACGGAACTTGCGAAAATTATCATTGATACTGGGGATGGGGGTCAGTTGTGCCGCTCTCTCCGTCAATTCAGCCTTCGCAGCCAACAGCGACGGCTCAATCCGGGGTATGGTGACAAGCGAAAGCAACACCGCCCTCTCCGGTGCTACAATTACGGTTACAAACACGGAAAACGGATTCCGCCGGGCTGTCACTGCTGGCAGCGATGGTCAGTTCCGTTTCGCCCGCCTGCCGGTGGGCACTTATAATGTAACGGTGTCCAAAGACGGTTATGAACGCACGCTGGTGGAAGACGTTCGCGTTTCCATTGGTGGTTCAACCGATCTGGACGTTGCGCTGTCAGCTGGCGACATGGCGATGGAAGAGATTATCGTCTCTGCCTCATCGCTTAGCGGCATCAACATGACATCAACCGAATCGGCGCTTAACATCAGCGCGGCGATGCTTGAAGACCTGCCGATCGGCCGCTCAGCCGACGCGGTCGCCCTTCTGGCACCCGGCGTTGTACAGGGTCCTGCTTTTGGTGGCATCTCCTTCGGTGGTGCATCGGTTGGTGAAAACTCCATCTTCGTGAACGGCCTGAACGTGAGCGACGTTGAAACCGGGGTTGGTTTCTCTGACGTTCCTTTCTCCATGTTCAAGGAATTCCAGGTTAAGACCGGCGGTTATTCCGTTGAATTTGGTCGCACGACTGGTGGTGTTGTGAACGCCGTGCTGAAATCAGGCACCAACGAGTTCCATGGCGGCGCCGAGGTTTTCTATGAGCCTCAGTTCCTGCGTGGCAACGCAAATGACTTCTATAACCGCGACGGTGACAAAACCATCTACCGCTCGGACGATGAAACCAACAATTTCAGCGCCAACCTGCACCTGAGCGGGCCAATCATCAAAGACAAGGTCTTCTTCTATGCCTTGTTCCAGCCGCGTATCAACGACGGTTCGTTCTACAACACAACAGGGTCGTCGCTCAGCCAGTTTGACGACAACTCCTCCTTCTGGGGCGGTAAGGTTGACTGGTTCATCACCGATAACCACAGCATTGAGGCTTTCGTCTTCTCTGATGAGAACACGGAAGTGACAGACCGCTTCCAGGGCGGCACTTACGCTGAAACCGCAACAAGCGAGCGCGGCGGTATCAACTGGGCGGCAACATACACCGGTCAGATCACCGATAATTTCACGGTGAAGGCCCTTTATGGCCGTAACAAGCGGAACTCCAACGACTACACAAACATCTCAACCGAGTGTAACCGGGTGTATGATGATCGTGACGGCGTGGACGAGCATATCGGCTGTACAACACAGACCCGGAACGACAACCGCATCAACTCACGCGACGCCATGCGGCTTGATATGGAATGGCAGCTTGACCGCCATTTGCTCCGTTTCGGCTTTGACCACGAGAAGCGTACAACCTTCATGGAACGGGCGTCTGTAGGTCCAGAGCAGGCCAACTTCACCATCTATGACACCCAGCCGGGTGACAGCGTGAACGACACCACCGTGCCGGACGGTGTGAGCGCCTATGTGCTGGCGCGCCAGGAAATTCGTGGTGGTACGTTTGATGCCAACACATCAGCGGCTTATCTTGAAGACATCTGGTCCGTAACCGACGATCTGACAGCAACGCTTGGCGTACGCTGGGACCGGTTTGACAGCAAGGACGCTGAAGGCAATTCCTTCATTAAAGTCTCCAACATGTTCTCGCCTCGCTTCGGCCTCGCGTGGGATGTGAAGGGCGACGGCAACATGAAGCTTTATGCCAACGCAGGTCGCTACTATTTCCCAATCGCCAACGGCCTGGCCGCGCGTGAGGGTGGTGGCACGATCGATACACGTACCTACTACGCCCTTCAGGGTTTGGTAGAGAATGAAACCAGCGCGGGCCTGACCAACATCACGCCTCAGCTGGGTGCTCAAATCGGTCAGGTGGTTCAGTTCGGTAGCGGTGAAGGCCGTGACGACAAAAACTTCGTCGTCGACCAGGATCTTGATGCATCATACCAGGACGAGTTCATCCTCGGCTTCGAGATGGCCGTCAATGACGACTGGGATTTCGGCGTGCGCGGTATCTACCGTGAATTCCACGACGCGATCGAAGACATGCGCATTGATGTAGACGTGGCCGGTTGTGGCAACATCTCCAAGTGGGTGTTTGGTAACGTTGGTAAAGAACTGACCATCGACCACGACTGTGACACCGGCGGTGTTCAAACCGTGACAGTTGATCTCGGTGAAGCGCAAAGCTTCGGTTACGACCTTGACGGTGACGGCAACCCGGACCCAATTGGCTCTGATCGTCCGATCCGCAAATATAGTGCACTTGAGTTTGTCGCCAATCGCCACTGGGATGACACCTGGATGGCTCGCTTCTCCTACACCCTGTCAAAAAGCACAGGTAACTATGAGGGCGGCGTCAACTCGGATACCGGCAACGATATCCCGGGCTGGACCGAATCTGGCGATGATGTGATGTTCATCAACTCCAACTATGGCGTGTTGGCAAACGACCACCGGCACCAGTTCAAGATGTATGGCGCTTATGCCATCACACCTGAGCTGACAGCGGGTGCGAATATGTCCATTCTTTCCGGTGCACCCATCAACGCCCGGGCCTATGGTAACCCGTTCAATACCCAAACCCGTAAGGAAGGCAACTATCTCTGCGTTGATAACTGCCTTGACCCGGGCGATGGCATCTGGACGAGCCAGGACCGTGTGTTTGAGTATATCGAGCGCGGCCAATATGGCACCACGCCTTGGCAGGTTCGCCTTGACCTGAGCCTTGACTACACAACTCAGATCAACGGGTTCGATTTTTATGCCGGTCTAGATGTCTTCAACGTGCTGAACACCCAGAAGGCGTTCCGCTTGTATGAGATCATCACGGACAGCTTTGATGGCCCGAACGAGGACTTCCTCGCGGTCCGTACAGCGGCTCAGCCGCGCTCGGTCCGCCTTAATGTCGGTTTCAAGTTCTGATCCGACCACTCCTGTGTTTCGAGTTTTGGGCGCCCTGCGGGGCGCCCTTTTTTTAAAGCTTTAGCTAGTTGTCAAGCCGCAGGTCATCGGGGGAATAGTCGGTCATACGCAACGTGCGATCTTCAATGCCGCCTACAAACTTGCCGTGTACGGCGCCCGTGCGCTTCTTGATATCTTTCCACTCCTGATTGGCCATAAAGCCGGCCCAGGCTTCTTTCATCGCCGCTTCACTGGGCCACTTGAGCAGATAGACAAACTCTGTTTTCTCAGCCGTTTTGGCTTCCCACATCGCTACGATATTAAAGCCGTATTCTTTCATGATCCTGTCCGCATGGTCGCGAAAACGGTCATGAAACGCCTGTTTGTTATTCTCGAAAATCTGGTAGATGCGCAACTGGTGCACCGGGCCTTCAGATGTTGCCTCGTTAGCCTGCACCATGGGTGCGCTGAGGCCGATGGTGGCAGAGATCAACAGGGCGATTGATAGTCGTTTGAGGGGAAGGTTGAACATATTTTCCTCCGTTAACATTTGGTGGCATTCAATATGTAATGGGCGTGCGCCGACCCTTGCGTTTTATGATCTCTTTTTGGAGGGGTGTTGCGGCAGCCCGTGGCTTCGATGCGACAGGATACCGAACAGCGTGCTTTTTGGCAAAAACCCGCACGATGGCCCGAACGAGAAGAGGCTTTATCTTCACACCAAGCTATGGTTAGGCTACCTACATGATTAAGCCGATAAGCGAAAAACTGATGACCCTGCAACCGGGGCTCAAGATGGCCAGCCCATCGGGGTTTGCCCGTGCCTATGGGCTGTCTGCCGTCATCTGGTTTTTGCTCGCACTTTTGTTTGCGGCTGAGGGTTATATCCTCAGTCGATACCGTGGTGGCGGGCAACCATGGTGGCCGTCTTTTGGTTATTCACTGGCAATATTCTCCATCTGGGCGCTGATCAGCCCGTTGCTGCTCAGGCTTATAGGCCTTATTGAGAAACAGGGCCTGAAGCCCATAAGCCGTGCCAGCCTTTATACGCTTGGTCTCGCCATTATCAACCCGCTGCATGTGATGCTTTTTGTGCTGGTTTACTGGCCGTTTTATAACGACGGCGGGCGCATCGCCACCCGGCTGGAAATGGGCGAACGCATGATTGTACAGAACCTGCATACAAACCTGATTTTCTATGCCGTGCTGGTGCTGATCGGGGTGGGCATGCACGCACTAAAAGTTCGTGAGCTAAGCAAACCAGATCGGCAAGCTGAGCCCACAACCCTGAGCCTTCGTACCAAGGGTAGTGTGCGCCTTCTCGCGCACTCTGATATCAACTGGATCGCGGCCGCAGGCAATTACGCCGAGGTGCACACAACAAACGGCGCCTTCCTCGCGGACGATAGCCTCAGCGCTCTTCAGGCACAGCTGCCTGCGAGCAGCTTCGCGCGCATTCACCGGGGCCACCTTGTGCGCACCGCAGCGATCAGTGAAGTGAAGAGCCTTGGGCGGGGCGACGCCCGTGTCATGCTCAAGGGCGGTACCGAGTTACGCCTCAGCCGCCGCTACAGGGAAGCGCTCACGTCTCTTCTTGGCAAGGACAGCCGATAGGCAACCCCGCCCGCTGGTCACGCCACCGGTCCCGCTCGTCATTTCTGACTGGCGGCGCATGCACTCACCGCATTAGCTGCTCGCGACCAAGCCCCCGGGGCACTACAGCGAGGACCCACAATGGCAAGACTTATGAAGAGACAATCCAACTGGTTAAACGCGGGCTTTGCAGCCCTGAGCATATTGACGTCGCTCCCCCTTATGGCAGAGCCGGATACCGGCAACGACGGTATTTATATCCTTGGTGCCCTGCACGGCCTGCACGAAAGCGAAGACAGCTTTACCTATGACGATCTGCGGGCCATCATCACGCGGCTCAACCCGGATATCATGGTGCTTGAGGTGCGGCCTGATGAACTTGCCGAATTTAAAGACACGCGCGGCAGGCCAGAGTATCCCGAAGTCATCTGGCCAATGCTCAGAGCCGGTGGCCGGGCGGCTGTGGCGATGGAGCCGGGCGGGGAAGACTTTGACCGCATGACAGGGCGGGCCGCAGCCGCGTTTAAGGCCCTGAATCAAGAGAACCCCGCCGGGGCTGCATTCCTCAGGCGTTACCGCAAAGCATTTGAAACGGCGCTGGTCTCGCATTGGGAAAGCCCGGCACAAAGCCATGATCAGGCCACCGCAGACCTTGTGGAAGGCTACAAACGTGTTCAGTTCAGCTTTTTTGACCACACCCAATCAGAAAACCAGGCCGAGTGGGACGGCTACATGGCCGATATCGCGCTTGAGACAGCGCGGGCCAACCCGCAAAAGCGCATTCTGGTGCTCGGGAGCTATAGAAACCGTCATGTGCTTGAAGCGATAGTGCAGGCTGGCGTGCCAGACCGCGTGAGGGACATGAAAGCCTGGCTGGAACAGGATAACACAGCGCCCAGCCAGTAAAGCCTATTGGTTGCGGGCTTCTTCCGGCGTGAAATCAAAGGTCTTGTTACAGAACTGACAGTTCACGCCGATCTTGCCGTCTTCCAGCATATGGTCGATATCGTCCTCGCTGAACTGCGCCAGCACCGCCAGCAGGCGCTCACGGTCACAGCGGCAGCCCTTCATCAGGTGCGCGGCTTCAAACACGCGCACGCCGTCTTCATGATATAGCCGGTACAAAAGCTGGTCGAGATCAAGCGCAGGGTCGAGAAGCTCGATCGGCTTCACACTGCTCATCAGGATGGAAGCACGTTCCCATTGCTCTTTGGTTTCACGGTCCAAAATCCGTTCCCGGCCCGTCTCGCCGCGCGCCAGATGCTGCACCATAATGCCGCCCGCGCGCCAGTTGCCGGTCACTGCGTCACGCTCACAGGTGAGGCGTAGCTCGGTCGGGGTTTGCTCGCTATTCATGAAATAGTTGCGTGCCACTTCGGCGAGGTTTTCGCCTTTGAGGTCAACAATGCCCTGGTAGCGGTCCATATCCTCGCCCTGATCAATCGTCAGCGCGAGGTAGCCGTTTTTAGTGCCAATAAGGCCGTTGAAGCTTGGGTTTTTGCCATAAGTCGCCAGTTTGGCCTCATCGATTTGTGCATAACCACGCAACCGCCCAATGCCATCGTCGCGCACTTCATAATCCACCACGACCATCGGTATGGCACCGCCGGATTTCGCCTGCAGTGTCACAATGCCCTTGAATTTGAGCATGGAGCCAAGAAGCCCCGCAAGTATAAGCATCTCGCCCAGTATACGCGCCACAGGATCAGGGTAATTGTGAGCAGAGAGTATCTGGTCCGCCACCGTGCCGAGGCGTACAGCACGACCGCGCACGTCCATGCCTTCAATGGCAAAAGGGCGCACTTCATTATCACGGCTGCCTTCCGGGTCCGGGATCACGATGGGTCGCTGGATCGCTTCAATTTTTGGTGCTTTAACCATGGCTATGCTTACACTCACTCACAAAATGGCAGGTTGCGGCGGGTTTTAAAGCTTTCCGGCGCACCACGCAAGGATAGCTTTTTGCGCGTGAAGGCGGTTTTCCGCCTCGTCCCACACCACAGACTGTGGGCCATCGATCACCGCATTGGTGACCTCTTCGCCCCGGTGAGCAGGCAAACAGTGAAGGAAAAGCGCGTCATCTGCCGCTTTGGCCATCAGGTCGCGGTTCACCTGGAAGGGCTCAAGCGCCCGCACGCGGCTGCCGGTGCGGTCATCACCCATGGAAACCCAAGTGTCGGTGATCACAGCGTCTGCGTCCCACACTGCTTCCTCGGCATCTGTTACCACGCGCACATCACCGCCTTCTGCCTCAGCCCACGACAGCACATCGTCATAGGGTGCAAAAGCTTCAGGGCACCCAAGCACAAGGGAAAAGTCGAACTTCACTGCCGCCTCGATCAGCGAGGTAGCAACATTGTTGCCGTCGCCAAGCCAGGCAACCTTCTTGCCTTTGATCGGGCCACGGTGTTCCTCAATTGTCATGATATCCGCCATCAGCTGGCATGGGTGCGAACGGTCTGTGAGCGCATTGATCACAGGAACGTCTCCCTCCTCCGCCAGCTCAACCACCGCTTCGTGCGTGTTGGCACGTATCATGATGATATCCACATAACGGCTCATCACCTTCGCGGTATCGGCAATGGTCTCACCACGGCCAAGCTGCATGGAGCCGCTGTGCAAAAACAGCGGTTTTGCCCCAAGCTGATGCGCGGCGGTTTCAAAGCTGATGCGAGTACGGGTGGACGATTTTTCAAAAATCATCGCCAGTGTATAACCCGCGAGCGGCGCACCAACGTCCACCGTGCCTTTTGGCATGCCACGTCGCGCTTCTTTCCACTCTTTCGCTACTTCAAGGATGTGCCGAAGCGTTGCTGCCGGAACATCCTTCAAATCGAGAAAGTGGTTGTTGTTTTTCGCGAGTGTCATGGTGTCAGATCCCTGTAAACTTCAAAATTAACAAAGGCCCGACACTCGCCGGGCCTTCCCATGCCAGCGCCTACGCTGGCACACCCTTGTCGCGCCAGTCATTCATGGCGCTATCGAGAAGCTCCATCGCTTCATCGATATGGTCCTCATTAATAATCAGTGGCGGCAGCATGCGCAGCACCATGTCACCGGCCACAGCCGGGCACATGCCGCGCTCAATCATGTCAACAACTGCGCCACGGGTTGGCACGTCCGGCATGCGGATGCCTGCCATAAGGCCAACGCCGCGCACTTCCTTGATGAAATCACCGTGGCGTTGCTGCAAGGCACCAAGGCGCGCCTGCAACAGGTCCCCCATTTCTGCCACGCGCGGCAGGAACTCAGGCTTGAGCATCTCATCAAGTACCGCGTTACCAACAGCCATACCCAGCGGGTTACCACCATAGGTGCTGCCGTGCGTGCCCACGGTCATGCCGCTTGCTGCTTCTTCTGTCGCGAGGCAGGCACCCAGCGGGAAGCCACCGCCGATACCTTTGGCTGCGGTTACGATATCAGGTTTCACGCCTGACCATTCGTGCGCGAACAGCTTGCCCGTGCGACCCATGCCGCACTGAATTTCGTCCAGAACCATCAGGAGGCCATTTTCGTCACAAAGATCACGAAGCGCCTGCATTTGCGCGTCAGACAGCGGCCGAATGCCGCCTTCTCCCTGTACGGGCTCAATCATGATGCCACCCGTCTCGGGGCCAATGGCTGCTTTCACCGCTTCAATGTCGCCAAACGGCACGACATCGAAACCATCAGGAATTGGCTCGAACCCTTTGGTGAGCTTTTCCTGGCCCGCCGCCGCGATACCCGCAAGCGTGCGGCCATGGAAGGCATTTGCCATAGTAATCAGGCGATATTTGCCCTTGTTGCCTTTGTCATAATGATATTTGCGCACCATCTTGATCGCGCATTCGATCGCCTCTGCGCCTGAGTTGGTGAAAAACACCGTGTCTGCGAAGGACGCACCACACAACCGTTCGGCCAGACGTGCGCCGTGCGGGATTTCATAGGTGTTGGCGGTGTGCCACAGCTTGGCAGCCTGATCCTGCAGCGCCTTCACAAGCGTCGGGTGACTATGGCCCAGGCACATCACACCGATGCCTGAATAGAAATCGAGATACTTCTTGCCGTTGGTATCATAGAGGTACATGCCCTCGCCGCGCTCAAAAGCGACAGGAATCCGGGCGTAAACTGGCATCAGGGGCGTAATCACTTCTCTCTCCTTGGGGACCTTGCTGGCTTTTCTCAAGCTCTAAAAAAGGCATTAGCCGGACCGCATTTCGCGCCCGGCTCAACAGGTCGTGAGGATGCCGCTACGGATGGCTTAAGTCAATGGGGCACAACCCCACTTTTTCGCCCAATTTGCGGGATAAGCTCGGTTTGCGGTACGCTTGTCAGGCAAGCACATCGAAATAAGGAGCCATTGATGAAATTGACCATACGCTGGCCATCCTTTCCCATGCTCTTTCTGCTTGGATTGATGCTCTGTGCGGTACCGACCATCGCCTCTCAAGTGACAAGCGCAGAAACCACACCGGACTCAGAAATTACTGCCCGAATTGAAGCTGTTTTTGAAAACTATGAACGGTTTAATACTGTAACGGTTGAGGCTGATGCGGGCGTGGTGACGTTACGCGGCACCGTTCTTGAAACCGAATGGACCCATGAAGCCGAGGCTCTCACCACAAAAGTCGAAGGGGTGGTCGCTGTACGCAACCTTATAGCCCTCGATACCTCTGTAAGCCGCCGCCTTAAACCGGCTCTTGAACGGCTGGATGACCGTGTCACCGAAACACTTGCGTTTGTGCCACTCATGGCCGTCGGCACCGCGATTTTCTTGGCTATTCTTCTTTTCGGATTTTTTATCACGCGGTTTGACTGGCCTTTCAACAGGCTGGCGCCCAACGCCTTTATCGAAAACCTTTTGCGTCAATTCATACGCATTCTTTTCACCATTATAGCTGTGGTTGTTTCGCTCGACATCATGGGCGCGACCGCTCTTCTGGGTACCATACTTGGGGCGGCGGGCATTGTTGGTCTGGCCATCGGCTTCGCGGTGCAGGACACGATTGAAAATTATATCGCCAGTATCATGCTGTCGCTCAGGCAACCGTTCAGGCCAAATGATCTGGTGCTGATTGATGAATTTGAAGGCAGGGTGATGCGCCTCACCTCCCGTGCCACCATATTGATGACCCAGGAAGGCAACCATGTACGCATCCCTAATGCCAAGGTCTTTAAAGGGGTGATTGTCAATTATACCCGCGCACCGGAACGCCGGTTCGATTTCACGCTTGGCATTAACGCAGACGCAGACATCCAGAAAGCGATCCAGCTGGGGCATCAGGCGCTTGAAACACTCAGTTTTGTGCTACAGGACCCGCCCCCCATGGTGCGCGTGGAGGAAGTGGGCGATTCGAGTATCGTGATCTGGTTTGGTGGTTGGATAGACCAGCGCAAAACCAACTTTTTTGCCGCCCGCGGTGAGGCGATCAGAGTGACAAAAAACGCAATGGAAGCAGGCGGGCTTGAACTACCTGAGCCGATATACCGCCTCAAGCTCGAGAGTACGCTGCCAGGCATCCCGGGCCTCGTCCCCCCCGACACAGCCGAGCCCAGCCAAATAACACCCGCACAGGAGGCAAGTGAGCCACTGTCTACCAGCCAGCTGACTCATGCCACTGAGGAAGACCCGGTAGAGGAACGTGTGGAGGCCGCGCGAAAACAGGACCGTCATGATGACCTGCTGAGCGAAAATGCTGCTCAGGAATAGGCTGCAAACCCACAGGTTCAGCGCTGCCAGAAGGTGACAGCGTCATCCGAGATTGCCTTGAGCGTGCGCTCAAACGTTTCTTCACCAACGCATGCCTTCAGTGCAAACGCCACATCCGCCACCGGGTTTTCAGAAAGCTGGGACAGATTATGGTCAGGCCGGAGAGACTTGATCTCGGCCATCATGTCGGCCTGAGCATCAAAAGCTATGCGCGGCTCATTCGGGTTCCAGTCAGCGACAAAAAAGCCCCGCACCGCACCCGGCAAAATACCGGCAAACAGGATTGCTTCCTCAAGCGTAAGCCGTCGCCTGAACGCCTGCAAAACCGCCTGCGCCATAGTGTAGGCCACATTGCGGGTCGGCAGGCTTCCGTGGCTCATCACATCACCAAGGAAAGCCTTAAATTCGTCCGTCGCGCGTTGATATTCCTGCGGATAGGTCATTCACATCTCGTCAGGCATCAGGCTTTCAAGCGGTACCCGGTTTTAAACACCCGGTAAACAACCAGCGTGAGCACAAGGTTGATCGCGAGCGTATAGGCAAAGCCAGCCCAGAGGTCGCTGTCTGCCCGGCCAATGAACCCATAACGGAAGCCGTCGATCATATAGAAAAACGGGTTCACGTGCGAGAAGACCTGCCAACTGGTTGACAGCCGCTCAATGGAATAAAAGGTGCCTGAAAGCAGGCTGAGCGGCGCAATCACAAAATTGGTGATGGCGGCGGCGTGGTCAAATTTCTCCGCCCATACACCTGTGAGCACCCCGATAAGCGACAGCATGGTGCAAGCCGCAACCGAGAAATACAGGATCGGCCAGATATGCTCAATCACCATGGGCACGCCCGGCATCGCCGTGAATGCAAGCCCGACCGACAGGCCAACCAGAAGGCCGCGCGTTACACCGCCAAGTGCAAAACCAATAGTGAGCTCAAGCGCCGAAAGCGGCGGCATGAGCGTATCCACAATGTTGCCCTGTACCTTGGAGATCAGGATCGAGCTTGACGTATTGGCAAAAGCGTTTTGCAGCATGGCCATCACGATAAGGCCCGGCGCCAGGAACTGTGCGTAGGGCATATCCGCCACCAGCCGCCCACTGCCACCAAGCGCCAGTGTGAAAATGATCATGAACAAGATGGTGGTTACTGCCGGTGCCGCCAGGGTTTGCGCCCATACCTTCATGAAACGGCGGGTTTCACGCAGATACAGGGTCCACAGGCCAACCCAGTTTACAGCGCCAATGGTCCGGGCACCAAGGACCGGAAAATCAGGCTCATCGCTTTTATGCAAAGTCGCGGACATAAATAAGGGCTCCTCAAGGGTCAGATTTGGTGCACTCGGTCAGGCTTATATCAGAAAAAGATGGGTAGGCAGTACCCGGCTTCACCATATGGGGTCGATTGTTCCCTTGGCAAGAGGGTGCCATGGGCGATATAAGCGGGGAGAGACTCGGGCGCGTGTGATCACCCGCCCCCAGATAAAGACAAGGATAACATCATGGCATGGACGGACGAGCGCATCGATCAGCTCAAGAAACTTTGGGACGACGGCTTGAGCGCAAGCCAGATCGCGAAGGAACTGGGCGAAGGTGTGACGCGCAACGCTGTGATCGGCAAGGCGCACAGGCTGGGGCTTAAATCCCGCCCGTCACCGGTAAAGACCGATAAAGAAAAGAAAAAAGCCGCGCCAAAACGGGTGGTTAAGAAGGCAGACAAACAACTTGTCTCGCTTCTCGACTTGACGGACCGCATGTGCAAATGGCCGCTTGGGCACCCCGGTGACGCAGATTTCCACTTCTGTGGCAAGGCGTCTGAACCCGGCATGCCTTACTGCGCGGGCCACTGTGCAGAAGCGTACCAGGCGCAGCCACCACGGCGTGATCGCCGCCAGACACCGCGGCCGCCGATTCTCTGATTCGAGTCGCAGCGACCGGCCTCAATCACAATTTTGTCAGGAAATCGCGCTTGCCCAATTTTGGGCGAGCGCTACTCTTGTGCGGCGCGCACTATGTATAAAGTCCGTATTGCGTGGTAGTGAGGCTGCAGCGTACTATATTTGTGCGTATTGTTATCAGGGGAGAGATCATATGCAGTTAAACCGTGCCCGTTCATTCTTCATTGGAGCTGTAGCTTGTTCAGCAATTGCTGTTTCAAGTGCGTCTGTCGCTGACGGCGATGACGAAAAACGCTTCCCTGAATCGCAGTATCGTCACGACGTGATGGAATTTGTGAAATATGCCTACAGCAATATCGCACAGCTGATGAAAGGCACCGCCGAGCACGAAGGCCATATGGTGAAACATGCGCAGATCATGGCAAGCGCTGCTTCCATGGCAAAAGCAGCGTTTGAAAAAGACACACGCGGCATGGAAGGCGCCACTGAGGCCCGCGACGAAATCTGGGAAAACTGGGACGATTTCGCCCAGCGGCTGGACGAGTTTGAGGCAGACGCGGCGGCGCTGGCGACAGCTGCCGAAAGCGGGGACATGAGCAAGATTGGCCCGGCGTTCAAAAAGACCATGGGCAATTGCAAATCGTGCCATGACGACTACCGCGAGTAAACGTCAGGCTGGGCAAAAGTAAACGAAGCTAAGGCGTGCCGGTTGGTGCGCCTTTATGCTTTTGGCCCCCCGTTAGCCAAACACCCACCACCACACAGCCCCGCCAACCAGAAACAGCAGTGCAAAACCAAAGATGGCATTTGTCATTTTTAAAGGCTGTTCGGCATGACGGCTCCAGCCCGTGATCATGGGGCCAATGAGATTCACCCGCCGCACAAGCCCGTATAACGCAACCACAAGAATGTGCAGGCCAATAAGGCCGAGAAGAGTATAACCGGTCCATTCGTGCACTTCCGTGAGGTCTTCAGAAAGACGCGACGAAATCGTGTGTGAGAACGGCCCCTCAAAAAACATAGCGTCTGTCGCATAAAGCCCGAGTGCTGCCTGCACCAGCAGCAGCAACAACATCAGCACGACCGACACTGCCCCCAGCGGGTTATGCCCTGTGCTTCTATAGGGCACGCTATCAAACGCCGTTTTGGTATACTCAATTGTGGTTTTGGGGCCTTTGACAAACTGGCTGAAGCGCGCGGTGTCGCTGCCCACAAAACCCCACATAAGACGCCACACCACCAGCGAGAGCACACTAAGACCAGCATAAAGGTGGATATCGGCATAAATGCCAAACTTGTCCTGAAACGCTGAAAAGGCTGAAAACGCAAAGGCGATCACTAACAGCCAATGAAAAACGCGCACCGGCGCGTCCCATACCTTCACTTTTTGTATTTGTTCATCGCTCACGGCGGGCCTCACTTCAGCATGGATTTTATGGTTGAGACGATATCATCTGTGGCGGGTAACCAGCTTGCCTCCGCCTTGCGGCCATAAGGCACCGGTGTATGGGGCGGGGTGAGCTTTTGCGGTGCTACCTTGAGCGATGCAAACCCTTCGCTGGCCGCAAGGCTCAACACCCTGTCGGCAAAGCCCATAAGGGCAGCGCCTTCATCCACCACCAAAAGCCGCCCGGTTTTCTTGAGACTCGCAAGAATCATATGCGAATCAAGCGGGTGTACGGTGCGGGGATCAATTACTTCAGTGGAAATGCCGTCAGCTTTCAAGCTCGCAGCGGCTTCCATGGCTTTAGGCACCATGGCGGATAGCGCAACGAGCGTTATGTCATCCCCTGGCACCAGAATATTGCCTTTGCCAAGCGGCACTGCTGGCAGGTTGGCTTTCACCTCACCTTCGGCGCCATAAAGGCCCTTATGTTCAAACATCACCACCGGGCCATCTGCCGCAACGGCGCTTTTCAGCAAGCCCGCTGCATCGGCGGGTGTTGATGGGCACACCACTGCAAGCCCCGGTATGCTGGCAAGCATGCCGTGCAGCGATTGGCTGTGCATCGCGCCGGAGCTATCCCCCGCCCCCATGGTGGTGCGGATAACAAGCGGCAGCTTGAGCCGCCCGCCGGACAGAAAACGCGCTTTTGCCGCCTGGTTGAAAACCTGATCGAAACACACGCCAAAAAAGTCACAGAACATGACCTCGACCACGGGCCTCAGGCCTGTCATCGCGGCGCCGGTGGCCATGCCCACGAACGCAGATTCGGATATGGGCGTATCAATCACCCGCTCCCGGCCAAATACCTGCGCGAGGCCTTTGGTCACCCCAAAAACACCGCCCAGCTCCTCGCTGCCCGAAAGCCCGCTACCGCCAACAATATCCTCACCGATGATCACAACGCGCTCATCCGCTTTCATGATCTCATGCAGCGCCGCGTTCAGGGCGGTCGCAATGGTCATGCTGGTCATCAGAAACCCCCACCCTGTTGCCACGCCATGAGCGCTTCATCGCTTTTGTCTTTTGTGCCTTCAGCCTTGCTGACGATATCTTCTGCTCGCAGTTTTGCGCCAAGTTCAAGCTCTTTGAGTTCGTCATTTTCGGAGCCGGTTTTTGCGAGAATTTCACGGAAGGAGACAAGCGGGTCCGCCACCTTCTGCAGGGCGCGATAGCCTTGTGCATCACCGTGATAATGGCCACTGATGCGCGGCACTTTCGCCTCGACAAACGCGGGGCTACCAGTTTTGCGTACCCAGCCCACCAGCCTGTCCGCGGTGCGCAAAAGAAGCGGCATATCATTGCCGTCCACCTGTTCTGCCGCGATGCCAAAGGCGCGTGTGCGGCCTATTAGCGAGCCCGCTGTGGCGTATCCTGAACCGGTTGACTGGCCGAGGCCGTTGTTTTCCACCACAAACAACAAAGGCAGCTGCAAGCTCACCGCCAGGTTGATGGTCTCGAACACCGCCCCCTGGTTAACCGCCCCGTCGCCCATAAAGGCAACAGCAATACCGCCTGTGCGCAGTGTTTTGGCAGAAAGCGCGGCACCCGCCGCCAGCGGCACTTGCCCGCCCACAATACCATTTGAGGTGAGAAAACCGCTTTCGGGCGCGAGAAGATGCTGTGTACCGCCAAGCCCGTTCGAGAGGCCACCAGCCCGCCCGAGTATTTCACGCGCCAGCGCCAGCGGGTCTACCCCGCACGCCAGCGCAAGGCCATGGCTGCGGTGCGAGCCGCTGACCTGATCAAGCGGGCCTTCCAGCTGGTCGATAACCGCAAGCTCAACAAGCTCCGCACCGGATGCCAGATGCACGAGCCCCGGCACATGCCCCGCGTCGCTTGCGGCCGCAATGCGTTCCTCAAACGCGCGCATGAAAACAGCGCGCTCATATAATATTTTCAAATCCGTCAAATTCATCCTGGCATGTATAACAGCACCGGGCGGCCTGTGTCATCGTGTGTCGTCGGCTGTGTAGATGACTTTTTTGCGCGTATCGTGTGAACAGACACCAAGAAATTGGTGCATTCGACACCAAAATGCGCCATAAGCCCCCAAGCTCCCTGATCAGCCTCTCATTCTGGCTTGAAAACGGCGGATATCACCGGATTGTGTCACTCCAGTATATCATTCTGGCATTGACTCAAGGGTATCACTGCCCATATGTAAAACCTGAGTAATTTGGTAAGATTTATAAGGCCTGCCTCTAGCGTCGGTAAAAAGCGCAGTTTTCCGCCAAAAAATCGACCAGAAAACAGAGATGCAGCCAGCAAGGACCGATCACAATGATTCGGCTAACCAATTTAGCAGACTATGCCGTGGTGTTGATGTGCGAAATGTCGCACACCGACGGTCGTGTCAGTGCACAAGACCTGGCGACAGCCACCAGCATCCCCGCACCAACAGTTGCGAAGATATTGAACGCACTGGGGCGGGCGGAACTTTTGCAGTCCCATCGCGGTTTGAAGGGTGGTTTTGCGCTCTCAAAAAGCACGGACGACATTACGGTTGCCGATATCATTGAGGCGATTGATGGTCCGATCTCGCTGACCCACTGTGCCGACACCGGCACGAGCGACTGCTGTTACGATGATATCTGCCAGATGCGGCCGCGCTGGCAGGTGATCAACAGCGCGGTGAAAAATGCGCTGGCGGATGTGAAGCTTTCATCTATCGCCGCGTTCGGAAGCCCGGAAGAAATGGCCGCACGTTTTGAAAAGCGTGCAAAATCGGCCTGAAAGATCGGCCTGAGTATAGTTTAAACAATGTCAAGGAGCCGCCATTATGGCTGGAACCGCCGAAGCCCAAAAACAGATCGCAGAAGTCACTGGTGACTATAAGTATGGTTTTGTCACCGACATCGACATGGACATGGCCCCCAAAGGCTTGTCCGAAGATGTGATCCGTTTCATTTCCGCCAAGAAAGAAGAGCCCGAGTGGATGCTCGAGTGGCGGCTGAAGGCTTACCGTGCGTGGCTGAAGATGGACGAGCCTGATTGGGCGAAGGTCAATTACCCCAAGATCGACTATAACGACATCTATTATTACGCCGCACCAAAGAAGAAGGACGGTCCCAAAAGCCTTGATGAGGTGGACCCGGAACTTCTGCGCACATACGAGAAACTTGGCATCCCCATCCGCGAGCAGGAAGTGCTGGCGGGCGTTGAGGGTTCCGCCAAGGTTGCGGTTGATGCGGTGTTTGACAGCGTATCTGTTGCCACCACCTTCCGCGAAGAGCTTAAAAAAGCCGGCGTGATTTTCATGTCGATCTCGGAAGCCGTGCGTGAATACCCGGACATGGTGAAAAAATACCTGGCGACCGTGGTACCGGTCAGGGACAATTATTTCGCTGCGCTCAACTGCGCTGTGTTCACCGACGGCACCTTTGTTTATGTGCCCAAGGGGGTGCGCTGTCCGATGGAGCTTTCTACCTATTTCCGTATCAACGCCGAGAATACCGGCCAGTTTGAGCGCACGCTCATTGTGGCCGATGAAGGCTCCTACGTATCTTATCTTGAGGGCTGTACCGCCCCGATGCGGGACGAAAACCAGCTGCACGCAGCCGTGGTTGAACTGGTAGCGCTTGATGACGCCGAGATTAAATATTCAACGGTGCAAAACTGGTATCCAGGCGACAAAAACGGCAAGGGCGGTATTTATAATTTCGTGACCAAACGTGCGCTCTGCAAAGGTAAAAACTCGAAAGTAAGCTGGACCCAGGTTGAGACAGGCTCCGCCGTTACCTGGAAATACCCAAGCTGTGTGCTGGCGGGTGAAGGCAGCGTGGGTGAGTTCTACTCTGTTGCTGTCACCAACAATTACCAGCAGGCGGACACCGGCACCAAAATGATCCATATGGCGCCCAACACACGCTCTACCATTATCTCCAAGGGTATTTCTGCGGGCAAGTCCCAGAACACTTATCGCGGGCTGGTACGGGTGATGTCGGGGGCTGAGAATGTACGTAATTACACCCAGTGCGATTCGCTTCTGGTGTCGTCGGAATGCGGCGCCCACACCGTGCCTTATATTGAAGTGAAAAACCCGACCGCGCAGATCGAGCATGAGGCCACCACCTCCAAGATCTCTGAAGACCAGATGTTCTATTGCCGCGCGCGGGGGCTGGATGAAGAAGAAGCGGTCGCCATGATCGTTAACGGTTTCTGTAAAGAAGTTATGCAACACTTGCCGATGGAATTTGCTGTGGAAGCCCAGAAGCTTCTCGGTATCTCCCTTGAAGGCAGTGTTGGTTAAAGTTGGAAAAAGTGATGCTTAAAATCAAAGACCTCCATATCAATGTCGCCGAAAAAGAGATCGTCAAAGGCCTGAGCCTTGAGATCAAGGCAGGCGAAACCCATGCGATCATGGGCCTGAACGGTGCGGGTAAATCCACGCTGGCAGCTGCCATCGCAGGGCGCGACGACTATGAAGTCACCTCAGGCTCGATCGAGTTTAACGGCAAGGATTTCCTCGCCCTTGAACCGCACGAACGTGTGGGCGAAGGCCTGTTCCTTGGCTTCCAGTATCCGGTGGAAATTCCTGGTGTTTCGAACCTCAATTTCCTGCGGACCGCGCTCAATAGCGTGCGGCGGTATCGCGGTGAAGAAGAGGCATCGGCGGCGGAGTTCATGAAGCTGGTGCGTGAGAAAGCCAAAGCGCTGAACATGGACCCCGAAATGCTCAAGCGTTTTGTGAATGTGGGCTTCTCGGGTGGCGAGAAAAAGCGGAACGAGATGGTGCAGATGGCAGTGCTCGACCCCAAGCTTGCCGTGTTGGATGAGACCGACAGTGGCCTTGATATCGATGCGCTTAAAACCGTGGCAAACGGCATCAATGCGCAGCGCCGTGACGACACAGCCATCCTTCTGATCACGCACTATCAGCGGCTGCTGTCGTATGTGCAGCCCGATGTGGTGCACGTGATGATTGATGGTCGCATCGTGAAGTCTGGCGGCAAGGAACTGGCGCTGGAGCTTGAAGAAAAGGGCTACGCGGACGTTGCCTAGTGCTCTAAAGCACGCGGTTGGGGTAACCGGTCAAAGGAAATGACATGCAAGACGAGCTGATGACAGGATATGAGGCACAGGCAGGCACGCTGAACGGTACAGTGCCCGGCGCAGATGCCCTGCGCGCAAAAGCGCTTAAGGAACTGGTCTCGCGCGGTTTTCCTACTCCGAAGACGGAAGACTGGCGCTATAGCGACATGCGGACGCTCCGGTCCCAGGTGTTTGGCCTTGCTGACGCCGCTGCCACGGTGCCAGACGTACCCAAACCACTCGCCGATGTGGCGGCGCGGTTTGTGTTCATCAATGGCCGTTACGCGGAAGAGCTTTCTGATCTGGGTGACCTGTGGCAAGCCGCATCCATCCGGCCGCTCGCCAACCACTTCATGTCAAATGCTGACCGTGTGGACGAGATTGTGCGCGGGCAGGACGGTGTATCGCTTATGAACACGGCGCTGTTGCGCGACGGTATCGTTATTTCCGTACCTTCGGGGATCGAGATTGATGACCCGGTCGAAATTATCCACCTGATGACGGACGCTGGCGCCAAAGCCGCGCATTTGCGCCATGTTATTGAGCTTGGTGAGGGTGCCAAACTATCTCTCGTTGAGCGCTTCATTGGTGACGACAGCGCGTATTGGAGCAATGTGATCGTTCAGGCACGCATCACACAGGGTGCTAAACTGCATCACGCACGGCTGCAGGAAGAGGGCGCAAGCGCGCTGCACACTGCCAAAACCTACGTGAATGTGGATACGGAAGGTGAGTATCTGTGCACCAACCTCTCGCTTGGCAGCAAAACTGCCCGTTTTGAGGCCCATGTGCGCCTTCTGGGTGAAGAAGCCAGCGCGAGTGTGGACGGTGTGGCGCTTGCAGCCACTGGCCAAAGCCACGACACACTGACCCATGTGAGCCATGTTGTGCCTTTTGCCACCAGCGACCAGATTTTCCGCACCGTGGCCGACGCGCGCGGCAAAACCGCTTTCCAGGGCAAGGTAACGGTGGAGAAAGACGCGCAAAGCACGGCGGCGGACCAAAGCTTCAAGGCACTGGTTTTTGACCGCACGGCAGAAGCAAACGCCAAACCTGAACTTGAAATTTTTGCGGATGATGTGAAGTGCAGCCACGGGGCCACTGTGGGCGAGCTGGACGCCAAGGCGATCTTTTACCTCACGTCTCGCGGCATTGACCCGGTAACAGCGCGGCAGATGCTGGTGGAAGCTTTCACCGCAGACGCGCTTGAGCGCATCGCCGATGAGGGCGTCAAAACCGCCATGACAGACCGTATCAGTGCCTGGATGGCCACCCGCAAGGACCGCGCGATAGCGGGCACCGAATAGGCACAAGCCGGAAAGTAACATGAACACACATACACCCATAAAACCCGGTCTCGACACAGAGAAAATAAAGGCGGACTTCCCGATTCTCGCGAGGGAAGTGTACGGCAAACCGCTGACCTTTCTGGACACAGCCGCGAGCGCGCAGAAACCGCGCGCGGTGATCGAGGCAGAGACCGAGCTTTATGAAGGCTATTACGCCAACATCCACCGCGGTGTGTATAAGTTCAGCCAGGACGCGACCGAGGCTTATGAAGCTAACCGCGAAACCGTGCGCGCGTTCCTGAACGCCCAAAAAGGCAAAGAGTGCATTTTTGTGCGCGGCGCCACCGAAGGCATCAACCTTGTGGCCCAAGCATGGGGCCGGGCAAATGTGCGTGAAGGTGACGAGATCATCCTTAGCCATATGGAGCATCACTCCAACATCGTGCCGTGGCAGATGCTGGCTGAGGAGAAAGGCGCCAAGATCCGCGTGATTCCGATGTTTGATGATGGCGCGCTGGATATGGAAGCTTATGCGAGCCTTTTGAATGAGCGCACCAGAATGGTGGCCGTGGCCCATATTTCCAATTCCATTGGCGTCAAAAACCCGGTGAAGGAAATCACCCGTCTCGCGCATGACGTGGGCGCGCTGGTGCTGATCGACGGTTGCCAGGCCGCGCCGCATATGAAGATTGATGTGCAGGATACTGACGCTGATTTTTACGCCTTCTCTGCCCACAAGGCATACGGCCCCACCGGCATTGGCGTGATTTACGGCAAGGAAAAACACCTTGATGCCATGCCGCCATGGCAGGGTGGTGGTGACATGATCTCGACCGTAACGTTCGAGAAAACCACTTATAACGACCTGCCGCACAAGTTTGAGGCTGGCACGCCCAATATCGCTGGCGGCATCGCCATGAAGGTAGCGCTTGATTATATCACGGCGCTTGGGTTCGAGAATATCGCCGCGCATGAGGAAGAGTTGCTCGCCTACGCCACCAAAGAGCTTTCCGCCTTCAACAGCCTGCGCATTATTGGCACAGCGCCAGACAAGGGCGCACTGATCAGCTTCACCATGCAGCATGCGCACCCGCATGATATTGGCACCATCCTCGACCGGCAGGGCATCGCCGTGCGGGCTGGGCACCACTGTGCGCAACCGGTGATGGACCGTTTTGGTGTGCCCGGCACCGTGCGGGCAAGCTTTGGTATTTATAACGATAAATCTGATGTGGACCGCCTTATCGCGGGCCTCAAGAAAGTTGTGGACATCTTTGGATGATGGATAACGAAAACAAACGAGACGTACTGGATGTAAGCGCGCCCACAGCGGCGGACTATCCGGAGGAAAACATGCCAAAAGCCGCCGTGGAGCGGCCCCGTGTTGATACCGGCGTGAGCCCGCAGGAAGGTGGCTATTTCCTCAATAAGTTTCTTGAGGGCGACGCCGCGAAGAAAGCCGCTGACGCCGCTGAAACAGAGGCCGCAGAATCCGCAAGCACAGACGCCGCACCTGTTGGTGAAACGCCTGAGAGCAAAGAAGCACTTGAGGCCAATATCGTCACTGCGCTTCAGGAGATTTACGACCCGGAAATCCCGGTCAATATCTATGAGCTTGGCCTGATTTACGGCGTGGATATCGACGACGACTGGCGCGTGCGCGTGACCATGACGCTCACCACCCCCCACTGCCCCGTGGCAGAAAGCATGCCGGGCGAGGTTGAGCTCAAAGTCAACACAGTGCCGGGTGTAAACGGCTGTGACGTTGCCCTGGTGTGGGAGCCCGCGTGGGATATGTCGAAAATGACAGATGAAGCACGGCTTGAACTGGGGCTTCTGTAGCCCCACCTGTATAGTATGAAACTGAGGATGCTTTAAAAATGGCAGTTATCAACATCACAGATAAAGCGGCGGACCGTATCCGTGCGCTTCTCTCGAAAAACGAGACCGCTGTTGGTATCAAGCTTGGCACCAGCACCCATGGCTGCTCGGGCCTTGGCTATACGGTTGACTATGTTGAAGAGCCTTCAGCGGAAGACGAAGTGGTGGAAGACAAGGGCGTGAAGGTTTTTGTAGACCGTAAATCGCTGCTCTTCCTTCTGGGCACCGAGATGGACTGGGAAGACAGCATGTTCTCAACCGGTTTCAAATTCTCGAACCCGAATGAGAAAGGCCGCTGCGGTTGCGGCGAAAGCTTCCACGTCTAGTATCGTCTATTTCCAGTCTGAAAGGTCCAGCCCTGTCAGAGCTTCCGTCAGTTCGATATCTTCGTGATAGAGGTTTTTCAGATATTGACGATCTGCTTCTGCTAAAGGCGCCAGTTGTACGGTCTTGGGTACAGGAACAACTCGTCTTGCCACAGGATAGGTGTCAAATCTGCTAGTTCCTAAGAAGTCCGTGATTTTATTGAGTGTTTTGTTCATGTCGTTACGCAACCACGTGTTTCGAATGAAGAGCAACTGTTCGCGTGGGAAAAACCGCAATAATCTCTTGATCTGCGGGCCGTAAAAACCCCGTTCCACATAGCTGAATACTCGATGGACGTTGTACTGGGGCCCAATTTCCCCTGTTACCCGGGAGCGGCCATTTCGAATGGCTTCTGGAAAAGGCAGACTGTCCCAGCCCCTTGTCACTTCCATACCCCAATGTGAGAACGCTCGATTTACGGGATTGCGCAAACAGACGATAATTTTCATCGCCGGGTTATAAGCCTGAATCCGCTCGGCAGAAGTGGGCCAATAAGTATAAATTGGCGTAACCTCGCCTGCTATCTGAGCCTCTGTTTTAGAAGCAAAAATATTCTCAAAAGCGTCATAGGATGGCCGGCTCCAATCCAGATTTTCATTATCAAAGAAATGAACTTCCTTACGCGCCGGCAGGAAGATTTCGGGGTGCTTGGAGAGAAAGGAAAATAGCGCTGTAGTCCCTGCTTTTTGCACGCCTGCCACAATAAAGGAAACCACCAAAATTTACACCTATTCCCATAAAAGTACTCATAAAAGCACAAAGCCAAAATTCGCCGTCAACACTGCTCGTGCACTACACCTTATTATAGGTCGCGATAAAATGAGGGAGAATATTTTTTTGACAATTTCGCACCTCCAGCCTATGGCATGGAAACTAATGCCTTGAACCTAGTCGGGATTTTCTCATGCCGCAAAATCTAAGCATCGTTAGCTGCGCTATGAGCCCAGACTATATGCATGTGCGCGTGCAGGATCCGAACGACGCGCTCGCGGCCGTTGGGTGTCAGGTGCAGACATATTCCAAAAATGTCTCCATCCCCCGATTATGGCCCAAAAACAGCATTCGCATCATCGTCATTCAACGCGCCATTTTTGACCGCAATACCGCCATGCAGATTTTAAGACTGGCGTTTGAGCGCGACCTGCTTATCGTTCACGAGTTTGATGATCACCCTGACCTTTTGCCCCCGAATGTTAGGCAGCGTTTTATGTCTGAAATGGGGCTTGAAATGTTTGAAGCCTGTCACGGTGTACAAACAAGCGTGCCTATGCTCGCGGAAACTTTCAAAAAGCAAAACTCCTTCACCGCAGCTTTTGGCAATCAAATCTACCGGTATCCATTAACCCCAAAACAAGAATCCTCAAATGTCCGGCTATTGTTCGGCGCGCTCAACAGGCGTGACGCATGGGCGCCTCTTATGGATACTTTCAACGCTGTTATCGCCAAACACAACGAAGTGCAGGTTACTGTTTTGCAGGATCAGGACTTTTTCCACACGCTTGCGACAAGCAATAAACGCCTGCTGCAAACGCCGAATTATGACGATTATCTGAATGCCGTCCTGGAGAATGACATCGTTCTGATGCCACTGAATGAAACACCCTTCACGGCCTGCAAAAGCGACGTGAAGTTCCTTGAAGCCAGCATCTGCGGTGCGGCAACAATCGCGAGCCCAACCATATATAAAGACACCATCGTCCACGGTGAAACAGGCTATATCGCCGACACGCCAGACGAATGGGCTGTGGGGCTTGAGAAGCTGATTACGGATACTGCTTACCGCCAGCGGATGGCCCGCAATGCCAACCGTTATGTGCGCGAAAACCGTATGCTGATGCAGCATATCCACAAGCGGGTGGACTGGTATAAAGAGCTTTGGGAAAACCGCGCGGTCATCAACCAGCGCCTGCGCGCACAGTTCCCGGAAGCGGCATCTTGAACCCTGATCCACCAGTAAAAATTTGACAAGTGACCTAGCCGGTTACACCCTAGTCAGGCGTTTTATGAGGCAGGTATCAGGAACAACTGAGCACCATGACACTCGCGGTTAAATTCAACCCCATCATCCATGTGCTGGGGCTTATGCTCACAGCGCTTGCGGTGATGATGGCCATACCAGCCATCGTTGAAGAAGTGATCACGGAGCAGATGCCGCTTGAGTTCATTTTCTCCGCCACATTCTGCCTTATCATTGGCCTCATGGCCACTTTTGCCACCCGCGACAACCAGCCTTTCAGCCTAGACGTGCGGCAGGCGTTTATCCTCACCGCGCTTTCATGGCTCGTGCTGCCTGTGTTTGCGGCCCTGCCACTTCTGGGCCTTGGCCTCTCACCAGAGATCGGGCTCACCTTCACGGATGCGGTGTTTGAAACCGTCTCGGGCCTCACCACCACGGGCTCAACGGTAATGACCGGGCTTGACGGCTTGCTGCCGGGCTTATTGTTGTGGCGCTCCCTCCTGCAATGGATTGGCGGGGTTGGCATCATCGTCATGGCGATCATCATGCTGCCGTTCCTGCGCATTGGTGGCATGCAGCTTTTTAAAACCGAAAGCTCGGACAAGTCTGAAAAAATCATGCCTCAGGCCACCGATATGGTGAAATGGATCATGAGTGTTTATGCAGGTATCACGCTTCTTGCGGCCATCGCTTTCATGGTCACCGGCATGGACGGCTTTGACGCCATCAACCATGCCATGACGACTGTTTCCACCGGTGGTTACAGCACGCATGACGCCTCCTTCAGCTATTTCACCCATCCGACCACCCAATGGGCGGGCACGCTGTTTATGCTGGCCGGTGCACTGCCATTTATCAGCTATATCAAGATGGTGCGCGGGCACCGCAAACCTTTTTTGGCCGACCCGCAGATCCGCACCTTCCTCAAGTTCCTGATAGTCGTTATCGCGGCGATGACGCTTTGGCTGGTGTATGAGGAAGATATGTATCTTTTTACCGCGCTGACGCTGACGGCTTTTAACGTGGTGTCTGTTGTCACCACCACGGGATTTGCGTCTGCTGATTACACCACTTGGGGCCCGGCGGTTGCGGCGGTGTTTTTCATGCTCACCTTTGTGGGCGGCTGCGCAGGCTCAACGTCAGGCGCCATCAAGATATACCGCTTTCAGGTGCTTTGGGTCACGATCCGGGAGCAGCTTTCCAAGCTCAGGAGCCCAAACCGCGTGGTGGTGATGCGCTACCATGGCAGCCGCCTGCCGCCCGAGCTGCCCATGTCTGTGCTGGCGTTTCTGGCGGTGTTTATGGCGTCTGTCGCGGTTTTCACCATACTGCTGGCCATGCTGGGTATCGACTTTGTCACCGCGCTGACCGCAAGCGCCACGGCCATCACCAACGTGGGGCCGGGGCTTGGGCCCATCATTGGCCCCGCGGGCAACTTTGCCCCGCTGCCCGATACGGCAAAGTGGATACTCTGTTTTGCCATGCTACTTGGCCGGCTGGAGATTTTCACGCTTCTCCTGCTGTTGGACCCGCACTTCTGGCGCGACTGAGCCACGCCCGTGCGCAAACTTCAGCGGCAGATTACATTCTTGAAAAGCCAGGGCTCATCCGCGTCATAATCGGCGGGGAACAGGTCCTCATTACGGCCCGTCACCGGGGTCCAGTCCGTATAGCTGCCCACCACAGGGCCAAGGTAGGGTGCTGCCACCTCGAGAATGCGTGCGTGGTCCATGGCTTCCGCTTCCACCATGCCCTCATTCGGGTTTTCAAGCGCCCACACCATGCCCGCGAGTACCGCCGCGCTCACCTGCAGCCCGGTAGCGTTCTGGTACGGCGCCAGCGTCCGCGTTTCATCGATATCTAGCTGGGAACCAAACCAGTAAGCGTTTTTTGCGTGTCCGTAGAGAAGCACACCCAACTCATCAAGCCCCTTCGTGATCTCATCCCCCATCAGGCGAAAGTTTGCCTGCGGCACAAAACCATTGCCGACAAATTCATGCAGTGACAGCACCGCATCATCACAGGGGTGATAGGCATAGTGACAAGTAGGCCGGTAAGTTACCGTGCCGTCATCCTCGCGGGCGGTGAAATAATCGGCGACGGAGATCGCTTCATTATGGGTGATCAGATACCCTAGGATCGGGCCCGCAAGCGGGGTCCAGGTGCGCACGCGGGTATTGGCACCAGGGCGCTTCAGGTAGATGGCCGCACCGCAGCCTTCTTCGTGCTCCCCACCGTCTTCCGGCAGCGCATCCTCAAATGTGCCCCAGCCTAGCTCCGCCGGTTGCATTCCTTCAGAGAGGAAACCGTCAATCGACCATGTGTTCACAAACTCGCCCGGCACTTTCGCGGTGTCAGACACCTGCGTGTCACGCTCCGCGATATGAATGCCCTGCACGTTCAGCTTTGACGCAAGCGCGGCCCAGTCAGCGCGTGTGCGCGGGGCTTCCGCGCCCACGCCCACATCGCCCGCAATGTTAACCAGCGCCTGTTTGACAAAATGGCTCACAAGGCCCGGGTTGGCACCGTGCGCCATCACCGCCGTTGGCCCCGCGCCCAACTCCGATGCCAGCTTGAGGGATGTTTCCCGCAGCCAGTAATTGGTGCGGTGAGACATCTCCTTGTCCGGGTCGGTGTAACCGCCGCTCCACGGCTCGATACAGGTATCAAGATAAAAGGCGCCCACCGTACGGCAGAAGCGCACCAGCGCGAGCGAGGACACATCAACCGACAGGTTCACAAGGAACCCGCCCTCACGTGTGAAAAGCGGAGACAATATCTGACTGAGGTTATCCGGCGTGATGGCCTGATGCACAAAACAGACACCATATTCTTCCGCGACCGACCGGCCATTATCATCAGCGCTGATGATGGTGATGCGTGTGGGCTCAATATCAAAATGCCGGAGGATAAGCGGCAACACACCCTGCCCGATAGAGCCAAAACCAACAATCACGAGCGCACCCTTGATCGGCGCATAAATAGGCCAGTCTGTCACCTGCCTCACCTCCTGCAATATGCCGCATTGCCCACGCTTGCGCCGGGCAGTGAATTCTCCGGGGGTAATGGGGGAAAGCGGCGGCTACGTCAAGGCTTTGCGCTGCTCAAGGAAAGCTAGCTGGCAATGTTGACGCTTGCGGCGCTTAACGGGGAAAAACTCTGCCCAAGCTCAAATGCACGATCAAGATGGATAACGGCATTGGTTGTTTCTGAATTCACAAGCAAGTCGTTGGTTACGACCGATGCCCCGCAATAGTCAAATATGCCATGATCAATCTGTGTCGTCATGGCATCCTGATATCCGCGCTTCCGGTAGGTGTTGGCATCCGCGCCAGCAACCGCCACCAGATGAATTGTCAACTTCTGTAGTTTTTTGACAAGTTTGCTTTCAAGGCTGAAATCAAATGCCCAACCATTGGAAAATACCCGGTCTATCCACCCCTTGAGCAGGGCGGGCATGGACCACCAGTACACTGGATAAACCAGCACCAACTTATCAGCTCTATCAAGCCTCGCTTGCTCAGCAACAACATCTGCGGGCGGGCTTGCTTCCTGTCGGTGCACCGCAATATCCGCCGCAGTAAATCGGGGGTCGAAGCCCTCACTGGCAAGGTCAACGATTTCGACCGTGTCCGACGACCCGCGGGAAGCAAAGCCATCGGCGATCCGCTGCGCGACCCCATGGCTGAGGGATTGCGGGTTCGGGTGCGCGGTAACGATAAGAACATGCATGTCCGGTACTCCTTGATTGTCGTTGCGATTGAACGGCATCATCTATATACTATTCGTAGGTTACTAATAGTAAGTTACTAATGGTATATTAAAATGTCAAGTACTCACAATGCAGAAAAATCTGGCGGTCAGGGGCGTAAGCGCCTTTCCCGGCAGGACCGGCACCGGCAACTACTGGATACAGCGTGGCTTCTGGTTCGAGAGGAAGGTACGGATGCCCTCACTCTTGGTCGCTTGTCAGAGCGTGCGGGCGTCACCAAGCCAGTTGTCTATGACCATTTTGGAACGCGGCCAGGGCTTCTTGCCGCGCTCTATCATGAGTTTGACACTCATCAGATCGCCCTTATGGAAGAAGCACTTGATACCAGTGAGGCGAGCCTTGAAAGCAAGGCGGACGTGATTGCTTCGTCTTACGTTGACTGTGTGCTGGCTCAGGGGCGGGAAATCCCGGAAGTGATAGCGGCGCTTGCGGGCGCCCATGAGCTTGAAACACTTAAGCGCGAGTGTGAAATCGCCTTCATGGACAGATGTCGGCAAGCGCTGCGACCCTTTACAAACCAGGCGATCACGCCCGCTAGCCTACGCGCCATGCTCGGCGCGGCAGAGGGCCTATCCTATGCGGCTGCGACAGGAGAAATAAACGCGCAGCAGGCCAAACACGAGTTGTTCCACATTGTGATGGCAATCTCACAAAGGGGCTCAGACGGCGCGACCAGCTCGTTCACTGACGATACAGACTAGCCCCCTTTGTCTCCGCCCCGGTCCTCAGTCAACACTTCTGAGCTTGCCGCGCATCTTCTTGCGCTCGCCCATGGTTTTTTTGGTCGTCAGGCGGCGCTCTTTTGAGCCCTTCGTGGGTTTGGTACCCACCCGGAACTTTGGCTTCTTGGTCGCCGCTTTCAAAAGATCAACCAGCCGTTTGGTGGCCGCGCGTTTGTTATCAATCTGGCTGCGGCTATTCTCCGCCGTCAGCACAATCACGCCCGCTTGCGTCATGCGGCTGCCCGCGATGCCGCGCAAGCGCACAAGCATTTCAGAGCTGATCGCCGGGCTGGCTTTGGCATCAAAGCGAAGCTCCACAGCCGTGGAAACCTTGTTCACATGCTGCCCGCCGGGGCCGGATGCCCGCTTGGCGCTGAGCTGAATTTCAGCCTCATCAATCTGGATATGCTCGGTGATTTTGATCATGGCGGGACTGTAAGCCAGCCTAACAATTCGTACAATCCGCGAATTAGATGAAAAAACCTATTGCGCAACCAAACGGTTTCATGTATTCATAAGAAACCAATTGGTTGCATAAAGTGAATTTGACCCATGAAACGAGATATATTCCAGGCGATTGCCGACCCCACGAGACGGGCAATCATGGTGCTGATAGCCATCAACGCCATGACCCCCAACGCGCTGGCGGATCATTTCGAGATGACCCGCCAGGCAACCTCAAAGCATATCCGCATCCTCAATGAATGCGGGTTGCTCTCACAGGAAAAGGCGGGGCGGGAGATTTACTACAAACTCAAGCTTGAAAAAATGAGCGAGATAGACATGTGGCTAGAACAATTTCGAAAGCTTTGGGAGGACCGTTTCAACCAACTTGATGGCCTGTTGGCCGAAATGAAAGCGGAAAAAAATGAGACCTGACCTTCAATTTGACTTTGTCGCCGACAAGGAAAAAAACACCATCACCGTCACGCGTGAATTTGACGCAAAGCGCCAGATGGTGTGGGATTGCTACACCAAAAGCGAGCTTCTTGACCGGTGGTTCGCGCCCAAACCCTTCACCACCAAAACCAAGTCCATGGACTTCAGTGAAGGCGGGCATTGGCACTATGCCATGGTGGACCCGTCCGGCACAGAATACTGGTGCCGCATGGACTATGAGACCATCAACGCGATCAACGGTTACACCGGGCTTGACGGTTTCTCTGACGAAACCGGCACCATCAACCCAGACCTGCCACGCGCAACATGGGATGCACAGTTCAAGGATAAAGGCGAGCGCACCGTGGTAGAGACCCTTGTGCAATATGGCTCGCTCAAGGACCTTGAAACCGTGATCGGCATGGGCATGGAAGAAGGCCTGAAATCCACGCTTGAGCGGCTCGATGAGCTTCTCGAAGTACTCAATAAATAAGGGACAGAACAATGAACCCGAGCCCGAACCCGAGCACGACACCCATTACCATTGAAGCCAACATCGCCGCCCCGGCAGCGAAGGTTTGGGCCGCATGGACAGACCCGGCCCACATCACCAAATGGAACTTCGCGTCAGATGACTGGTGCTGCCCAAGTGCCTCAAACGATCTTCGTGTTGGTGGCAAATATACCGCCCGCATGGAAGCGAAAGACGGCAGCTTCGGTTTTGATTTTGAAGCCATCTATGACGAGGTAACACCCGAGAAAAGCATGACCTACACCATGCCGGACGGCCGCGTTGTTACCACCACATTTGAGGAAGCAGGTGGCACCACCACGGTGAAAACCGTGTTTGATGCGGAAAGTGAGAACCCGGTTGAGGTGCAGCGGGACGGCTGGCAAGCCATCCTCAACAGCTTCAAGCGCTACGCGGAAGCGAGCTAAAACACTCTCCTCTCCTCACTACACCCTCGCGCGCGCACCGCTCGCGGGGGTGTAGTTTATTGTTGCCTGACTTTCAGGCCGTGCGCCTCGGCCCCTTGCGCGCTTTATTGCGCTTTGTCGCAAGCTGCATGAACCGCCGGAAGGTGGGGCATTCAAGGTGGCTCGGGGCTTTGCAGTCTGCGGCGTGGCGCAGCCCGTCGCGCACCGCGCTCAACTGTTTGATTTTCACCTCCAGCTCATCTGCTTTTGTGCGCAAGGCCGCGCGGTCAATCTCCATAAGCGGGCGAGCGGCAAACATGCCCCCAATCTCATCAAGCGAGAAACCCGCGTTGCGCCCAAGCGTGATCAGCGCCAGCTGGTCTACCACGCCCGCGCTGAACACCCGCCGGAGCCCGTGGCGCCCAATGGCCCGAATAAGGCCCTTTTCTTCATAATACCGCAGGGTGGAGGCTGGCAGGCCAGAGCGCTTGGCCACCTGCCCGATATCCAGATTTTCTTGTGCTTTCATTTAGTGCTTGACCTCAAGTTAACTTGAACTTGTATCCTAATCACACTCGCAAAAATGAACAATTGATTGGTGGCATGATGGAAGAAAGTTTCTGGGTGGATAAATGGCAAACCGGCGAGATCGCTTTTCATGAAGGCAGCCCGAACCGGTTTCTGGCCAGCTATTTTGGCAGCTTGCGCTTGCCAAAAGGCAGCCGTGTTTTCTTGCCGCTGTGTGGTAAAACGCGCGATATCGCATGGCTGCTGGCAAGTGGCTACCACGTTGCAGGGGCGGAACTTGTGGGCACGGCGATCGACCAGCTTTTTACTGAACTTGGCATACAGCCCAGCATCACAAAGCGCGGCGCACTCACGCACTATAGTGCCAAGCATATCGACATTTATGTGGGCGATATCTTCAAACTGAACGCTGAGCTTCTTGGGCCCGTTGATGCGGTCTATGACCGCGCGGCGCTGGTGGCGCTGCCCAAGGAAACCCGCGCGCGATATACGGCGCACCTGAGCGCGCTCACAGCCGCAGCACCGCAACTGCTGATCAGCTATGAATATGACCAAAGCCAGATGAGCGGCCCGCCCTTTTCCGTCAGCAGCACCGAGGTCGCGCAGCATTACGGCGAACGCTATGAGATCAAACTGCTCACCAGCGCAGACGTACCCGGCGGCCTCAAAGGCCGCTGCCCCTCAACCGAAAGCGTTTGGGTGTTGAGGGGGGATGAGAGGTGGTGCCGCTTACGTGACTCGAACACGTGACCCCATCATTACGAAAAAACTGAACATCAGCCATTCCCTATAAACAGGGTATCTGAGCGGCTCAAAACAGCACCAGTAAAATCAAAGACTTATCAAAATTCAAAATCCGTTAGTCAAACGGGTTTGCGAAACGATGTTGGCTATTCGCTGAACCTGTCATGGCGGATTGCAGCGACGATTGTTCCCGGCAAGGCGAATGAACTTCAGCGGCAACTTCCGGAAGCTGCTTCGAATGCGAACACCTGCCTCGCTTTGTGGCATGTGCGCACTGATTGGCTGATTGAGGAGCTCGCCCAGAACCTCTTTGCGGACTTCTTCGCGGACACGATCGACACCTTGAGGCGCAAGCTATGCTCAGACGGGCAGTTCATCACCGCAGTCTATGTAACATCTGCGAATAAGGGCTACCCTTTCGACCTTCCTGAGGCGGCTTGCAACGCATTGGCCACCCGCGAGGTATCGTAATGATCGCCTCACTGTTTCAACGCGGGTCCGCCTCCAACCCGTTCCAATCCAGTTTGCTCAATGACGCACTGTCAACGCCGCGACCCGGTGGCGCGCAAGCGCCAGTGGTGCGGGAGCGGCTTGACCGGGCGGCGGCTCCTCAAGCTGGCCCCAACGGGGTCAGAAAACGTTCTGACCCCTTGCCATGCGGCGAGCTCACTTTGTTAAAATCTAGGCTGATATTGCTCGTTTATCCGAGCAACACAATTTTCGTTGCTGAGCAAACCATAACCAGTCGGGTCGATTTCTTTTATGTAATCAACAAGAGTGTCAACCAACGCTTGCCCTCCGATTACGTGAGCATCGAAAGCTTCTTTTTTCCGGATGATGTTGCCAAAAACATTTTGGAGCAATTTCATGTGGTCACAGTACTTGGCAATCTCGCATTCTCGGTGTGCACATATGGCGACGAACTCTGCTGGAAGCGACTGGTAAAACTGCGGAAGAGAAGAGGCAAATGGCCTTGGCTCAAGAGCATCGGAGCCAGTCTCCAAAGTTTTTATGACGCCTTCTGGGGGATTAGCACCAATTTTGTATGCTTCCAGTTTGCTAATCGCCCCGTGCAAAATGATCTCAGTTTCATTCTTAAGTGCGATGCGGATTGCAGAGCAGATTGCAGACCGCTCTTTTCGCTCTTTTGTCCAGCCACTAACGGCGAGAAACAACGCCAAAATAACTGCGAGAGCACTGGCAATAGCGCTTATTGCACGCCAGTTCGGTTCAGCTTTGAGACTAATCAAGCAATAGTCATTGACGTTGTCAGCCCAAGCTGCCTCAGAGGACAACAGCAGTATCACCCCAACGACAAACAGGCCACGCATAACACCCCCTTCTTTTTTTTCGGAGGCGTGGCATGACCGCGCCCCTTGAGAATAACGCAAGTTATGTTGCCGCTTCTGAAACCATCCGAGAGAAACGACACAGGCTGCGGCGGACATCAGGCTATATCCTTGATGGTGAGCGGGTCAATGGCTGTGGCCGCAAGCGTCATAGCCAAACAGTAGACCTTCACCGCACGGCCAAGGGCGCACATTTTGTTGGTGTCGAAACTTGTGGCTCGGTTTGGCACTGCCCGGTGTGCGCGGCTCGTATCGCTGAACAGCGCCGCGAGGAAGTTGCCCAGGCGATTGGAGGCGCACAGAATGCAGGTGGCGCGGCCTATATGCTGACGCTGACCATGCGCCACAACAGGCGCGACAAGCTTGGCTATCTCAAGAGCGCGATTGCGGACGGCTGGCGCAAGGCACAGAACCGCCGAGCCTATCGCACCTTCAAGGCCCGCTTTGGCATCACCGGCACCATCCGCGCCATTGAGGTCACGCACGGCAATGCCAACGGCTGGCACCCGCACCTGCATATCCTTTTCATCACCAAACGCGCGTTCGACAATGATCAAATCGCCGAGGCGCAAGCCATCTTGTTTGAGCTGTGGAGCAATGTGCTCACCAGCTTAACCGAGAGATATGTTGCCCTTGATGCCCTCGATTTCCGGCCTGCCAGCACGTCCGACTATGTCACCAAATGGGGCGCGGACCGCGAGCTTGTAAAAGGCCAGCAAAAAGAGGGCAAGGGCTCGCTCTCGCCCTGGCAGCTTCTGGAGGCTTTCTCACGCGGTAACAAGCGCGCAGGCAAGCTGTTTGAGGAATACGCCCGCACCTTCAAGGGTGCACGGCAACTTACTTGGTCGAAAGGGCTTAAAGCCCGGTTCGGCATTGGTGAAGTCTCAGACGAAGAGGCCGCAACAGCGGGCACTGAGGCCGCGCAAGATACCACGCCAGGCACTGAGATTAAAGAAGGCCGCATTGGTGTGCTGGACCGTAAGGCGTTTGACGCCGTGGCCCGCCAGCACCTGACAGCGCGCGTGCTGAATGTGGCGCACGCGGAAGGTTGGCAAGGTGTGCTCACCTTCCTGCACGCTCACGGTATTGAGCCAACCATGCCCGATAGCGGCGAGTGGCAGCAACCGCCCTCACCAGAAAAGAAATCGGCGGCACGGTCCCCACACCCACGCATCTCGCGCGGCATGATCAAAGAGGCCATTGTCGAGGCCAAATACGCCAAGCTCAAAGAGTTTCTGGAGCCCACAGGCTCCACCCCTTGTACCGGCACGTCAGCCGGTACGGCTTCCCACCATACCACTTCAATTGCCACCGGAACCGGGAAGCCCCGGTGTGCATCCCATTAAGGATATATCCCCATGACCAAAACAAACACTGACCTGACCACCTTCGGCGCACGCCTGCGCTTTACAAGAGAAGAACAGGGCCTGAGCCGCCCGGACCTTTCCCGGCTTACCGACCGGGCATTAACTGCCCGCGTGATTGATCATCTGGAAAGCGGCCACACGGAAGCGACCATTTCCCGCGCTGAGATTTTGGCGAAAGCCCTGGAGGTTGAAAAGCTTTGGCTCCTGTATGGTGAAGAACCCAGGACAAGCACCGGTACTGAAAACGATCAACCGGATCATGAACCGGATAGCGACCTGGACGCACCGGTTGACGACCCGGAAGGCCCGCCATGGGATACCGGTAAAACCGGTTCAACCGGTATGGAACAACCAGTAAAACCGGTCGATACCGGTGATAACCGGCCTTCAAAAGCACTCGATAGTGCTGGAAAAGCGCTCGAAAGCACTCATGAGTGCTCGGAGCACTCGACAGCGACACGGCGTTTTGTCGATGAAATGTTCGAGCAACTGGAGTTGATTGATGCGTTGCGGGAAGATGGCTTCCTGAAGCACCAGCGGAAGATGCCGTACCTCATGGAGCAGCTTGCAGACACCGCGAAGCTTCTGGAGGTGGATGAGCTGAAAGAGATCGCTTTCGACCGGAAGATTGAAACCGGCGACGAAGACGAGGTTGAAACCGAAGAGCTCACCAACCGCATTATCGACACGGCTGTTTTAGGCACAGACCTTTATGACGTGGACTTTGATGTACTGAAGGCTTTCGCGCGCAAGAACAATATCGAGCGGCCATTTCTGTCGGGCTGGAAAGACCATGATCATCTGGTGCCACTGGTGCGGCCAGCGTATCGGGAACGCGCACTGAATGAAGCGCTGACAAAATCTACGGCTCTTGCATTGGCTGGTTAGAGCAAAGGGGGCGGGCTCTTGCCCGCCCCTTCACTCGCTCTCAGCTTTTTCCGAGTAGTTTTCGCCACATTTGTCGCAGTTTGTAGGCATATGGTCTGCTGGCCAGTCAAAGAACCTCGTCTGGGGAATTCGAGCATCACAGTGCTGGCAGTGTCCCGACCAAAACATTAGAGCCCATGCAATTATGGCAGCAATTACCATACCTAGCACAGGGTTACCTCCTAATGTATCCGCAACAACCACACCACCAAACACACCAGGTAAGAACACCCCGAAAATTATCAGGTAATGCCGCCGAATGGGATTACCCCAAAAGCCCGCTTTCTTCATCCTCACCACCCTTTGCTAAAATCTTGCTTCTATGTCACAAGGAGTGACCGCATTTTTGACAGCTGCCGCCAGCGATCGGAACGTAATAGCCTCCAAATAGCTTACTACCCCGCAAATGTAGGCTGGCTCCGCAGTTCGGGCACCGGGCAATAATCATTGAGGCAATTCCCCCTAAAACTGGAAACAAGACCCAACCCAGAGGAAACCCAAAAAGAAATGGCGAAGCAAGCCCACTGAAAACACCTAAACCCAAGATCAAGTTGGCGGCCTTATTACGTTTCACAGAAATTCCCCCATCCCTTGCTCGTCTTCAAGCGTCCCCAGCAACAAACGTCCAACCAAGCTTCTCCCCTCGAATATTTGTTCCGAAAACCACCGGGAAGAGACTAAAAAATTAGGATAGCGGGCATTTTTTTCTTAGGGTCACTATAACACGACCATTGCTGTAGACAAAACAACCTATAGCATTAAGAATTACATGGAAAAAGATTCACAATCTGAAACTTAGGCTCTGTGGGGGAGACAAATCTATGATGATTTCTTGGATTAAAAGTCTGCTGTGCCCTGATACTGAAAACTCAACACACAAACTAGCCCAACACACCAACCTAGCGCCAACTGATCAAGCCGATGAACACGGTGTGTACAGGAAAGCACTGGGGGACGCCACCAACGACGAAAATATCTTTAATATTGCACTGACGGGACCATATGGCTCGGGGAAAAGCAGTATTATCAGAACCTTCCTCAAAGAGTATCCACAGGACAAATACCTAAATATATCCCTGGCAGCGTTCCTGCCGGAGAGTGAAGGACGGAATAAAGCGGCTCCCCCTGAAAGTGACCAGCCTTCGGGTACAGAGAACCAGCCCCCTGGAGCCAGTTTAAGCACAAAAGAGATTGAGCGAAGCATACTTCAACAGATGTTTTATGGTGCCGACGCTAATCGCCTACCACTATCTAGGTTTAAACGCATTCAGTCTCCCAAGTGGAAGCCATGGTTTACTTCTCTACTCTTAACCGTCGGCCTACTGAGCTGTTGGTATTCCTTTGAAACCAGGGCCGACGTTTTGACAGACGCCTTCTGGCAACCTGAAGGTCTTGCTGGGTGGTCCAAAGTCACTGGTTTCGTTTTTGGAGTTCTATTTATCTGGCAGGTGCTGCGCTACGCCTACGTCAAAAGCCTTGGTTTATCACTGAAGAGTGTTTCATTAAAGAATCTGGAGATTGCGCCCGAAGCCGCCAAAGAAGAATCTATCCTCAATCGCCACTTGGATGAAATCATCTATTTCTTTCAATCAACCGAATATGATCTAGTCATTATCGAAGATTTGGACCGGTTTGATAATCCCGATATTTTTGTAACCCTGCGTGAGATTAATTGCCTCATTAATAAAAACATAGGCAAGGACCGAACAATTCGGTTCCTCTATGCACTGCGCGATAACATGTTCGTAAATACAGATAGAACCAAGTTCTTTGAATATATCATTCCTGTAATACCAATTATTAACAGCTCAAATTCCCAAGACAAAGTCATTGAACAAGTTAAGCGGCTATCGCTTAGGGAACAACCGAAGCCGCTTTTTTTGCGCGATGTATCTCGTTATTTGATCGACATGCGGCTGATAATAAACATCTTCACCGAGTATGCTGTCTATATTGGCAACCTGGATGCAAAGCAGGGGAACGACCTAAAGGCAGACAAGCTACTCGCTGTCTTAATATACAAGAATGTACTTCCAAGTGATTTTGAAAATCTGCACCGCCAGAAAGGAAAGTTCGCAGAGATTCTCAAAGGCCGAGACAAATATATCACCGACACAGAAAAGCGCTATAAGGATCAAATAATTGATCTAGAACAGAAAATAAACGATTCAAAAAAACAAGTTTCGCGCAACCTTCAAGAACTTCGCGAAATATACACTATGGCTTTGATTAAAAGTGACCCTAGGGGGATCGGTTCAGTCACGTGGAATGGAAAGCAAATCTCTACGGTTGCATTACCAGACCATGAGATGTTTGAAGAAATTTTTGAAATGACGAATGTGCCGTGTAGTACCTTCAACAATTACGGTACCACCAGGAACCTTCGCGACATTCAGGAGAAGGTCAACTCCAACGAAACCTTCCAAGATCGCAAGGCGCTAATGCCCCTCAAATCTCAGAAAGAAATAGAGGCTGCAAATCAAAAAATTCGCCAGTTGAGGAAGAAAATTTCAGAACTGCGCACTACAAAGTTTCACGAGTTACTACAAGCCAACGTGGAGAACATGGCAGGGTTGTTCGATCAATTTGGTGAGCATAAGGAGCTGATGCGATACCTGATTCTTGAAGGCTATCTCGACGATACCTATTATCTCTACACATCTCTGCCCCACTCTGGGCGCCTCTCTCTGAACGATATCAAATACATTCGCAAAATACGCGGCTATAGCAATCCTGAACCAGACTATAAGATCGACAACCCGAAGGAAGTCATTGAAGACATGCGACCCGAAGACTTCGGACAAGCTTTTGTTCTGAATAAAGCGCTCATAGACTGTATGTTTGGCGACCAAACTGAGTATCAATCTCAGATCGAAAAATTCATTAAATTCGTGTCTTCGAGTTTTACCGAATGTGAGGAATTTTTCGCCACCTACTATGAAAGTGGCAAATTCAATACCGAAATGATGGCGACCCTCTTAGATAGTTGGTCCGGCTATTGCTCAGCCCTGCTTTCATCTCCAAATAACGCGAAACATATCGCCAGATTGTTTGCGCATCTGCCTGAAGATCAGCTTGAGAAGCTGGATCAACAAAACCCAGAAGTTGCTGAATTCATTTCAACAGGTCTTGCTGAAATTTTAAGCCAAGGAATTGAATTTGAGCCCACACGGTTGGCATTACTTCACTTCGAAGCAGAAGACCTGAACAGCATTCAAATATATCCGGCTGTAGCCCGTGTCCTCTATGATGAGGGCCTTTACGAAATAACGCCGGACAATCTGGAGTTCATCTTCGAAGAAGTGCTAGCCTCGGAACGCCTACAAGACCTTAAAACCAAAAACTATTCGACCGTATTAAACTCCGGTGAAGTGGCTCTGATAAATAAGATTGAGGGCAATATCAACGAGTACGCCAGAAACGTCCTTCTCAAAATCGAAAGTAACATTGACGAGGAAATAGACGCGTTCACAAAACTGATCAATTATGATGAAATCGATCTCGAACTTCTGACTAGATTCATAGAGAAGCAAACCGCAAAACTTCCATCTCTTGATCAAGTACCAGAACACCTACACTGCCCAATCTTTGGATACTGCAAGATCGACCCGACCTGGGAAAATTGCATGGCTTATAGGCAGAGCAAGGAGTTTGATAAGGAAATCCTCACAGACTTCTTGCAACACGAGGGCAACTTATCCGTTTTGTCTAAAGCCCGTATTGATCGGGTAGATTCCGCACTACCATTATGGCAATTCTTGTTCGGAAATGATGAATTTTCGCCTGACCAATATCGGGCCTATATACAACAAATCCCAACAACATTTAGCGGTTTTCCGAGCGGCGTCGAAAAGGCAAAAATCCGTATCGTTGTTGAAGAGAAAAAGGTCACATTCAATCCAGATAATTTATCCTATTTGTCAGGCCACGAGGGACTTCCGGTTCTCTTCGTAGCAAAAAATTTCGAGGCATATTTAGAAAAAACTGATCAGTTTGAATTAGACGATGATTTCCGTGAGGAACTGTTGAAAGCCGATATCAGCAATGAGCAGAAGTTGAAAATCATCGACGAAATGGATTTAAGCTTGTTGCCCAGCTTAGGATCACGTGCGTCAATTATTGGGAACATTATACATGGCACAGGTGCCAAAGTGGGTGGGTTGAAAGAAGACGCGGCTCAAGCTGTTATCATTCACTCCAAGCCTATTGCCACCCAGATTTCTCTTTTCAATAGGTATCAGAATACGTTGTCCGTGGCTCAAGTTCGGAGCACAATTGATAAACTGCCCCACCCTTTCTTTAAGATGAAGCCAGGAGGGGGAATGCCGAAAATTCCGAATACGGATGAAAACCGTGAGTTCGTAAGTTGGCTGGAATCTCGATCTATTATCTCTTCATCAAAAGTTGTCGAACTTGACCGCAAAATTCGCATACACAACTTTAAAGGCTAGAGCAAAAGCAACCCTTATGTACCAATAATTGGTATATTTAGTATTGACTTTGGTATAAAAAGCACCAACAATATCCCCAACGAGAGTAAGGAGATACTGTTGAACGAGGCGCCAAGTACAATGGGCGAAATGCTAAAACGGGCAAGGTTGGCCCGAGGCTGGTCTCGTGTTGAGTTCTCTCGTCTAACAGGCATTAGTGCTAACACCATCGCGAAGTATGAGAAGGCAGGCGAACCAGGCGGCCAATACCCTTCAATGCCGCGCCTCGCCGCGATTGCAGCCTTATACGAACTCGACGCCCGTTTACTCCTCGCCTTGTGTGCTGAAGATCGGGACACCGCAAACACCATAATGAATACCGACAAGGTTCAAAACCGCGCCGCTACCATGATTGATGGCTTAAGCGGTGTACTCTCAATGCTATTTCCCAATCAGGAATCAAATGAACTTGACGCTTCTGATCGAGATGAAGCTTTGAAAGAACTTATCGAAAACCTGACCAAATCTGGCGAGCCCCTATACGGCTCTAAAGAGGCCAGTCAGATACTCGCCTCTAAACCAAACAAAAAGAGCCCGGAGGATGATTTGCCGTCCCCTCCGAGCTCGAATCCAAATCAAACATCCCTCGCTAAAAAGGAGAATGAGGATGGACCACCTTCAACATAATCCTCCAGATGATTTTAGACAAGCCTTAGCGCGCTTGCCCCAGTTTCTAACTGTTCGGCTAGCTGCTGAGTTCCTTTGCGTCCACCCCGAAACCATTCGGGGGTTAGTGCGGCGCCGCAAGATCACCGCTATTCGGCCAGAAGGCCACAGCATCCGAATTCCCCTATGGGCATTCATTGAATATCTGGAGAAAAACACATGGCACGCCCAAGAGAAGGCGCAAGACTCGTCCGCCTGCCCGGTAAAGAAAACTGGTACATTAAAGATGGAACCGTCCGCACAAAAAGTGGACGCGGCTTCCTTATGTCGACAGGCACTACGAATAGAGCAGAAGCTGAGAGCCTGTTAGAGACCCATAACCTGCGGAAAAAAATGCCTCTGAATCCATGTATCTCCGACTTGCTGGACATCCGTATGGATGATTTGAAGGTAAACAAGCCGGGTCGGGTGCCAAACACAGTCTATATGCACAATACACTGAAACAGTATCTTGGAGCGCTAAGACCCGAGCAGCTATTGCCACCTGTACTAAATGGTTTTAGGCAGCGGTTCCAACATGTGCCTTCAATGCTCCGCTCCAATTTGGTGGAACTGAAAACCACGCTCTCACTTGCACAAAAATACAAGCAAATAGCAGAAGTTCCCTATATCGAGCTTCCCCCACAAAATTCACCAAAAGACAGACATTTAACACCTGAGGAAGCCGAATGCCTCTGGAACACAGCCGAGTCTGCGCACCTGAAGCTTTTCATTCATTTGGCTTTGGTTACTGGAGCACGCAAAGGCGCTATTCTCGACCTGACCTGGGATCGAGTTGACCTAACGAACAGACGGTTGGATTTCAACAACCCAGATAAACCAATCACCAACAAGCGTCGCCCTCGATCCCCTATCACGCAAGAAACCGCTCGGCTTCTCGCCGATGCAAAGCAATATGCCGAAAGCGATCATGTAATTGAGTACAACGGTAAGAAATTGCTTGATATCAAAAAGAGCTTCAAACGAGCGGCCATTAAAGCCGGATTGCACGACGTTACAGCCCACACGCTAAAACACACCGCAATTTCGTGGCTTGCGCAGAAGGGTTTCTCACCTGAGAAAATCTCCGCGCTCACAGAGACACACCCCAACACCGTACGCCGTCATTACCAGAAATTTAGTCCGGCACACCTCCAAGAAGAAGCAAACTGCCTAGGTGAAATAGCCAGTTTCTCAACCCAGTATGCGAAACCAAAAAAATAGTTCTCACAAGGAAGCACAAGAAATGTTCGAAAAACCGCAGAAAACTAGCACTTTGGAGTGGTGCCGCTTACAGGACTCGAACCTGTGGCCCCATCATTACGAATGATGTGCTCTACCAACTGAGCTAAAGCGGCGTCCTGAACGGGAACGCGGCGGCGCGGGGCCGCTACAGGCGGGCTGTATACCGGATGGCCGGGGTGTGGGCAAGCGTTTTTTGGCGTGAGCCGCGCCCGCAAAAGCCGCCAGGAAGCTGCCCCAAAGCCGCACCGAAAGGGCTGAATTCAGCGCTTCATGACTGTCCAACTAATCCCGTGCGTGGGTGTCCCGGCCCATGGGCTCAGTATCGCTCCCGCTGCTGGCGAGAAGCGAGATTGTCTGCTCCGCCGTATAGCTTTTGCGCGGGCCCGCGTGGCCGGTGCGGGCGTGCCAGTCAACCGTGTCAAACCCCCCGCAGTTGGGGCAAAGCGGCGACCATGCGTGCGGTGTGTGCCCGCAAGGCTCACAAAGCCAGCCTTCGCCCTCTTCGGCGTGGTTGAGCGCGCTCTCGATCGGGTCAGGGTTTTCACCCAAAGCATGGGCAAGGGCCAGGCGGTATTGCCACGCGGCGCGGGTGGGCGCGATCTTGATGAGCTTCTCCAGCACCGGTTTGGCGGCGTCATATTGGCGGGCGTCCATCAGCGCGTCGGTCAGCAGCAGCATGGACTGGCTATCATCCGGCTTGCGGGCGGTGAGCGTGCTCACGCGTTTGAGCCAGTCTGTCGCGCTTTCAGCCGCGTCCAGCTCCTTGAACACACGGGCAAGGGTTGGGTGCGGGTGGGTGGCCCAGGCATCCTCAATCAGCTTGGTGGCGCGCTTCTTGTTGCCCGATGCCATCTCAAGCTTCACGAGCGCGGCGGTGGCGGGCGCAAAATCCGGCCGGAGGGAGAGCACCCGCTTGAAGCCTTTTTTAGCAGTCGCGGCATCGCCCTTCAGGTTGGCTTCCGTGGCTTCCGCGAACGCAAGCGCACCGCGGTGTTTCTTAACGCGGCTATCGTTCATCAGTTTTTCTTTGGCCACTTTATCAAGCGCCGTGGTTGCCTCCGCCCAGTTGCCCGCAGCAACCTCAAGCGAGAACAGGGTTTTCAAAACCCACGGGCTTTTGCGGTTTTCCTGAAACGCGGTGCGGGCAAGGTGCAGGGCTTCGCTTTCCCGGCCCAGCCGCTGGGCTTCGCCCACAAGGCCGCGCAGGCCAAGGAAACGACCGTCGTCTGAGGCTTCAAGCGCCTGATAGCGTTTGGCGGCGCGTGCGTAATCCCCCGCGCGGGAGGCCGCTTCAGCGGCAATGAGATGCACCATGGGCTGGGGCGGCAGCAGTACTTCCGCCTGTTCCACCAGCTTGGCGGCGAGCTTATGATCCCCCGCCGAGAGCGCGACCAGCGACTGGTTGAGCATTTTAAGCCCGCGGCCCTGACGTTTGATCACCGAATTGCTGCCAAAAAACGGCATATCGCGCTTGAGCCAGCCATATAACCATATAGTGAGCGCCGCGAACGCCATCAGCGTGGCGGCAAGGCCGGTGAGGGCGGCAAAACTGGTGTAAAAGCGCATGCCCTGAAAGTCGATCGTGACATTGCCGGGGTGGTCAGCAAGCCACGCCGCTGCGGCCGCCACAGCCAAAATGCCTACAAACAGCAGCAAAAGCCTTGTCACGCGCCATTTCCTTCTGCTTCTGGCGTCGCCACACCCGCGTCCCGCATTGGCCCCACATCCGCCACACCTGCGATAAGGTTATCAAACGCCGTAAGCGTCTCGGCGTGGGTTTTGGCAGCATGGCGCCAGGGCTCGCTCGCGCTTAGTGCCGGGCCCTCAAGGCCTTCCAGAATCTCCACGGCACCCGCTATATTGCGGGCCGCCAGCGCGCGTTCAGCTTTGAGGAGCGCAGCATCCAGCCCGGTGGCGCCAGCATCCGTGCGGCGCACGGTGAAAAGTTTGGTCAGGAAATTACCGTCTGCCTTCTCGGTCGCCTTGAGGGCGGCTGAGGCCATGGCGTCAAAGTCGCTCATCAGTTGGGTATAGGGCGCAATGCCCGCACCCGCGCGCTCCAGCGTTACCAAGTCCGCGCCAATGCGTTGCTGGTCCAGCGCCGGGAGGGTGGCAAAATCGCTTCTAAGCGCCTCAAGCCCACTGCCGAACGGTTGGCCCGCGATGGCCCTGTCTTTGAGCCGCCCAAGCGATAACACCAGCCGCCCGCGGGGGTTAGCCTCCAGCGCGCCAGCTTCTACCGCTTTCATCGCGCCCTCAAGCGCCTGCAACCGGGTTTTGAGATGCGAGCTTTCAGCCCGCGCGAGCGAAAGCGCACCGCTCAGTTCCGCAACCCTCGGGTCATCTGTGGTGCTGATGTCGGAGAGCCGAGTGATATCCCCCTGCAACCGAGCGATATCGGCCTGAAGGGAGGCGATTTCTTCCGGTGTCATGGCGGCTGTACTAGCGCTTAAACCTGTTTCAGCGCCGCTGGCCGCCACTTGCGCGATATCTGACCGGAGCTGCGCACGCGCATCATCCGCCACCTTCAGCGCCGCTTCATGCTGGGCCAGCATCTCCTGATGGCGCTTGAGGCCTTCCGTTAGGGTTTCAAGGCCTTCCTGTAGCGCCGACGTGTCTGTCACCTGTGTGCCCGGCGGCACCGGTGGTTCCGTCTTGAGGCCAAGGTAGGTGAGGCCCGGGTCAAAGGTTGGCGCAACATAAACACCCGATATAAAAGCACCAAGGCCAAGGGCCGTTAGCCAGCCAGCCTTTGCGCCAAAGGACATGCCCGCCTTTTTTTGTGTTGGCGCAGCGCTCGTGGGTTCATGCTCGGCAATCACTTCCGCATCAATAAACTCAGGCTCCGGTGTGCCGGTTTCCGGCGCACCAGTTCCCTGTGTTCTGTCGGTTTCCTGATCGGATGATGTGTCTTTGGGCTCTGTGACCACAGATAGCTCCCTTGATCCTGATGACAGTACCCAGCTTTAATCAAGCAGGGAAAACAGCGCCTTTTCGGTCGGAATAATGGCATAACGCACGGAACGCCACGGGCCGATCAGATTTTCCGCTACCCGCGTTGAAAGGCAGGTCGCGTCCATCTTGTTCAACCAGTCCGAGCGGCCATATTCCGCCGTCGCTTCTTCAAAGATGGTGGCGGTGCGCGGTGAATAAAAGAGCGCGGTATCAATTTCGCCTTCTTCCATGGCTTCCTGCACCCCGGCGGAGAAGCTGCGCACCGGGCGGGCCTGATAGGTCACGGTGTAATCAGCGTCGATACCCTCGCCGCGAAGCACGTCCGCGATGTTATAAGAGATATTGGTGCCGCCCAGATGGGTGTATTTGCGCTTTTCGCTAACGCCGCACTCCAGCAGGATCGGCACCATTTGCCGCGCAGTGCCGGGCCCGACGGTGATGTTGGTAAAGCCAAGTGCGCGGGCCTCAGCGGCGGTTTGTTCGCCCACGGCAAAAATCGGGCGGCTCTTGTTGCCAATATTGGCGAGGCCTAGCCGCGCACCATTTTTGCTGGTGACAATCAAACTGCGGTCTTCTGACGGGATCTCAAACGAGACCGGATCGATCTGGATCATCGGCGCGATGATCACCGTATGGCCCTTCGCCTCGAGCTTTTCTGCCGTTGGCCCGGCTTCGTCAATCGGTCTTGTGACAAGTACGGTGCTCATTCGATCTCCGCTTCAATTGCACTCGCGAGGTCTTTAAAAAACGCTTCGCCCGCATCCCCCCGGATCGCGGTCCCCATATCCTGCCCGAGAGCGCGGGCTGCATCAAGCTCTGGCTCGCATGTGCCTGATTTCTCAAACAAGGTGCGACCATCAAGCGAAAGCAGCATGGCCCGCATGGAAAGCACGCCATCCTTCAGTTCCGCGTAGGCCGCGATGGGGGTACGGCAAGAACCGTCAAGCGCGGCAAGGAAGGACCGTTCCGCCGTTACCGCCAGCGCCGTTTTGCTGCAATGGAACGGGGCGAGGCGCGAGGCCATCACTTCATCCGTGCTTCTGATTTCAACCGTCACAGCCCCTTGCGCAGGCGCCGGCAGGAAATCATCAAGCGGTAAAACTTCCGTGGCCGCGTCGCTCATATCAAGCCGGTTGAGACCCGCGAGCGCCAGGAAAGTGGCGGCTGCCTCACCGTCCCGCAGTTTCCTCAGCCGGGTTTGCACATTGCCGCGGAAAGTCACCACCTTGAGGTCAGGCCTGAGGCGGAGCGCCATCGCCCGCCGCCTGAGCGACGCAGTGCCGAGGTTCGCGCCCTGTGGCAACTCGGCAAATGAGCCATGGTGGGCGCTGATAAACACATCACGCGCATCCTCACGCGGCAGGAAGGCGTTGAGCTCAAGCCCATCCGGCAATTTGGTCGGCATGTCTTTTGATGAGTGCACCGCGCAGTCAATGCTGCCGTCCAGTAGCTGGTCTTCAATTTCCTTGGTGAAAAGGCCCTTGCCGCCCGCGTTCATCAAATGCCGGTCAAGAATACGGTCACCGGTGGTTTTGATCACCACAATCTCGATATCGCTACCCTTGAGATCACCATGTGCCGCCAGCAGCCGCTCTTTCACGTCGTTTGCCTGCGCAAGCGCGAGCGGGCTGCCCCTTGTACCAATTTTAATGCTTTGTTGCACGAAACCCTCTCTCAGTGGTATCGGACGCGGCATATGGGTGCCGCTTCTCTTTGATGCTCTTCAAGATATGGCTTATAGAGCGTAAGAGCGTGTCGCCCAAGCCCCAAACACAGGAATTCGCATGACCCAAACCCCAAGTCATAATGCCAAGGCGCTGGCCCGCCCGGTTGTGCTGGGGATTGAGACAAGCTGTGACGAGACCGCCGCGGCCATTGTTACGGCCGATAAAACTGTGTTGGCGCACCGCGTGCTCTCACAAATTGACGACCATGCAGAGTTTGGTGGTGTGGTGCCCGAAATTGCGGCCCGGCAGCATATCTCACACCTTGACCACCTGCTGGCGACCCTGATGGAGGACGCCGGTATCGGTTTTGATGATCTGGACGCCATTGCTGCCACCACAGGGCCCGGCCTTGTGGGCGGTTTGATGGTGGGTGTGATGACAGCGAAGGCGATTGCACAAGCCACCGGCAAACCGTTTGTTTCGGTCAACCACCTTGAAGGGCACGCGCTGACCGTGCGGCTCGCAGACGACGTGCCGTTCCCCTATCTGTTACTGCTGGTATCCGGCGGGCATTGCCAGATCCTGTCTGTCACCGGGGTGGGCGACTATACCCGGCTTGGCACCACCATTGATGACGCCGCAGGCGAAGCGTTCGACAAAACCGCCAAGCTTTTGGGCCTTGGCTACCCCGGTGGCCCCGCCGTTGAAGCTGCCGCGCGGGAGGGCGACGCCAAGCGCTTCACCCTGCCCAAGCCCATGGTTGGGAAACCCGGCTGTGATTTTTCTTTCTCTGGCCTCAAGACAGCGGTGCGCCGGTTGGCAGAAGACTGCGTGGCGAATGAGGGTGTGCTGACCCACAAAGACCGTGCTGATATCTGCGCCGCTTTCCAGAAAACACTGGCAGCCTGCCTTGTTGATCGGCTGACACGTGCCATCGCCCTTTTCCGCGTAGAAGCGGGGTCGAGCGAACTCCCCTTTGTTGTTGCGGGCGGTGTGGCGGCAAACAGTTACCTGCGCAGTGAGCTGGAAACCCTTGCGAACCGGGAAAACCTCAAGTTTTTCGCGCCGCCCATGGCCTTGTGCACAGACAATGGTGCCATGATCGCCTGGGCTGGGTTGGAGCGTTTTATGATAGACCCCACCATCAACGACATGGACGTTTCTGTCCGCCCACGCTGGCCGCTGGATGGTGACGCCAAACCTATGGTGGGCAAAGGAAAAAAGGGCGCAAAAGCATAAGCACCCTTGCCCGCGCGGTCCGTTGCGGGCAATCTAGAACAAGAATTCAGGCAGGAGAGCAAGCGTGCAGAAAATTGGTGTTTTAGGTGCAGGTGCGTGGGGTACGGCGCTCGCCGCTGCGGCAGCCGCCGCCGGTCGCGACACGGTACTGTGGGCGCGTGAGGCTGAGGTTGTCGACGCCATCACCAAAACCCATGAAAATACACCTTTCCTGCCGGGTGTAACGCTCGACCCAAAACTGAAAGCAACCGGCGCGCTTGAAGATTTGGCTGACCGGGATGCTATTTTGCTGGTGTCGCCCGCGCAGCACCTGCGCGCGATGGTGCGCGAGTTGAAGGCCCATGTGCCAGACGGTGTACCGCTTGTGATCTGCTCCAAAGGCATCGAAGTCGCCACAGGTAAACTGCTCAGCGAGGCTGTTACGGAAGAAGCACCCAGGAACCCGGTTGCTGTGCTTTCCGGCCCCACCTTCGCGATTGAAGTGGCACGCGGCCTGCCGTGTGCCCTTACGCTCGCGACAGAGGATAAAACTGTCGGCATGAGACTTGTTGAAGCGCTCGGCCGCCCGACCTTCCGCCCGTATTATAACTCGGATATTATTGGTGCCCAGATTGGTGGCGCGGTCAAGAATGTGCTGGCGATCGCGACCGGTATTTCAGCCGGGCTTGGGGTCGGCGAAAACGCACGCGCGGCCGTGATCACCCGTGGCCTTGCCGAGATTATGCGCTTTGGCAAGCTCTATGGTGCACGGGAAGAGACGCTGATGGGCCTTTCCGGCCTTGGTGACCTGATCCTGACCTGTTCGAGCACCCAGTCCCGCAACATGTCGCTCGGGAAAGCGATTGGTGAAGGCCAGACGCTTGAAGAGATCATGGCTGGTCGTCGTTCCGTTGCGGAAGGCGCACATACGGTTGAAATCGTCTATAAAATCGCGGCGGAGAAGAAGCTCGACATGCCGATCACCACAGCCGTGTACCGTATTTTGAAAGAAGGCAAGGATGTGCGCCGCGTAATGGACGATTTGATGGCGCGCCCCTTCACAAGTGAAAACAACTGACCAAGAGGAGACAGCCATGCTGTTCGTTATTCTGGCGAAAGACAAACCGGGTAGCCTTGAAGTGCGCATGGCCAACAGGGAAGCGCATCTCAAATATCTGAGCGGCGCAGGCGACAGGGTGAAAGCGGCTGGCCCTCTTCTCGACGGGGCAGACGAGCCCAAACCCATTGGCAGCATGATTGTGATTGATGCAGCATCCGAAGGGGCTGTGCGCCTTTTCGCGGACAATGATCCATACGCAACCGCCGGGCTTTTTGAGGGTGTTGAGATTCAGCACTGGCTTGGCGTGCTGGGCGATTGGGTGCCCAAGAAGGCTTAACCAGAACGGACCGGAGGCAGGCATGGCATATTGGCTGGTGAAATCGGAACCGGAAGACTGGTCGTGGCAGGATCAGCTTGGTGTGGACAAGGAACCCTGGACTGGGGTCAGGAACCATCAGGCACAGAAAAACATGCGCGCCATGAAGAAAGGCGATGAGGTGTTTTTCTACCATTCCGGCAAAGCACGGGAGATTGTTGGCCTGTGCATTGTTGCCGTGGGGCCTTATGACGACCCATCCGACGAGAAAGGCCGTTTTTGCCTTGTGGACCTGAAAGCCGTGAAGCCGATGCCCAAACCCGTAAGCCTTGCGGATATCAAAGCTGACGAGCGCCTGCATCACTTGGCGCTTGTGCGCCAGTCGCGGCTTTCGGTTTCTGAGATTGATGCTGAGAGCTGGAAGCTGATCTGTGCAAAAGGTGGCCTTTAGGCCAAGCGGTCCCTTATGCCCAAACCTTCACCCCTTGAGCTTGAAGATGTGCCTGCAGGCCCACCTGCTGGCACACTGCTGACCCACCTTGACGGACTGCCCATCCATGGCGGCAAAGAACTGGTGTTCAGAGACGGTACGCTTGTGCTCAGGCTTTTGGTGCAACGCCTGGGCGACAGTGCCGTAGTGTATGAAAACCGCTGCCCGCACGCGGGCACACCGCTCAATATGTTTGATGACAAGTTCCTTGATATCACGGGCAAACGGCTGTTGTGCCGCACCCACGGGGCACTTTTTGATATTGAAGATGGGAAATGTCTTCGCGGGCCCTGCAAGGGCGATCATCTGAGAGCTGTTGCAGTTGAGATCAGGGACGGCGCGATCTACAGCTTATAGAGGCTCACCGATGGGTTTAGATCATTACCGTGCCTGCGCGGCGCTGCTGTGTGGATGACGGTTTGCGGGCGTTACCAGGCAACTCTACAGAAACCGCACGCCAATAACTCTGGTAGCCATCTTCGTGGATCACGGATTTCAGCACCATTGAAAGCTCGGGGTCATAATAGACCGTGTTGGTCTTGCGTTTGGCTTCATTACCTTTTCTATATTCAGTAATAATATCAACCACAAAAACCTTCCGGTCTCCGCTCGAGAGCGGGATGGTTTTTTCGCCAATCACATGGATATTGGTCCAGAAATCAATCGCCGTGCCGCGGTTGATATTTTTGGTGTTGCCGCTGAAGCTAACCTCTTTGCCTACCTTGAGGGGGAACAATTGCTCGAGCGTGGTATAGTCAAAATCTGCTTCATACTGGTAGCCGAACTCAATACCGCTGACGTTATAGAGCCCACGATAATAGTTGTGCACAACCACACGTTCGTCGTTCCAGAAATATTCGGTGGTGACAAGCTTGTCGGCGATTTTGGTGACTTCGGCAAAAAGCTCCTGCCCATGGCGCTGGATCACCGCTCTGGTGCCTACAATTGCACTCGGCGTAGCAGGAGCGCGCGCAACGGGGTCGCACGCGGCAAGAAATACCAATGTAAAAGCCACACAAAGGCGCGTTACCATAGGCACGCGTTTGTCTCCCAATCTATCCTCATGCCCGTCATATCACCCATTCTTATAAGTGGGAAGAGCCGTGCTTGATAAGGCACGGCTCTTTCTCTGTTAGGGCGTCAGCTTCTAGATCGGCCTTGCATCCTGCGGCTTGCCATCACGGCTACCGGATCGGCGGCCATCGGCCAGATCTATATTGTGCTGAATAATCATTGATTTAGGCGCGAACCGCAGGCCCTCTTTATACTGCTCGTAGGCGCGGTCAAAGTCCCCCGTCTCAAGGTAGATATTGCCCCGGTTGTTATAGAAGCGCCAGTTATTGGGAACAATGCGAATAGCAGCATCGCAATGCTTCATCGCGTTTTCCCATTCCTCGTCCATGATATAGGTCACACAAAGACCGTTGTGCACACGGGCAGCCTGCATCGTGGTGAGATCGTTGTTAAGCGTGCGCAGGTAGATTTTTCTCGCACCTGCGCTATCACCGGTCAGGATCAGACCATGAGCGCGCTCCAGACTGGTTGAGGCCCGCATCAGGACCTCAAATTTCATTGCACTTTCAGAAGTCGGCTTGTCTGCGTTTGCCACTGACGTAAAACCCAGCGCACACGCCGCAATAAGGACAGGACGAATTAATTTATACATAAGGACCTCCACTTCACTGCTCCCCGCACTTCCTCGCCCCACGCAAGCATCATGATAGCACTATTTCCCCGTTCGTGCATCTGGCTCATACTTGTGGCGCTGTGGATCGCACAACGGTTACACTATAACTATCCGGGTTGTGAGGCAACTAAGCGTTGGTTTGGTCCCGGGGCCGCAAAAACTGTTTCAGTATGCCTGTGGACGGCGTGATGTCTGCAAGTGTGGTGTCTGGCAGCTCGATATCGGAAAACGTTCCCGTCGGGTATTTATAATCGAGTGCCGTCATGAGCTCCGCGTCGCCTGTGTAAACAAGATGCCGTGCAACATAGTGAAAGCCGGGGTTATGGCCCACCAGCAACGCGCGGTGAAATGCGCCCGCATCAGAGCGCACAATGTCTAGGATAGCCTGCACGCTCGCACCGTATAACGCAGGCTCAAACTGGACCGGCCAGGCCAGCTCACCAGCCTGCATGACCAGGTCAAGCGTCTCACGCGCCCTTAGCGCTGTTGAACAGAGCACAATCTCTGGTGCCACACCTTGGCGGGCAAGGGCACGTCCTATGTTTGCGGCGGCTTTTACACCGCGCGGGCTTAAGGGGCGATCATGATCCGAGACGCTCATATCTTCCCAATCAGACTTCGCATGTCGCAACAAATAAAGGTTTGCCAATGCCCAACTCCTGTCCCACTGTTCGCGCCCACCATGCCACCTTCAGTGACGGAGCCATATCATGATGACAGATTTTTTGATCGACGGCACGGGTGAAAAAGGAACCTTTTTGTTTGCGCATGGCGCGGGCGCGGGCATGGAAAGCGATTTCATGGTGGCCTTTGCCACCGGCCTTGCAAAGCGGGGCTTTAGGGTAGCACGGTTTGAGTTTCCCTATATGGTCACCCGCCGACAGGACGGGAAAAAGCGTCCGCCAGACCGCGCGCCAAAACTTCTGGAAGCGTTCCGTATCGCAATCTCTGAGGTGCCCGGCACGGGTAAACTAATTATTGGTGGCAAGTCCATGGGGGGCCGCATCGCCAGTATGCTGGCTGCAGAAACACCAGACATTTGCGATGGTCTCTTGTGCCTTGGGTACCCGTTCCATCCGCCCGGAAAGCCCGAGAAGCTGCGAACCGAGCATCTGCCCGCCATTATCGCACCCACTTTGGTCATACAAGGGGAGCGCGACCCCTTTGGAGGCCGCGCTCTTGTTGATGATTTATCCCTGCCTTCAACCTTTCAGGTGCACTGGGCACCGGATGGTAATCATGACCTGAGCCCAAGGAAAGCATCTGGCCATACGGCAGAAGACAACTGGAATGCAGCGATGGATACCGCCGCCGCCTATTTCAGCTAACCGGCTATTTAGCCACTTTCATAAACTTGAGCGTCATGCGGTCACTTTCACCGATGGCTTCATATTTTTCCTTGTCCGTTTCACCAAGCGCGAGGCGTGGTGGCAGTGTCCAGACACCTTGCGGATAATTCGCTTCATCCTTCGGGTTGGCGTTCATTTCGGACGCGTCTACAAGCTTGAAGCCGTGTGCCTCGATGGCCGCAACCAGCTCGCTTTGTTTCCAGCGGCCTTTGCCCGCCGCTGCCAGACGGTCACCATCAAAGTCTTCACCAATGCGGTGCTGCACAACACCTATAACACCGCCCGGTTTCAACATGGACCACGCCTGGTCAAAACCCCGGTCGAAAAAGTCACGCCGCAACCAGTTATGAAGGGCACGTACGATGATGATGGCATCAAGGCTTTCAGCCTCCACGGGCAGGCCTTCCTGCGCCGGTATCCATGTGGCGACAGCGTTTGGACCAAACACATCGCGCTGGGCCTCGAACTTCTCCGGGTATGCTTTCAGGTTGGCGGAATAGTTTGCATATTCCTTATATTCTTCCGGGTGGTGCTCAAGGCCAACATAGCGGCCTTCGTCCTTGAGAAGAGGCCCAAGGATGCGGCTATACCAGCCACCGCCAGGGTTCACTTCCGCGACCGTCATGTCAGGCGTAACGCCGAGAAAGCGCAGAAGCTCTTCCGGATGACGTGCCGTATCGCGCGCGGCTTCACCTTCCATACGGGCGCTGTTCTCATGAACGGCTTTCCAGATTGCATCTTTTTCGTGCCCGTCAGATAGCGCCGCTACCGACAGGCTCATCGCTGCTGCTGCACCCGCAGCCCATTTCATCATCTGTTTCATCAGGTCTCTCCCTTATCCCTCATAATACCGTTTCTACCGCTGCAGCATCTGCTGTGCGGCTTTGACAAACTTCTCACTCGCATCCTTCTGGCCCAGGTCTGGCCGTGGCGGTTTATTCAAACCCGCCTTCACTGCATCTCGTTCACCAATTTTATCAAGCCATGCTTTCAGCGCATCAAGACCATCAAGCTCCACCCCCGCCCAGGCATGGGCACGCACCCAACACCAGTTGGCAATGTCCGCAATGCTGTATTCATCCCCTGCTAGATATGGGCTGTTTTGGAGTCGCTTATCGAGCACACCATAGAGCCTGCGTGTTTCGTTCTGATACCGTTCAATCACCGCAGGAATTTTCTCCGGAAAGTACCGGTAAAACACATTGGCCTGACCCTGCATCGGCCCCACACCCCCCATCTGAAACATCAGCCACTGCATGACAACCGAACGGCCTTTGACATCACTTGGCAGCAGCTTGCCATATTTTTCCGCCAGATAAACCATGATTGCACCTGATTCGAACACGGCAAAATCGTCGTTTTCGTGATCCACAATAGCGGGGATGCGTCCGTTCGGGTTGATCGTCAGATACCCGTCTTTCTTCTGATCACCGTCGCTTAAGCTCAAAACCTTGAGTTCATAGAGCACGCCCAGTTCCTCAAGCAGGATTGAGGCTTTGTAGCCGTTTGGTGTCGCAGCCGTATAGAGCGTGATCATAGTCGAGCATCCCTGAGTTTAAGAAAAAGCTTAAGCCGAGCATAAGATAGCGGGAATGTGTGCGAGTTAAAGCTCACGCCCGATAACATTTCTGGCATCAATAACCGCCCCGAAGCCCTCATGAAACGCTACCGAACCGCCCTAGATGCCGTAACGTATAAGGACAATCTATACTTTCATCTTATTTGCGATATAGTTGAGTGTCGGCGTGGAAATAATAAGAGCTTTTATGACCAAGCGTACCTGGCGATCCATACTGCCCCCGCTCATACTTGCAGTTCTCATCGCGGCTTTTGCGGTATGGCAGGAAAACAACCTAACCAACGTTCTTCAGGATCAGGTTCAGGGCGCGCTTGAGAATACTCTGAACGAAAGCCAAACGGCGGCGCATACCTGGCATAAAACTCATACAGCGCATATCTCATCGATTTCCCAGAACATAGAGATCCTCGAAGCGACCGAGTCGCTTTTGACGATCGAGGGCACCGAAGCGCTCCTGCAGGCGTCCGCCCTTGCTGATCTTCGTGCACATGTTTCACGCATCCTGACCAACTATGGCTATCTCGGATTTTTTGTCATTACCCCGGACGGCACCAGCATCGCTTCCATGCGGGACAGCAATGTGGGTGACACCAACCTGATCGCCGTTCACGCACCGGAGGTGTTTGCGACCGCCGTGAACGGTACACCGACCATCACGCCGCCGCTGCAAACCGATGTTCCTGTGGTTGGGGCCAGCGGTGTGGTCTCCAGGGCTGCGCCCACCATGTTCTCCCTTGCGCCTATTCGTAACCGGCAGGGCGATGTGATTGCCGTGTTCACGCTACGCATGAACCCCTTAAGTGAATTTTCGCCGATTTTTGAACGTGGTCAGACCGGCCAGACCGGTGAAACTTATGCCTTTGATAAAACAGGCACCATGCTGAGCGAAAGCCGCGCTTTGGACAGGCTCAGGTTTCTGGGGCTTCTAGGGCCTAACGAGACCAGCACACTGAATATACTGGTGCGGGACCCTGGATTTAATGCGTTTGACGGATCAAGTGAGGTCAATATGGCGGCCAAACCACCAACACTGATGGCAGCCAGCGCGATTAAAGGGGATAAGGGCACCAGCCTGACGCCCTACAGAAACTATTATGGCCAGAATGTTATTGGCACCTGGGTTTGGGACAGTGAGCTCGGCTTTGGGATCGCCACCGAGATGGCGAGCATGGAAGCCTACGGGGTGCTGGAGACAAGCGTCGCTACCATGCGGTCTTTTGCGGCCTGCACCATTTTGCTGATCCTGCTTCTTTCCTATGTGCAGCATCGGAACCGCCGCACGCGGCACGCACAAGAGCTTGAGGTTCTTAAAGCGCTTGATCAGGCGGAACAGGCCAATCAGGCCAAGATGATCTTTCTGTCCTCAATGAGCCATGAACTGCGGACGCCCCTCAACGCAGTTATCGGCTTTTCACAATTGCTGCTGGACGAAAAGAGCGTACAGGCAAACGCTGAGCACAAAGAACAAATCAGTCATATATTGACGAGCGGTGAGCATCTGCTTGCCCTTGTGGACGAAGTGCTTGAGTTCGCCAAGCTCGACCTTGGGGCGCTGTCTTTCAATTATGGCCGGACCCACATGGGCGAGATTGTGAACGCTTCGATCAAGATGGTGGACGCTCTGGCACGGGACCGCCATGTAACAATCGACTACCAGGGCACAGCTTTTGAGGAGCTTCCTCTGATATGGACAGACGTCACGAGGCTGCGGCAAGTGCTTCTCAACCTGCTGTCAAATGCGGTGAAATATAACCACCGGGGAGGCACAGTCACGGTGAGAGTTGCCCTTGAAGCCAAATATGTGCTTTTCAGCGTTGTGGACAGCGGGCGTGGTATCGCGGAGGAGGATATGGACAAGCTGTGGGAGCCCTTCACCCGCCTTGGTGCGGAGCAAAGCGACGTGGAAGGCTCGGGCATCGGGCTCGCCTTTTCACGCAAGATCGTTGAAGCGCTTGATGGTGAAATCGGGGTCGAAAGCACGGTCGGGGCTGGTAGCCGCTTCTGGTTCCGCCTGCCTCTGCATGTCTCAACAGACACGCCAGCAAAAATGCCCACCCGTAGTGGCGGAGCATATACCACCCCCATAGGCCTCAAAAACATCAAGATCCTGTGCATTGAGGATATTGAGCTGAACCAGGAGATCGTTCGCCGCATGCTTCTGAAAGCAGGCATTACCCAGCTCTATTTTGCAGGTGACGGACAGTCAGCGCTCGAAAAACTGCAGCATGACACCTTTGGTGTGATTCTCCTTGATATCAACCTGCCGGATATGGACGGTTTTGAGTTCAACCGACGCAAAACCAGCCTTGGCCTGGCAAAGGAAACCCCGGTGATCGCACTGACAGCAAGCACCTCGCCTGAAACCCAGCAAATGGCACGGGAGGCCGGCATCAATGGTTTTGTGGGTAAACCAATCAAGTATGACATGCTGATTGATGCCATATCCGCCCAGGTAGACCCTGAACAAAAGCCCATGCAGCACTAGTTGATAGAAAAAGGGCGCTCAAGCGCCCTTTAAACTCACCTTAAGCCAGCTAGCGATTCAGCCTGTTCTCAATGAGATCGTCCACCACGCCTGGATCTGCAAGGGTCGATGTATCCCCCAGATTGCTGAAGTCATTGCCCGCAATCTTACGTAGAATACGTCGCATGATCTTGCCTGAGCGCGTTTTCGGCAGAGCCGGCGCAAACTGGATATGATCAGGCGTTGCCACCGGGCCAATTTCCTTGCGCACAAAAGCAACCAACTCATTGCGCAGCTCGTCACTCGGCACCGTATCTTCAGGGGGTGTCACATAGGCGTAAATGCCTTGCCCCTTGATGTCATGTGGGAAACCAACAACAGCTGCCTCAGATACCCCTGTATGCGCCACAAGGGCCGATTCGATTTCGGCCGTACCGATCCGGTGCCCCGACACATTGATCACGTCATCAACCCGGCCGGTTATCCAATAATAGCCATCGTCGTCCCGCCGGCAGCCATCACCGGTAAAATAGAGGCCTTTATAGGTTGAAAAATAGGTTTGGATGAACCTTTTATGGTCGCCATAAATCGTCCGAGCCTGCCCCGGCCAACTGTCCTTGATCACCAGATTGCCGGACGTGGCACCGTCAAGAAATCCCCCTGCCTGGTCCACAAGCGCGGGCTGCACACCAAAAAATGGACGGGTTGCTGAGCCCGGTTTCATGGCGGTTGCGCCCGGCAGTGGCGAAATCATGATACCGCCGGTTTCTGTCTGCCACCATGTATCAACAACCGGGCAGCGCTCATCGCCCACCACGCGGTGATACCATAACCAGGCTTCGGGATTAATGGGTTCGCCTACACTACCGAGTAAGCGAATGGAGGAACGGTCATGTTTTTTCACATGATCGTCGCCAAGGCGCTGAAGCGCCCGGATCGCCGTCGGTGCTGTATAAAAAATGTTGACCTTGTGCTTGTCACAGACCTGCCAGAAGCGTCCGGCGTCCGGGTAAGTCGGCACACCCTCAAAAACAAGCGTCGTCGCGCCATTTGCGAGCGGCCCATAGACGATATAGCTGTGGCCAGTGACCCAGCCCACATCTGCCGTGCACCAGTAAATCTCGCCCCTTTTATAATCAAACGCATATTCATGGGTCATTGATGCCCACACCATATACCCGCCTGTGGTATGGAGTACCCCTTTGGGAGAGCCGGTTGAGCCGCTGGTATAGAGAATGAAGAGCGGATCTTCCGCCTTCATTTCCTCCGGCGCACAGTCGCTGGAAACATCTGCCACAGCCTCATGGTACCAAATGTCGCGCCCTTCAACCCAGCCAGTATCAGTGCCCGTGCGACGCACCACCACAACGCTCGTAACATCGGGGCACTTCTCAAGCGCCGCATCAACATTCACCTTAAGCGGTATCTTTTTTGTGCCGCGCAAACCTTCGTCTGCGGTGATCACAAGGGTTGACGCACAGTCCAGTATACGGCCCGCCAGTGCATCCGGCGAGAAACCACCAAACACGACAGAATGCACTGCGCCAATGCGCGCACACGCCAGCATGGCGTAGACGGCCTCAGGGATCATCGGCATATAGATGGTGACACGGTCACCCTTCCTGGCGCCGCGTGCCTTCAGCACATTCGCAAAACGGCAAACTTCACGGTGAAGCTCAGCATAGGTGATGTGCTTATGGTCCGCCGGGTCGTCACCTTCCCAAATGATGGCCACATCATCCGCGCGCTCAGGCAAGTGCCGGTCGATACAGTTGACCGACGCATTGAGTGTGCCGTCCTCAAACCAGCGAATAGAAACATCATCCTCAAAACTTGTGTTTTTGATTCTGGTGTAGGGAGTGATCCAATCGATGCGCTTACCTTCTTCACGCCAGAAACCTTCCGGGTCGACAAGCGAACGCTCGTACATCTCCTGGTATTTTTCATTGGTGCAGTGGGTGCCTTCAAGTGCCGTTTGCGGCACCGGAAACGTTAAATCTTCGCTCATGACCTTTACTCCCTCCAATTAACTGAGCCAGTTAACCGAGGGGATCATGACGGCAGATGGCAATCGTTGCAAGTTCTACTATGGCAACGATGTCATTTTCGTGATTCTACTGTGAGGTCAGGCGCCTGATTACCAGTCGGACATCATCGACGGGCCGCCAGATTTTTTGTTACACACAATCCGCCACAGCTTGAGATCGCCGGTTTCCAGCATCTTTTTGCGGCGGGTCCAGAACTCGGCTTCGCGCATCAGTGTCTGGATCATCATGGTGCCGTCGTCGCGTTTCGCAAGCGCAGCGGCCACTTCATCGGCACCGGCCCATGCTTTGTTGATCATATCCACATATTGCATGCTGATATCTTCAGATACACGCACTTGCAGGCGGTTTTTCTTGAGCATCTCTACCAGATCATCCGACAGCACCGGATAAGGATGATGCCGTTCGCCAACAACCCACTCCTTGTAACGATCTTTACCGACCACAGAATCGCTCGAGATCACATATTCGGTCAGCAAGAACAAGCCACCCGGCTTGAGCTTGTCTTCGATCTTCGCAATCATCGAATTTTTGTCTTCGATGGTGTAGAGCGCCTCTTTGGAAAGGGCACGGTCATACTTGCGGTCGAAACCATCAAATTCTTCAGGGTTATATTGCTCAAGCTGCGCTTTTTTCTCGAGCCCGGACATTTTCGAGAGCTTGCGCCCCTTGTCCACCAGCATCTGCGATTCTTCAAAGCCGGTGATCCAGACACCAAAACGGTCCACCAGAACGCGCGCGGGGCCGCCAAGGCCTGCGCCAATCTGCAGCATGGACATTTCAGGGCTGAGCGCCAGAAGCTTGGAAAGGGATACGATATAATCCGGGCCGCCAGGACCACAGAAGCCCTTGCCCCAGATATATTGGGCAATATCAACAGTAGCCGTGTCCCACGGGTCAAGATTTTCCGCAGACACAGCTTTAGGCGGCGCGATGTCAGCTTTCGCTGGTGCCTTCGCTTCGTCTTCCGGTTGACGACTACTTATACGCTTTTTGATATCTTCCGTATCATAGCCTTCCCACCAGGCCTTCAAGCGCAATTTCAGCGGTACGTCTGCACCTTTTTTTGGTTTCTGCTTAGCAGCCAATGTTCACACCCACGCAATGAAAACAGGACAACGCCCCATCGTGCCCTGCTTCTTCTCTCTTAGATATGAAAACCGATCAGGAACATTTTGCAAGCATGATCGATTAAAATTTTAGTAAAATTGGCTCATATCAGCCTCGAAGTGTGGCTCCGACCGCCTTTTCAGCCGCCGCACACACCTTGGCCCCGATGGCTTCAATGTCCTTGTCAGCAAAGGTTTCACCCTTTGGCTCAAGTAGAACCGACACGGCTACAGAGCGCTGATCTTCCGGCACACCCTTGCCTTCATAAAGATCAAAGATCTGCACATCAGTGATATGCACCTTATCAGCCCCCTTGATTGCACGGATCAGATCTCCTGCTTTTGCATCCCTGGAGATGAGAAAGGCAAAATCCCGCTCCACCGCCTGAAGGTTGGAAACCTCCAGCGCGCCTTTCGCAGCACCCGACTTGCGCCCAGAAGGCACATTATCAAGGAACACTTCAAAACCAACCACAGGGCCGTCCACATCCAGCGCCTTGAGGATACGCGGGTGCAACTCGCCAAAGCTTGCCAGAATATTCTTGGGGCCAAGGCGCAGTGTGCCCGAGCGACCTGGATGATAATAATCCGGCGCTTCGTCAAAAGCCTGTAGGTTGGCCACAGGCGCACCCACAGCTTCAAGCGCTGTCAGGGCATCACGCTTGGCGTCAAACACACTTACCTTCCGGCTCTGCTTTTCCCAGTGCCGTGGCGTTGCATCACCTGACCGAATACCGGTTGCGGTCAGAAGCTGGCCTTTTTCCGTGTCATTGCGGTAAATACCGCCCACTTCAAAAAGCGCGATGCTTGAGGCACCCCGGTCAGCGTTGCGACCCGCCGCAGAAATCAGGTTCGCGAGGATCGTGGGGCGCATGCAGTCCAGCTCGCTTGAGATCGGGTTATCAACCACAAGCGTCTCGTCACCACCACCAAACAACACCGCGTCCTCACGCTTCATAAACGACCAGGTAACAGCCTCACACATGCCAGCCGCCGCAAGCCCGCGTTTTGCAGCGCGGCTTTGTTTCTGGCGTGGGCTTAGCGTGGTGCCCGCCTTATGGTTGGTGGCCGGGAGCTGCACGCTCGGGATATTGTCGTACCCGTGAATACGCAGCACTTCTTCAACAATATCGGCTTCGCCTTCCACATCCACACGCCATGAAGGCACATGCACCGTGTAGGGGTCGTCTCCCACAACGGTGAAACCAAGTTTTGCGAGAATGGCAAGGCTGGTTTCCGCGCGCAGATCAACACCACCCAGTGTTTTCACCCGCTCGGAACGGAACGGCACAGTGCGGTCCCATGTCGGCACAGCGCCCGCTTCAAACGGTTCGCTTGTCTCCCCACCACAAAGGTCGAGAATCAGGCTGGTCGCAATCTCAACGCCCTGACGGACAAACTGGCTATCCACGCCGCGCTCAAAACGGTAGCGCGCATCGGTGTTGATACCGTGTGTGCGGCCCGTCATCGCGGTTGAGATAGGGTCAAACAGCGCAGCCTCAAGCACAAGGTCCGTAGTGTTTTCATCACAGCCTGTGTCTTCGCCGCCAATCACACCACCAAAACCGAGTACGGCTTTATCATCCGCAATCACAGTCTCACCGCCATTGCAGGTGTGGGTTTTGCCGTCAAGCGCGAGGAAGCTTTCGCCTTTTTCTGCCAGACGAGCCTTCAGATTTCCGTTGAGTTTCGTCGCGTCATACACATGAAGCGGGCGCCCAAGGTCATAAGAAACATAATTGGTAATATCAACGAGCGCCGAGATAGGGCGCAGGCCAATCGCCTTAAGGCGGTCCTGCATCCATTTGGGACTCGGGCCGTTTTTCACGCCCTTGAAACGACGGCCCACAAAATGCGGGCACGCAGCCTCTTGACCCGCGGGCAGGTCGATAGAGACCGAAATATCGCTTTTAAACGAGCCCTGTACCTTCTCGTCAGACGGGTGCTTGAGCGTACCAACGCCTGCCGCCGCAAGGTCACGCGCTACACCGTAAACTCCCAGGCAGTCCTGCCGGTTAGGTGTGATGGCGATATCAATCACGGGTTCATCAAGCTTCGCATACTCAACAAAAGACATACCCACAGGAGCGTCCTCCGCAAGCTCAATAATGCCGTCATGGTCATCACCAAGCTCAAGCTCACGATATGAACACATCATACCGGACGATTCGACGCCGCGGATCTTTGCTTTCTTGAGCGTGACATCAAGCCCGGGCACATAGTCGCCCGGCTGCCCCAGCACAACTTTAATGCCGGTGCGCGCGTTGGGTGCGCCGCAAACGATCTGCATCTCGGTCTTGCCGTCCGATACCTTGCAAACCTTCAGCTTGTCAGCATCCGGGTGTTTTTCAGCCGAGACAACCTGCGCGATGGTGAAAGGTGCCAGCGCGTCAGCCGGGTTTTCAACACCCTCAACCTCAAGGCCGATAGCATTCAGTTTCGCGAGGATTTCCTCAAGGCTTGCGTCTGTATCCAGATAGTCCTTGAGCCAGCTTAGGGTGAATTTCATCGGCTGAGCCCTCCAGCGATCGTCGGCAAGTCCAGTGCCCGGAAACCATAGTGTTTGAGCCACCTGAGGTCGCTGTCGAACACAGCACGCAGGTCATTGATGCCGTATTTCAGCATAGCAAGACGGTCGATGCCCACACCAAAAGCAAAACCCTGATAAACGTTCGGATCAAGGTTACAGGCGGTCAGCACTTTGGGGTGAACCATGCCGGAGCCGAGAATCTCAAGCCAGTCGTTACCATCACCAATCTTGAGCGTGCCACCTTCAAAGCTGCACTGCACATCCACTTCCATTGAAGGTTCGGTGAACGGGAAATAGCTGGGCCTGAGGCGAAGCGTTACCGCATCCACCTCAAAAAACGCTTTGAGGAAAGCCTCAAGCGTGCCCTTGAGGTGGCCAAGGTGTGTATCACGGTCGATCACAAGGCCTTCAAGCTGGTGGAACATGGGTGTGTGTGTCGCGTCCCAGTCAGAACGGTACGTCCGGCCCGGCGCGATAATGCGAATGGGCGGCTCTTTCGAAAGCATTGTCCGTACCTGCACGGGGCTTGTGTGCGTGCGCAGCACCTTGCGCTCCCCGTTCGCGTCAGGCTTCAGGTAGAAGGTGTCATGGTCCTGACGGGCAGGGTGTTCTTCGGGGATGTTGAGTGCGGTGAAGTTATGAAAATCATTTTCGATATCCGGCCCTTCTGCAACATCAAACCCGAGGCCTGCAAAAATCTCTGCTATTTCGTCCATCACTTGGCTGATCGGGTGAATGCTGCCCATGGGGTGATTGGACACCGGCAGGGTGATATCCACCTTCTCGGATTTGAGGCGTGCTTCAAGAGCAGCTTCTTCCAGCACCTCTTTGGCTTTGGCAATCTCGTTTGCCACATCGGTCTTCAGGCCATTGAGCGCCGGGCCCATTTCCTTGCGCTCTTCAGGGCTCATGCGGCCGAGGCCTTTCATCAGCTCTGAAACACTGCCTTTTTTGCCAAGTGCGCCAACACGAATGTCTTCAAGGGCGGCGAGATCGCCTGCGGCCTTGATGCGCGCTGTGATGTCCTCTCTGAGGGCTGAGATTTGTTCCTGCATGTCTCTTCCGCTTTGGGATGATCAGATCGAAATATTCTAAGTAGGTGTTATCTGCGCCGACGAATATGTCGAGGGAATAAGCACGGCGCAAATAAAAAGGGGCCTCGCCAACGGCCAGGCCCCCAATTATTTTGTGGTCGCGATGTAGTCGCGAAACCAGCCTTACTTGGCGAGGGCGGCCTTAGCCTGTTCCACAAGCGCTTCAAATGCAGCTGGTTCAGTGATCGCGAGGTCGCTCAGCACTTTACGGTCAAGCTCAACACCAGCGAGCTTGAGGCCGTGCATGAACTGGCCATATTGCAGACCGAGAGCGCGTGAACCGGCGTTGATACGCTGGATCCACAGAGCGCGGAACGTGCGCTTGCGTGCTTTACGGTCGCGGTATGCGTACTGGCCAGCTTTTTCAACAGCCTGGCGAGCAACCTTGATTGTGTTTTTACGACGGCCCCGATAGCCTTTGGCTTGCTCGAGAACCTTTTTGTGACGGGCGTGTGATGTTAGTCCGCGCGTGACACGTGCCATGGTATTTTCTCCTTAACCTTGAAGACCTAAACGGGGCTTAGCCGCCGTAAGGCATAAACTTCTTAACGATGTTAGCGTCACAATCTGCAAGGATAGTGGTGCCACGCAGGTTACGGATTTGCTTGTTGGTACGCTTGATCATACCGTGCTGTTTACCAGCCTGGTTTGCACGTACTTTACCAGAAGCGGTCAAGCTGAAGCGCTTTTTCACGCTCGATTTCGTTTTCATCTTGGGCATTTTGTCCTCACTTATTACTTGCAAGTTCGACTTTTCTGAACCGGCGCGGCAGCCCTAAAATAGCCGGACGGTTCGATGAAGTGGGGTGTATAACGCCGGAAGCCGCCGTTTGCAAGCAGATTCGAGGGCTTATCTGACGCCGGATATTGCATGAAAGATGGCCTCGTGGGAAACTGCCCGCATGAGATCATATTTGCATAGCGCACTCAAGCGCCAAACCCCTGTCGCCCTTAGGATTTTTGCTGTCTTTCTGCTGCTTGTAGGGACCGGATTACCTTCCGCGACTGCGGCTCCTGCCCTGTGGCGCATGGCAGACAGCGATACCGAGGTTTATATTTTTGGCACGCTGCATGTCCTCAGCACAGAAACCAACTGGCTGACGACAGAAACCAAAGCAGCCTTTGATGGTGCAGACGGCCTGATCGTGGAGCTGGACGGTGACCAGATATCCCGCGCTGGCCCCTTGTTTACCGAGGCCGGACGTCTGCCAGACAGCCAAAGTCTGCGGTCGCTTGTTGGCAACGGTGTCTATAATGACGTAGAGCGCCTGTGCAGGAAGCTGAACGTGCCCACAGGCACTTTCGAGAAAACACGACCATGGTTTGCGGGCATGTCGCTGGCGGTTATTGGCCTCGTGAAAGCGGGCTATGACCCGGCAAGCGGGGCAGACAAATATTTCATCGCACAAGCAGAAACGGCGAATAAGCCGATTTACGGCCTTGAGGTGGCAGAGCAACAGGTGGCGCTTTTTTCCACCCTCTCGCTGGCACAGGAAAAGGCTCTGCTGGTTGATACACTCAGGCAAAATGCCGAGCTGGATGTCTATTACGCGCAGATGCAAGGCGCCTGGCTTTATGGCAACACAGAGATGCTGGACCAGATTATCAACGATTCGCTCTCGCTAGCCCCCGGCCTTGAAGAGCATCTGCTGACAAATCGCAACCGGGACTGGGCGGCCAAGCTCGCCCAGGTCCTTGACCGACCCGGACGCTATTTTATGGCCGTTGGTGCCGGGCACCTTGTTGGCGAAAATTCCGTGATCGACCTGCTGCAGAAAAACGGCGCTGTCATCACGCGGGTTCAGTAAATAAGGGGAAAAGTTCATGGCTGGATACTCTGGTACGCCGCTAATCAAGAAATTGGGGATCAAAGACGGCCATAGAATACAGACGGTCCATGCGCCTGCGCACTACAGCAACCTTCTAGGGGAGTTGCCGGTTGGTGTTGTTGAGGTAACGACAAACAGTGACTTTATCCACGCGTTCTATATTGAACGGACTGACTTTGAGCGTGACCTGGAAAACCTGATAGCCGCCATCAAACGTGACGGCATGATCTGGATATCATGGCCGAAAAAGGCTTCAAAAGTCCCAACCAGCATGACCGAAGATGTGGTACGTGAGGTAGCCCTTCCCATCGGGCTTGTGGATATCAAGGTCTGCGCTGTGGATGAGGTCTGGTCCGGGCTCAAGCTCGTAATCAGAAAAGAGCTACGCTAAAGGCGCTCGATTATCGCTTGGTGGTCCGGCAACAAGCGATCGAGAATTTGAACCGCCTCCGCTCTTTTCATCACAGCCGCGCCAACCTTTGTTGGATAGCAGCTATAATCATCGCCAAATAGTGGAGTCGGTAGATGGGGGAAATACCGTGCGCGCAGCGCTTCGTTGCTCGCGTCAAACCGCTTCACAAAAGCCTCGGCATCCGACCGGGCGGGCAGAATGCCGGTTCCCCCCATCTCGCGTTCCAAAACCTCCAAGAGCAAAGCCCTCTTATCACTATCCATAGAGAACGGTGTATTGCCGAGCGTATTCAAGAAGAGCAGAAGCCGCTGCGCATCGAGGTTGAGCGAAGCGTTCACCCTCGATGCGCGAGGCCACGTTCCTGCCACGGGTAACTTGATTGCCGATGTAAAATCGTCAAGCAGGTCCTTACCCTCAAATTCGTCAGCACCAAAAAGACGAACATCAATAGCGTCCTGCCCAAACACTGAAGCGTAAAGCTTCGCCACCCTGAAGTGGTTATATCTGTGGGATTGCTCGTCCGCGCCTAGATCAGGCGAGGGTACCTCAAAACCCAATCGAAGCGCTGTGGAGAAATGGCTCACCGCCACATGATCCTGCCGACGTACGTAAAATATAATGCGAATGGTGCGAGCGAAGCACCCTAGCAGGTCAGCCAAGCGCCTCACCGACGCCTCCGTCACCACTTCAGACTGACAATGCTCGCTTGATAGTACAAGCGCATGCATTGGCGCCTTAACTGCCTCAATCTCCGCTTTAAGGCGCGCCGCAATCTTTTCCTGCCGCGCGTTCAGCTTGCTTGCATCGGTTATCCCTACGCCCGTGAGAAATGCCGCATTGGCAAAATCTTGCTGCGCATAAACCGCGAGCCGAACGTGGCTTAGCTCACCTGGCGCGCGAGGGATAAAATAGCCATTTTTCTTGAATGCCGCACGGTTGTCCGCAAGGAACTTCTGAATAGTCGTGGACCCGGTTTTTTCTCCGCCGAGGTGCAGGTAGCAGGTATCAAACATCGGCCGCCTTTCCTGGGTTTAGGCTTTTAGGGGTCTAGACGTTCAGGCTTTCCGCAATCGCGGTTGCTGCCGCTGCCGGGTCTTCGGCTTGTGTGATAGGGCGACCGATCACGAGGATATCTGCCCCTGCGGTAACCGCATCCTGAGGGGTCATCACCCGTTTCTGGTCACCCACAGCCGCGCCAGCGGGTCGAATGCCGGGCACAATCAGCTTGAAACCCGGGTTTGTGGCGGCACGCGCCAAGGTGATCTCTTTGGGGCTGCAGACAAGGCCATCAATACCGCAGTCTTGCGCGAGTGCGGCCAGGCGCGCCACCTGATCCGGTATCGCGTCACCAACACCAATTGCGTTCAGGTCACTGCCATCAAGGCTCGTCAGCACGCTGACGCCAATCACCCACGGCCTGGTATGGCCATGACGTTCGGCTTCCTCGCGCGCCGCATCAGCAGCACGGCGCACCATCTCCGGCCCACCCTGAGTGTGGATAGTGAAAAGCTTCGGGCCAAGAGGCGCCACAGCGCGGATCGCACCGGCAACTGTATTGGGGATATCGTGAAACTTCAGGTCCAGGAAGATGGGTAAGCCCTCTTCCGCCACCCGTTTGTATCCGTCTGCGCCATTTGCACAGTAAAACTCAAGCCCGAGCTTGATGCCACCAACAGTTCCCTTAAGCGCGCACGCAAGCTTTGCAGCAGCCGCCACATCAACCGTATCAAGGGCACAATAAATTCGCTCTTTTGGGTGAGAGGATGTGGGCTGCATGCGGGCGTCCTTCGTTCTGAATAGGGTGGTATTCTGTATAGGGTAGTTTCTTGGCGCTGAACCATTGCCTAGCAGCAATTAGCGCTCTTTAGCCCTGTTTGGCCCGGTTTGGCAAGGCTTCGGTCGCAGCCCGCACGTTAGAGTGCGCCTCGTCCGCGTGGGATTTGTGGGCGTCCTCCGAAAGGGCAGAAACCTGATCCTCCAGATAACCGGCGCGGCGCTCGGCCTGCCGCCTTGCGGCAAAGCCCTTCAGCCGGAGCCACCCTGTTACACCAGCGGCAACAAGAAGCCCGATAAAAATGCCAAGGAAGAGAATGCCGTAAACCGGCAGCTCTAGTGAGAAACCAAAGGGTTCGAACGTGAGCGGGAGCCAAGCACGGTTATTGATGGAAAAAAGGACAAGACCCGCCGCCAGCAAAAGCCAGAAAAGACGGCGAATCATCAACATGAGCGACTTTGCCATGACACTCTCTCAAAAATTACTGATGCGCAATGGCAGCGAGTTGGGCAGAGATGCCCAGCTTGCTTATTTGTTCAGGCGCTCTCGCAAGTCTTTACCGGTTTTAAAGTAAGGCACGCGTTTTTCAGCAACCTCAACCTTCTCACCGGTGCGCGGATTGCGCCCGACCCGAGCAGGCCGTTCTTTCACAGAAAAAGCACCAAAACCGCGGAGTTCAACCCGATCTCCTCGTGAGAGTGCTGCGGTAATTTCATCAAAAATCTTCGAAACAATACGTTCAACATCCCGGTAATACAGGTGGGGATTGGCTTCAGAAATTTTTGCAATCAACTCGGACTTTATCATCGATGTCCTCCCCTCGGGGCAATTTTGTCAGCATCACTCTAAACGAAGCTACCCGTGTCCAGAAAGCCAAGCGTGCCACCTGATCTCGCCCACGTCAAGATAAGCCTTTCAAAGGAAAGGGCTTTTAACAGAAGTTTTATCAAAGCTAAGGGAAAGACATGGCCGTGGTGTGTCATTTTCATGCAGAAAAGCAAAAAGGCCGCCCCAATTTGGGACGGCCTTTCGCATCTCTAACCTGCTGGTGCAGATTATTTGTCTTCTTTGGCTTTCTCGAGAGCTGCACCAAGAATATCGCCGAGGCTTGCGCCCGAATCGGCGGAGCCATACTGCTCAACAGCGGCTTTTTCTTCTGCAACTTCAAGCGCCTTGATGGACAGGTTAAGCTTGCGGCTACCTTTGTCCATGCCGGTTACCATTGCGTCAACCTTGTCGCCTTCAGCGAAACGCTCTGGGCGCTGGTCACCACGGTCACGGGCGAGGTCCGAGCGGCGGATAAAGGCTGTAACACCGGTGTCGCCAACTTCAACTTCGATGCCGTTCTCGTTCACGACCTTAACAACACAGGTCACTTGCTCGCCACGCTTCTTCGCAGACACGTTGGTGAAAGGATCGCCAGCCAACTGCTTGATGCCGAGGCTGATACGCTCTTTCTTGGTGTCGACGTCGAGGACAACAGCTTTGACCATGTCGCCTTTTTTGTACTCCTGGATCGCATCTTCGCCGGAACGTTCCCAATCGAGATCGGACAGGTGAACCATGCCGTCCACATCGCCGTCGAGGCCGATAAACAGGCCAAATTCGGTGATGTTTTTGACTTCGCCTTCGATCTCTGTGTTCTGTGGGAACTTGGAAGCAAAGGCTTCCCACGGGTTCTCACCACACTGCTTGAGGCCGAGAGAAATACGACGCTTGGCTGGATCAACTTCCAGAACCATCACGTCAACTTCCTGGCTGGTGGAAACGATCTTGCCAGGGTGTACGTTTTTCTTAACCCAGCTCATCTCGGATACGTGCACGAGGCCTTCAACGCCGCTCTCGAGCTCAACAAACGCGCCGTAATCGGTGATGTTTGTTACGGTGCCGGAGAATTTCGCGCTGACAGGATATTTCGCTTCGATACCGTCCCATGGATCAGCAGCAAGCTGCTTCATGCCAAGGCTGATACGCTGTGTTTCTGGGTTGATGCGAACAACCTGTACCTTCACGGTCTCACCGATGGCGAGAACTTCAGATGGGTGGTTCACACGGCGCCAACTGATGTCTGTCACGTGCAGGAGGCCGTCGATGCCGCCAAGGTCAACGAACGCACCGTAATCGGTGATGTTCTTAACCACGCCGTCAACTGCGTCGCCTTCTTTGATCTGACCCATCAGTTCAGCACGCTGTTCAGCACGGTCTTCTTCGAGAACCGCACGGCGTGATACCACGATGTTACCACGGCGGCGGTCCATCTTGAGGATCTGGAATGGCTGCTCGATGTTCATGAGCGGAGTCACGTCACGGATCGGACGGATATCAACCTGGCTGCCCGGCAGGAATGCCACAGCGCCGGAAAGGTCAACCGTAAAGCCGCCTTTAACACGACCGAAGATAACACCGTCAACACGTGCGTCGCCTTCGAAGGCTTTCTCGAGAAGCTCCCAAGCTTCTTCACGGCGAGCTTTGTCGCGGGACAGGATGGCTTCGCCGAGCGCATTCTCTACGCGGTCAACAAAGACTTCAACTGTATCACCAACTTTAATCTCAGCCGCTTTGCCAGCAGGCGCGAATTCTTTAAGTGGTACACGGCCCTCAGCTTTGAGTCCGATATCCACAATAGCAAAATCGTTTTCTATGGAAACGACGGTGCCTTTTACGACGCGGCCTTCAAAACCGTCGTCTTCAGAAGGTAGAGTTTCATTAAGCAGTGCCTCAAAATCTTCAAGGCTCGGCATTTGTGCCGCTTCAGACATGTATGTCTTCCTTTCAAGTATATATCTATTCTTGCCAGCCGGTTGGCTCCGACGGTCTTCCTCCGGGTTTCTCAAGCGCGGGACCACCCCACGCCTTCCTGTGGTCCGGAAGCCTCAAACACCAACAAATTCTGGCCCCACGGCGCCAAGGTGAAACCTGGTCCGGGAGCCGCTCTCGTAAAGCGTCATCGGTTATTGGGACGTACGGTTCTTATTCACAAGCGCCGCCGCCCTTAAAAACACGGCGTCTATATCCAAATTGCTCGTATCTAGCAAGAGGGCATCTTCAGCCGGGCGAAGCGGGGCGTCCTTGCGGTTCATATCCCGCTCGTCCCGTTCGCGAACATCAGCGAGTATAACATGGAATTCAGGCTCAAGCCCGCGTTCTTCAAGCTCACGGAAACGGCGTTTTGCGCGCACCTCCGCGCTCGCGGTAACAAACAGCTTCAGATCAGCGTCCGGGCACACGATGGTGCCAATATCACGGCCATCAAGCACCGCGCCAGCCGCATCGCCCGGCGGGTTTGACGCGAAATTCCGCTGAAAATCCAGAAGGTTAGACCGAACCACCGGCAACACCGCAACTTTTGAAGCCGCGGTTCCCGTCTCCTCAGCCCTGAGGGCCGGGTCATCAAGAAGGGCAAGGTCAAGGTTTACTGATGCCACTTCTGCAGCACCCGCATCCGCCGGGTTGCCGCCCGCGCGCAACACGCTAAGGCCCACTGCACGGTAAAGCCCGCCAGTGTCGAGATACGCAAAACCAAACTCGTCCGCCAGGCGGCGCGCCAGCGTGCCTTTTCCCGCCGCAGCCGGGCCATCAATTGCAATAATCACTGCGAATCACCTTCATTTACCTTCCTCTGCCTTATAGAAATTTGCGCCTGCGCACGCCAGCCGAAAAGGATTCGACTCTCTTTTTGCATCATGATAAATGAGAACAAATAGTGAACATATTGAGGTCATGACAAGAGGAGATAAACGATGATCAAAAGCCTGACACCGGTTTTGCCGGTGAACCGAATTGAACCAAGTTTGGCATTTTTTGAGCGTGTTGGTTTTGAGAAACTTGACGAGGTGCCGGAAGGCGATCACCTCGGTTTTGTTATTCTGGCAAACGGGGAGATACAGCTCATGTACCAGACCCGCACCAGTATCAAAGGTGACCATGACGTGCTCCCCAACGAGACCGATGGCACACCAGCCCTTATCTACATCACCGTGACGGATCTGGACGCAATCGCCGAAGCCCTTGAGGGTTTCAACCTGATCATGCCTGAGCGCACCACCTTTTACGGCGCGCGGGAGATTGGCTACCGTGAACCCGGCGGCCATGTGGTGACCTTCGCCCAGTTCGCTGAAAGGGCTGATGGCTAATCAACCTTCAAGCTCAAGGCCTGCACCAAGCCCCTTCAGCAGGTCTACAAACACCGGGAAGCTGGTTTGAATGGGCGCGGCGTCGTCAATGGTGATGCCGCTCTCTGCCATCTGCCCCAGGACCGAGAAGCTCATGGCGATACGGTGGTCCAGATGCGTGGCAACTTTTGCACCGCCCGGCACACGGCCACCACGGCCTTTAATCTCGATACCGTCTTCAAATTCTGAAAGCTCAACACCGCACGCCTTCAGCCCGGATGCCATCACGGCCAAACGGTCCGATTCTTTCACGCGAAGCTCTTCAAGCCCTTCAAACCGGCTTGTGCCTTCCGCTACCGCCGCCGCGCAGAAAAGTACGGGAAACTCGTCAATCATGGTGGAAGGGTCAACCGGCAGGCTTGTCACGCCTTTAAGCTTGGCCGCCCGTACCCTAAGGTCAGCGACAGGTTCGCCGCCCAGTGTGCGTTCATGCATAATGGTGATATCCGCACCCATCGCCTGCAGGGCATAGAAGATACCGGTGCGAAGCGGGTTCATCCCCACATTCTCAACCGTGATGTCGGAGCCCGGGATGATGCTCGCCGCCACCAGAAGGAAAGCGCTGGAAGATATATCCCCCGGCACCTCAAAATTCACCGGCGTGAGCTCAGGCTGGCCCTTAAGGCGTACAACAAAATGGCCGTTCTCTTCCGTCGTATGCACCTCTGCGCCCATCGCCTTGAGCATGCGTTCGGTATGATCACGGGTGGCCACACGCTCCCGCACCGTGGTGATGCCCGGCGCATTCAGCCCTGCAAGCAACACGGCAGACTTCACCTGTGCGCTTGCCATCGGTGTTGTGTAATCGGTGGGCATGGCATCCATCGTGCCTGTCATGGTCAGCGGCAGGTATTTATCATCCCGCGCCTTAAACTCTGCCCCAACGCTCATAAGCGGCACCATCACCCGGCCCATGGGGCGGCCCCGCAAGCTCGCGTCCCCCGTCATGGTAACCGTGATGCCGTGGCTCGCAATCAACCCCATAATCAGCCGCGTGCTGGTGCCCGAGTTGCCCATGTCGATAATATCGTCCGGTGTCATCAACCCACCAACACCAACCCCCTCCACCACCCAGTGGCCCTCACCGAGTCGTTCCACCCGGGCACCCATCGCCCGCATGGCGGCAGCAGTCGCCAGCACATCTTCACCTTCCAGAAGGCCGGTGACCTCACTTTTGCCCACAGCGAGAGCGGAAAGCATGATGGCGCGGTGCGAGATGGATTTATCGCCCGGCACACGTGCGGTTCCGGTTAAAGCGGCATGAGATGAAGAAATAAGACTTGGCACAGGGAGATTTCCAGCTTTAGAAGTAACATGAACAGTAATGCTTTGACAGGCGCTACCGATCATGGCAAGGGATGCGCCGAATTCTTGGCCGAAAAGTGCGATGAGTGCAAGGCCTGATGAATGCGGTCAAACGCAAGGAGAGAGATGTGGCGAAACCCGAATGGGGCACAAAGCGGACATGCCCGAAATGTGGCACACGCTTTTATGATCTGCAAAAAGACGATCCGGCAACCTGTATCGACTGTGGCAACCAGTGGGCACCAGAGCCTGTTCTGAAAGCCAAGCAGCCGATCGTTGTTGCTGAAAAAGCAAAGGTCGAAAAAGAAGAAGAGGAAACCGAGGACGAGGACGACATCGACATCGATGATGACGATGACGATGATGTACTTGGTGATGTAAGCCTGGATGACGACGATGATGACGAAGTGTCTGCTATCGTTGATACATCTCTGTCGGATGACGACACCTAGGTCTTTCATTTTAGGTGGCGTGACACACGCCGCCTAAGCCGAAACAGGTATAAATTTTTTCTTGCGCGCTCTGGGGCCTCCGCCTATAGTCCGCGCCGTTCCGGCGGCGATATTTCGCCGCCAGATTTTCCAGAGGCTTACGCGTTCCAGCAGCCTCTTTGGATATGGGGCCGTAGCTCAGCTGGGAGAGCGCTACACTGGCAGTGTAGAGGTCGACGGTTCGATCCCGTTCGGCTCCACCAAATTTTACAAGGGCTTAGGAAGCATTTCCTAGGCCCTTTTCCTTTGTGGGACCAAAAAAGGGACCATATTGGGACCCGTCTCTAATCAAGTGATAAATCCAGCCCAACGAAAATGAGCCCTATACTCATTAGCCTTCCCTGTCTGGAACATGCTCAATAATCTTCTGTACAGGCACTTGGAAGTAGCTACATAGCTTATCAATAATGTCGGTTGAAGCGTTATAGCCTTTTTGGTTCGCCACCTTCGTCAGGGTGGTGCGATGTATCCCCGTTTCACGCGACACTTCCTCAAACGTGATCTTGCGATCCTCGTTAAAGCCCTTGTCTGCCATCAATTCCCTTAAGCGAAACCGAATCATTGCGCACCTTTGTTCATCAAATGATGCGTTTGAACATCATTTTATGTTGACAAGCATCAACACGCTTCATATTTTGATGCGTACAGACATCATTTCAAGCGTGGGAGTTCCAAAAGATGAGCCCAACATACTTAACCACAGAAGAATTGGCTAGCAGAATCAAGTATGACGTCCGCACCATTCGTGAACGCTTGAAGGACAGCGTTCTTCTTGAGGGTGTGCATTACATCAGACCATTTGGCGGCCGCAAGATTCTCTATCTCTGGGAAACAATCGAGAAAGACATGTGTGCCCAACCAAGCGTGCCCACCAACTTTTCTAGCCTGGCGGTGTAGCATGGCAACGATCGGATCACGTAGTGGTCGCCTGTATATCGATTTCAGATATCGAGGGGCCCGATACAAAGAATACACAGGCGTGCAAGATACGCCGGCCAATCGAAGAAAGGCCGAACAGCTCCTCAAACGCATGGAAGCTGAAATGACACTCGGCACCTTTAATTATCTCAACTATTTCCCAGATGGTCGCTCTGCAGCAAAATTTGCCGCTCAACAACAAAGGCAGGCTGAGAAAAGGTCAGCACCTTATGCCTTCGAAAAGTTTGCAGATATATGGTTTGCAGAAAAAGAGGTCGAGTGGCGTCAGTCATATCGGGACGTCACCCGCCTGACACTGGATCGCTACATTATCCCCTATTTCAGGGATAAAAGACTCGACGAAATCGACAAAGCCCTAATCCTGAAATTCCGGGCTTATCTTGCGGAACAGCCCGGCCACAAATCAGAGACTTTATCGGCATCGCGGGTCAATCATATTCTGATCCCTCTCAGGATGATCCTGATGGAAGCCGCTGACCGACATGATTTTAAGAATCCTTGGGTCAACATCAAGCGACTGCGGGAGACAAAGCCAAAGGTCGACCCCTTTACGCTGCAGGAAGTTCAATCGATTCTTGAAACAGTCAGAGCCGACTTCCGAACTTACTACACGGTGCGCTTTTTTACAGGTCTACGCTCTAGTGAGATCGATGGTTTGCAATGGCAGTATGTGGACTTTGATAGGAGGCAAATTCTCGTCCGGCAAGCGCTGGTACAGGGCAAGCTCGTTGATACGAAGACGGATGGATCGTCCCGTGAAGTGGACATGTGTTCACAGGTCTATGACTGCCTGCAAGCCCTATATGAGCAAACTGCCAACACTTCGGGATTCGTCTTTGCGACTCGCGAGGGAACACCACTCCACAATCGAAATGTCACACAACGTGTTTGGTATCCCCTGTTGAGACATCTCAACCTAACCTCGCGCCGCCCTTACCAAACACGCCATACCGCCGCCACACTCTGGCTCGCCGCTGGTGAGAACCCTGAGTGGATTGCCCGCCAAATGGGCCACAGCAACACCAAAATGCTGTTTGAGGTCTATAGCCGCTACGTCCCCAACCTGACCCGAAAAGACGGTTCAGCTTTCGAGCGGCTACTGAAGGCTGAATTCAACCACCCACGAGCCACGACAGACAAGGAATAAGAAATGACCCGGATGAAATACGCAAAGCAAACAGCCCCCAAACTGTTGCCGGCAGACCCTTTCCATCAGAAACTTGCCATTGAACTTTCCTTCACAATCATGCGCGGTTGGGCATTGTCTGACAGCGAGCAATTCACACTGACCGGCCTCAAAGACGAATATACCTTTCAGTTATGGCAACAGCGGGCTTTCACTGAGCTGAGCAAGGAGACCTATCTTCGCCTTGCTTGCGTCATCGAAGTAAATCGGCAGTTGAAGCTATTGGGCACCACGACCACTTCAGCCGTCCGGTGGCTCAAGTCGAACAATCCCGCTTTTCAGGATCAAAGTCCACTCCATCATATGCTCAGCCATGGCCTGAAAGGCATTCAAGATGTGAGCAGGGTTCTTTGTCAGCAGGCTCACCACCCGCTCAAAACCACCCACCTTCACTAACCATCCCTATCCACGACCCGCCAAAGGAGGCACCTATGACTGCTTCTCACGCTACTGCTACGCCTAAAATCGCTGACACACAGCCCCTAAAGACAGTGGCCGCCGAATATCTCACCACCTGCCACAAAGAGTTCATTGCATGGCTCTTTGAACAAGCTGCCAAAGGCGGTTATCACATTCTGCTCGTGCTAGCAGGATTGATCTCTGAAGCCACAAACTGGTTCTGACGGAGGCAAGCCATGAACAAAACGCATGATGGCGTCATCGAAGACGCATGCCTTGTTTCCTTTGCAGACGCTCCTGAGCATCACAAAAACCTGCGCCTGCTATGCGGTTGTGTTGTTGAGGATAGGCTCCGGCGCTTTCGCTCTGGCGATGCCTTCCGGTCGTCACCTGTCCTTGAGGTTGATGGCTACAATGTACGAACTGCCAATAGTCTCTATCAGGTGGAAGGTCCGCTGGACCACATCGAGCTACCCTGGTCTCATCTTGAGGCAGTACTCCGATTGATGCACCCAAGGGAAATCAAAGGTTTTGTGGATGAGGGTTTCACAGAAATCCTTATTCATGCCGAAACCCAGAAGGAATGAATTAACGTCTAAATACTATCAAGCTTTTCTCGATACACCAGAAACTCTAACGTCGGCTTTGCTATAGCGTAGCCGACGTCATCCTTTGCTATTTCAAAGACCCAAATTGACCCAATACGGCCAAAGCAACTTGGGCAGGTCAACCCATAAAGGTCGGATCGCTCTATCGCAGCAAGTCGGCCGCTCTAGGCGCCGCTTAGGACTATCAACAGCGCGACATAAACCCCCGCCCCCAATGCCGCGACACTATATCTGCGAGACTGCCGCTCCACTTCCGGCAGCAGGTAACTGGCACCCACATAAATCAGCGCGCCGGCCGACAGGGCCAGGCAATCCCCCAACAGCGGCTTGCCGATGTCGGTGACAAACGGGAATGACAGAAGCATCCCCGCAGGTGTCGTCAGCGCTGCGGCAAGAAAAGCCCACTTCAGCGCAGACCGTTCCGCGAACCCGCCTTTCCTGAGGAGCACATAGGTGACAATGCCTTCCGGGAATTCATGCAAGATCATGCCAAGGGTCGCCATGCTGCCGGTGAAGATGCTGACCGAAAAGGTCACGCTGTAAACCATACCGTCGATAAAGGAATGCAGTCCGATACCCAACATGGGAACAAGACCGAGCCCCGCACTGACATAGTCGGGGCGACTGCATACATAGCCCGCCACGAACCGGTTGAAGGCATAGAGAAGAAAATAACCCATCAACAAAAAATGGGTGCATGTTCCCCGTCAGGCCTTATGGAACCAAAGTTGGCAATTGCATAAGAGAGGATTTTGATTTCATTTGAAGTGACGTAAGGAACGAAGAATGAAAGCTAAATCCTCTGGTTCAAAAAGCGGCAAGTCAGCTGCAGATCAAACAGTTAAGAACATCCGCCGAGCGACGCGGAAGATCTATTCAGCCGAAGAGAAGATACGGATCGTCCTGGAAGGGCTAAGCCGTGAGACATCAATTGCCGAACTGTGCCGCCGGGAAGGCATCGCGCAGAGCATGTATTACAAATGGTCGAAGGAATTCCTTGAGGCAGGCAAGCAGCGTCTGGCGGGCGATGCAGTACGTGCAGCCACCAGTGACGAGGTAAAGGATCTGAGGCGGGAAGCCAGGGACCTGAAAGAAGTGGTGGCCGAGCAAACCCTGGAGATACGACTACTTAAAAAAAGCGTAGTCGGGGATGGGGAGTGCGAAGAATGAGATACTCTGCATCTGAGAAGCTTGAGATCATCCGTACTGTCGAACAGTCACATCTATCGGCACGCCAGACACTGGACAGGATAGGCATTCCACGCACGACTTTCTACCGCTGGTATGACCGGTATCTGGCCGGGGGCTTTGACGGTCTCAATGACCGGCAGCCGCACCCCGGAAAGGCCTGGAACCGTATCCCGGATCATATCCGCAAACAGGTGCATGATATGGCACTGGACGAGCCGGAACTAAGCCCGAGAGAACTGGCGGTAAAGTTTACGGACAACAAAGATTATTTTGTATCGGAAGCCAGCGTTTACCGCATGCTGAAAGCCGCAAACATGATCACCAGCCCAGCCTATGTGGTGATAAAGGCTGCAGACGAGTTCAAAGACAAGCCGACGCGTATTAACGAACAATGGCAGACCGATTTTACCTACTTCAAGATCAAAGGCTGGGGCTGGTATTATCTATCCACGATCCTGGATGATTACAGTCGTTACGTGATCAGTTGGAAGCTCTGCAGCACCATGAAAGCCAAGGATGTGACAGACACGCTTGATCAGGCGCTGAAGGCTTCTGGCTGTAATGACAAAGCTGCCATGCCCCGCCTGTTGTCCGATAATGGTTCATCCTATGTGGCAGAGGAACTGGCAGACTTCCTGAAGACCAAGGGCATGGGGCACGTTCGCGGCAGGCCATACCACCCGCAAACACAGGGCAAGATTGAACGCTGGCACCAGACGCTGAAGAACCGCATTCTCCTGGATAACTATTATCTACCCGGCCATCTGGAACACGAGATCGGCCAGTTTATCCACTACTATAATCACGAGCGATATCATGAAAGCCTGAACAACCTGACCCCTGCAGATGTCTACTTCGGGCGGGGACCAACCATCCTGGACAGAAGGAGAAAAATCAAACAACAAACCTTGAGACAACGAGCCTTGCGACATCACGCAAAGGCTGCTTAATTAAAACAAGATATGAGATCAAATCCTCTCTTATTTTAAGCGCCTACTGGTAACAATTTATCTGACGACGGACACTATGAGACAGATTTGAGATATTGTTAAAGGAGGATTTTGGTCTCATCGTAATGACGTAAGGAATGAAGATGAGAGCAAAATCAGCAAGTTCAAAAAGCGGCGCCGAGAAGGCGGTCAAGGATATCCGCCGTGCCAACCGGCGCTAGTTCAGTGCCGAAGAGAAGATCCGCATTGTGATCGAAGGCCTGCGCGGTGAAAGCAGCATTGCGGAGCTGTGCCGTCGGGAAGGCATTGCCCAAAGCCTCTATTATAGCTGGTCGAAAGAGTTCCTTGAGGCTGGGAAGAAGCGCCTTGCAGGCGATACGGAACGCGCCGCCACTACCGACGAAGTCAAAACCCTGAAGCGCGAGACACGCGACCTCAAGGAAGCGCTGGCTGAGCAGTTGTTGGAGAACCGATTGCTCAAAAAAAGCATGATCGGGGATGGGGAAGACCCCGCATGAAGTATCCGGGCGCTGAGAAGCGTGAGATCATCCGGCTGGTGGGCGAAAGCCACCTGCCGGTCAAGCAGACACTGGAGATGTTGGGCGCGATGAAAAGGGCGCAGGTCAATCAGCTAACCCGATAACATCCAACCCCGGCCCTGCAGAACGAGAAAGGCTGCTAAACCTTTGACTTAGCGGTCTTTACTTTAGTTTTGGGACAAGGTTTGGTCTTCATTTGGTAAATGATCAGGCCTACACCCTCTCACCCTATATGATGAGTCTTCAGGTGGCCGCCTCAATAAAGCGGGCATAACATCACTCAGTGATCAGCGGCTCCAGACGATCCACTTCAAAAATAAAAAAAGTTTCTATTAAATCACTTCTGACATGATTAAAACTAACTTCCATATTGATGGATCAGCATTTGAACTGGACGCCAAAGCTAACCCAACGCTACGCTGACAATTGATGATATTACACCTGTAATACTCTCCCCTGCAACAAGGCCAGACGCCGCAGCAATTAGAAACCTGCCACTCCACGCAGGAACATATTTTTGCAAGCAAAATGCGATTATCGCGCCAAAGCTCATTGCAACTGAAATAGATGCGGGAATGACGAAGGCTAACCCTAAGGCCGGAGCCGCAGGCAAATATTTGACAACACGGCGGGGGCCAAATCTTTCTGTCAGAGCCAGCGCAACACCGGCAACAGCACCAACAGCCATCGCAATCTGGGCATGATAAGGGATGGAGCTTAATCCCTGCTGCAGGGTTTCGGCTACAATTTTCCAAGTCAACACCGCAGGAGCCGGCCATTCTTCACTGATCAACATGTTTACCGGATCTGGTATCAGAGCAAGATAAACCAGTGAGCCAACAACGGCCCCTGTCAGAACGCCGAAGCATTGTGCTGCGACCTGGAAAAGCGGATTAGCGCCTATAATTTGACCGGTTTTGAAATCATTCAATAAGTCGGCACACTGCCCAGCAGTACCACCTGCGACATTTGCCGCTGTGAGGTTGGGAACCAGCTTACCCGGGGCTATCATCCCGATATTTAGCTGAGTGATTTGACCAATGGCGCCGATAGGAGGAATACCCGTTTCGCCAACTACACGTCCTGCTACAACACCAAAAACAAAGGCCATGGGAAGCGCAACAAGAGCCAGCCACCAAGCTGTATCAAACAAAAGGATTTGTGCCCCGACCACCAAAATACTGGCAATCAACAAACCAATGTAAACCATTTTTCCCGCTCTGTAAGGTTCAGAGCCTGCGCCGTCAGTTTGATCTGTTTGAGTTTCCTTTTTTAAAAAAAGTAGAGCGAAAGACGTAATCGAAGCAAATACCATCAATGCTACGCCCGGCCACAACAACCATTCGACCACTTCCGCAAACCATACTGTGTCAGCAGACAATGTTTCTATAGGTATCCAACCCATGTGAATAGCGAAGGGTGCAATTATTCCCCACGCCAGAACCGCGCCGATCAGCAGCGATGTTCCTATCCTGAGCCCGATAATTGCACCAAAACCAACCAACAAAGGCGAAGGGTCCAGGAAGAACGTCAAGTTTTTTAGGGAAACAAAAATGCTTTTACTTGCTCCCGCTATGTTCATGGCAAAACCGGCAGGAAGGGAAAAACGCGGAAGCGAATACCAATATGTGTCTACGGCTTTTATCAAAGAAGCGATAACAGCCGAACCTCCAAGCATATATACTCTTCGAATGGCTTCCTTTCCCTTCGCAAATATGTCCGTAATGACCTGTGCTGTCGCTACGCCTGCGGGAAACGGCAAAGAAGAGGAAACCAGAAAAGGCTTCAGCAACAAAAACGCGACCCATATACCAAGAAAGCTAACAGAAAACACCCAAGCGATCAGTTGGTACCATGGCAACTCTATCCCACTAACAAGTGCGAGGGCCGGAATTGGGGCGACAAGTCCTCCGGATATAATGGAGGCTGCCGAGGAGGCCGTTGTCTGATTGATATTGCTTTCGTAAAGCCCCCAAGGCTTTGCGAGGGACGCAGAGTGCATAAGCCTCCAGAAAGCAAAGCTCAGAAGCGCCGACGTAATAGACATATTGAAAGACCAGCCGATCTTAAGCCCGGAATAAATATTACAAGGCGTTAAAATGGCACCTAACGTTATGCCCGTTAAGATAGCCCTGGAGGTAAGCTCCCGTCTGGGTGGGGCGACCTGGCTCATGCTTCACTTACCATATAGTGTGCAATTAAAGTGGCCGTGGCCATTAAGGAATCTATGTGGGTCCGTTCGTAGCCATGGGTAGATTCTGTACCAAAAGCAATAAGTCCGTTTACCAGATCCAAACCCGCAACTTGGGCAGAATGCGTATCACTCCTATAAAACGGATATGAATCAAACTTGTAAGGGATCGCATTTTTTACGCACAAGCCTTCAAGCTTATTCAGTAACGAACGATCATAAATTCCACTTGTATCCAAAACGCCCAGATTAACGGTATGCTCACTGGAGTTTTGACCGGTTGCAACAGGGCCGATGTCAACCGCTATCAGCTCGCCCACATCAGCGTCTGGTGCATGAGAACACCCACAACCAGTTTCTTCGGCCACAGAAAAAATTGGATGACATTCTACGGCAAGTCTTTGATTAAGCTCCTTTACGGCCTTAATTGCAGCCAACAAACAGGCTACTCCTGCTTTGTCATCCAGATATCTCGAGCAAATATAACCATTTGGAAGAAATTCAGATTCAGCATCGAGTGCAACGATGTTACCAACATCTAAACCAAGTTTGCGTGCCTCTTGGTCAGAACCACACGAGGCATCTACTCGCAGTTCAACTGTATGCCAGTTGACAGACTGAGAGTCTATCTCTTCATTGAATACATGCCCGGCCGATTTTTCAGGCAAAATGGAGCCCCTGAAATTGGTGTTTTTTGTATGAATGGTAACACGCGCGCCTTCCGCAAACCTGGAAGACCAGTGCCCAAGCGGACGTATCTTCAATCGACCATTTGGCTTGATGCCGACAACCATAGCCCCCAGCGTATCAAGGTGGGCTGAAATAGCGCGGTCGGATTTTTTTTGTTCACCATCAAGTGTTGCAACAATGCTCCCTCGACGTTGCTGTTGCCAATTCACGCCAAGTTTCTCTAATTCACCGCACACATGGTGGCACATACCACCAACCATCCCCACAGGAGAAGGAATGGCCAACATGGCTTTGAGTTGTTCAACTAAGTAGGTTTGATCAATATTCATAAAATTCACTAACCCATGCGAACATTGGCGCTTGCAGCTAAGCGCCAATGTCGTTTGCAAACAGCCTCGGATGATCTGTTAGAGCTTCACGCCCAAACCGAAATAGAAGAAACGCCCTTGCTGGTCATAGATCACAGCGTCATCACCAAAAGCGCGAGTTTCCGGAACTCGAGCCAATTGTGGCGGGGCATTGTCGAGCAAGTTATTCACGCCGACGTAAAAATCTGTTCGGTCATTGAACGAATACCGTACCTGCAGATCCGTATAGAATTCGCTGCCTGTGCGATTAGGGTCGCGAAACTCTTCAGGCTCTGACAAATCAAATACTTGGTTTCCGAAAAAGCGCTCGTAAAGGCTTACTGTCCAACGGTCATTTCGGTAAGTTGCCCGAAAGTTAGCGATCCATTTCGGATCACCAAGCTCACCAGCTTCTCTATCAGGCTCTGAGCGCCCCTCTTGCGCATAAAAGTTTAACTTATCGAGATAAGTTGCAGCTAAAGCGAAATCGAGGTTGCCTTCCGTTTGAAACAATTCGTCAAGATGCAAGCGGTAGCGCATTTCAAAATCAACACCTGCGGCTTCAAAAGAGGCCACATTAATCAGTTGACTTGAAACTGACTGAATATTCCCATCACTGCCACGGCTTACAGAAGCACAAAGAGGGTTATCTATTGAAACGCCATCCACGCAACCATTCAAAAGAACCTGTGCAGGAAAGGCGTTCACCGCATCCTTGATATCAATATTCCAATAATCAACGGTCAGGCTAAGGTCTGGAATAAACGACGGAGTCACGATCACCCCCAAGGTCAGGGTATCTGCCGTCTCTTCCTGCAAATTCTCATTGCCGCCCGAAAGGATCGCGGTTGTCACAGCATCTGTATTGGATTGAAAGCCAGGTGCAATACCTAGGGCGGCGCAATTCGCGGCCCGATTTCCTGACCCCGCGTCAATGAAATCAACATCACATGGATCATTCAAAAAGACGTTGCTTTGCTCCACTGCTGCGAACAGTTCGCCAATATTCGGAGCACGAACAGCTTGAGAAAGAACCGCACGGAAACGGATATCCGATACAGGTGTCCAATCAGCACCGATCTTCCATGTCGTGGCACTACCAATTGTACTGTAATCTGCATAGCGTATCGCGCCTTCCAGGTTTAATTCCTGAGCAAGAGGAACATCCCTCAGAATTGGCAAACTAGCTTCTGCAAATGCTTCCCATACATCATAGCTACCTACAGTATCAGCGACTGGCGAAATACCAAACAAGTCGCCGCTGTTACGAAGGGCACCCTCTTCTGTGGAAGAACTTTCATTGCGATATTCAGCACCAAAGGCAAACCCGACCGGTCCCCCTTGAAGCTCCAGAGAGCCCGCCGTGTCACCAGTAACCGTAAAGTTGACAGCGTGCTGCGTTAATTCGCCTTGCGTGAGGAAGTCTACATGACTGAAAGCCAACGCTTCCGGAGTAGCCGCATTGGGCCCCAGTATATTTAAAGGCACACAACCGCCAGAAGCATCACGACAAACGATTTCTCCGTTCCCATCCAAAACAGCATCAATCTGTTGCAGGTACCTGCTGTTTATCCGTTCATTGATGAACTCTGTGGTATTTTCTGATCGCCCATACTGATAGTGAAATGTATAGTCCAGATTGTCAGTGAAACGGCCCTCAACCCCCGCGTACATTTGTATCGTATCACGCTGTGACCGCGATTGTCGGCCGCCATGGTCAACATTGGTTCTTGTTACATAAAATCCGTTCAGACCCTCAGTCGCAAGAATGCCCCCTAGCGCTTCTGGAACATACGGGTTATCTGCAAGAATAAATGACCCAGGAATGCCGGTAAAATCACCGGCAAGCCCGAACGTGGGTTGCCCGTCCGTTTTACTCTCGTTGCGGGCGTATTTGGCATCAAAGAAAAACCGCATATCTTCCGCGAGATCATACCTTAAGCCACCAGAAAAGATCATTCTCTCGACAGGTACAGCAAGCAGGTCATACGCTGACAAATCAACAAAACCACCATCTTGGGAAAGGTATGACAAGACGAGCGTGCCTAAATCCTGGGAAACGATGTTGCCATTTGAGTCAAACGTGAAAGGCCCACCGAATTCGGAAAAAGATTCAAAGTTTGGTCCAACGACCTGACCACCGGCTGGAGTGCCTATGAAACCAGTGTTGTCAAAAAGAATTTGATCTGCAATGCCGTCAGATGAACTCGTATTATTTGGGTTCGGGGCAAAACGAAGATTTTCGCGGGCGTAGCTTCTATTGCTTGCCCGAATAACAGATGACTTGTCATAGGTTGCATTTACGTAAATGTTCCCCTTGTCATCCGCAAAATTTGTCCCTCCTGTCAAAGACAGGGAATAGGTCTCACCATCCCCTTCACCCGAAACACCATAGCGACCATCAACCGCCAAACCTTCAAAATCGTCCTTCAGAATAAGGTTCACCACACCCGACACTGCATCAGCACCATACACTGCGGATGCACCACCTGTGATAACCTCCACCCTGTCAACGAGAGCGGCAGGAATAGTATTGGTATCAACAGCGGCACTGCCCGGCCGACTACCCACATGGCGCCGCCCGTTAATCAGGACAAGAGTGCGATCAATCCCCAAGCCTCGCAGGTTTAGAAAATTGGTGCCGGCTTCCTGCGCATCATCCGTTGTATTAACATTGCCCGTTGTTTGAGTGGCTCTAATGGCGGGCAGTTCATTCAAGGTGTCAGCCAATCGAGTATCGCCATTCAATGCCAAAGCTTCGGAATCCAATACAGTCACTGGCGTTGGCGTCGTGGTCCCTGATCGACGAATGCGTGAACCGGTTACAACGATTTCGTCAAATTCAGCGACGGCTGACTCTGCGCGTGCGCCTGCATCAGAAGGCTTTGATTTTTCATCATTAACCTCAGGAGCCGCACTGGGGGCTTCTATACGTTTGATGACAACGGTCTTGGCACTCGTAAGCGTAGCTTCGAAGCCTGTCCCTTCAAGCAATATATCCAGCGCCTGCGCCGCTGTGTATGCGCCCCGCACCCCGCCAACAGGCTTTTTTGCAATCACTGCTTCACTAAACAGGTGCTGAATTCCAGTAACTTCTGTAAACGCCTGAAGCGCCTCCCCCAGGTTTTGGCCTGAAATATCAAATTGAAATTTTTCCACTGAAGCAACCTGAGCAGCCGCTACTGGGCTAGAAACAAGGCCCGGGGTCATCAGCAGTGGTATCATACTGACAGCAGTCAACATGCCCAAACGGGCAGACTTATTCTTTGACACGGTTTCCTCCATTCGTAATTTTCACTCCGCCACCTGTAAACGAACGGTCAGACGAAACCTGAACCTCAAAACTAAAAAATTTAAATCCGCCCCCTCATGCATTAGCCACTACGGCCCTCCTCGAAAACACAAGGAGCCCATGCCTCGTACTAAGAAACTACCTGATCAAAAAAAATGCATATTTTGGTTCAGGTTTGTTCTTTTGGATCGTTATAGATAGATGGTTGCGCGTGATGCCCACCTATATTGGGATTATGACAGGCGGGTTTAAAAGCTAGAGACAAGAATGATTATTTCATTTCGAAAACGAAATCTTGCAAATCAGGATGACGCTTTGTCAGGCGACACCCCTCTACGGGCCGCAGCCCGCGACCGTGAACCACAACAACCTGCAGAAAATTCAGAAGACCTAACAGCACTCTATAGTAGATACCACAAGGCTCTGAAGTTGTTTGTTATGACAACGGTGAAATGCGAGCAGGTAGCTGAAGAAATTACTCAGGAATCCTATTTAAAGTTCCTGAAAAAACAAAATGAAAAGGTGATTGCACACCCTAGAGCCTATTTGTTTCGTACTGCCTCCAATTTGTCCATCGATTTTATCAGACGCGATCTCCGGAATGTTTTTGATAAAAAACACGATTTTCAAGAGGACCAGGTTGAGAGCCCACATGCTTCGCCTGAAGATCAAGCTATATTAAACCAAACCAAAGTGTCCCTTGAAGCATCCTTGAAGAAAATGCCAAGAAAAATGAGACAGGTGTTCTACTATCGACGCTATGAGGGGTATTCGATCCAAGATATAAGCAACAGAATGAATATGTCAGAGCGTATGGTCTATAAATACCTAGGGAATGCTCTCCGCCACCTCGCTGTTGACCTGAAGGGGGGTAAACGGTGACCCAGCGATCACAAAAAAACAAAAGCTACATTTCGAAAGAAGTGGCAGATATGTTTGTCCGCATAGAAGCGCACAAATGTAAAGTTGATGACCTTCGTCGGATGATGGATTGGGCAGCAGACTCGCCGGAAAAACTGGAAGAAATGGAAGAACTAAGCAGCCTCTATGAGGCTGTAGGCAAAGTGAAGCCTTCTGAAGATATTATCCATGCTCCGGATAATATCCCTTCTTTGTGGCAGAATTTTTCTCGATGGTTGCGACCATCCTCTCCAATTCTGGCCGCCGGACTAATTGCTGCCACCATTGCATTCTTCGTGATAGGGAATGTTTTGCAATTCGGCCCCGTACACCAAAACTATAAAACCAGGATCGGCGAGATACGGAATGTCGCTTTGGAAGACGGTTCTGAAATATATTTGAACGGTGATTCACTGGTAACCGTTAATTACCAGAAAGACCAACGCTACCTTGTTCTCGATGAAGGTGAGGCTTTCTTCGAAGTTGCCAAAGACAAAGAGCGCGAATTTATTGTAGAAGTCGGTGGTGTTTTGGTTCAAGCTGTGGGAACAGCCTTCAACATCGACTATACTGAAAATGATGTGACGGTCAGTGTAACTGAAGGAACCGTAAAGATAGGTTTGGCTCACGAGGCAAAACTTCCCGCAAATCAGAAAAGTCCAACGCTTTATGCGTCTGTCGGGGAAAGGGTAGCCGTTAAGAAGGCTACTTCTGCCATGCCCCAATCTGGCAATGACAAAGAAACCGATATAACTCAGAGACTTGGAGCCTACATCCTTAAAAAAGAGGAAAGTTCCCCTGACCATTTCTCTTCTTGGCGAAGCGGAGTATTACACCTCGATGGAGCCCCTCTCAGCACCACTATTGATCGTATCAATCGACAATCCCGAAAACAGATCGCCATTTCAGATGTGAGGCTAAACCCACTACCCATTTACGGTTCTTTCCGGCTTGATGACACAGATGGGTTCATCAAAGCCATAGAAGTACTTTATCCTATTCAACATATCGAAACCGAAAAAGGCTATGTTTTAATCTACCGGGAAAATAGCTAGCTTCTTTTGACTATACCCAAAACCTGCCAATGTTAGTCACCGCTTCGCTCCATATGAGCCTGGGTTGCACTCGTTCCGCGCAGCAGAAGCTTGAGTGCAAAAAGGCAGCCTGAACCATAGAACAGCCTGCCCAATCTTAATTGGGTGTATGTAAGAAGGTGTCTCTGCCAAATATTTCACTGCCATCCAGGGCACTGGATTCACACTAAGACTAGCGAAAGATTTATCAAGGGAAAGGCTTTGGCGAGATTGGAGTCGGTCAGGTTACTAGCGACTTTCATCTGCTGTTTCCGAGCGGTTTAGTCGCAACTGGCTCGGCGTAATGCTCAGGTATTTTCGGAATTGGAAGCTCATATGTGCATGTGAGGAAAATCCACACTCAAACGCAATGGCACCTATTGACAGTGAAGAATCGCGAAGCTGAGCTCGGGCCCGGCTAATACGGCGGTCAATAATAAACTGCTGCGGCGACCGGCCAACCGCCGCAGTAAAAGATCTGGTAAAAAATCCCAGCGATAGGCCGATTTCTGTATAGGGCGGTGTAAAAGTAGGCCACTGAAGCGGCGGCGTTGTGTTGCTGCGGGCGGAGTAAAAGTCTGCCACTTTTTGGCTTTTCCATTTGATGGGAGGGCCGGAGGATTTATTCAGTGGATTTATACAGAAGGGTTCGCCTTGCGTGCCATGTGCAAGGCCTGAGCAACCGGGAGGCTGCCCGGCGTTTCGGGATCAGCCGTGACACAGTCGCGAAGATGCTCTCGCATTCAGAGCCGCCGGGCTACCGGCGCTCAGTGCCGGTCAGGCGTCCCAAGCTTGATGGCTACACCGACATCATCGACAGTATTCTGGAGGGTGACCGCCAGGTAGGGCGCAAGCAGCGCCATACAGCGAAGCGTATCTTCGAGCGCCTACGCTCCGAGTATGGCTTTGATGGCGGTTATACGATCATCAAGGACTATGTGAGAGAGTACCGTCGGACCAGCCGCGAGGTCTATGTACCGCTGAGCCACACCCCCGGTCACGCGCAGGCGGACTTCGGCGAGGCCCAGGTGGTCATCGGCGGGGTGCGGCAGAAGGCCCACTTCTTCGTGCTGGACCTGCCGCATAGCGATGCCTGTTATGTCAGGGCCTATCCCCGGGCCACGACGGAGGCCTGGCTGGACGGCCACAACCATGCCTTTGCCTTCTTTGGCGCTGTGCCGCAGTCGGTCCTGTACGACAATGACCGCTGTCTTGTATCTCGCATTCTGCCGGATGGCACGCGCAAGCGGACCGACAGCTTCTCGGCCTTCCTGTCCCACTATCTGATAGAGGACCGCTATGGCCGCCCCGGCAAGGGCAACGATAAGGGCAAGGTTGAAGGCATGGTCGGCTATATGCGCCGGACCTTCATGGTCCCCATTCCGTCCTTCGCCAGCTTTGACGCTTTCAACGACTATCTGGAGGACGCTTGTACCAGGCGGCAGTCAGATGTCCTGTCAGGGCACAAGGTGAGCATCGGGGACCGGCTGCAGGCTGATCTGGCGGCAATGCGCCCCTTGCCGGGGGCGTTCTTCGATGCCTGCCACAAGCAGGCCGGTCGGGTCACGTCCCTGTCGCTGGTGCGTTACAAGGGCAATGATTATTCGGTGCCTGTTGCCTTTGCCCACCGGGAGGTCTGGGTCCGGGGCTATGTCGGCGAGGTGGTCATTGGCTGTGCCGGGGAGATCATCGCCCGCCACGAGCGCTCCTATGACGAGGCGGATATGATCTTCAATCCATTGCATTACCTGCCGCTGATTGAGCGCAAGATCATGAGCCTTGATCAGGCGGCCCCGCTTGATGGCTGGAACCTGCCGGAGGAAATCCTCAAACTGCGCCGCCTGCTGGAAGCCCGCATGGGCAAGGCCGGCAAGCGGGAATATGTCCAAGTGCTGAGACTATTGGACACCGTGGATATGGAGACGCTGTCGGCAGCCGTGAAGGACGCCCTGAGGTTGGGGGCCATCGGCTATGACGCCATCAGGCATCTGGTGCTGTGCCGGATCGAACGCCGACCGGCCCGGCTTGACCTGAGCCTTTACCCCTACCTGCCGAAGGCCACGGTGGGCACCACATCCCCGTCCAGCTATATGTGTCTGATGGGGGCAGCGTCATGAGTGAAGCACCCCAGATACTGCTATCCCACCATCTGAAGAAGCTGCGCCTGCCCACCTTCCTTCGGGACTATGACAAGGTGGCCCGCCAGTGTGCGTCTGAAGGTGTTGACCATACCGGTTATCTGGCCCGGCTCACCGAGCTGGAACTGATCGACCGGGAAAGGCGGATGATCGAGCGGCGGATCCGGTTGGCGAAGTTCCCGGCGGTCAAGAGCCTCGACAGCTTTGACTTCAAGGCCATTCCCGAGCTGAACAAGATGCTAGTGCTCACGCTCGCACGCTCAGAGTATGTGGACCGTTATGAGAATATCATCGCCCTTGGCCCCAGTGGCACCGGCAAGACCCATGTCGCCCTCGGTCTCGGGCTGGCCGCCTGCCAGAAGGGCATCAGCGTCGGCTTCACCACGGCCAGCGTCCTGGTGCATGAACTGATGGAGGCGAGGGATGAGAAGTCCCTGCTGCGCTACAAGAAGAAGCTGGCCAAATACAGATTGCTGATCGTTGACGAACTGGGCTTTGTGCCGCTCTCAAAGACCGGCGCCGAACTGTTGTTCGAGGTCTTCTCCGAGCGATATGAAAGTGGCTCCACCATCATCACCAGCAACCTTCCGTTCGACGAGTGGACAGAAACCTTCGGCTCGGAACGCCTCACCGGCGCGCTCCTCGACCGGCTGACCCACCATGTTCACATCCTCGAGATGAACGGCGAAAGCTACCGCCTCGCGCAGAGCCGCTCAAAACCCCACCCAAAATGATCGCCAAAATATGATAGCCGGGGGCATGCCCCCGGCTATCATATCAACCATATCCATACTGGCTCACTTTTACGCCGCCCTATGGCCTAATTTTGCTCCGCCCTTGACAGATTTAACTGCGTTGGTCGAGACGGCTGACGCCGCGTAGCCGCGTCGCCAACCTGGCATTCATTTTCTTATATTTTGGCCACTTCTCTGGCCGGTTTTGTATACCCAAAAATGCCTAATTTTCAGTATATTAGAGATGGTGACACCTGTTACGGAAGCATCTATTTGGCCTCTTCGCAATTCTCCTGTGCTCAATAGTTATCTAAGGGAGAAGGGTAAATCATTTCGCCAACTGGCCAGCCTGGTAGTGTCCAGAATTTTTGTGCTTAATTCACTTGACCTCGCTCATCGGAACAGTAGACATAGCCGCCTTATTGGTACCAAAATCGGTACCCGTTCTATTTTATATCCACGAGAGGTATTGAAATCGGTACTTTATTCTTGAAGGGTACCGAAAAGGATACCATAATGATGCCTTGATATGCGTAAGGTATGGAAATCGATACCATGGAAGCTCTCAGACAAGCCATCGTAACCTTCAAGGGTCAGAAAGTCGGACGTCTTGAGGAAGTTCCGGAGGGTGGCACCGCATTCACTTATGATGCTGACGCACCTGAAATTGGCTGCTCTCTGCCACGTACGACGGACCGCCACACTTACCGCGCCGGTGTGCATCCATTTTTCAGTAACCTTGCCCCTGAAGGATGGTTACGCGCCCGCCAGGAAGCGATCGCTGATACAGAAGATGAAGACGACTTCGGCCTATTGCTGGCATTCGGGCAAGACTGCATCGGCGCTGTTGGCATTGCTCCAGCCAGTGGCGAACGCCCCAAAATAGACCTGGCCGTGGGAGCAGATGTCGAAACACAAGCCATCGCCGAAAGCCGGCGTACGATCTCCGGCGTGCAGGCCAAGCTTCTGTGTGTAAAAGAGGGAAATCGCTTCACGCCCGCCGCCCACCAGGGGCCAGCCCCCTATATCGCCAAATTTGCCCGGGACGATCTCGGCGATCTGGTTCAGAACGAGGAAGCCTCCTTGCTTCTGACCAAGGCACTATTGCCTGACGATCAGGTTGTTTCTTGCCAACGTGGTTTCGTACAAAACATCGACAAACTGGGCCTAATCGTTGAAAGGTTCGACCGCGAATATATTGACGGTGAGGAAAACAAACTCCGATGCGAAGACTTCGCGCAAGTCCTTGCGGTCGCTCCTGGGCGAGACCGCAAAAACAAATACCGGGTAGACTATGATGCTCTCTCTGAGGCGCTGAAATATTCAGCCGCGCCGAAACTGGATGCCTATACCTTGTTTCGCAGAATTGTGGCCTTTGCAATTCTTGGGAATACCGATTGCCACCTTAAAAATTGGAGCCTTCTGGAGACGCCTACCGGGCTACGCCTATCACCCATCTATGACGTGCTCAACAGCTACATTTATGGCGGAAGGGGCTACAGCACTGTCTTCGGCCTGGAACTCAACGGCAAGCGTTTGCAGTGGCAGGAGTATGACCGGGCGATCCTTACAGAAGTTGGCCACAAACTGGGCTTGAATCAGCGAACAGTCGAAGCTGTGTTCACCGACATCAAGAAGCGCAAAACTACTCTAAAAGAATGCCTCAAGAGCGAAGCCCCTTTGAACGATGAGCTACAATATCAATTCACTGCAACAATCGAAGAAAAGTGGGAGATCCTTTATGGCTGAATCAACCACCAAAGAACCGGTGAATTTCGAAAAGCTCCCCAACCTCAAAGCCCTGGGACAATATGCGAAAAGCAAACGCCGCTATGAGAAGATCAGCATTAAAAAACTGGCCTTGCTGGTCGGCTGCTCCCATACATCAATCATCGAATTTGAGAAAGGGTCCGGCAAGATCAACCTTTCAACTGCCTGGCGCATTCTGGATACACTCGGATTGATAAACCCCGATGCGCCGAAATATCAGGGCGTGACGCGACACATACCGGCAGAAGCCTTTACACAGAAAGGCTGAAACTGTCCGCATCTATCAATTCAAATGACGCGCCAGCTCACTAGCCGAAGCGGATTTCAGCGAGCCAATCGTATTTGGCTTCTGAATCTATGCTTGGACCAGATCAGATAGCGACACCTTCAACGCAGCAGCAATTTCACTGAGCACGGTGATCGTGGGGTTCCGAACGCCCCTTTCAACACCTGAAATATAGGTGCGGTGCAGCCCTGACCGAAAAGCCAACTCCTCCTGCGAGATGTTCTGCTCCCGCCGGATTCTCGCAATGTTGACGCCGATTTGCTGCTTGATATCCATGCAGCCACTGTTCGGCCATCGTAGATTATTGGTCTACAGACTATGAGTCACATTAAGCATTGAAGTGCGCCTCGAATTGCATACTATAAGTAACAAATAGAGGCGAGGAGACGTAGGATGATTAGGAAAACTGCAGTTGGCTTGGCTGCTGAACAGGCCGTTGAAAACACCAGGCGGCGCCATTGGGAAGCGGAACAGCATGCAAACACTGAAAAGCTAGTTCAGGAAGCGGTAGAGGATGCGGTTCTAGAACAGACCAACCCCGCAGCTGCCAGACAGAGAAAGAAAGCGAAGGCAGATGCCAAAGGCGTCGTACCGTTTTTCCTTTTCTATTTGGTCATGGGGGGCACTACCTATAGCAGTATAGGCCAACATGAAAGCTTGGCGTTTCTCAACTTCCCAGGAATCGGTTGGTTAATGGGGTTTGCAATCTTCTATTGCGGCATCATCATTCCTGCGAGAGACGTTCGTTGGCCCTACCTGCCTGGGATAGTGGTGATGCTCTATCCTATATATGACATGGCACCATTTTTTACATCCCTAGTTGGCATGCAGGAAAACATGCAAAATGTTGGCATTGTCGCCTCCGTCATGTTTGGGTTTTGGTTTATGGTACTGCGGACGGCTCGAACCGTCCAAGGGTTCGCCTAGAAACCTGAAGGTGGGGACAACGTGTTCCCATGTCTAAAGGGGTCAACAAAATGGACACTGTCAGGTACCCATTTTACACAATACTTTCGACGGTCAATGCGCCATATCGAGAGCATATTGATGCCGACCTGCTTGCCGAGTGCATTCGCGAGATTGGCGAAGTGAACAAGTTTACGGGGCAAGTTTGGGGCTTTTTCGGCGAAGTTCCAATCCCGCATCAAATAGCTTTTGCCGCCCACTATTCGATGTCCCCGAAAGAGCTGCAGGCGGCAGCGAAAAGGTTCAGCGAACTCTCCGGTGCGTACTTCAAAATCTGTGAAATCGACCTCTGATTACCGATGAAAATGGCTCTGAAACACGCCGGGGATAGGTGTCGTTTTCGCTGCAATGCTGGCTATTTTTATTACAAAAATTTGAGACCATTTTGGATAAGTTTTTGAATACGACCCAAGTTGATAGGTGTTAATCGGTATTATCAGAGCACCATAGTCATTCATAAAATCACTTGAATACCAATATTTTAATCTTATATTACCGATTAACATCTCACTCCATCTAATCACATCTTTAGATCTGTATATACTGGCAGTGTAGAGGTCGACGGTTCGATCCCGTTCGGCTCCACCAAGAATTTCAAGGGCTCGGGAAATATTTCCCAGGCCCTTTTTCTTTGTGGGACCACAAAAGGGACAGTAATAATACCTCTTCCTGCATTCCAGATTAGGCTACTCTTTGGCCAAATAGCACAATCACTGTTGTTGGCAGGTCAAAAGGTGTTGCTGCAGAAGGTGATCAAAAGCGGCTTTAATTTCTGCTGCGCTGCTATCGATGCCGCATTATAGAGTATATTTAAACGCTCGTGAATATTCAGTTCACCTATCTGTATCAACACCTGCGCCCTGACCGTGTCGCTTCAATCCCTGCGATCAAGGCCTCCACCAGAAAATGAAATGTGTCCGGCCGCTCAGATATGGCCATAACCTCATGAATTTGGGGGAACCGCTCGACCGGCACTAACTCCGGGTCGAGCTGAGGGATTGTGTCGGTCTCCCGTGCCACATCCTCAAGGCCCAGACCAAATACGGCGACGTTGGTTGCCCGCATCGCACAGAAGGTGGTCTCGATATCAAATCCGTCCGCTCGGAAAGCGGCGATTGCTGACTCTATGGTTTCCATAGCTTCATCGCCTTGGGCCAAACCCCGCTGAAACACCTGAAAAGCGCCCGGATGCTGGAACGCCATTCTCCGAAAAGCCTCTGCGTAGCCTCTTATCCAGTCCTGCCAGGTGAAAGACCCGACCGGCATATCAGAATCAGCAATCATCTTTTTCATCATCTCAATAAAGACAGCGTCTTTGGTGGGTACATGATTATAAAGCGAGGTAACATGCACATTCAGACGTTTGGCAATGCCCCGCAGCGTGACGGATTCATGTCCTTTCTCATCGGCAATTTCTATCGCGGTATCGACTATTTTTTCTTTGCTCAGTTGTGGTTTGGGCACCTTCTCGGGCTCCTTGACTCTTCAAAACATACACTGTAGGTTTTTTAAAAAACATACAGTGTAGGTATAAGCCTATTCGACAGGGAGAGTGAAGTGAAGAAGAGATTCTGGATACCCATAACAATCATGGCTTTTGGGCTTGGCTGGCCATTGTTGGCACAGGAAAACCCGGCGGACCCCCCGACAGACTCACAGCCGCGTGAAGCACAGATGGAAACACCCGCCACCAAATCCGGCGTGAAATCACCCGGCACCTCGCCGCTTAATGCCGCCGACCTTGAAGCCTGGCTTGACGGCTATATGTCAGGTGCGCTTGAGCAGGGCGATGTGGCGGGCGCAGTGGTCAGCGTGGTGAAGGACGGCGAGCCGCTCTTCGCCAAAGGGTATGGGTATGCGGACATGGCAACCAAACGGCCGATGAATGCGAACCAAACCCTTGTCCGTATTGGATCGACCTCAAAACTGTTCACCTGGACCGCCGTGATGCAACTGGTTGAACAGGGTAAGCTGGATCTTGATGCCGATGTGAACACCTACCTCGATTTCACAATCCCCGAACGAGCTGGCGGGCCGGTCACTATGAACGATTTGATGACCCATAGGGGCGGTTTCGAGGAAGGGCTGAAAGAGATATTGATTACAGACCCTGCCAAATTCATCTCCACGGAAAAATATCTGAAAGACCACATGCGCCCCCGGATATTCCCGGTCGGGAAAGTGCCCGCCTATTCAAACTATGGTACGGCGCTCGCCGGCTACATTGTTGAACGTCTCTCTGGCGAGCCCTTCGACGACTATATTGAGCGGCATATTCTCGCCCCGCTCAATATGGAACGTTCGACGTTCCGGCAGCCACTACCTGAACAATTTCAGGACAGTGTATCGCTCGGTTACAGGGGCGCCTCCCAACCACCACAGGCATTTGAACTGGTAACATCCGCGCCAGCTGGCAGTATGAGCTCCACCGCAGACGATATGGCCAATTTCATGATTGCCCACCTGCAAGATGGCCGGTTTGGCGACACGCGCATCCTGAAGGCGGAGACCGCCCGCTTGATGTACCAGCCTTCGGCACCGCACCAGCCCGACTTCACCACTATGGCGCATGGCTTTTTCAGCGGTTCCATCAACGGGAAACGCCTGATCGGCCATGGTGGCGATACTATCTGGTTTCACACCGACATGAACCTGATCCCGGAAGAAGGAGTTGGCTTCTTTGTCAGCTTCAACAGCCGCGGCAAGGATAATGCTGTCTATGGCATGCGGGAGCGCATCCTTGATGACTTTATGGACCGTTATTTCCCGGTCCAAGACGACGAGCCGGTCCCCCTTGCCATTCGGAGCGCCAAGACAGACGCCCAGGCGCTTGCCGGGAAATATCGAAGTTCCCGCCGCATTCAAACAGCATTCCTCAAGATGCTGTACACTTTGCAGCAAACCACGGTTGTCGCCAATGAGGACGGCACCATAAGCTTCGCGTCTGAGCCAGACACCAAGTATCGGGAAACCGCACCCGGCCTCTGGCGTGACCCGGACAGCGAACATGCCCTTTATGTTTCCACCGTTGACGGTCAGCTAACAATCACCCAGAGCAACAACCCCGTTTCTGTGCTGCAGAAGGTTCGTCTGGCGGAGAACGCAGGCCTGAATACATTCCTGCTCTTTGGTTCGCTCACTATCATCGTACTAGCCCTTGTCGCCTGGCCGCTCAGTTGGTGGTGCCGCAGGCTTTATGGTCAACCGCTCGACCTCACAGGGAGGGGTTTGGTCGCGTACCGGCTTACCCGCTACCTGATGGTTGGAAACATGATCTATCTCTTTGGCTGGTATATAGCACTGCTTCCGGTCCTCCAGATGCAGCTTGACGGATTTGGCCTGTCGCTCGATCCGCTGCTTTTCATCCTTCAGGCTGGTGCGCTGGTACCCCTGACCGGGGCTGGCGTGGGCATCTGGAACGCCTGGCTGACCGTCCGGTCTGACCGACACGGAATGGCCAAGGCTGGCAGTGTGCTGTTTGCCACCGCACTGTGTGGTTTGGCCTGGGTTGCCTTCATCGGCGGCCTCATGAGCTTCACTCTGGAATATTGATCAGGCTCCGGGCGTACCCGTCTGGCCGCAAACCCATGGATGTGCCGCCCCGGACCTGGTTATCAGGGCCGGCGGCGCGCACCCCGCTCACAAGCCCTGTAGTGTACCGGCACAAAACCCATCGGGAAGGGTAGTAAATGTTCAGGAACTACTTGAAAATCGCGATCAGAAACCTGATCCGCAACAAACTATACTGCGCAATAAACACCATTGGCCTCGCTACTGGTTTTGCCGCATGCATCCTTATCATGCTCTATGTGCGGCATGAACTTTCCTACGACAAATTTTGGGACAAGGCAGAGCGGATCGGCCGGATAAACACGACGGTTCTGCTGCCCGGCCGCGCGCCTTATGAAGCTGCCTCTGCGTCCACTCCAATGAAGGAGATCCTGGAAACCTATTTCCCCGAAAGAATAGTCCGGGCCACCCGTTTCATCCCGGTTCATCCTGTCATCATCCGCGATGGCGAGGCCTTCGCAGAGGACATCCACCTGACAGACCCTGAAACAGCACAGATATTTGATATGTCTGTGCTTCAAGGCGACCTGCAGGCAACGCTGAACGACAAGGCCAGCCTTGCGATCAGCGAAACAATGGCGGAAAAGTATTTCGGAACCGCCGACCCGGTCGGGCAAGTGCTGCGCATCAAATTGTCAGAAATCGACAGGGACTACCGTGTCGGAGCAGTTTTCAAGAACCTACCGGACAATACATCGCTCGCCATCAACGGCCTCGCGAAATTCGACCTGACTGATTTCCCTCAAACCCGAGACCTCTACGACACATGGGGAAACCTTGGCGAACATCAAGTATATGTTGAGACGACCAGCCCAAATGATTTTAAAACCATCAGCACCCGCCTGCCGGACCTGGTCAACACCCATGTGGTCGGGCTTGATTCGCTGAAATCGGGGCCTGATGCCAAGGTCTCAGATTTTTATATTCAGACCATACAGCCCATTACCGATATCCACCTGAACCCCGTCGGCATCGGCGAGATGAAACCTGCGGGTGATATGGATGCCGTACAGATACTTGTGGGTATTGCCTTTGCAGTCCTGCTCATTGCCTGCATCAATTTCATCAACCTTGTAACCGCCAAATCGACCCAGCGGGCTCGCGAGGTTGTGCTTCGGAAGGTGCTCGGCGCAAACCGGTCACAACTGGTTACCCAGTTTGCGGGTGAGACGATTTTGCTGGCTTGCCTCGGCCTGCTGTTCGGCCTCCTGTTCGTGGAAGTTTCCCTGCCCAGCTTCAACCGCTTACTGAACCTTGACCTCGCCCTTGCTTACAGCGACAGCACAACACTTGTGTTGATCGCGGGGCTGCTACTCGTGGCCGGTTTGATCGCCGGGGTATACCCTGCGCTCGTTGTCTCTGGTTTCAAGCCCGCGCAGCTACTGCGGGCCAACAGGTCAACCGAGGGAAGCGGTTCGCGCTTGCTACGCAATGCACTTGTGGTCCTTCAGTTCACCATATCCACGGCGCTTATCGTCGCAACAGCCACTGTTTACATGCAAACCTGGTTTGCCACGAACAAGGACCCGGGATACAGCAAGGACAACGTGCTGGTGCTCAACAACACAGGGAACGAGAAGATCGCCGGCAGCCGGGAAGCGTTCAAGGAGGCTATCCTGAAAGTGCCGGGAGTTCACGCCGCCGGGTATACCGACTATAGCCCGATTGACATCCATGAAAGGCTGAGCCCGTTCCAGCTCGTCGGTGCCAAATCCGACCAGACGGTACTGATCAGCACCCAGTCGGTTGATCATGACTATCTCGATACCTACAAGATTCCCTTGCTGGCAGGCCGGTTCTACAGCCGGGACTTCACCTCCGACGGCATGCCAGCGGAAGGAGTTGTTGGGTCCGTCGTCATGAACAAGACAGGTGCGCACAAGCTGGGGTTCACAGCACCGCAAGAGGCTATCGGCCAGCGTGTTACCACTGTAACAGCCGTGAATGCGGAAGGACCGGTGTACGGGGAGCTGGAGATTGTCGGCATCACACCCGATTTTTACTTCCAGTCACCCAAGAGGGCCATCAGGGCCGAGGTCTATTTGCTAGCCCCCACGCGCTACAACACGCTCGCCGTAAAATATGACGGCGAGGCACAGGCAGTTGTCTCCCGGCTGGAAACCATCTGGAAATCCTTCAGTCGGGAAGTGCCGTTCCAGTATGAATTTGTCGAGGATACGATCACGGCGGAGTTCGAACGGGAAAGCACAATATCAAAGGTGCTGGCAACCTTCTCCTCCATCACCGTGATCATCGCCTGCCTTGGTTTATATGGCCTTGCAGCCTTCACGGCGGAGCGACGCACAAGGGAGATCGGCATTCGCAAGGTGATGGGCGCCCGTGTGCTCGATATTGTGCGCCTTCTAGTCTGGCAGTTCTCCAAACCGGTCCTGATAGCCAACCTGATGGCATGGCCCCTTGTTGTCTGGGTCATGTCTCGCTGGCTGGAAACCTTTCCCTATCGGATTGAGACCTGGTTCATATGGCTTTTCTGCCTTGGGGCTGGTGCTCTCTCGCTGGCAATTGCTTGGGCAACAGTGTGTGTACAATCCACGAAGGTGGCCCGCACCAATCCGATCAAGGCGTTACGCTATGAATGATGTTGGCCGTTTGCCGGAACTATGTGTCTCATCAAACGCCTGTTTTATTGGCCCGCCATTGGAAGGCCTTGTTTCCGCCGAGAAACCTATGTGGCACATTCGGCTACGCCAACGTAAATTTTCTCGGGATCAGCATATATGCTGCGTTCACTTAATTTCTGCTCAAAGGGAAGCCTATCCATGAAAAAAATCGTCTGTCTGGCTCTTGCCATTGCCACCACACCCCTCAATGCACATGCAGCCGATCTGCCCGAAGATTTTGATGCCACTGTCACAACAGCAATGAAAAAATGGCACGCTCCGGGCCTTGGGCTCGCCATCGTCAAGGACGGTGAAATCCTGCTTAGTCGCGGCTACGGCATCAAATCGACCCTTACAAACGATCCAGTGGATGAACACACTCTTTTTCAGGCAGGGTCGACAACCAAGGCTTTTGCTTCCATGGGGCTTGCCATGCTGGTGGATGAAGGGAAAGTTAAGTGGGACGACCCCGTGATCAAACATGTTCCCGAACTGGACCTGCATGAAGATTATGTGGAAAAGAATATGACCATCCGCGATGTGCTGAGCCACCGAAGTGGGGTCTCCCAGCTCAGCAATATCAACGTGTTCCTCAGCGAAAGTCTGCCCGAAGCTTGGAAAATGCTACCAAACAACCCGCAGCAAACCAGCTTTCGCCATACGTGGGACTATAACAACACCATCTTTGCACTCTCCGGCCTGGTAATTGAAAAAGTTTCCGGCAAACCATTTCATGAATTTGTCAAAGAGCGCATCCTCGACCCGCTTGGCATGACTGAAACGCTGTTGCTGGACGCTAATGTAAAAGCGCGCAAAAACCGTGCGGAAGCACACCGATATATCGACGGGAAATTCTACCCGATTGAATACCCTTATATTGAATACAGTCAGTCTGCCGGCATGATCAATTCAACACCCTCAGATATGGCAAAATGGGTACGCTTCCTCGCGAACGGCGGTACTGTCGGCGACAATCGGCTGGTATCCGAAGCTGCAATGGGCGAGATGTTTGCGCCGCAAATGTTGATGGACCCCAGCACAATCTATCCTGCTGCAGCGACACTTGATCATTCCTACTTCTCGTATGGCCTTGCATGGTTTGCATACGACTATAAGGGCGAAAAAATTGTTATGCACACCGGCAGTATCGATGGCATGTCTGCTATCAATGCCATCATTCCCGGCAAAAATGCCGGCGTGTATACCTTCATCAATGCGGACCATATCGAGTACCGCCACGCTCTGATGTATACGGTGCTGGACATCCTCCTCGACAATCCCGCTGAAGACTGGTCCGAAAAACTTTATGCCGTTTATCACAGCAAGGATAAGCAGCAGGAGAAAGCATGCTCCGCATTCTCTGATGTGGCAATCGCAGAGCTTCCCGGCGATTATACCCTACCCGGCCTCTTCCCCCTGCAGATTGCAAAAGCGGATAATGGCTTTATGGCTACCCTTGGGGTCAATACATCAAAGATCAGTATAACCAGTGAGGGGTGCCTGAACGTTCACGATTCTGAAAATCCTGAACTGCCAAGCTCGAATTACCTTCAGCCTGTTCTGGATGGCGACGGAGCCTTGACGCAGGTGAAGTTCATTGGGATGCCTTTTACAAAAAAGGCATCAGCTGAATAATAAAATCCGCGCTGCTTACAGCACCATAACTGTATGCTTGCGAGGTTGATCAAAACCGTGTCCCTGGCACCAACTTCATCCGCAATGGGCCCAATGAGACCCAAAGCGGACATATCACAAGAGCTCGGGAAATATTTCCCAGGCCCTTTTTCTTTAGCACCCAGTAAAGAAGCACCCCCTCACGTTGAGGTTTCGGCTGCTTCGCGGCCATAATAGCTACTCATCCTCACAACGAGACTAGAGGTTCTGAAAAACATCCCTATAATGCCGGTATTTTCTAATCAGGACTTTTTATGTGATGTATGAGCTTATTCTACTGCTTGGGGTAGTTGCTGCGTTTGTGGCTGGTACAAAAGCGCAAGCCATTGGCGTGAGCCTGAAGCTGCTGGATGACCCAAAAGCTGAGGCGCATAAAGCGCATGTCAGTGCGGTTCCTCAAGTCGGCTCAGTGCTGCTGTTCGCAAGTTTGCTCGCAATTGCTATCGCTGCAGCCCTCTTTGGCCGTGGGCTGGTCTTTATACCTATCGTCCTGTGCGCGTCACTTGTCGGTGCGCTTGGTATCATTGACGACCGGCTTAAACTTTCCTGGGTCTCCCGATTTGTGGCGCTGTGGCTCATCATTGCCGTCTTGCTGGTCCTGTCGCCTGAGCTTCTCATTACCTCCCTGCATTGGTCCTGGGGGCAAACAAGTGATCTGGGGCTTGTGGGCGGTTCCGCTTTCACCGCACTTTGCCTTGTCGGCCTCGTTATCGCGCTTAACATGATGGACGGCTTCAATGGTGGCATCCTGTCTCAAGGAATCGTGTGGTCACTGACCTTCGCCTATCTCGCTACCGGCCCGGCTACGACAGTTCTCCTCACTGTAACCGCAACGCTGTTTGTGATCCTTTATTTCAACCTGCCCAGCAAGCTGTTCATGGGCGATGGCGGCGCATACGCGCTTGGCCTCTTCATGGGCGCTTCGGCCATCATGATGTATAGCGCTGACACGAACGCCACGGTTTATGCCGATACCATCGTGGTATGGCTTGCCCTGCCAGTGTTTGATTGTTTGAGGGTCATCTTCAGGCGGAAGCTTCGCGGCGAAAGCCCGTTCCTGCCGCAACGTGACCACTTGCATCATCTGTTGATGAAATCTGTTCACCGCCACGCAGGGCTGGTTTTCAGCTTCCTGTACACGGCGATATCCAGTCTCGCGGCAATACTCAAGCCCGAGGCCAGCTATATCATCGTGCTTGTTCAATTGCTCACGCTCGCCGTAGTTGTGGCAGTGACCTCCAGCAAACCAAAAGCTGTACCCCCAAGCCCGGCGGAGTAGACCCGCCGGTCTTGTGCGCCCACAAGTGTTCGTGAATTCAATCAAAGAACCTTTTGAAGCCACCGCGCTCCAAAGGGTGATAGAAGCCACAAAAGCACCCCCATATTCACAACAACCGTGGCCCAGAACTGACGCCTGAAGGATAGTTTGCGCGTCTTGTGCCGGAACCCCTGCTGCGCGACAATGGCCCCGGGCCAGCCGCCCAAAAGGCCAAGCAGGAGCAATGTGCTCTCGCTCACCCGCCAAGAGCGACTTTCAGCCGCGAACTTGTCATACCCATAGGTAAGAAGGGTGATGAAACTGACCCCGCAGTACAGCATGGCAATATTGATCAGCAGGCTATCGTAAAACTCAACCATTTTGCTACGCTCCTCGATGGGGGTACAGGCACCACCTGACCCGTCCGACACATATCTTATGGGGTACTGTCGTCCGGCGAGTGATGATCATAGCTCAGCACACGTTTGAGCGTCCATTTCTCACTGTCGAGCACCCATACATGGGTAAACCGTGCACTTGAGGTGTGACGAAGCGGCTTGTCTTCTTCGCGTAGGAAAAACTCATGCACACCTTCCTGAATAGCGCCATAGAGCACACCGGCTCCAGTACGAAGCGGGTAAACCTTCAGGCTACCGGGCACCAGTTTCCGGATAGGTTTTACCGCCGGATTGCCGCAAATGTTCTGCTCGACGGTGGCCATGAAATTCGCCTTTGAGTTCTCAAAACCACCCGTGTCGTGATAAAATTCAAAATCCTCGGGGATAAGCTCAATCAGTTTTGAGTGATCACACTGATTGAAGCTTCGATCAAAAATCGCGTCATCAAGGGACTTCAAGGTCTTATAGAGATCGCTGTCTTCAGCTACCTGGGCTTGAGCAGCATGGGGGAGCGCAGCCAACAGGCACGCAAAAATTGCGGTTTTCATGATATTTCCTCGCTGTGTTTGTTTTTTATGCGAGTATGATACCATAGGCCTGCCGGATAGAAAATGACCCTCAAAGCCAGTTATTTAGCCCCTGTACCATCCACCAAAGTGCGAATGGCGGATACACATTTCCTGAGTTCATAACGGTCCAGCACCAGAGCCCGCGCGGCCTCTTGCACGCTGGTATGGGCCGTGGGTGATCCGACAATCTCAGTAATGCGCTGCGCGACAGCTTCAACATCACCTTCCGGAACCAGATAACCGGTTTCACCGTCTGTGATCACCTCCCTGACGGGCGCGTTATCAGACGCCAGCACCGGCAGCCCGACGCTCATGGCATTCAATAGCGACCAGGAAAGCACAAAGGGTTGGCTCAAGTATACATGCAGCCAGGAGACTTGCAGCAACTTCACAAACTCTACTTCCTTCACAACCCCAAGGAAGTGCGTGCGGGCCGGATCATAGTCCACCTTCGCCTCCGCCCAGGCCTTGAGCCCAACACCTTTCGCACCGGGGTCATAGCAGATGCGGTCAGCAGCTGCGATCAGCACTTCAAGCGCAGGGTCTGCCTTCTGCGCCAGCGCTATCGCTTTCATGAAGGCCGGAAACCCGCGGGTATGCTCCATACCGCGCGCGGCATAGGTGACCACCTTGTCCTTGCGGGTGAAAGTGCGGCCAGCAAATTCAAACCGGGCATCAGGGTCGGGCTGGTACAGTTCTGTATCAATACCGTCATGCAGCACGTTGATGCCAGGCTGCCACAAGGCAGGAAACTGCGCGCGCTGGGTATAGGTGGGCGAAAGCGCTGCGTCCGCGAGCGCAAACTCCTGCGTCAACGCCATATTCAGCAGGTGGGCCTTGTTGTGACGGGCGATCTCAACCTGCTCAAGGCCTTCTTTTGAATTGGTCGGCACATACCATTCCAGGTAGGTAACAAAACGCGCGTTGGGGAACAGGTCGCGGATGAAATATCCGGCCCCGCGCCCCGCATGGCTGACAATCACATCGGGCCGAAAGCCTGAAGCCCACAGGGGCCTGAGCGCTTTGTAACAGGCAAGACCCAGCGTAACGGCTTTTTTGCCGGGATCCGCCTTCGCGGCATCAACACCAGTGGGCAGGTCATACATTACCTGACGAAAAGGCAGTTTAGACGACGTGCTCAAGCGGCTAGCGCCGACAATGGTATGGCCCTCTCCGAGCAGTTCTTTCAGCAGATGCTTGAACTGGCCTGGCAAGGCGTCATGTATGAAAAGATAGTTCAAATCCGGTCCCCTGATCCTCACATCTTTTCAATAGCGCGAAAATTCCGCCGCTGCCAGCACAACCATGCCACAAGAAATTGCTCAGTCTTGCCATCAGATTATCTGGTGTTATCGTATAGATTATCGAGGCATGGAAACCTGCTATGCCTCCAGGTTGAAAGGGTGGAAATCGGGCCACATGTTAATTTTGGTTCATCGTGTGGCCAACGTTGTTTGATGATCTATGAAGCAAAGATGGGGGAAATCATGAACCATTGGGTAAAACACACTAGAACTTTCGCCAGTGCCTTGTTGGTCCTTGCGCTGGTCGCCTGTTCGGGCGGCAATGACCAACCAGGCGAAGAAGATATTAGAAACGCAATTGCCTTCAGCTTGCCCGGTGGACTGGAAGTGGCTGATGTCGAGATTCTCGTAACAGAAAATGCCGGTTCCGAAGTTGAGCCCCTGATCAGGAACCGGGCCAATGTCACGTTGGAGTTTTCTGATGATTTTGTCTCGGTTGTGGAGCGCTATGGCGACAAAGCCATCCTGAGCAAATTATACACCAAAGGTCAGGAGTTGAATGGCACCGCAATCACATCGGCCCGCCTTCAGGGAAACAGCTGGTCTGTCAACATTGACCGCTTCGACATCACCCGCGTGAAGGGAACAGCACTCGGGCAATTCGCCCAGGGCACCTATGCATTCGAAAACACGGAAGATGCAGCGATTTTCAAAAAATCGTATGAAGACAAACTCGCAAACCAAGAAGCCGAACGCCAGGCCGCCATCGCCGCAGCGGAGAAGGAACAAGCCGACCGGATTGCTGCTTTCCGTAGCCAAATCGCTGGAACCTGGGCCGCAAAAACACCCATGATGCGAAACGGCGGCATCTATATGGGTCGCGATAAAAAGACTGCTGGGGTCGAGATTACCTTTCCGGACGGCGACGAGGCTGCAGGTATCGCTCCCTTTACCTTGTACGTGACCGATAATCCGAACGACAAACTGACCGTAGACGCAGGGTTTACCATAGCTGAGGACGGCCAGTCTGTGAGAGTGCGCGCCCGCAGCAACAAGCACAAAACACTCAATATGTATTTGAATGAAACGTGGGTCATGGATGCGGACGGCCAACTACAGGCTGGTAATTCGCGCGACCGCTGGCAGGTACAGCTTGAAAAGGACGGCGCAGCCGTTGCGGAAAAAAGAGCTTTGGCCGAGAATTTGCAAAAACGCGACAAGGCAATTGAGGCGCTCGTTATCAAACACCAGGCAGGTCTGGCGCCAAGCCGGTTCCGCGATATGCGCATGAAGCGAAACACCTACACCCCGATGTTTGTGGAGGCCGTGCCCGATGCAAATCAAAAAATATTCGGCGACCAGACCTACGACGGCGATAGTAATATCGCGCTTGCGGCCATTCATAGTGGTGTCCTCGAACGGGGCGAAGCCGGGGTCGTGAAAGTGACATACCTCTATTCACAAGACCGGCAGGAAACTCTCGGTACTGTTAAAAACGGTGTCACGTCAGGTCAATACAGATCCTGGCATCACTACACGATCGAACTGATCGAAAAACTTGCCGACTAAACAATATTGGGACCGACACACCAACATTTGTGTCGGTCCTCCCTGCCAGTTATTGGTTTTCTCTTCTTTCATGCGTGACCGGAACCAGCACAGGCTCCTTGGGCTAAATAGATGCAATTGCACTAAATTTTAACCAATATTATCAGCCATTTAGAGAAAAATACGCGCTAATCCTTAAGCCTGGATTCACATCTCTCTGCCAAAATAAGTCACAGGATCACACTCCGATCAGGCAAATTTTGGAGATGAACGATGCGGATTATCGCCGTTACGTCACAAAAGGGCGGTTCAGGCAAAACCACCCTTTCCGGCCATCTGGCCGTTGCAGCAGAACGCGCGGGCGCCGGGCCCGTCGCCCTTGTTGACACAGACCCCCAGGGCAGCCTTTCCGACTGGTGGAATGAGCGCGAAGCCGAAACCCCCGCTTTCGCCCGCGTGAACATAGGTGCCCTTGCGCATGACCTGCAAATACTTCGGGACCGCGGTATCAAGCTCGTGTTTATCGACACACCACCTGCCATCACCCGGTCCATCCGGGCAGTTATCCAGAAAGCAGACCTTGTAATCATCCCGACACGGCCGAGCCCCCATGACCTGCGCGCAGCTGGCGCCACGGTGGATCTGGTCGAACGCGCGGAAAAACCGCTTATTTTTGTGGTGAACGGCGCGACAGCACGCGCACGGCTGACGGGTGAGGCTGCGATTGCGCTTTCTCAGCACGGCACAGTGGCTCCAACCATCATCCACAACCGGCAGGATTTTGCCGCCAGCATGATCGATGGCCGCACGGTGATGGAAGCCGCAAGCGGCGGCCGTTCGGCGGAAGAGATTGAGGCTCTATGGGCTTATGTAGACGACAGGGTGAAACGCCTGCCTGTGAAGGCCACCTTCAAGGCAACGCCCATTCATCGCGGTGCTTTTGGCACCCGGGACGTGCCCGGCGTACAACACGCAGGCTGAAGCTCACGCGACCGAAAGGATGAAAGGAAGTAAAGTATGACAATGGCATCCTTAAGTGCATCGCTGCTCGCTCGTAAGGGAGACGCGCGCCCGGCCAACCGGGTCAAGGAAATGTTTGTACCCCGGAGCGCGCCACAGCCCCGTTCAACCGAGGCCCGTACGCCAGAGACCCATACGCCGTCGCTCCCTGTTCGGGCAACAAGCGAAAAGCCGGTACAGCTTCGTGAACACGGGACCAGCCCCGCACCTCAAACCAGTGTAGCAGCCCGAAAACAGAAATCCTTGCGGCTTGATCTGGTCACCGACCGTGCGCTGCGCATGCTTGCCGCACGGGACGGTGTGACGCAGCAGTCATTGATGGAAGCGGCGGTGAAAACACTGATTAATGAAAAATCTGATGAGGCGGGTTGCGTCTGCGGTCAGAACGGAGCGGTCGTTAGATCCTAACACCTGAGGCGGTAAGGTCGCCTCTATTCCTCCACCGGGGGTTTGGCAAAACAGTCATGCCCGGCACGCTTCAGCGCCACACAGTGCTTGACCGCGCGCTGCATGCTTTCCACCGGGCCAAACACCAGCCGAAACATGCCAGGGCGATTGGCATTTTCAACCACTTCGGAAAACAGGTCCTGCACATCGGTTTTCTCGTTCGCCATAATACGAGCCTGCACCCTCTCAATCTCCTCACGGCTCATGGCGAAACCCACTTCCAGGTGCCAGACCGTATTCCAGTCTTCGGGTTTGACCTTGTCACCTTTCGATTCTTCATAGCTTTTTATGATCGCGCTGGCGTCATCTGTCACCAGTTCAAGCGCGAGCGGCTTGTTATCAAACCCTTTGGTGCGCATGGTGGCGGCGTAAGCGAGGGCCGTTTCCCGCGCCTCATCGCTAAGCTGGGACTGCATCTCAGGCTCGGCCGTAACGGCAGGTGCATACTCAAGCTGGCTCGCGCGCCACACGAGGCCATAAGCGCGCACAGGATCAGGCAGGATCCCGTTTTCCCCGTTCCAGTAAACCATGCCAAGCAGGTACATGGCTTCAGGTTCACCCTCTAACGCATACTGCTGCCATATCTCTATGGCCTCATTCACGTCACCCTCGCCATTGCCTTCAAAAAATAAAAGGTTAGCCAGACTAAGTGATGCGCGGGTGTGGCCAAGCCGTGCCGCAAACCGGTAATACATCAAGGCAACCGGCTCAGTTGCCTCTTTGCCCGCGCCCAAACGGTTTATTTCAGCGAGATGGAAAAATGCGTTGGCGTTTCCAAGCTCGCCAAGCCTGCGCAGCATTTCCGTTCCGGTCTCAGGTTGTCCTTCGCGGATCAACTCAAGGGCGTCTTCCACTTCATCTTCCAGCATGGTCCTGCTGTTGGCATCCGTGCTGGACGTTTGCGGTGTATCTGCCTCATCCGCATCCTGGGAAAATGCAGGAATAACAGGCATTACAAGCATGCACAGGGCAACTACAGCGCCGCAACAGCGCCGCACCGCGTGATCCCATCTCAGTCCCAGAAAAGGCCACTGCATGCCTATGTCCTTAATTTTAGACAACTTATTAGAAAATACCCTTAAAAGCCCACGGGTCAATTAAAGCTTCTTTCATCTGTCTTCGATATGGTCATTTCTGAATTTAGGCAATTCTATCAGGCAAACCAACGCTGAAAAGCGAGACTAACATGACAAGTAGAAACACCGTCAGGCACTTAATGGTCTGCACCATGCTTTGCAGTGGTGCCCTTGCAAGCGCTGCGTGCTCGCAATCCGGCGCGGGCATATATGCTTCCAACCCGGCCCCGCAAGCAGCAAATGGCGCGCCCCAATCGGGCGGGCTTCTCGCGATCGCAACCGAACTGGCGGCCAAGGGTGACCATGAAGCCGCCATCCCGCTTTACCGCCATGTGGCCACCACCACCCGGGCACCAGCCGCCGTCACCGCACTTGCGGTAAGCCTGAGCGCGCTCGGCAATCACGCAGAAGCGGAAGAAATTCTCGAGACGCTCGCGGCTCGGCAGGAGCTGGACGGCAACGGCTGGTACCAGCTTGGCAAAACCCGCATTGCGCTTGGTAAATTTGATGCTGCCCTTGCAGCACTGGATCAGGCCGCACCTCTCATGCCCGGCAACAGCAAGCTTGCGTCCGCGCGCGGTATTACGCTCGCGGCCCTTGGTCGCACCAAAGAAGCGCTTGGTGCTTTCCGCAACACGGTCGACCCGGCGGGCCTGTCCAACATGGCACTTGTGTTTGCCATGACCGACCAGCCGGAAGCTGCGGTAAACATCCTTGAGCCGCTCGCCAAAAGCGGTGCCGCCGGTGTGCAGGCGCGGCAAAATCTGGCGCTTGCCTACCTGCTGGCTGGCCGTGACGAGGACGCCTTCAAGATGGCACGCCTTGATCTCGACCCCGCCAGCGTGAACGAGACCTTCACCTTCTATCGCTCCCTCTCAAGTCTGCCAACAGACCGGCGCATGCAAGCCCTTGTGGCGGGTGTGGTAGACCCCTCATGGACCCGCGAGGAAGCGGGCAACCTCATGATGGCGGACAGCCAGCCATCCCGCGAAGCCGCCAAACGCATTGCGGCTGGCCCTGTGATCGCCAAACCTGTGATCGCCAAAAAAGAGCCTGAGAAACCCGCCACTATGGCCGAAGCCCCAAAGCCTGAACCTGCGCCAAAAGCCGATGTGGCCAATTATGAACTCACCGAAATCCCGCCGCTTGTGGAGCCCACAGGCTGGGCGCTACAAATTGGGGCTTACCGAAATGTGAAAGCATTGATGCGCGGCTGGACCATCTTGTTTCGGGCAAACGCAGACCTTTTAGCTGAAATCCCGCCCCGGCGCTCTGAGGTGGATTTTGGCAATCGCGACGGCAAACCAAAAGGTTTCTATTACCGCCTGAACGCGGGGCCCCTTAAAACGCTGGCCGAGGCGCGCACGCTTTGCAAGGAGCTGAAAGCGCGCGGAACAGATTGCTGGATCAGACCGCCGGAGAAGAGCGAAGGCACCTTGCCGGACGCAAAACCAGAGTCTGAGAGCAAATCTGGTGTCACAACAGCGAGTCTGAGCGCAGAATAATTCCCGAATTTCGTCAATAAGAAGCGTTTTGACCTTGAAGAAAGCGCATCTCATGCCCAAAATCTAAAAACAGGCACGCGGCCATTTGGTGCGGCCTTTTTTTGGCGTTTGCGCGGCTCATAAGAGGGCGTGACCGCTGTTTCGCTTCCCGAAGGAGACACCCATGTCACGCATGTCCATTTTCAACAGCCCGTTTCTCCTTGGTTTTGACCAGCTTGAGGACGTGCTCGACAAAGTCTCAAAAAACGCGGGCGAGGGTTATCCTCCCTATAATATCGAGCATATCAGCGACCATATGATTCGCATCACCCTGGCGGTTGCCGGATTCGACCGTGAAGGGCTTGATGTCGCCCTTGAAGGCAACCAGCTTATCATTCGCGGCAAACAGGTTGAGGACGACGGCGACCGCGCCTATCTGCACCGCGGCATCGCCGCACGGCAGTTTGTGCGCAAATTTGTGTTGGCGGACGGCATGGAAGTGGCCGACGCCCATATGGAAAACGGCCTCTTGAACATCGACCTCGAGCGCCCGCAAACGCAGGAACTGGTCCGCTCGGTCCCGATCCGATAGGGCTGGGATGCGCCAGGCAACTGTAAGGCTGACAGTCGATACCCATGGGGAAGGGCTTTATGAGTTCACCCGTCAGCTTAAAAGCTGGGTGCAGGATACTGGTATCCATGAGGGCTTGCTGACGGTCTTTATCCGCCACACAAGCGCGTCGCTTACAGTGCAGGAAAATGCAGACCCGAACGTACAGGTCGATCTGCGTGATGCCTTCGACCGCATTGCCCCCAAAACACCCGGCCTTTATATCCATGACGACGAAGGGCCAGATGATATGCCCGCCCATATCAAATCGGCGCTGACAGATGTTTCCTTGTCCATCCCCGTCACGGATGGTGCGCCGGCCTTCGGCACATGGCAGGGCATTTATGTGTTTGAACACCGCACGGCACCGCACCGGCGCACGGTGGTTTGCCACCTGATGGGGGAATAGCACCAGGGAAATCTATACCCACTCCCACGCCATTTTTATCCCATATTGACCAATATCAAATCCAAGCCAAACCATTTGCTTTATGAACCTAGGCATAGTCGGCGCAGAGGTTCGTTTTGGAATATTTTGTTACACATTGCCAGATCCTGCTTGAGGAACATGGCGGGTTGCTTTTCACCCTGTTTTTAGGCGGGTTGATGGGAAGTGCCACGCACTGCGTTGGCATGTGCGGGCCTTTTGTTGTGGCACAAACCGCCCATTTGCCGACGGGCGGCACCATGATGCAACGCGCGCGCGGCTTTGCGCTTATACCTTATCATCTGGGACGAATGACCACGTATGTGGCCCTCGGCGTGATGGCCGCCAGCCTCTCAGGTCTTGTGTTCTCGGTGCCCATACAGCGCAGCATCGCCTTTGTGCTTCTGAGCCTTGCCGGGCTTCTCTTTCTCCTGAGTGCTGTACCCAGCCTGAAAGCCAAGGCGGTGATGCCTTTCTGGCACAAGGGTGTCGCGCGTTTTGGGCACAAGGTGGGGCGTATTGCCAAGCCGTTTTTCAAGGGCGCCACGCCGCTTTATCGTTATGCCCTTGGCATCACACTCGGGTTTTTGCCCTGCGGCCTTCTGGCTGCTGCCTTAATGGCGGTTGCAGCCACTGCAAGCCCGCTATCAGCTGCTGCCGGTATGGCGGCTTTTTGTGTGGGCACCATGCCCGCGCTTTTCCTTTCCGGCATCGGTGGGCGTTTTGCGCTTCGCCGGTTGCCTATTCAATTTGAGACGCTCGCACAGGGCGTGATGGTTTTTAACGGGCTCAGCCTCTTCGCCATCGCTGGGGGCATGATGTTACCATGAAATATGCCAAAAAAAATGTAGGTGCAGGTCAATGACTACTCTTGCTGACAAACCAAATTATAACGACGAGATCGTGAAGCTCTTCACGATCGCCACCATTTTCTGGGGCGTGGTAGGCTTTACTGTGGGCGTGTTTATCGCGTTACAGATGGCTTTTCCCGGCCTGAACTTCGGTGAATATCTCACCTTTGGCAGGTTACGGCCGGTGCATACATCCGCCGTTATCTTTGCCTTTGGCGGGAACGCACTGTTTGCCACCAGCTATTTTGTTGTGCAGCGAACCTGCCGCACACGGCTGTGGGGCGATAACGTGGCAACCTTCACATTCTGGGGCTATCAGGCCTTTATCGTGATGGCGGCGCTTGGCTATGTGCTTGGGGTCACCCAGGCCAAGGAATATGCCGAACCAGAATGGTACGCCGACCTATGGCTAACCTTCGTGTGGGTGGCTTACCTCGTTGTTTTCATGATGACGCTGAAGAACCGGCGCGAACCGCACATCTATGTGGCCAACTGGTTCTATCTCTCGTTTATCGTCACTGTTGCCGTGCTGCACCTCGGCAACAATATCGCCATTCCGGTATCCTTCACGGAAGTGAAAAGCTACCCAATGTGGGGCGGTGTGCAGTCGGCACTTATCCAGTGGTGGTACGGCCACAATGCCGTGGGCTTTTTCCTCACCGCCGGTTTCCTTGGCATCATGTATTATTTTGTGCCCAAACGCGCAGAACGCCCGGTCTACAGCTACCGACTTTCCATCCTGCACTTCTGGTCGCTGATCTTCATCTATATATGGGCGGGGCCACACCACCTGCATTACACCGCCCTGCCTGATTGGGCACAGACGCTCGGCGCAACCTTCTCCATCATGTTATGGATGCCCTCCTGGGGCGGCATGATCAACGGCATGATGACGCTGTCGGGGGCATGGCACAAACTCCGGGAGGACCCTGTGCTCCAGTTTATGATCGTCTCGCTTGCCTTCTACGGCATGAGCACGTTTGAAGGGCCGCTGATGTCTATCAAGACAGTGAACGCGCTTTCCCACTATACGGACTGGACCATCGGTCACGTGCATTCCGGCGCGCTTGGATGGGTCGCCTTCATCACATTTGGCGCGCTTTATTACCTCGTGCCGGTTCTGTGGAAGAAGAAGGAGCTTTATTCCACCCGGCTCGTGAGCCTGCACCTGTGGATCGCGACCATCGGCATCGTGCTGTATATCACGGCCATGTGGGTCTCCGGCATCATGCAGGGCTTGATGTGGCGGTCATACGACAGCATGGGCTTCCTTGAATACAGCTTCGTGGAATCCGTAATGGCGATGCACCCCTTCTATCTGATCCGGGCGCTTGGCGGCATCCTGTTCCTGAGCGGTAGCCTGATCATGGTCTACAACTTCGTCAAAACCATCCGCGGGGATAACGTCCCCGCCAGAGCCGATGATGACGCGCAAGGTGCGGAGACAGCTCATGCTTAGAAAACACGAACGACTGGAGAAAAACTCCATCCTGATGCTAATTTTTGTGGTGATTGTAATCTCCATCGGCGGCATCGTTGAAATCCTGCCGCTCTTTCGCATGGAAACCACGATCGAGCCGGTGAAGGGCGTACGCCCTTACACACCGCTCGAACTGGCCGGGCAAAACGTCTATATCCGCGAGGGTTGTTATAACTGCCACAGCCAGCAAATTCGCCCGTTGCGTGACGAAGTTGAGCGCTACGGTCACTACTCGCTGGCAGCAGAAAGCATGTATGATCATCCGTTCCAGTGGGGGTCCAAACGCACGGGGCCAGATCTCGCGCGGGTTGGCGGCAAATATTCTGACGACTGGCACGTGCAACACATGATCAAGCCCCAGCAAGTAGTGCCGGAAAGCATCATGCCACCCTATGCCCACCTGGCGCGCAAGGGCGCGAAGCTGGCTGGTATCGCTGCTGACATGAAAGCCCTTCAGATGGTGGGCGTGCCCTATACGGATGAACAGATCGCCAACGCCTATAATGACGCGATGGCACAGGCACAGAATGAGAGCGACCACCACGACGGCCTGATGGAGCGTTACACCAAGATCAACGCCCGCAACTTCGACGGCCAGGCCACAACAACGGAGCTGGACGCCCTGATCGCTTACCTCCAGGTGCTGGGCACCATGGCGGAGCTTAAAGACTATGTGCATGACGGCGGCGCCCGCTCCGGTAAGGAGGCAGGACAATGATGACCTGGCTTTCAAACCACGCAGGGCTAACCGGCCTTCTGTTCTTCTTCCTGGTGTTTTGCGGCATAGCCGTCTGGGCCTACCGGCCATCCATGAAAAAGACGCTTGAAGCACACAAAGAAATTCCTCTCAGAGGGGATGAGGCATGAGCAAGAAACCTGACATTGATAAATTCACCGGCATTGAAACAACCGGGCACGAGTGGGACGGCATCAAAGAGCTGAACAACCCCTCCCCGCGTTGGTGGCTGATCGTCTTTCTCGCCTCCGTTATCTGGGCGGTTGGTTACTGGGTCGTGTACCCCGCGTGGCCAACTCTCTCAGGCAACGGCGAACGCGGCGGTACCAAAGGTTCCATGGGCTGGACGCAATACGATGAGTTGAAGGAACAGCAGGCTGAGATCACTGCGCGCAAAGCGGCTTATCTCACCCGCTTTGAGGACGCGAGCTTTAGCGAGATCCAGCAAAACCCTGAGCTATATGCGTTCGCGGTTGCTGGTGGCGCGGCGGCCTTCAAGGATAACTGCGCAACCTGTCACGGCACCGGCGGTGCTGGTTCTGCCGGTTACCCCAACCTCAATGATGATGACTGGCTGTGGGGCGGTGACATTAACTCCCTCCATGACACCATCCGTTTTGGTGTACGTTCAAGCCATGATGAAACACGGTTTTCTGAGATGCCCGCCTTTGGTGACATGCTGGGTGAGGCAGAGATTGAGGCGACCGCCGATTATGTGCTGAGCTTCACGACCGATGCGGTCCCAACCGACATGGGCCGCCAGACATATGAAGACAATTGCGCTGCATGCCACGCAGAAGACGGCACCGGTGACAAAAGCCTTGGCGCACCAAACCTCGCTGACGCGATCTGGTTCTATGGTAATGACCGCGCGGACATCATGTCACAGATACGCAAGCCCAAACATGGTGTTATGCCTAATTGGGAAGCAAGGCTGGACGCAAACACGATCCGCCAGCTTGCCATTTATGTGCATTCACTCGGTGGCGGCGAAGAATAGGCCGCGCAGGAGCATCCGAAATGAGCGACAACGCGCCCCCCATTCAGCTTTTTGAGAAAAAAGCACGCATCTTTCCAAAACGCGTTTGGGGTAAGTTCCGCAAGATCAAATGGCTGGCGATGGTCATCACGCTGGGGATCTATTATCTCGCGCCTTTCCTGCGCTGGGATAGGGGTGCCCATGCACCAGACCAGGCCATCCTGATCGATATGCAAGCGCAGCGCGCTTATTTCTTCTTCATCGAGATATGGCCGCAGGAGGTTTATTACCTTACCGGCATCCTCATTCTGGCGGCTGTTGCGCTCTTTTTCGCCACCAGCCTTTTTGGCCGGGTGTGGTGCGGGTACGCCTGCCCGCAAACGGTCTGGACCGATCTTTTTGTCTGGGTTGAGCGCATCGTGCAGGGCGACAGAGCCAAGCGCATGCGGCTCGCGAACGCTCCGTGGGGGTTCGAGAAACTTTGGAAAATGGCGCTCACCCACAGCCTGTGGCTGCTGATCGGGATGCTGACCGGGGGTGCATGGGTCTTCTACTTCAACGACGCGCCCACCCTTCTTGAACATATCCTCAACTTCGATGTGCCGTGGTCTGTTGGTGGCTGGATCATTGCGCTCACCTTCTCCACCTACCTTATGGCTGGTTTCGCACGCGAACAGGTGTGCATGTATATGTGCCCCTATTCACGTTTCCAGAGTGCGATGTTCGACAAGGACACGCTGATCATCGGGTATGATGAGAAGCGCGGCGAACCACGCGGCAAACACAAAAAAGGTGAAAGCTGGGACGGACGCGGCGACTGCGTGGACTGCACCGCCTGTGTGCAGGTTTGCCCCATGGGCATTGATATCCGCGACGGCTTGCAGATGGAATGCATTGCCTGCGGCCTTTGTGTAGATGCCTGCGATGATATCATGGACAAGGTTGGCCGCCCGCGCGGCCTGATCCGCTATGATACCACCAACAACCAGCTTGCCCGCGAAGAAGGCGTGAAAGAACAGTCTCACCTTCTGCGGGCCCGCACGGTCTATTATAGTGCCATCCTCGCCATTGTTGGTGGCGTCATGCTTTATGGCCTGATGCACCGTGACCCGGTTGAGCTGCACGTGCTGCACGACCGCAACCCGCTTTTTGTCACCATGTCTGACGGACGCATCCGCAACGGGTATGACGTGAAGATTTTGAACAAAACCCATACGGACAAAAAATACATGCTGTCTGTTGAAGGCCTCACGAACGCAGAAATTCGCATCCAGGGCGCTGGCAACTTTGACGCCGCCCAACTGCCCGTTTTTGCTGACAGCGTGGGCCACTACCGGGTTTTTATAACCGCTGACAAACTAGCAGAAGCGCGAAACGAAGTGACGGTCCGCATTGAAGAAGTGAACGGGGAAACCGGCGCATCTTATGACGGTATTTTCATGAGCGGCAGGCCATAGGGAGGGCATGATGAACGAGATAGCGCAAGCAACAGGTGCCCGCAAAAGCGACCGCTGGATACCCTGGTATATCGTCGCCTTTTTTATAGTTGTCGCCATTCTTGACGGCATTTTTGTCTATCTGGCCACCTCTACCCACACGGGCGTGGTGTCCGAGCAGGCCTACGATAAAGGCCTAGCCTACAATGACACGGTTGCTGCCGCAGAGGCACAGGCCGCGCTTGGCTGGCAACACGCTATCCACCTTGAAGGCGGCATGCTCGTGTTCACGCTTAACGGCAACGATGGTGTAGCGCTCAATGGTGCCGCCGTTAAAGCCGTGATCAAGCGCCCCATTGGTGACGCTCAGGATTTCACGCTGGAACTACGTGCAGCGGGTGATGGCCGCTATGAAGTGCCGGTCAGCTTCCCCGCCAATGGGCAGTGGGATGCCCGCGTATACGCGCTTTGGCAAGATCAGGACTATCAGGCCCACAAAAGGCTGATAGTGGAAGCGCCTTGAGCTGCAAGCACTGCGGCGCGGAAACAAATGAGGGGCAGGACTTCTGCTGCCCCGGCTGTGAGGCAGCTTATTCTGCCGCAGGCACGCTCACCGAAAACACGGGGTTTTCACGTCTCGCCACCGAAAGCGAAGATGATACCTATACACTCACGCTCGGGGTTGAGGGCATTCACTGCGCGGCCTGCATCAGGTTGATCGAAAATGCGCTTCTCTCTGAAGATGCTGTGACACACGCCCGCGTTAACATGAGCACCGAGCGGGTGAGCATGAGCTGGCATGGCGCGCGCAACCGCGGTGACGCGTTGGCCGAAAAGGTCAGCAAACTTGGCTACAAGCTGCACCTTCTGGATGCGGGGCGCGAGGTGGCGGACGAAGCCAGCAAAGCGCTTCTGCGTGCGATTGCTGTTGCAGGGTTTGCCGCCGGGAACATGATGCTGATCTCCGTGGGCCTATGGACCACAGACGCCAATACCATGGGCATGGCCACGCGCGACCTGTTTCACTGGCTTTCGGCCCTTATCGCGCTGCCGACCGTGCTGTATGCCGGACGGCCATTCTTCCGCTCCGCCTATGCTGTGCTCCGGGAAGGGCACACCAATATGGATGTGCCGATCTCCATTGCTGTCGTCCTCGCCTGTGGCATGAGTGTGTTTGAAGCGGTGCGCCACGGCCAGCATGTGTATTTCGACAGCGCTGTGATGCTGCTCTTTTTCCTGCTGATTGGCCGATATCTGGATGCCCGCGCCAAAGGCAAAGCGCGGGAAAGCGCTGCAAACCTCTTGTCCAAGCTGGCAGGCATGGCGGTTGTGTTCGAGCAGGGCCGCGCAACACAAGTGCCAATCACGGAACTACGCGAGGGCATGATCGTGCTGGTGGCAACCGGCGAAACCATACCGGCGGACGGTATTGTGCAAAAGGGCCGCTCGGACATTGACCTGTCGCTCATCACCGGGGAGACCGTGCCCGAAGTGATTGAGGAAGGCGGGGAAGTGTTCGCGGGCACGCTCAACCTCTCAGCACCGCTACAAATACAGGTGTCAAAAGCCTCAAACAAAAGCCTCTTGAGCGAAATTGTCCGGCTGATGGAAACAGCCGAGCAGGGCGGTGCCAAATATGTGCGGCTGGCGGATAAAGCGGCACAACTTTACACGCCCGTGGTGCACGCCATGGGCGCGCTCACTTTCATCGGTTGGTGGTTTGTGATGCAGGCACCGTGGCAGGTTTCGCTCCTTCACGCCGTCACCGTGCTGATCATCACCTGCCCCTGTGCCCTAGGCCTAGCGGTTCCTGTGGTGCAAGTGCTGGCGAGCGGCAAGTTGATGCGTGCGGGCATCCTCTTGAAATCAGGCGACGCGCTTGAAAAACTGGCTGAGGTAGACACGGTGGTGTTTGACAAAACCGGCACCCTGACCCTTGGCAAACCCAAACTGAAACCGGGGAATTATAGCCAATCATACCTGCGCATCGCGGCGTCCCTGGCGGTGCATAGCAGGCACCCGCTTTCAAAAGCGCTCGCAAACGCCTACGACGGTGACCTGCTTGATCTCAATATAACCGAGGTGCCGGGCAAGGGGCTGTTCACCGAATTCGAGGGTTGGGTATTCAAGCTCGGCAGCCGCGCATGGTGCGGTGACGGCTCCGCCCCCGTTGATGATACCTCGCTGGAGCTGTGGTTTGCCGCCGACGGCGAACCCCGCGCGCGATTCACCTTCTCTGACCAGCTTCGCGACGACGCGGCGGAAGTTGTCGCATCCCTCACAGCGGCGGGCATGGATGTGCGGCTGCTGTCGGGTGACCGGCATATTGTGGCCGCCCGTGTGGCGAAAAAAGCGGGTATAACCCTTCTCAAGGCTGAAGCCAGCCCGCTTGAGAAATGCGACTATCTGAAAATGCTCAGCAAAACAGGCGCCAAGATCCTGATGGTGGGGGACGGCCTGAATGATGCACCTGCGCTTGCATCGGCCCATGTCTCCATGTCACCTTCAAGCGCGATGGATATCACCCAGAATACCGCTGATATTGTTTTCCAGGGCGACAGGTTGCGGCCGATACTGACCGCGCTTGATGTCTCCACGCGCTCCGGCAAACTGGTGCGGCAGAACTTCGCGCTCGCCGTGCTTTATAACCTCATCGCTATCCCTGTGGCGGTGATGGGGTTTGTAACCCCTCTTGTGGCGGCGGCGGCCATGTCTGGCTCGTCGCTCATCGTCATTCTCAACGCCTTCCGGCTCAACCTCGGAAAGGCACGGCGCTGATGGATATCCTTCTTTATCTCATTCCTATCGCCCTGACCCTTGGCCTTATCGGGCTGGCCGGGTTTTTGTGGACCATGCGCAACAACCAGTATGAGGACCTTGAGGGGGCCGCACACCGCATCCTTTTTGATGACCAAGACGACCACGCTGAGAACCCTGAAAATAACACCGACAAGGTGTGACATTCCGCCGCATAGTGCATTGAAATCACTGAATAATTGACAATTATCAAGTCGTTTTTCCCATCCGTTCTGTACACCGGTTTCAGAACAAACATTGAGGAAAAACCAATGCGTATCTCATCCGTTTTAAAAGCATTTACCTGTGCCCTTGCGCTGCAGGCCGCTGCCGGTCCCGCGATGGCCGCTGACGGTGACAGCCCATGGCTCGTTCGCCTGCGCCTTATCGATGTCGCACCAAGCGAAAGCTCAACCGTATCCATCGGTGGGGAAGCCAAAGTAGATACATCCATCGTACCGGAGCTGGATATCACTTATTTCTGGACCAAGAATGTGGCAACAGAACTGATCCTTGCCACCACCAAACATGATGTCTCAGCCGAAGGTACCGCGCTTGGCGACCTGAGCCTTGGTGACACTTGGGTGCTGCCGCCAACCCTTCTGATGCAGTATCATTTCAACCCGGAAGGCCCAGTGAAACCCTATCTGGGCGCGGGGGTAAACTATACCTTCTTCTATAATGCGGACGCAGGTGACGTCACCAGCATTGACTATGAAAACGGCTTTGGTGTCGCGCTGCAGGCTGGCTTTGATGTCAAGATCAGGGACAACTGGTATTTCAACGTGGACGCCAAGAAACTTTGGCTCAACACAGATGTGTCCATCAACGACGGTGCGGTTATCGCAGATGTTGACCTTGACCCCTGGGTGCTCGGTGTTGGTTTCGGTTACCGCTTCTAGCCCATTGACTGACATCTACCTGGGCTGACATCCGGGTAGGTAGTCGGGGGAGAGAAGGCCCGCTGTCATTACGACTGCGGGCCTTATTGCATTCTTGGTCAGGGAAAATTTCTCGCTCAGGCCACTTGTGCGTGACGTGTGACAGACGGGTTCAGATAGCTATCAAAAGCGGCGGCGGCGAGGCGCACGGCCTGCCGGGCGTTTTGGTCAATGATGATACGCCGCCCCAGAAGCCGGATAAGGCCTTCAAAGGCAAGTGATGTCAACTCAGGCAAGGCATCGTCGAAATAGTCGCAAGGAAGACCGCGCTTTTTGCAGAAGTCGTCAAGGTCGACCTCGAAGTAGCACATCAGGGTTTCGATAACAGCGCGGCGAAGCCGGTCATCCTCATTCACCCATTTACCCTTCACCACAGGGTAACTACCGCGTGACACGGTCTCTGCATAGTCTTTGGCAACTAGCGTGTTTTGCGCATAGCCCTGCGGCAGCACACTGATGGCAGACGTACCGAACCCAAGTAACGCGTCGGCCGCATCTGTCGTGTATCCTTGGAAATTGCGCCGGAGCGTGTGGGTGCGCAGCGCCTCTGCCATCGGGTCGGTATGACGCACAAAATGGTCAAGCCCGACCGCCTCATATCCACGTTTTGCGAGCCGCGCGGACGCGGCATCAAACTGCTTGAGCCGCGCTTCACCGTCCGGCAAGGCTGCTTCATCAATAAGCTGCATATGTTTTTTCATCCACGGCACGTGGGCATAGCCAAAAAGCGCTATGCGGCTGGGGTTTAGCGCCACCGCGAAATCAACATTCTCTTCTATTCTTTGGAGGGTTTGCCCCGGCAAGCCATAGAGAAGGTCCATATTGATGTCACTGATGCCATAATCACGCAGGAAACGCACGGCATCATACACCATATGAAACGGCTGCCTGCGCCCGATCGCCTGCTGCACCTCAACATGAAAATCCTGCACACCAAGGCTCGCACGGGTCACACCACCTGCGGCATAGGCCGACACCTTGGCCTCAGTCACCTCACGTGGGTCCAGCTCAATCGCGATCTCCGCTTCAGGGTGGACAGTATACCCCTCGCGTATCACCTTCATGATCGACGTGAAATCATCAGGCTTGAGCATGCTCGGCGAACCACCACCAAAGTGGATATGGTTGACAACCTGCCCGCCACTCAATTCCGCACTGGTGTGTTTGATCTCTTCCACAAGAGAGGCCACAAACCCTTCAACGGGCGCATATTTGCGAGTCGCCTTGGTAAAACAGCCGCAGTACCAGCATATCTGCCGACAATAGGGGATATGGATATAAAGCGACAAACTGGCACCATCTGGAAGCGCCTTGACCCAGCCTGAAAACACCTCGCCCGTTACCTCAGGGGAGAAATGCGGCGCGGTCGGGTAGCTCGTATATCTTGGAACCTGCCGGTTGTGGTCAAGTAAAGCCTGATGGATTGCGGATGTCACAGCTTGCTCCTGCTTATGGTGGTGTTGCGCACCCTTCTTCTAGCGAGGTATGCGCGGCCGCGACTTGACGAAAATCAACTACAGCATGAGAAAAATGTGATGAACTCCCTATCAAATGATGGCGGAGATGACCCTTGCCAAATGGCGATCAACAAGAAGTTTTTGAAGCCCAGCTGGAAGCGTACCTGCGCATCTGCAACGCGGCACTGGAAGCCAACAGCAAACGCTTTCCCTATAACCGCATATGGCAGGCGGGAGAGGATGCCCTCAAAGGCAGGTGTGTTGAGCTGGCGCTCATTGATGATGAACCAAAAGCACGATGCCGTATAACGCTTTCAGAGCATCACATTGAACGTACAGGTGAAGACGGTGAGGCACCCCCGGTCACCCGTCTCAGCAAACAATATATCGAAGATGTGCTTGCCAACCCGGAGAAATATATTTCCGACCCGTCGCTGATTGACTGGAGATGGCTGAAGGCTGTTAGCCCCCCTGACAATAGTTAGTGCATATCGTCGCAGGGAAACTCGTTTGAGCAACCACTGCACGCAAACCGGGACATCACATCAATGGTTGGGATGGTGACGGTTGCACCTTTTACAGTGATACCGGTTTCCTGACGGAGCTTGTTCAGTGCACGTGAAAACGTCTCTGACTTCATGCCAAGGCGCGCAGCAATATGGGTTTTATCGTAAGGGAGCTGTAGCTCAATCGGGCCGTCATCATCACTGCGGCAAAGGCGCAGCAGGAAACAGCCAATGCGCTGGGACGCGTTCTGAAGCGTAAGGCTTTCAATCTCCCGCGTCTGGCGTTTGCGGTGGAGCGATAGGGAGCCTAGCATCGCCAGCGCGAGCTGGTTATCCTTTTCAATCGCGTTTTGCAGGGCAGAGACCGGCAGCCGCAACACGCCAGTGTCCTCAATCGCCACCGCACTGTAGGCATGCTCGTTGTTCTCAAAGATTGCGGTCTCGGCAACAAGCTGGCCTGAGGAAACAATCTCGATCACCGCCTCATTGCCGTCCATCGTTTCCCTGAACAGTTTCACCCAGCCGCTAAGGATGAGATAGAACCAGTCTGTCGGGTCATCCTGCAGGAAAAGGGCTTCACCCTTGCGGTATACCGAAAAGTCACTGGCACGCGAAAACACCTCCACAACATGATCCGGCGCGTCCTTAAACAACGGCACAGCTGCAAGCAGTGCGTATTTGTCGACGTGACGATGTTCAGTTGTGGTGGCCATTCGCTTCTTCCCCAAGCATTTCCATGCGCAATAGTACACAGAAATTGTTAAGCGGATACTAAAGTCGACAGGCAAAATTGGCAATGTGTCAGATTGTCATAGCGGTGGTGCACCGATGAAGACACAAAATAAAAGCCCGCAAGGCACAACTCACGGGCTGAATGGTTAATGATTAGTTAACCTAAGTTTTTATCAGAAGTCGTATACGAGCGACGCGCGGGTTGCTGTATCCCATTTCGCGGTGCCAATCGGCGCAATGGAATCGTATTTGATATCAAACGACAACCGGGCCGCCAGATGGGAGTTGATGCGCGCCGAAAACTGAGCCCAATTCTCAAGTGTGGTCGAATCTGACCCAAAAATGGCGGACGCCCGATCCTTGAATACGATGGTGTCTGTAAGTTTCAGCTCATAGGTGCTGGATACACGGCCAAGAAATTCCTTGTCGGTCATCGCTGGCGCAAAGTCTGTGGCTTCAACACGGCTGATCCGGATACCGGGGCCAGCCTCGATCCGCAGGTTCTGGCGCGGTGTGCGGAAGATCTCGGTACCGACCGCGAGGTTTTCAATGACGCGGTAGTCATAACCGGAGAATTTATCCAGCTCAACCTCGGAGAAGCTCAAGAGGAACACATCTTTCCACGGCTTCCACATCAGTTCATACTGGCCAACAAACTTTTGCCGGGTGGTGGCACCGTCAGAGCGCGCCATATCAAACTTCAGGTCGATCGAATGGTTCCACTTGGGGCCAAAGGCACGCTCAAAACTGAGAGCCGCCGAAATGCCCTGCTCTTCCGTATCACCCGTGCTGGTGCTGCCACCAAGCTGGGCCTGTCCCTGCCAGAGCTTGGGGTCCAGATAATACATGACACCGCGGGCGCGGGATGCGGCCTCTGCGGCTTCTTCCGCTTTCTGGGCAGCCGCAAGCTCATCAAGATACGCCTGGCTCATCCAGGTTTCGCTGACACCGCGTGCGGCCTTCAGGATCTCGATCCGCTTGTTCGGCCAAGTGTTGAGCGCCGTGGTCAAAAGCGTATCAAAGGTTGCTTTGTCGTTCGCTACAGATGCCGTTTTCAGCAAATCACTGATGCCAGTGGGGGTGCCAGACGCCTGTACTTCAGCGGTTGTGGTGATGGCAGCGAGAGCAAAAAAGGCTACCAAAATTTGTTTCTTCGCATTGCCAAAAAGCTGCATGAACGTCATATTCCTTGCGAGACATAGATTAATTTGCCAGTGACTTAGCGCCAGTTCCCTTGAAACACAAGCGTTGAGCCAAATTTAGGCAAAAAATTGGACCTTCAAGGTCAAAATCGGGAAAGCGTCAATGCCATCCGCATTCGTTACCGGCGCCACCGGCTTTCTGGGGCGCCATTTGATTGATGTTCTAACCGAACAGGGTTGGACCATACACATTCTGGTACGCGACAAAAAGGCCGCCGAAAAATTATTTGGCGACCGGGTGTCCTATATTAAGGGCAACCTGACCCATCCGCATGATTATGCAGGCAAGGTGCCAGAGAACCTTGATGCGCTCTTTCATATCGCTGCTGATACCAGTTCCTGGAAGGCTGAGGCCGCACGCCAGCATGAGGTGAATGTGGTTGCCACCGCAGGGCTGCTGCAACTGGCAACAGACAAAGGCATCAGACGCTTTGTCCATGTATCCAGCGTCAGTGTATACGGCATCCATAAAGACCCTGTGACCGAGGAAACCGAAAAACTGGGCGCTGATAGCTGGGTTTCCTATGTGAACACCAAAACATTTGCCGAACGCAAGGTCAAGGAAGCCACCTGGCGCGGCATGGATGCGGTGATCGTGAACCCGACCCACATCATTGGCCGCTATGACAGCCACAACTGGGCCCGGCTCATTATCCGCCATGCAGACGGCAGCTTGCCGGGCGTACCACCGGGGGCAGGCAACTTCGCCAATGGGCGCGCGGTCGCGGAAGCGCTGGTGGCGGCCTATGAAAAAGGCAAATGCGGGGAAAACTATATCCTCGGCGGACCATATGAGACCATGCATGGTTTCCTTGCCTGCGCTTCAGAAAAGCTCGGCCTGCCGGAGCCAAAATCGCCAACCTCGGCCTTCATGTTGACCTTGCTGGCGGATATCCTCAGCCTCTGGAGCAACTTCACCGGCAAACGCCCGATGGTCACACCCGAAGAAGCCTATTTCGCCACCGAACGTGTTGACGCCCTGAGCGACAAGGCCGTGCGCGAACTTGATTACCGCATTGTGCCGCTTGAGCAATCTGTGGCGGAATGTGTGGCCTATCTCAAGGAAGAGAAGCTTGTCTAACCAATCCGCACCGGTGGTGCCCATGCAAATTTGGTGATTTAAAATTGACTAAATTTTTCACGGCCTTCACACATTGTTATGAAAGTGGGAAGTATTGACGAACCTGTGTGTTGTTTAACGCCGCACCAGAACATGCCACCGTCTGACACAGAGGGATATTGGGAGAGTTGAGTGTCGTTAGGTCAGAGTGTTCACTATGAGATCATAGGACGGCGCGGTACGCGCTGGACCATTCTCGAAGTGATGTCGGATCGCAAGGCCGCTGTTGCCAAGGCTGAAGAGGCCTGGGGCTCCCGTCGTTACACAGGGGTGCGCGTCGTCAAGGAAAGCTACGACAAGGTCAGCCACGAATTTGCCAGCGTGGAGATCTATTCCCGCGGCGGTATGCGCAAGACCTCCAAATACGACCAATCCGGCACCATCTCACCCTGCCTGACACCTGACGACCTCTATAGCGCCGATGGCCGCCGCGCCATATGGGAGCTGTTGGGCAATACGCTGACCGACTGGATGCTGACGCCCACCGAGCTGCTGCATAGCCTTGAGCATTATTACAAGCTCTATAACGCTGGCACAAAGCTCCAAAACGCTGTGCAGCGCACAGCCGTATCCTACGAGAACGACCAAGGCTCCATTCAGGAGCGTATGCGCAAGATCACCAAAGTGATCGACACCTCCGTCGACATTATGAAGAGCACCAAGGACAGCGTACCGTCGCTTGAGGTGGGCCGGTTGAACCCGCTGATTGACCAGCTGAAGGAAAAGTCCAACAAGCGTTTCCTGCTCACCTGCGCGATCACCGAATACCTGCGCCCTGCTGTAACCCTCACCGACAAAGTTGGCCGCGCCATTGCCATGCTGAGCGGCAACAGGCCCGCATGGGTGCTTGAAATTCTCGACCAGTTGATTGGCGAGATGTTCCAGCACCCCAGTATCCTTGGTCAGATGCTCGGGGAGCCCGAAGATCGCGGGCGTTTCATGATTTGGCTCGCGCACCTGCAAGCCGGGCGGCTGAACCTGATGGGTGAGGACGAACATTCACCCTGTTTTTCAGACGAGGTTTTGCGCCTGAACGGCTTCTTGTCCGAAGGCAAGATGCCGCAAGTGGCGCGCGCACTTTTCAACCGGCTGAAGCTTGAGATTGAAGCCCCCAAGCCCATATGCCCTGATGGCCTTGTGGAGCAGCTCAAGGGGCTAGACCAACTCAAGGCCGCCATTGATGAGCTGCAGGACGATGTGGGCATGCTCGAGAGCGTTGAAGAAGCGCTGGCGTCCCGTGCTGGCCGCCTTCTGAACAGTCAGGCAGTTGGCGAAATGCTGTTCGACATGAAAAACCCGTTTGACCAACTGAATGCGCTGCTGGATCTGGAGCAATATACCATCGGGCACGCCAACAAGCGCATGGTGGCCAATTTCATGTTGCCGGTGCTGACCCGACCCGAATACGAATCCATCTTTGTTGGCCTTGATAACAAACAGCCCATGCAGCGTATGCATGACCTTGTGCATTTGCAGAAGCGCATCATGGACGCAGACCTCACAGAGATGCACCGCCGCAAGATCGCAGAAAAACTGGATGCTTTCTGCCGTGCGATCATGGACAACACCCAGATCCTCAAAAAGCTGCATGGGCTCAATATCAGCCTGCAGGAAAAAGCTAAGAAAATCCTCAGCCTCCTGGCGGATAATTATTTCACTGCAGGCGACTGCCGGGACCGAGCCGACCATCAGGTGCGCATCTATATGAAGCAGCCAGGTTTTACCGAGGGCCTGATCAAGGGTATGCCGCGCGGAAAGGCAGAAGAAGAACTTCTGGCGTTTCGCGACCTGCTTGAGCGTGCCGGCCTGAACCGGCCGACAAATGCACCACCGGAAGAACCGGAAGAAGAGCTCGAGGATGAAGAGGGTGATGATACCGCTGATAACACCGCGCCTGAGGGTGACGATGACAGCGAGGGCCCAGACATCCCCGGCGCGCCTGATACGGCTGAAAAAGCCTAAGGCGTCCTAGAAATCCGAGATAATACCGTTTTTCTCCCAGTCTCCATAACGGGTTGGCTCTGGGCCTTTGCGGCCGCCAATTTCCCGCTGCTGGGTTTTGTCCGCTTTTTCAACTGATTGCGCTGACGATTTTTTGTCCACCGGTTTTTGGGTCTTGTCGCTCACTGCTTCCTCACACGCTTTTATCACTAACCTCAGGCGCGGACATGCGGCCTGTCAGGCCTTCCACATGCGCGCGGCGCCAGAAGTATAACGCAAAAGCAGCGACCACAAGCGGCAATATCAGGCCAAACTCGCCCGCATAAGCCCATGTGCCTTCATATTGCACCGTCATGCGCTGCAACAGACTGAGGATGAAGATATTATGCGCGGCGTGCAGTATGGCTGCCGTCCACAGGCTGCCGGACTTGATCCGCAGATAGCTCATGATGAACGATAGACCGATGGTCATCAGCGTGAAGTTGGCGATCTGCATGCCCATGTCGTTGGGGCCAGCGTTATATTTAGTGAACAGAATGATTGGCAGGTGCCAGAGCGCCCACAGTGCCCCGGTGATGAGCGACGCTATGGGGAAAGACACATGACGCATCAGCATAGGCGTCAAAAACCCGCGCCAGCCAATCTCTTCCCCAAGGGCCGTGGCCATATGCCATGTCATGCCAATGCCAGCAAAAATAAAGATCGCCATCAAAAGCGTTGCCGTATCGCCCCAGCCCACAAGGCCGAGGTGATAGCCCGCTTCCTCAATGAACTTGGGGTCCACAGCACCACCAAAACCGCTGCTCCACAAAATACCGTAGGCAATCACGCCGTATATGGCGGGCAGTATGTAAGAAAGCCACTGATAACGTGCCTTGCCCCAACTCCAACCAAGGGTGGCAAGCGGAATGCCGGAGATTTTGAGCGCCGCGATGGCGGCAATGCCCGGCGTCCACATCAGGAGCGCCATATAGTGCCGCTTGAGCCCGATATCGATCACGAGCCACGACGCGCCCAGCGACAAAAGGGCCGTCAGCACAACAAAGTTCACAAGAGCCTTGATGCTGGTGCCACGGGCAAGCGGTGCAGGGTTCATTTCGGCATGGTTTGGCGCAGACATAGATGTATATTCAATTCCGTTATTTGACCTTTAAGTCCGGAGGGAAACCGAGAGGGAAACCCTTGAACCATGCCCTCACGCTGCCCAAATATGAAACAAATCGCAAGTCAAACGCGACAAACCGACATTTGAGTGAGCCATGATGAGTTTTGCCCGCACCGCCCTTTTGATGGCCGCCATGACGGCCCTTTTCCTGTTTTTCGGCCTGATGCTGGGCGGCGAGGCCGGTATGCTGATCGCGCTTGTTATCGCCGCCGGGCTTAACTTTATGGCCTATTGGCGGGCGGACAAGATCGTGCTTTCCATGCATGGCGCGCGGGAGGTCACCAAACGCGACGCGCCAGAGCTTGTGAGCATTGTTGAGCGGCTTTCCCGGCGTGCGGGCCTGCCTATGCCCAAGGTTTATATTGTGGACGACGCCCAACCCAATGCCTTTGCCACCGGCCGCAACCCGGAGCATGCCGCCGTCGCTGCCACCACAGGCCTCCTCAGGATTTTGAGCCATGATGAGGTGGAAGGCGTGATGGCGCACGAGTTGGCCCACGTGAAAAACCGCGATACGCTGATCATGACAATCACCGCCACCATCGCCGGTGCCATTTCCATGCTGGCCAACTTTGCGCTGTTTTTTGGCGGCAGCAGAAATAATCCGCTGGGCATTATCGGCACCATATTGATGATGATCCTCGCGCCCCTGGCGGCCATGCTGGTGCAGATGGCCATCTCCCGCACGCGGGAATTTGCCGCCGACCGGGAAGGTGCCCAAATTTGCGGCCAGCCGCTCGCGCTCGCAGGCGCGCTTGCAAAACTGCATCAGGGTGCACGGGCAACCGTCAGCGAACGGGCGGAGCAAAACCCCGCCACCGCGCATATGTTTATCGTGAACCCACTTAATGGCCGCTCGTTTGACAGCCTGTTTTCAACGCACCCGCGCATGGAAGACCGCATCTTCCGCCTTGAAACCATGGCAGAGCAAGGCGGTTTCACCCGCCCGGCAAGAGGCAGAAGCGCAGGTTCAAGCGTGCCGGAAACCGACACGTCACCCAAAGGCCGTGGCCCCTGGGGGTAAGTATCCCTTGTTGGGCAGATAAGGTGGCGGCTTAGAGCCCCAGCTCGCTCGCCGCCAGTTTTTTGAGGTTCACCTCCGGCCGCGCGCCAAGGTGCGATATCACTTCGGCTGCCGCGAGGCCACCAAGGCGCGCGCAATCTTCAAGGCTTTTGCCGCTGGTGTAACCATATAGGAAACCTGCGGCATACAGATCGCCCGCACCGGTGGTGTCAAGCACAGTTGCAGGGTGCGACGGTACAGAAACCTCACCGTCCTTATTGATCACGACCGAGCCTTTTTCAGACCGCGTGAGCGCCGCCAGCTTCACATGCGGGCGCAGGCGCTCCACTGCTGCCTCGAAAGTATCTGTCTCATAAAGCGACATGATCTCGCTCTCGTTCGCGAACAGGATATCCACGCGGCTTTCAACCAGCTCAACAAATTCGGCCCGGAAACGGTCAACACAGAAACTGTCAGACAAGGAGAGCGACACCAGTTTGCCGTTCGCGTGCGCTACATCCATAGCCTTCAGTACCGCCTCTTTCTGGTTATCCCGGTCCCACATATACCCCTCGATATAGGTCACGGCCGAGCGCGCCACGATATCCTCGTCGATATCGCTGAGCGCAAGTTCACCACAGGCACCAAGATAGGTGCTCATGGTGCGCTGGGCGTCTGGTGTCACGAGGATCATGCTGGTGGCCGTGGGCGCGCCCTCAAGGCTCGCTTCTGTTTCATAATGTACACCGATGGCGCGGATATCATGGCGGAACACAGTGCCAAGCTGGTCTGCGTGCACCTTGCCCATATAGGCCGCCGTACCGCCAAGGGACGCGATGCCCGCCGCCGTATTGCCCGCAGACCCGCCAGAGCGTTCCACCGCAGGCGGCATGCCATCGTAAATGCGGGCGGAGGTTTCCGCGTCCACCAGCATCATGGAGCCTTTGATGCGCTCATGCGCAATAAGGAAATCCTCCTCAACGCGGGCGACAATGTCGACAATGGCGTTACCGATGCAAAGAACCTGAAAATCTGACACGGGTGGTATCTCCTTAAACTGTGCGGCTACACGTGCCAGCAATTGAAGCGGCACCATAGAAAAGCCATAGGTTATTGCAAGCGTTGATGCGGCTACCTATGTTTGGGGTAAGAAATATAATGTGCCTTCGGCAAGGAAAAACCGAGTTCAGGAGAGCACAAACAATAAAATCGCGAGGAAAAACCATGATAGGGCTAGCTTTCAACCGAACCTGGCAGCAATTGCTGCATCCCAAGTTTCGCAGTGTGTTTTTCACGGCCGTACTGACAGCCTTTGCCACGCTCTCGGCGCTCATTTACCTGCTGAAAATCTATTGGCCGACAGACCTGTCCTATGGCTATAGCTGGCTTGAATGGCTTGACGAAGCCGGGTTCTGGGCCACGGTTGCCGTTGGCTCCTATGTGCTTTTCCCTGCTGTTGTGACCATGGTCATGGGTTTCCTGACGGACAAGATCGCCCTTGCTGTCGAGGAGGAATATTACCCCCACCGCATGGGCATGCGCAAAGTACCTGCGATTGAGGTGGTGCTGGGCTCGGTCAAGCTCATGCTGCTGATGATCCTCGTCAACCTTATCGCGCTGATCCCTTATATCCTGCTGCTGGTCACCGCGGGCACCGGCACCTTCCTCTTGTTTGTGGCGGTCAACGGATTCCTTTTGGGCCGCGAATATTTCGAGATGGTCGCCATCCGCCATATGGACGCGCGGGATGTTACGCGCATGCGCAAACGCAATAGCGGTAAAATATTTACTGTTGGTGCGCTCATCGCGGGCTTGTTTGCGATCCCGTTCCTCAATATTCTGGCACCCATCATCGGCACGGCGGTGATGACCCATATTTTCCAACACCTGTCAGGTGACCGTGTACGAGGGGGCGAAGGAGTTTAAAGTGCATACAGTACTATTTCGCCGACCCCATAGCTGTTTTGCCGTCCTCATGCTGGGCCTTTTGGCCGCGTGCGGGCCTACAACACCGGCCCCTGAAGTGGTGGCCCCCGCCCCGGTGATCGAACCCGCACCGCAGCCGCTTGCGGAAATTCACCCGCGTGAACCCGCAAACCCGGAGCGACTGATAGGGCAAAACCCGCAATCTGTGCTGAACCTGATGGGGGCGCCAACCCTGGTGCGGCGCGATGACACCGTGCAGGTAATGCTGTTTGAAAACGCGTCGTGTGTGTTTGAGGTGGTGTTTTTCGAGCCCGATACAAACGCCTATTTTGAAGCCCGGCATATTGCGGCCCGCACACCCGGCGGTGTAAAGGTGGGAACGGATGAGTGCCTTGCTGCCCATTTGCCCGGCGGCCACTGGCCAGATGAATAAGCGCCACCCGTTGGCGACGAAGGGGAGACCATATGCGCGTTGACGCACGAACCATTATCAAGCTGGCGATCTACAGCTTTCTCGTTGGCGCGCTTCTCTATTGGCTGAACTGGAGCCCCGGTGACGTCTACGGCTGGGCAATTAACACCCTCGCTGCTTTCTGGGACTGGCTTGTGGGCACAGGGCTTCAATATGTGCTGCTGGGTGCCACCATTGTGGTGCCGGTGTATTTCCTTATGCAGCTTAAAAACAAGCGGCGGAGCTGATGGCGAAGTTCTTCGACCCCAAATCGGCAGGCAAACCGGATGACGACGCCCGCCTGAACGCCCCCGCCACCGAGCGCAACCGTGGTGTTATCCTGGAGCTGCTTGAGGGGTGCCTGCCGCGTGACGGTGTTCTCCTCGAGGTGGCATCAGGCACCGGCGAACATGCCTCCCATATGGCGCCGCGCCTCAAGCCGCTTTACTGGCAACCAACCGATATTGACGACCGGCACCTCACCAGCATTGATGCCTGGGCCAAGCATGTAGGGACTGAAAATCTGCTGCCTGCCCGCCGCTTCAATGTGCTTGAAGACGATTGGCGCTTTGAAGGCCTGCCCGCGCGCATAAGCGCCGTTGCGGCTATCAACCTCATCCACATCGCGCCATGGCCTGTGGCTGAGGCGCTGATCAAAGGTGCGGGCAAAATCCTTGAGGCCGGTGACACCTTATATATGTACGGCCCCTACAAGCAGAAGGGCGCTCACACGGCCCCTTCAAATGCCGCGTTTGATATGTCGCTCAAACGGCAAAACCCTGAGTGGGGCGTGCGTGACCTTGAAGCGGTGATGGACCTTGCCGAAAAGGCTGGTTTCAACGACCTTGATATGGTGGGCATGCCCGCCAACAATTTTTCCCTGATTTTCACCAAAGGCTGAGCGGACACCTGCCGGTAACGGACATTAGCGTCTGGCTTCCTGTTGCATGGTCATAAGATTTGTTATGATATTACGTCCCAACGTATCAGACAAACGGTTCACCGCAAATCCGTTGTATATCTTCCGGTATACGCCTGTTTTCGACCGACAAGCAGATACGCTTGTGACAATGATGGGGAATATCATGAAAAAAATTGCCGCACTCGCGATTGCGCTGCTGTTGCCATTCGTTTCTGCCACGGCAGGCGAGGCACGACCGTATGAAATGCCGAGAACCGAGGTTGTGCCTATTGAGGACAGCAACACCGGCAGGCAGTATGAGCTATATATCAAGCTTCCGGAACAATACGCGGAAGATGCCAGCAAAAACTATCCGGTCATTTATATGACCGATGCGGACATGCAGATGGCGCTTCTTTCCGGCACGACCGCTTTTCTGATGCCCGAGGCCATCCTTGTTGGCATTACGGGGCAGAAGGACAAAAACGGCAATATCGTGCCGGGCAGCCGGGGGCGCGACTTCTCGCTGATCAAATATGACCATGTGGAACGCCCAACGGGTGAAGCGGGGAACTATCTGTCGTTCCTCGGGCGTGATGTCATCCCTTATGTGGAGGGAAATTTTCGCGCCAACCCTGAAAAGCGGGCCTATTGGGGCTATTCTTCTGCGGCGGAGTTTGGCGCATATGCTGTGCTCGCGAAACCTGAAACATTCAAATACTACGTCCTTGGCAGCCCCGCTCTCGACAAGCTCAGCATGAAATATCTGGACGAGCTGGAAGCCGAGTCGGCATCTGAACAGGCAGCAACCGGTCAAAATGGGCCAAACATCAATGTCTTTGTATCCATGGCCGAACATGACAGGCCCGGCAGGATGGAACTGGCCGAGGAGCTTGTCACGGTTTTTGGCCGCCGCGGCAACAGTGGCCTGTCGGTAACCGGCTTGGAGGTTATCGGGAATTCAAATCACATGACGGCAGTACCGGAAACCTTCCTGCGCAGCATCAAATGGCTCGCGGCACACACTGCTGAATGATTTCCCTTCATGGGGAAAGACCGAAGAGGGAAAGACAGGATCATGAAACATTTTTGCGCGTCAGTTGCCTTATTGCTCGCCTCTGGTGCCATCACCGGCACCAGCCATGCCGGAGATGAAACACCGGTGGCAACAGGTCCTTACCTTGGGCAAACACCGCCCGGCGACACCCCTGAGCCCTTCGCGCCTGGCATTGTGGTGACAGACGGGTGGGAATATGGCCTTAGCTTCGCACCCGATATGGACGAGGCCTATTTCATCCGCGCCAACCCGGATACCGGTGATCACGAGTTTATCCTTCTCGAACAGAAGAAGGATGGCTGGTACAAGAAAGTCGCCTCACCCCGGCAGGGGCAGCCGGTCTTCTCCCCGGACGGCAAGACCATGCACCTGGGGCGGCGCTATAAGGAGCGCACGGAGGGTGGCTGGTCAGACGTGAAAATGCTGGAAGCGCCCTTCAATGAATTTCTGATCATGCGGATGTCATCTTCCCGGCACGGCACTCTTTATTTCGATACCTATGATGAAAACAATGACGCTTTCCCCCTGCGCTTTTCCAAACTGGTGGACGGCGAGCGGCAAGCACCGCAGGCCCTGGGCGCAAACATCAACACCGGCACCTATATGGCCCACCCTTTCATCGCGCCGGACGAGAGCTACCTGATCTGGGACGCAAAAAGGGAAGACGGCTACGGCGATTCGGATATTTACATCAGCTACCGGCAAGCTGACGGCACGTGGGGCAAAGCCATCAACCTGGGCGACACGATAAACACAAGCGCATGGGAAGCGGCCGCAGGCGTGACACCAGACGGCAAATACCTGTTCTTCAACAGGAACATGAAGCCCGGCACCTATGAAAATGTCGATATCTTCTGGGTGGATGCCAGCTTTATCGAAGACCTCAGGCCAAAACAATAAACACCGATAGAGGGGGATACCATGACGCGCGCTTATTTAAAACCAGCCCTGCTGTTTTCCGCGATGACAATCGGCGGCGCCAGCCATGCCGGGGATGAACTGCCGGGCCTGAGCGGCCCTTATCTCGGGCAAACACCGCCGGGTATGGCGGCGGAACCTTTTGCGCCCGGCCTTGTGAACACTCAGGAATGGGGGGATGCGATTGGCTTCTCCCTGGATATGAACACGTTTTATATCAATCGGTGGCGGCACTCTCGAGACGTGCCAGAACCGCAAAATGTCACGTTTAAAAGAACGACTGATGGCTGGCAGAGGGAAGTGGTGCCAGCGGGAACGCGCAAACCCTTCCACGCGCCAGACGGGAAGACCCTCTATTACCGCGCCCAATACAAGGAACGCACGGCTGACGGCTGGTCAGAGCTGAAAAGCCTCGGCCCCGCTTTTGAAGCCATCCAGATCATGGGCCTGACAGCTTCCAGAGATGGCACATTGGTGCTGGACGAGCGCGGCAGCCGGGAGGGTGACGGCATCCTTCGCACCTCACGGCTGGTGGGTGGCAAACGGGAAGACCCGAAACCGCTGCCAAAAATGATCAACACCGGCACATGGAACGCCCACCCCTTCATAGCACCAGATGAGAGCTACCTCATGTGGGACGGCGAGCGAGAGAGCGGCTATGGCGCCAACGACCTTTATATCAGCTTCCGGCAGCCAGACGGCTCATGGGGCGAGGCGATCAACATGGGCGACAAGGTCAACACAGCGGCGGAAGAAGGCGGCCCACAGGTCACACCTGACGGCAAATATCTCTTCTTCAACCGGATGGTGCCAAAAGCCGACGACGATGCGAACCGTCAATCAGACCTCTATTGGATTGATGCGCAAATCGTCAAAGACCTCAGGCCCAAAAAATAACACCGCTATGAGCCTTACCTAAGGACGAGATTATGCTACGTGCGTTTACCTCCACAGCCCTGTTGTTTTCTGCACTGACAATGAGCGGAGCCAGCCTTGCGGGAAATGACCCATCCATACCGGTAGGGCCTTACCTTGGGCAAACTCCGCCGGGCCTAACGCCAGAGGTGTTTGCACCCGGCATTGTCTCGAAAGAGCACCGCGAGCTGAGCGGTTTTTTCGCGCCCGACATGAAAGAATATTATTTCACCAAAAAAACACCGGACGACGGCAAGTGGTGGCTCGTTACCATGAAGCAGGAAAACGGCCGGTGGCATGAGGCTGGTGTGACGGCACGGGTTGGGCGCCCGATCTTAACGCCAGACGGCAAAACCATGCTGCTCGACAAGCAGTATAGGGAACGCACGGAGAGCGGTTGGTCTGAGGTCAAAAGCCTTGGCCCCTTCTTTGAAGACATCCGCATCATGCGCCTCACAGCCAGCGCAAATGGCACCTATGTTTTGGATGAAGCCACGCGGGACGGCAAGGGCGTGCTGCGGGCCTCCCGCCTGATGGGCGGTGAACGCGAAGCCCCAAAACCGCTGCCCGATACGATCAATACTGGCACATGGAATGCCCACCCCTTCATCGCGCCGGATGAAAGCTACATCATCTGGGACGGTGAAAGGGAAAGCGGGCAAGGCGATAGTGATCTCTATATCAGCTTCCGGCAGGAGGATGGGTCATGGGGTGACGCCATCAATATGGGCGACGAGGTCAACACGGCTGCGATGGAGTCCGGGGCCTATGTATCGCCAGATGGCAACTATCTTTTCTTCAACAGAAATGTGAGCCACCCGGACAGTGCTGACAATATCGATATATTCTGGGTAGACGCTCAGGTTATCAAGTACCTGAGGCCCAAGCCTCAATAAAGCTCGTTTTTGAAGTTCTCGACCGCGGCATCAAGGTCGCGGATGGGCATATCAAGGTCCATATGGTCGCGGAACATCTCACCCGCGCTTGGGAGCGCTGAACGGTCTGGCCAGCAGTCTGGCTCCCACAGGCGGGAGCGCAGGAACGCTTTTGAGCAGTGCAGGAAAGCGGTTTCCACGCTCACCCTGATCACCGAAAGCGGCTTCTTGAGGCCGGTCTCAAACCGGGCGCGCAAGCCTTCGTCTGTAATGATTTCAGCGGTGCCCAGAATACGCAGGGTCTCCCCCACATTGGGGATAAGGAAAATGAGGCTCACGCTCGGGTTAATGAGGATGTTTTTGAGCGAATCGAGCCGCCGGTTACCCGGCCAGTCAGGCAGCAGGAGCGTAGTATCACCCTCCACCTGCACGCTGCCCGGCGCATCGCCGCGCGGGGTCACATCTACCTTCGCGCCGCTTGCGGTCGCCATGAGGAAAAAGGGCGAAAGCTCAATGAAGCGTTTGCAGTGCTTATCAAGCGCGGGCAGTTCCTTATTCAGGCCCTTCATGCTTGGCACACCATAATGTGCCTCAAGCGCCTCAAGCGTTTCGATGCGCTGAACATTCTCTTGCGGTGTATTAGCCATCACTTCCCTCCCAGGTGTTCAGTCCGGGACTGGGCACCTAAACGGCGGAAGCTTCCCGGCCTGCATCCGCGCTGTCATTAGCTTGTGTGCCTGTGCCCATATCAAAGTGCTTTGAATAGCGGCTGGCGATGCGTTCAACCGGTAACAGGATAAACACATCCGTGGTGCCAAACTGTTTGTCCACCACCGCACCATCGCCGATAAAACAGCCGATGCGCAAGTAGCCCTTGATCAGCGGCGGCAGGGCCCGGCGGGCCCGGCGGGTGTCAATCTCATCCGCCGCCATGGTGTTCATCTCCACATACTGGCCATCAAGCGCACGCACGTGGAAATCATCCGCCACCAGATGGTTGTGATAGAGGTAGGCCAGCGCTTCCTTGAACTCAGCAGGGTCTGTGCCCTCAAAGCTGGCGCAGCCAAACATATAAGCGATGTTGTGTTCCTTGAGGTATTCTGAAATGCCTTTCCACAGCATGTTGATGGTGGAATTGGCGCGGTAATCCTTGTGCACGCACGACCGGCCAAGCTCAAGCAGCTGGCGGCCTTCGCCCATTTGCGCACGGAAGCCTTTTGAGTTCATCGGCGTGAGGTCAAACTCACCACCGGAATAAAAACCGTTATGGGCGTCTGCCACTTCTTGCCGCAAGAGCCGGTAGGTGCCCACAACGCGCTTGCCCTTTTTGCGGTCATGGTCGATCACCAGAAGGTGGTCACACACCGCGTCATAGGGGTCGATATCGCGTTTGGTCATACGCATGCGCCAATCCGGCTTGGCATGCATTTCCTCGTAGAATATCTTGTAGCGCAGCTTTTGCGCCCATTTGATTTCCTTGAAAGACCGCGCGAGACGAACCTCTAGGCTGCCTTGTCGCACATAAGACGGCGCGCCAGCCAGGGTTTGTGCGGCGGCAACGCGGGGGCGAATGAGAGCATATTTTTTCATAAGGCAATCCTAATAACGACCCATAGTGGCGGTATTGTTACAGACGCTTGAACATACCGTGACATCAGATGTCATATGTCGGCCTTCCCTTTGCCGGTTGCAAGGCCAGTTGCAAGAGTACCCCCTCCCACCGACTTTTTCCACAAAACCATCAGGAGAACGAGGCCGGGCAGCGCAAGCGCTGTGGCATATAGGAAAAATTCAAACCAGCCAACGGCTTCCGCAACATAGCCGCTGGGCGCACCCAGAACCGTGCGCGCCTGATTACCGAGCGACGACAAAAGCGCATATTGGGTGGCGGTGAAATTCACGTTACAAAGCCCGGCGAAATAGGCAATGACCACGGTGGTGCCAAGGCCGGTAGCAAAATTCTCAAGCCCCACGGTGAGACCCAAACGCCAACCTTCCGTGGCGCTGGTTGCAAGCCATGCGAAGCCGAGGTTGGTAAGCATCATGAGGATACCGGTCAGGAGAAGCGCCTGATAGATACCGATACGCTTATAAAGCACGGCGCCAAGGGCAACCCCCACCATCAGCGTGATGAAACCCACCGTTTTGTTCGCTGTGGCTATATCAAGGTCTGAATAGCCAAGCTCAACGATCAATGGCCCTGTCATGATCGCGGTGACAGCATCGCCCGCCTTGAAGAAAAAGATGAACAGCAGAATGAGCAGCCAATGCTCGCGCCGGGTAAATTCCTTGAACGGCAGGTACACCGCTTCGCGCAGGCGTTCCAGTACCACCGGCAGGCTCTTGTGGGCTTCACGCTCAGCCTTGATGAAATCACCGTCCTGTTTGCGTTCGGGCTCCCCCACCCAAAGGGCGGCAAGCACACCGGGCACCAGAAGAAGCGGCAGCAAAAGGATGGCGGCAGACCAGCCGTAAAAATACGCAAACGCCACCACGCCCGCGCCCGCAATAAAGTTTGCGGTGCGGTAGCCAAACACATAAGACGCGGCGCTATACCCTTGGTCTTCATCCTCGATGATCTCGATCCGGTAGGCGTCGATCACGATATCCTGGCTGGCGGAGAGGAAAGCGATGAACGCCGCGAGCACCGCAACGCTATAAAGCTCTGTCGCGGGCTCTAACGTCGCCATGGCAATGAGCGAACCGGCCATCATCGCCTGAATGGCAAACAGCCACCCCCGGCGCTGGCCAAAAACTTTGGTGATGGGGCCAAGCGGCAATCGGTCGATCGCCGGGGACCAGAGAAACTTCCAAGTGTAAAATGTGGTGATCAGGGCAAACAGGCCAACATCTGATTTGCTGACACCTTCGCGGCTGAGCCATATGCCGAGAAGCGAGATGACAAAAGTGAGCGGGAAGCCGCTTGCCATGCCAAGCCCGAAGGTGGCGACGATGCGCTTGTCACCATATGGTTTCAACCCGTCGATAAAGTCCCTGTAGGTTGCCACGCGGGCCCTCCCTTTAGTGCTAAAACAAGTGTGGCACACTACGCCACACCTACGCCGCAAAAACGCGCACACTTACGCCACACATGCCACATTTATACCCCGGATTCCGCCACACATTTCGCCACACTTCTATAGTCGTGCGGCACAATTATGGCCGAAGCTATCCCGCAGGCATTAACCGGTGATCACGCTGGCATCCACAGTGATCCAAAGCCCTTCCGCTTTGGCTACCAGCGCACCAGATGCATCATAAACCGCTGTACCGCAACGCCTTTTCCGGCCAGAGCCACCAAGATTCCAACCAATAACTGTGGCTTCACCCTCAGCCCGAAGCGGGGCGACAATCTCTGCCGTCAAGCGGCCAAGAAGCGCGGGTTCGCCAGCAGCACAGGCGAAATATCCCGGGCAATCAAGCGCCGCCCAGATGAAAGCTTCATCCACAAATCCGTTTTTATTTTCAAAGGCTTGATCGAGTTTCCACACGGCGGCGACCATGCCCTCAACTCCTTCCACCAGCTTTGAGTGCAGGCACAGGGCGTCCGGGTGTTCCCGGTCTTGCCCGCAGACAAAACAGGTGCCAAAGGGCTCAAATTTTTTCGGCCTACCCGGCGCATCCACCGGGTTCCCACCAAGTTTCAAGGGTTTGGGGAGCGCTGGTACATCAAGGCTGAGTGTCGCGGGTTTGGCAACGCCCAGCACCTGCTCAGCCCCCTTGAGGACTGCGCCGTCCGGCGTTTTCTCAAGCGTCAGTGGGGTATCAAGAGGAGGTGGTGCCTTCAGGCTGGCCTCAACCGGGCCTTCTAGCACGCTGGCCATCAGGCCGCAGACATAGCCGCCGTTTCCACTTGTTGGCGGCCCTTTGAAGCGCGACGCAACCATCACGTTTTGCTGCATATATCCTCCCCGCTCGGCTTTCTGGCACTTTATTGTCACCAAATGCCGTGTTTACCCGTGTTTTGGCTTTTCTTTCGCCTGTGATTGGGAGTATGAAGCGCCATGAGCACAAGCGAAACCCAAAAAGCGACAAATAATCCAAAAGGCGATACCACGGGCGATACTGGCGACCGGATCGGTAGCGCCCGCGAGGCGGCCGTACGCACGCTGATGGCTGTCACCCTCAAGAGCAGGCCTTTAGATGTGGCGCTTGACGATATCACTTCAAGCCTTGATAGCCGCGACCGCGCGTTTGTCATGCAGCTTGTAATGCTGTCGCTCCGGCGCCTTGGCAGCCTGCGCGCACTGATGGGCAGGCTTGTTGACCGCGGCCTGCCGCGCAACGCCACCTGGACCGACGCGGCGCTGATCACCGGTCTCGCGCAGATCCTCCTTATGCGCACAGCAGACCACGCGGCGGTGAATGAAACCGTAACACTGGTCAAAAACCTCTCCGGCAAGGAAAAGGGCTTCGCGGGCCTTGTGAACGCGGTGTTGCGCCGCGCGGTGCGGGAGCGGGACGCCCTTACCGGCGTCCTCAACGCAAAACCGCAGGCCGACCTGCCGTTATGGCTGCAAACCAGTTGGCGCAGGGCCTATGGGCAGGACGGCATGGTCGCCATCGCCCGCAGCCTGCAGGATACACCGCCGCTTGATATCAGCCTCAAGCCCGGTGAAGATAAAGTCGTCTGGGCAGAAAAACTTGAAGCCACGCTAATGCCAAACGGCACGCTGCGCCGCGCACTTACCGATGTCACCAAACTGCCGGGTTATGACGATGGTGTCTGGTGGGTGCAGGATATGGCGGCCAGCCTACCCGTTGCCCTGCTTGGCGACGTGAGCGGCAAACATGTGATGGACATGTGCGCAGCACCGGGCGGCAAGACCATGCAGCTCGCGGCCCTTGGCGCCCGCGTGACCGCCGTGGACCGCAACAAAAACCGCCTCACCCGCCTGCATGCCAACATGAAACGCACGGGGCTGGCTGCTGATGTCTACACCGCTGATGCTACCGCTTTTGGGCCGCGCGGGTCTGTGGATCATATCCTTCTTGATGCGCCATGCTCCGCTACCGGTACGCTGCGCCGCAACCCGGATGTGACCTGGACCAAGTCTGAAGCGGATGTTGAGAAGCTCACTAGTCTGCAAAAACGCATGCTGGATCATGCCTTCAAGCTGCTGCCTGTCGGTGGTACGCTCGTTTACTGCGTATGCTCGCTTGAACGCGTGGAGGGTGAAGAACAGATCAGCGCCTTCCTCGCCCGCCATGAAAACGCCGCAAGACGCGTCATAACTGCGGCGGACATTGGTGGCATGGCAGAGCTGATCACGGCTGATGGCGACATGCGCTGCCTGCCGTCGGCGCTGGCTGACCAAGGCGGAATGGACGGTTTTTTTGCCGCACGAATTGAAAAGCACAACTAGGCCTGAAAACCTTACTGAAGGAGCGCTCGCACGCTTGCGAGAGCAGGGCCAAACTGATATGGAGGCCCCATGCAAAAGCCACTCAGAATAGCCCCTTCCATCCTCTCGGCGGATTTTGCCCGACTGGGTGAAGAAGTAAGAGCCGTTGACGCCGCTGGCGCCGACTATATCCACATCGATGTGATGGACGGCCACTTTGTCCCCAACATCACGATCGGCCCCGATGTTGTGAAAGCCCTGAGGCCCCATTCCAGCAAGGTTTTTGACGTTCATCTGATGATTGAACCGGTGGACCCCTACATTGAGGCTTTCGCAAACGCCGGCGCGGATATCATCACCGCCCATGTGGAAGCAGGCCCCCACACGCACCGCACCCTGCAGGCCATTCGGGCCCTGGGCGTGAAAGCGGGCGTATCGCTCAACCCATCTACACCTGAAAGCACAATCGACTATCTTTATGAAGAGCTGGACCTTATTCTGGTCATGTCGGTTAACCCGGGCTTCGGTGGCCAGAGCTTTATTGAGAGCCAGTTGAGGAAGATTGAAGCGATCCGCAAGCGCATCGACGCCCTTGGCCTTGATATCGACCTTGAGGTAGATGGCGGCGTGAACGCGAACACCATCAAACAGGTGGTAAGTGCAGGCGCAGATGTCATCGTGGCCGGTAGCGCCACCTTCAAAGGCGGGGCGGATGCTTACGCGTCCAACATCGCGGCGCTCAGGGTATAAACCGCGTTAGTATTTTCAGAGTATTGAACTTTTAAGGATAGGGAGCAGGCGGCGATGAACGCGGCCTTTGATCAAATAGCCGAATATGCGGCCCGGTCCCCCATGTCACGCTCGACCCTTCGGCGTGATAGCGGCACCCCCCTTGTCCTTGAACTTCTATCGCGCTTTGGTCGCTCCGTGCGCGAGTGGGGATATACCACATCGCTTTATAGCTACCGGTTGCATGGCCGCCACCCGGGCCAATTGCTGGGCAGCCCGGACGACCCGGCGCCGGGGAACGCAACGCTCGGCTCAGCCATTTTTGGCGGTGACATGCTGTTTGAGGGCGAGCAACACGCTCTCAAGGAAGAATTCTGGATCAGACTTGATAGCGCCTCGCCTGCCTTCCGCAGATACGCCCATAGCTTTCACTGGCTGCAAGACCTGGCCCAGGTTGGTGACCAGATAAAAGCACGCGACGCGGCAGAAACCATCCTCGGGTGGTGGCTGCCTTTCGGGGAAGACTGGTTCAAAGAAGCATGGGAGGCGGAAACTCTCGCGCGGCGGCTGATCAACTGGCTGACCCACGCACCGCTAATCCTCTCGGCCGATGATCTCGTCTATCGTTCCAAGGTACTCACCAGCTTTGCGCGCCAAACACGTCACCTGATGCGGGTGTGGCGCGATACTGAGCACGGCCTGCCGCGGGTTTACAGCACTGCGGCCCTTACGCTGTGTGGCCTGCTACTACCAGGCGGCGCTGCGTGGCTGAACCGTGGTGCCCTCGAGCTTGAGCGCACGCTCAAGAACTTCATCCTGCCAGACGGCGGTCCTGCGAGCCGAAACACGGCAGATGCCATCCGCACCATGCAGCTTCTGATCCTCGTACGGGGTGCATTTCAGGAACGCGGTGACGATTTGCCGCCCTGGGTGCAAACCACGCTTGACCGCATCGGGCCCTTTGTGCGCGCCATGCGCCACGGTGACGGCAGCTTCGCACAGTTTGGCGGGGTCACAGCCGAAGGCGGCCACGGAACCAACGCCATATTGGCCGCCAGCGAAGCCAAGGGCAAAGCCATAGAGAATGCGGCCCACTCAGGGTTTCAGCGCATTGTTGCAGGAAAGGCCTGCCTGATTTTGGACGCCGGGCCACCACCCGGCGGCAATTTCGCCGCACGCGGGCACGCCAGCACCTCCGCCCTTGAGTTCTCAAACGGGCAGGAACGCTTGATTGTGAGCGTGGGGCCTGCCTCAAAACGCGGGCCGATGCCGCAGCTTGCCAAACTGGCGCGCACAACAGCCGCCCATTCCGCGCTCGTGATCGGGGACCGCAACTCAACACGGTTGATGGACGATGGCCGTTTGGGCGCCGGGGTTTCCGAGACGCTCACCATCCGGGAAGTGATGGAAGAAAGCGTACGGCTGCGCACCACCCATGACGGTTACCTGAAGCGTTTTGGTGTTAAACACGAACGTATTGTAGAGCTTTCAAGCGACGGAACACGCCTTAAAGGCAGCGACAGGTTGTTCGGGCCCAAGCTCAGGAAGCTGAGCGGCCAGCAGGTGTTGCTGCGTTTCCACCTGCATCCGCAGGTCAAGGCGCTCAAGGCCCCAGACGGGCGGATCACGCTTGAAACCCGTTCCGGCAAAACCTGGATTTTCGACGCCGATGGCGGCATCGCAGAGATTGAGGACAGCCTGTATCTCAGCAAGCCCGACAGACCGGAAGCCACAAAGCAAATTGTCGTGACACTATCAAAAGAAGGGGCCCAAAGGGGCTCAGGCGAGGGGACAAACCAACCCATTTGCAATTGGGTTTTGAGTGAAATGAACATCTGATCATCCGCTGTTGGGTTGCGGGGGGTCAGGTGTTTTCTATTTTTAGAGGCGACCATAACCAATGGATAAAGTTGTTATCAAACGTGCGCTTTTGTCGGTTTCCGATAAAACCGGGCTTGTTGAGCTTGCAAAAGCACTGGCGGAAAACGGTGTGGAAATTCTTTCCACCGGCGGATCGGCCAAAACAATCCGCGACGCAGGTATTCCCGTTAAAGAAGTGGCAGACCATACCGGCTTCCCCGAGATGATGGACGGCCGGGTAAAAACCCTGCACCCTAAAATTCACGGCGGTTTCCTCGCGCTTCGCGACAATGCCGACCACGTGAAAGCCATGGAAGAGCACGAGATTGGCGGCATCGACCTTGTGGCCGTGAACCTCTATCCGTTTGAAGCGACCGTCGCCTCTGGCGCTGATTTTGATACCTGTATCGAGAATATCGACATCGGCGGGCCAGCCATGGTGCGCTCAGCGGCGAAAAACCACGGTTTTGTTACCATCGTCACTGATCCCGCTGACTATCCAGCCATCATTGCCGAGATTAAAACACAGGGCGGCACCACCCACGCCACCCGCAAAGCCATGGCCGCAAAAGCTTACGCCCGCACGGCCGCGTATGATACCGCCATCAGTCAATGGTATGCGGAACAGAACGGTGTGACCTTCCCGGACCGCATGACAGTTTCTGGCACAAAAGTGCAGGAATGCCGGTATGGCGAAAACCCGCATCAGGTTGCAGCCTTCTACCGCAACGCCGAAGCACGCCCGGGTATTGCAACAGCAACCCAGCACCAAGGCAAAGAGCTTTCCTACAATAACCTCAATGACACCGACGCCGCCTTTGAGCTGGTGAGCGAGTTTGACCCGAGCGTGCCAACGGTGGCCATCATCAAACACGCCAACCCATGCGGCGTGGCAAAAGGCGCAACGCTCAAGGAAGCCTATGAGAAGGCCCTGAAATGTGACCCGGTTTCCGCCTTTGGTGGTATTGTGGCATTGAATGGCACGCTGGATGCAGACACAGCGACCGAGATCGTCAAGGTCTTCACCGAGGTGATTATCGCCCCCAATGTCACCGATGACGCCAAAGCGATTATTGCGGCGAAGAAAAACCTGCGCCTGCTCACCACTGGTGGCCTTGCGGACCCGGCACAGGCTGCCAAAATGGTGAAGTCTGTTTCTGGGGGTTATCTGGTGCAGAACCGGGATACCGGCCGCATCACACTCGATGACCTGAAGGTGGTGACCAAACGCGCGCCGTCGGACGATGAGCTCAAGGACATGCTGTTCGCCTTCCAGGTTGGCAAACATGTGAAATCAAACGCCATCGTTTATGTGCGGGACGGCATGACCGTGGGCATCGGCGCAGGCCAGATGAACCGGCGGGACAGCAGCCGTATCGCCGCCATCCGTGCCGGTGAAGCCGCCGAGATGGCGGGCGAAAGCGAGAGCCTCGCCAAAGGCAGCGTGGTGGCAAGTGACGCCTTCTTCCCGTTTGCGGACGGCCTGCTGGCTGCTGCGGAAGCGGGGGCAACAGCGATCATCCAGCCGGGCGGCAGCATGCGCGACGAGGAAGTGATCACCGCCGCAGATGAAGCGGGCCTTGCCATGGTGTTCACTGGCATGCGCCACTTCCGCCATTAAGATCAGCGGGCGTGCGAGACATTCATGAGGCGCTTTCGAGCGCCTCTTTTATTTTGGCGATGGTGTCACCTCGTGCGGCGGGCACATAGGCTTTCGCTGGCACTTTACCCCACACAGGGCCGGGCCAGGCGACGTCCCCCTCATAGCGCGCGATGATATGGATATGGAGCTGCGCCACCATATTGCCAAGCGCAGCCACATTCATCTTATCCGCCTCAAACAGCGTCTCCATCACAGATGCCACATGGCTGATTTCCCGCATCAGGGTTTGCTGGTCAGCCTCCTTGAGCGCATGTATCTCGCGGACCTCAGCGCGTTCAGGCACCAGAACGAGCCACGGGTATGTGCTGTCGTTCATCATAAGCACACGGCAAAGGCGCAGGGAGCAGATTTCCACCGTATCTGCAAGTAGTTGCGGGTGAAGCTCAAATTCTGTCATAGTGGTTTTCCATAACGCGATTGGGGGATTGTTTATATGGCACCTTATTACCGGATCAGGCCAGCCAATGAGGAGGATATTTTTTTCATTCGGGCGTTAGAGCTCGACCCGGCAAATCAATATGTACACTGCTGGGACGAAGATACCCACCGCGAAAAAATGGCGCACCCCAGTTACCATTATTTCGTCGCGGAAGATGTTGAAGAAAAACCGCTGGGCTACGCGATCCTGACTTATAACACACCCGAACGCCTGGAATGGCGCCGGATCATCGTGGCGCGGCGTGGTGCCGGGCTTGGCACTACCTTCATGCGAGACATACTGAAACATTTCTCCAAAGACCAGACACTCAAAACCATCCGGCTCGATGTGTATGAAGAGAATGCCCGCGCGCGGCATGTTTATGCGTCGCTTGGTTTTAGGGAGACAGGCACCGATATAGCAAAAGTGCCAGGCCGCACCCTCATACTGATGGAAATCGATAACACCTGAAAATCAGCAACAAAAACCGCTGCCAAAATTGCCTCGGCAGCGGTTTCACGTGAAATAAGAGTGCACCTTAGGCTGAGGGGTCTTCCTCTTCCTCGTCTTCGTGCTCATCCTTCTCTTTTTTGGCCTTATCCTTCATCTTTTTGGCGTGCTTCTTGTGCTCTTTTGCCATGTCCTTGGCATGTTTTTTATGAGCCTTAGCCATATCCTTGGCGTGTCTCTTGTGTTCCTTGCCCATGTCTTTGGCTTGTTTCTTGTGGGCTTTGGCAATGGCCTTGTCGCACTTGGCTTGGGCTTTGGCCCTGTCGTCATCGGACCCGCCTTCGGCCTTTTTCATCGCCGCGTCGCACTTGGTTTGTGCTTTTTCCATCGCCGCCTTGTGCACGTCGTGCATGTCACCCTTCTCGTGGTGATCAAGCGCCTGCGCCGCACCAAAGCCTGTGACAGCAAAACAGGTAGCAAAAATGATGGTGATAACCGGGAGCTTTTTCATCTTCCCCTCCTCAGATGACCTTCGGTTCGTCGAATACTCGCTAGGTATACTAGCGCACTTTGAAGCCCCCCACTACTGCGGAGGGCTAGACTCACGCATTAGTGCTATTCGCCTGCCGAGCGCCGCATGAGTTTCTCAAAAAAATCCACCTGCCGGGCGATCACAGTGATGGGTACGGCTTCATTGGTGCCGTGGATACGCTTGAGATCCTCGGGTTTGAACACAAACGGCATGAAACGGTACACCCCATCTGCCACAGCGTCATAGTGCCGCGCGTCTGTCCCCTGTACCGTGAGTGTGGGCGCAATGGGGATATCGCTAAATTCATCCCGGATCGTGGCTTCAATGGTTTTATAACCTTCGCCCAGAGCATCCGACATGCTGGTGGCCTCACGCCCACCACCCAGGTTGGTGATGGTGACTCGCTCGTCATCCACAAGGCTACGCGCACGTTCGGTCACGCTCTCCACCGTATCGCGGGGGTGAATGCGGTAGTTCACGACCGCTTCGCCGTACTGCGGCAGAATGTTGGTTTTGGTGCCCGATTTCATCATGGTGAAGGCTGTTGTTGTGCGCATGAAAGCCGCCACGGTCGGACTTTTTGAAAGCTCCACCTCGAGCAGCGGACGGGTGAGCCACAGGTTCGCGATCATCATACGGTTGATGAAAGGCTGCTCAGGCGCCACAGCAAATAAAAACTCCTCCAGATGCTCATCCAGCACCGGGTCATAGGGGTTGTCCATCACCGCCACACCCGCTTTGGCGGCAAGACTTGCAGCCGTAAACTCTTTTGGTGCGCTTGAGTGCCCGCCTTCATCTTCGGCCGAAAACCGGAGGGTGACTGAGCCTTTTTCACCAAGGCTCACGAGCGCCACCGGGCTTTTGATACCGGGCACAATACCGTCTGTCATTGCGGAGCCCTCATCCATCGCCCACGCGAGCTGTACGCCCTTGGCCGCGAGGCGTTCGGCCATCTTGATCGCACCCAGATCGCCGCCCAGTTCTTCATCATGCCCAAAAAGGAAATAGATATCCCGGTCTGGGGTGAAACCCGCGATCGCCAGCCGTTCCGCCGCTTCCATCAAAGAGATCAATATGCCCTTGTCATCAAGTGCGCCACGCCCCCAAAGCACACCGTCCTCATCGATCACACCGTCAAACGGTGGATACTTCCAATCCTTCAGCCCATATTCGGGGATTGGCACCACATCCATATGAGCCAGAAGGGCGATCGGTTTTTTGCTGCTCTCTACCCCCGCAGGCCAGCGGTACATCAGGGAATAGTCTGAGACGACTTCCTTCTCCATCACTCGGTGCACGTTTGGATAAGTAGTTTCAAGGAAGGCGTGGAAACCCTTGAATGCCTCATCATCAGGCGCCTCTTCAAAGCTATGGCTGATGGTCGGGAACCGGATGGCGGCGGCAAGGTTCTCACCGATGCGGCGGGCTTCAACAGGGTCTATTTCCGCACTTCTAAGCGTTCGTGCCTCGCCCGCTGGCAGCATCACAAAGGTGCGCGTCACCATCACGGTGATCAGCACCAACAGCGTGAGGCCGAGAAGTTTCAAGATACGCATATAGTCCCCCTGAGAACATAAGATGTCAGACCAGATATCTAGATCGTTCTAACTCTAATTCCAGACCTGTCATGCGGTTCAGTCGGGGATACCGATGCAAAAAGGCCGGGAAGCCCCGGCCTTCGTTGCCTGTATAGTCGCATCATAGGCGCATCAAGCCTGCCGCTGATTAATAGCAACTTGTCGCCGTTACATTGGCTTGTTTTGAATTGCCGCCCGCGGGTTTGACCGGGCAGGTCATGGCTTCGCTATTTGGCATAGTGGCCTGAGACTGACATTGCCCGATACCAGAACTGTTTACCGTAGCAGTGCATGAGGTCACAACAGTGGAACCGCAGGTTAGTGAAATCGTAAACGCATCGCCTTCTTTACCGCTCACACTGATGCCCGCAACGCCCGTGTTACCTTTGCTGCAGCTTTGGCCTTGCGCCTGCGACGGCACAACATGCTGATCATTTGATACCGCTTCAACCGCGGTCCCGATTGTCGTGAACCCCAGCATTGCGGCACTCGCCAGCAGTAGTGAAATTGATGAACCCATAATCGCCTCCTTTGTTGAGCTATCAGAGAAACGACGTTTTCGGGGCCGGTTTGTGAGCTATTCCCAGCTGTCAGGCACCCTTACCAGGGTCTAGAAATGCACAATCACAGGTGCGAGCATATACATACCGTCACTTTCCGGCTGAACGGATTTGAAACCGAGCTTTTCGTAAAACACCGGCTCATCACCAACCAATGTGATATAGGCCTTTGGCGGCGCTACGCGCTCCAGATATTTCATCAGGTACCGCATCACTGTTTTACCAAGGCCTTTGCCCTGATAAGCGGGGTCTACAGCTACATCAACAATTTCAAAATTCAAGCCCCCGTCACCAACAATACGGCCCATGGCAATGGCTCGGTCGCCTGCGAGAATTTGCACACCATAAAGCGAGTTTGGCAGGCCGAGGCGCGCACCCTCTGCGTCTCGCGCGATGAGCCCTGAAACCTCACGGAGCCTCATAAAATCATCCACTGACACCGGCTTCTCAAGCACGTCAAAATGCGTCATGGTTATATCGTCTTTTCCTTGAAGAGGCAGATATCGGTGAGCTTGCACTTGGCGCAGTCTGGCTTGCGCGCCTTGCAGATATAGCGCCCGAGCAGGATAAGCCAGTGATGCGCATGCAACTGAAACGGCTCGGGGATCACTTTCATCAGCGCGTCTTCCACACGGTCCACATTCTTGCCGGGCGCGAGGCCGGTGCGGTTTGATACCCGGAAAATATGCGTATCCACGGCACAGGTTGGTTGGCCAAACGCAATATTCAGAACCACATTTGCGGTTTTGCGGCCCACGCCCGCCAGAGCCTGCAGCTCTTCCCGTGTTTCCGGCACTTTGGAGCCGTGTTTTTCAATCAGGTCACGGCAGAGCTTGATAACATTCTCGGCCTTGGCGTTATAGAGCCCAATGGTTTTGATGTGGGATTTCAGCCCATCAACACCTAGCGCAAGCATCTTCTCAGGCGTGTCGGCCACCGGCCACAGGTTCTTCGTGGCCTTGTTCACCCCCACATCGGTCGCTTGGGCCGACAGCACCACAGCCACCAAAAGCGTGAACTCATTCACATAGTCAAGCTCGCCTTCGGGGTTTGGGTTGTCTTCCGCGAGACGCGCGAAAAACTCAAAAATCTGTGCGCGATTCAATTTTGAATATTTTCCCGCCATTACCTGAGCCCTTCCGCAAGGTTAGCCACCACCCGCACAAGACGGGCAAGGTCCACATCACGCGAAAGGCGGTGATCCCCGCCCGGCACAAGGACGACCTCAACGTCCTCGCCGGTGATGTTATCTGCGATGCGCATGGCCGTCTGCCACGGCACGTCAGGGTCGGCGGTGCCCTGAATGAGGCGCACAGGGATATCAAGGTGGATAGGGCCGTGGTTCACGCGGTTCCGCCAACCGTCTTCAAACAGGTCACGGGTGAAAACATAAGGGTCTGGGCCATAATCACTGGGCACCAACAAACGGCCTTCGGTGAGGATGGTGTTGCGCTCAACCTCCGTCAGCGCGTCCCAATGCCAGAGCGTGAAATCAGGTGCTGCAGCGAGGCCCACGAGCGCCTTCACCCGCGCGCGCCGTGCTTTTGCGGCCAGAAGCGCGATCCAGCCTCCCATGGAACTGCCAACAAGGATTTGGGGGCCTGTCGTCAGCCGGTCGATCACCGCAAGCGCATCCTTGAGCCAAAGGCCGATGGTGCCATCCGCAAATTCGCCGGATGATTGCCCGTGCCCCTGATAATCAAACCGCACGAACGCGTGGCCTTCGCGCCGCGCCTGTTCCTCCAGCGCCAACGCCTTTGAGCCTTCCATATCGCTCATAAAACCGCCAAGAAACACCACGCCCGGCCCCGCGCCATTGGTGCGGTGATAGGCGATTTTTGTACCGTGCTCGGTTTCCATGAAGGATGATTCTGTCATACTCAAATTCCCCGGTGCCAGATCTATGTGACTTGTGAGTGACCCTAGCAGGGGTCTTTTTAAGGCTCAACGATAGAAAAACCAAGGCATTGCTTGACTTCCACGCAGGGGATAGTTAACTCGCGAATTCCATATTTTCTATTTTGAGGAAACCAGACCAATGAACGAGAACGAGAGTGTCAAAAACCCGGTCAACCTGCGCCTGCCAGATGGCAGCGTGCGCACGTTTGATGGCCCGGTGACCGGCACCACCCTCGCCGCCGACATTGGACCCGGTCTCCTCAAGGCTGCGCTTGCCATCAAAGTGAATGGCGAGCTGTGGGATCTAGGCCGTGAAATTGAAGCGGATTCGGACGTTTCCATCATCACCAAACGTGACGATGACGGGCTTGAGCTGATGCGCCACGACGCTGCGCACATCATGGCCGAAGCCGTACAGGAACTGTTCCCCGGCACGCAGGTTACCATCGGCCCGGTTATTGAAGACGGCTTCTTCTATGATTTCGCGCGCGACAAGCCGTTCACAGAAGAAGACCTAGAGGTGATTGAAAAGCGCATGCACGAGATCGTGAAGCGTGATGAGGAAATCATCCGCGAGGTATGGGACCGTGATGAAGCTGTCGCTTACTTTAAGAAGATCGGTGAGCATTATAAAGCAGAGCTGATTGAGGCGATCCCGGCGGGCGAAGCTGTCACCATTTACCGGCAAGGCAACTGGCTTGACCTGTGCCGTGGGCCACACCTGCCTTCAACGGGCAAGCTGGGCGACGCTTTCAAATTGATGAAGGTTGCGGGCGCTTATTGGCGCGGTGACAGCAAAAACGAGATGCTGACGCGCATATACGGTACCTGCTGGACCGACAAGAAAGAACTGAAAGCCTATCTTCTTCGCCTCGAGGAAGCAGCAAAACGCGACCACCGTAAGCTGGGCCGCGAGATGGACCTGTTCCACCTGCAGGAAGAAGCACAGGGTAGCGTTTTCTGGCACCCGCAGGGTTACACCATCTGGCTGCAGATGGAAAAATACATCCGTGGCAGGCTGCAAGGTGCTGGTTACCGCGAAGTAAAAACTCCTCAGCTTCTCGACAGCAAGTTCTGGGAACAGTCGGGCCACTGGTCCAAGTTCCGTGAAAATATGTTCGTGGTGCCGGATGAGATCCCGAGCACAGAAGAAGATGCGCCGGTTCTGTCAGGCGATGCCAAGCTGATGGCGTTGAAGCCCATGAACTGCCCGGCACACGTGCAGATTTTTAAGCAAGGCATCAAGTCCTACCGTGACCTGCCGATCCGTTTTGCCGAATTTGGCTGCTGTCACCGCAACGAAGCGCACGGCGCGCTGCACGGCTTGATGCGCGTGCGCCAGATGACACAGGACGACGCCCACATCTTCTGCCGGGAAGATCAGGTAACGGAAGAAAGTGTCGCTTTCTGTGCGCTGCTTGCCAGCGTTTACCGCGATCTTGGCTTCCCTGACTTCAAGGTTAAGCTGGCCACGCGCCCTGAGATGCGCGCTGGCACCGATGAGATTTGGGACAAGGCCGAAGGCGCCCTTGAAGCTGCGCTTAGGGCTGCGGAGCTTGAGTTTGAATACGCCCCCGGTGAAGGCGCGTTCTATGGGCCAAAACTTGAGTTCCACCTCTCGGACGCCATTGGTCGCACCTGGCAGTGTGGTACGCTGCAAACTGACTTTGTGCTGCCGGAACGACTGGACGCGAGCTACGTGGGCGAAGACGGCGTTAAGCACCGCCCGGTGATGCTGCACCGCGCCATCCTTGGCACGCTCGAGCGTTTTATTGGCATCATGATCGAGCATTATGCCGGCAAGATGCCGCTTTGGCTTGCACCAACCCAAATTGTCGTCGCGCCGATCACCTCTGAGGCGGATAGTTATGCGCAAAGCGTTGCAGACAAGCTTGAAGCCCTTGGCATGCGGGTGAAAACGGACCTCAGGAATGAGAAGATCAACTATAAAGTCCGTGAACATAGCCACGCCAAAGTACCGGTGATTTTGGTTGTGGGCATGCGCGAAGCGGAAGAGGGCAAAGTGTCCATGCGGCGCCTTGGCTCAAACGAGAATAAAGTGATGCCGTTTGAGGAAGCAGCAAGCGCACTCGCCGCTGAATCAGAGATGCCAACTGGCAACTAATGTGGCTAATCTGTAACAGTCTGCCAAAGCCCGCGCTTTTCAAGGCTTTGCACAGCGCACGTTACAAGCTATAGTACAAGTGCAAGGCGGGCTACATGTGTGGCCCGCCACTTAACTTCGACAGGAGAACCGACCATACGTAGAGGGCAATTTGCGACCCCACCCAAACAGGAAGGGCCGCGCGTTAACGATCAGATCAGGGTAAGAGAAGTCCGGCTGATCGGAGCTAATGGTGAAAACCACGGTGTCGTGACAACGGCTGAAGCGATGAATATCGCGGCAGACTCAGGCCTTGATCTCGTCGAGATCTCGCCAAACGCGGAACCGCCCGTATGCAAGGTTCTCGATTACGGCAAGTTCAAATACGAGCAGCAGAAGAAAGCTAATGCTGCCCGCAAAAACCAGAAAACTCAGGAAGTCAAAGAGATCAAGATGCGTCCGGGCATTGATGTTCATGACTACCAGACCAAAATGAAGAAGATTCACCAGTTCATCGAAAAAGGTGACAAGGTGAAGGTAACCATCCGCTTCCGTGGCCGTGAAATGGCACACCAGGAGCTGGGCATGGAAGTTCTTCACAAGGTTGCAGGTGAGATGGAAGAAGAAGCCAAGATCGAAGCGCGCCCCAAGATGGAAGGCCGCCAGATGATCATGGTGATCTCACCAAAATAAGCATACCTGACAATGGGTGATGCCAGCGAACAACCGCCTCATTTTGGGGCGGTTTTTTGTTGGCCAGAAAAGCTAGCGGTTTGCGGCCCTAGAAATATCTATTTGACTGTATAGTCCCGACCTTCGAGGCAAGCGCCCATCGCGCGGTCATAGTCCGCGACTTCATGAGATAGATAACGCTGACTGAACGCAAGGTCGGCTTCATAGGCCTTCTCGGCTTTACGCTTTGCCCGGCGGTTCTTCAGTGTGGAACCGAGAAACCCCGCCCCCGCACCAATGAGTGCGGACTTCCCAATGCTACTGCCCGTGATCGCCCCAACCGCAGTACCCAGGGCAGCACCTCCCACGGCACCGCGCACCGAGCTACCGCGTTCCTTGGTATCTTGTGGAGGTACAGGAACGCTCAGCCCCGCGCGGCTGGGATCAAAGCCGGTTTGGCCTACTGCCCAGCTATGGCACTCATAGCGATCACGGTCCTGTTGGGCCGTATCCTGGCCAGCTTTCGGATAGATGTAGATCTCCCGTTTCGCTGGTGCCGACGTCCCGGCCGCCGCCGGGATTGCGGAGAGTGCAAGGCCCAGTATCGCAAGTGGGCCTGCAATGCGGCCAATGATGGCGGTTCGTGTGGTTGCTGTCATGACTATTGCCCTTCTGGTTATATTCCTGACCCATTAGACGACCAGCCAGATGGTTTCATTCCACACAGAACCGAAAAACCGTCTACTCCCGTATGTTCTGCAGCCGGACACGGATTCTCTCGCGTGCCTTATACCACCGTGTCATCTGGTCTTCGGTCAGCCGGCCGGACAACTCACGCTCCATGCTGTCGATCAAGATCATAAACTCTTGTTTCTGATAGCCGACGAGGCTTTCAACCTCACGCCCTGTGGCAAGCAGGATCGCATTCACCTCTGTCTCTTGGTCCGCTTCCACAGGACCAATGAGGCGACTGACATGGCTTACAAAACCATCCGCCGTTCGCATGTCACGCAGTACCTCCAGCCTGTCCCGGATCACAGCGCCAAGTATCGCAGCCCCCAAAAACATCCCCACGAGCAGCGTGGCAGTCAGCATGGCAGCCACTTTCAGGATCGGTTTTTTTGCTTTCATGTTGCTCATACCCTCAGAGTGAAAGGGCTGCATCCGCGCTTGCTGGTACAAGCGCAAAAACAGCGTCGATTAAGTCGTCTGGCGGACCGAAGGCACTATTTTTTGCCATCGTGATATTATGAACGGCAAGTAACAGACAAACTGCCATCGCTGGCACAGCGAGACGGCGAAACATCATAGACATCGTGCCTGCAATCTCGATCATACCGTCCACCATGCCGGGCGCTGGCTCCTCCCCTTTATCGAGACGGTTCAGCACACGATCGACAAAGCCGGACTCAAAGCGCTTAGGTATGTGGGTCTCCAGCATATGGACAAGCCGGTCGTCCGCCTTCTCTGCTTCGGTCATCAGTTTGAGTTTCTCAACCATGCTTATAGTCCTCCAGTTGCGCGGCCATTTGTTTTTTAGCGCGCGCCAGTCTTGAAAGTATCGTGCCCTCAGGCATACCAAGGATTGCTGCCGTTTCAGATGTGGAGTGACCCTCTATGAGTCGCAGCACAATCACACTGCGAAAAGGCACGGGCAGGTTCATCAATGCACGGGCAATCGCTTGTCTCTCTTCCGCTTGCTTGCCGCTATCGACCGGACCGACAAGGGCATGGTCCATCTCGTAGTCAAGCGCCCTGAAGCGGCGGAAAAACCTCTTTCGTTTCTTGAGGTGGTCGAGGCAATGGTTGATCGCTATCCGGGTGACAAAAGTCTTGAGGCTTGCCTCACCTCTGAACCCACCAAGCGCTGCGTATAATTTCATCATCACCTCTTGCCCGATGTCATCCGCATCTGCACCCGGCCCCACCATGCCAAACACAACCCCGGCAACAGTGGTTTCGTAGTGTTCAACCAGCGTACGGAATGCCTCAGTGTCGCCACCAAGCACCCTTGCCACCAGCATTTCATCACTATGTGTACCCATGCCTGTCTTCGCCATGGCGTTCGCCAAAACCCCGCCTTTCACGTCGCTGATATATCAGCTGCGCGGTTATACTTGCTGGTCGAGGCCCGATGGGACAAGACGCAAAGACTCGGCGCCCCAAATACCCCTGATCCTTCCAACAACGCCCACACATTCCACTCATTGGGCCAAATGGTACAAAGCTCGTCCAGAGAAAAACTTTCAGGAGTCACGAGATTTCATGAATTTTTTCATGCGCGCTCGCCGCTCGTCCTGAATGGTTTTATATGTTTTCATCTGCTCCCTGCTGAGGTGGCGTGAAAGGGCGGCTTCGGTATCAGCCCGAACAGCTTTCATTTCTCTGGCAAGACTTAGTTTTTCCCTGAGTGAAAGCTTGGGTTTTACCCCTTTACCAAAACCGTGTTTCTCAAGAATTCCAAGCTGCTTCTCCCTGCTTGCCTCCAGAATCGGTGTGACCTTTTCCTCCTGTTCGGCTGTGAGGCCAAGTCGAACTTTATTCTCCTCCGCGCGTTCCGTTAGCGCTTCAAGGGTCGCAGCATCTAAACGCTGCTGAGCCCAGGCCTGAGCACCATGCCCTGTAACAACTATGACAACCACACACAAAAGGGCTCGAAAACTCACAAACAAAATATTTCTCCGTCGTGTTCATGTTTACTGTTCCCCTTTAGACGCCACATCGACCGGCATCATTCCCACTAACGAACAATATTCCACTATAGGCGTAATATTCCGCTATATTCATCTGGCATTCCGAGCATGACTTCCAAAGAATGTGTTGTGTTTTCAACGAAATACGCGGTGCAAAAACACCCAAAGGAGACCAGCATGAAGTTTGGTGATTATCTACGACAGACACGAGAAAAAGCTGGCCTGACCCAGCCCGAGGCCGCAGCGAGGGCCGATATTGAACAATCCTACCTTTCCAAGCTGGAAACCGGGAAGTCCTACCCTTCGGAAGATATATTCACGCGGCTTATTGCCGCCTATTCCATCGATGTGGAAGACCTGTGCCGGTCTGTGTTCGCAGCGGAGCTGGATAAGCTCCGCGAGATCAAGGATGTGCGCCGGGTGATCCTTACCCGCCAGAACAAGGAAAGCCGGTTTGTGCGCGCCTGGCTTATTGCGGGCCTTATCATGATCATGCTCGGCGGCGGCATGTTCGGCCTCGCCTATTCGATCCCCGATGGTAGGCATATGGAATATTCCTACCGCTCGGAAGGTGTGATCCAGCAGGGCGAATCGCCCATGATTTTCGAGTTCCTGTCCGTTGGCGGACCGGACAGTGAGAACCGCAGCCTGAGCGACAGGGTGGATTATGCGTTCAAAACCTTGAGCGAGAACAAAGGCAACAGCTTCATTGAACCAGTAGAGGGCGGATACCGGAAATACACGCTGTTTGACAGCGTCAAAGCCAACCATCCCTCCGCTATAAGCTGGCATTATGCCTTCGGGATCATGTTCCTTTGTGGCGGGCTGGCATGCTTTTACATCAGCCGCCGCTGGCGATAGACCGGACGCATTGTCATCAGTTTAAACCGGCCCCTGATTGTTTTATCTCGGGGCCGGTTTTTTGTTGCACCGTTCGCGACACTGAAGCAGAATCACAGCATCACTGTTCGCCTGACCACAACGGAGCCTATCATGGATTTATCTGCCATTCGCACCTTCTGCCGCGCCGTTGAAACGGGTAACCTGACAGCCGCCGCAAAGGCGCTTCATATCACCAAATCCGTGGCTTCCCGCCGTATACAGATGCTGGAAGACGACTTGGGCGTCAGGCTGCTGGCCCGCACCACAAAAGGCGTAGCTCCGACCGACCAAGGCATGCTTTTTTATGAGCGCAGCCTTCGCATTCTCGATGACCTTGAAGATGCGGCACAGGCGGTAAAGTGCACGGATGATAACCTTGTGGGCACGCTGCGCATTACAGCGCCCCGCAGTTTTGCAGACCTGTTTCTCGGTGCGCCCTTGATGGAATTTATCGCAAAGCACCCTGACCTGAAGTTTGAAATGAACCTCACGGATGAACGTGTGGATATTATTGGTGGCGGGTATGACCTCGGCCTGCGCATCACTCGCGAGCTGGATGACACCAGCCTGATTGCCCGCAAGCTTGCCACTATGCGCAGCCACCTTGTGGCCAGCCCGGGTTATATTGCTGAGTATGGAGAACCCAAAAAGCCGGAAGACCTGCGTGACCATGCCTGCGTGTTTTATTCAAACGTCGAGGCTGCCAAACATTGGCGTTTTGGTAGCGGTGCCTCAGGCGAAGGTGTACGCATCAAAGGGCGTATCACAAGCAACTCTGGCCAGATGCAGCTCGAAGCCGCGCTTGCCGGACTGGCTATTGCCAATCTGCCGCGTTTTTATGTGCATGAAGGGCTGGAAAGCGGCCGCCTTGTTGAGATGCTGGCAGACTTCCCGCGTTCAGCTACCATGCTCTATGCCCTCTATCCTGAGCGGCGCCTGCTGCCGATGAAAGTACGCGCGCTCATTGACCATCTGGCTGAATGGTTTGGCCAAGACTGCAACGCCTGCAACCTTTAAGTCCCGCCGCGTTCGTTTTTAAACAACACCGCCTTCGTTTTTCCCGCCCTACTGAGTACCGCCATAATCCTTATTTAGAGTTCATGACAATGAATGAAGGAGGCGAACATGGGTTTGCTCATCGACGGCAAATGGCACGACAAGGGATACGATACAAAAGACGACGGGCGCTTCAAGCGCGAAGACTCTGCTTTCCGTAGCTGGATCACAGCGTCAGGAGAGGCTGGCTCGTCCGGCAACCAAGGCTTCAAGGCTGAAGCCGGACGCTATCATCTTTATGTATCACTCGCCTGCCCATGGGCGCACCGCACTCTTACAATGCGCGCGCTCAAAGGCCTCGAAGATATGATCAGTGTCTCCGTAGTTGGCATGAGCATGCTTGAGGACGGCTGGACCTTCGATAAAGACGATGGCAGCACGGGTGACCCCCTGTTCGGTGCACGTTTTTTGCGTGATATCTACACTCGCGCCAAAGCCGACTATACCGGCCGGGTAACCGTGCCTGTGCTTTGGGACAAAAAAACCGGCACTATCGTCTCAAATGAAAGCGCCGATATCATCCGCATGCTAAACAGCGCGTTTGATGGCCTTGGCGCAAAAGAAGGGGATTATTACCCTGAACTATTGCGTGCCGAGATCGATGAGATTAACGAGCGTGTTTATCACACGGTCAATAACGGTGTGTATAAAGCGGGCTTTGCTACCACGCAAAGCGCTTATGAAGAAGCTGTTGTGCCGCTTTTTGAAACGCTTGACTGGCTTGAAGAACGGTTGGCGGAAAACCGCTATCTCGCCGGTGACACTATCACCGAGGCAGACATTCGGCTGTTCACCACGCTTGTACGGTTTGACCCCGTATATGTGGGGCATTTCAAATGCAACATTCGCCGCATCGCTGACTATCCGGAGCTGAGCGCTTATTTGCGCGAAATATATCAGCTGCCCGGTGTGAAAGAGACGGTGGATATGACCCACATCAAAACGCACTATTACAAAAGCCACAAGACGATCAACCCAACCGGCATTATCCCGGCCGGCCCCGTGGTGGATTTTGATGCGCCACATGGCCGTGATTGGCTCTGAGCGCAGGAGAAAGAAAATGACAGATCGTAAAGTTGAACGCCTGTATCAGGCCGTGGCCACACCTGAAGGACAGGGTGTCACCGTGCACCGTACCATCGGCCGGCCGGATTTCTCTGTGCTTGATCCCTTCCTGTTGCTTGATGAAATGGTGTTGCCGAAAGATGCAAAAGGCGCAGGCTTCCCTGAGCACCCGCATCGCGGGTTTGAGACAGTGACCTATATGCTGTCTGGCCGCATGGAACACGGCGACCGTGTCGGCAACAAAGGAGTTATCGGCCCCGGTGATGCGCAGTGGATGACAGCCGGGCGCGGCATCATTCACTCTGAAATGCCAGTAGCGTCAGATGAGGATGTGCATGGTTTCCAGCTCTGGGTGAACCTGCCGTCTGACAAAAAGATGATTCCGCCCCGCTATCAGGATGTGACAAAAGCCACGATCCCGACTGTGAACGGGACCGGCTTTGAGGCGCAATTGGTTGCAGGTGAGCTGCTGGGTGAAACCGGGCCCGTACGTGATATCGCCGTCAAACCCTTCTTTGCTGACATTACACTCACAGCGGAGAAAGCGACGCTACCAGTGGTAATGGGCCATACGGCGTTCGTCTACGGCATCAAAGGTGGGCTGGTGGTCGGCGGCCAACCTGTGCCGACACGCACCCTCGCTGTGCTGACAGACGGTGATCAAGTCACAGTTAAAGGCAAACCCGGTGCGCAGTTTCTTATGGTAGCAGGCGCGCCAACGCGGGAGCCTGTGGCACGCTATGGTCCGTTTGTGATGAACACACGAGAAGAAATTCTTGCGACAATTGACGATTGGAACAAAGGGCGCTTCCTCGACGCGTCGTAACAGAGGTGTGTTTCCCCTGAAACTCTTAACGAAGCTCTTGAACCCCAATTTTGGGAGCTTCCGCCCCGGGCCTTTTCCTCCCCCTATTCCTCGCGAAGGCTCGGGGTTCCTCGCAAACTATTGAGACTGCTTAGCTGCGAGCCCTTTTAACCGTTATAGTCCTTATGAGGATTGGCTGGGCAAACTTTCACTTCAACCGGGTCCGACCGGAAGTCTGTCTGATAACACTCCCCAAGTAGCGAGCAGTAACAAGCCTTGCCTCTAAGCTTGTGCCGGGCTTTATCAAACACGTCCCAAAGGTCCGCATTCGAAGCATCTCGCGGCACAATGAAAAGGCTGGCGCCGTTCCCACTTGGCATGATCTGCCCCGAAACCCCCGACGTGATAATGGGCGCATCAGGCGAGCCATCGATATAGGACTGCACAAACGTCATCCTGTCCGTGCCCTTGTCGGCACAGCACGCGAGCATCAGGTGCCAAACCGTCTCCACGGGTTGATTATCGTAAAAGAGCGTGAAGCTTTTCACCGCCGCCGGGCCAACACCAGCATTTTCAAGGTTAAGAGAAATAACCTTGGAGTCGCTTTGAACGTCGTAATTGCTGGAACTGAGCTGCAGATAGGGCCATGTCTCGGCTTTTACCTGCCTGTAGGCAGCGTCCGATTGCAAGTATGTCGCAACAAAGCTGGCGGCGGATATTAACACCGCACACACAGCAACAACCAGATTAAGCGTATCCTTGGAGAAGCGCCCGCGCTTCTGGGCAGGCGCTTCATTGTTATTTGTTTCTGGCTCAGAAGCCATTTTGGAGCCCCCTCCTCCTGGTGTGGTCCTTTAGCGCAGGATTGACCGCAAGTGCCGTGTTGCGAAGCTAAGCTTTGCTACTGTCAGGCCGCCAGATGAACTCAGGTCCTCAATCAGCCGTTCTGCGCGAATGATGCGCGTAGCTTGGGAAGACGCCCAGTCTTTGGTCGCTTGACGCGCGGTACGTTCGCCCGCTTCAAGACAGACCTTCTCAACCAGCGCACGCTGCTGGTCGGCAAGGTCTTCAAGCTCAGACCGAACAGACAGCACATCCCAGTGGTTTTCCGGCTGGATACGGTCTGCGCGCTGACGCAGCCAGTCAAAGCCGAGCCTATCACCAAGCGCGAAATGCACCGCCGCCACATAATCCACGCGTTTATCAGCTTTCTCCGCCACTTCAATGATATCCGGGCCGGACGCAAGCACTTCAAAGGCAGATACAAATGTCGCCAGATCGTGGCCAACACCGGCTTTCTTGAGCGCATCGCGGCGGCTAACAAAAGCTTCCTGCGCCGGTTCAGACAGGATTTCCTGCTTGATACCAAAGAGCTTTTTCACGGGGTCAGAGAAACGTTCCACCAACCCACTGACATCAAATGGCCGCGGCAGGTTTCTCAAGACCCACATCACCTGCTGCTTCATGGAATCGGAAACTGACTGGTGCATGTCATATTGCACAGTGGCCGGAACCTTATAATCAAGATCGTTGATGGCTTCCCACTGGTCCTGCAGGCCAAAAACAGCCCGCACGATCACGAAGGCCGCGACAATGTCTTCCACGCCAAGGCCGGTTTCTTCCTTCACTTCATAAACAAAGGTCAGGCCCGCCCAGTTCACCACCTCGTTCGCCAGTACCGTTGCGATAATCTCGCGTTTCAGACGGTGGTTTGAAAGGTCGTCCGCAAACCGCTTGCGCAGCACGCTCGGGAAGCCCCACTCGAGCTCAGGCCTGAGCACAGGGTCCTCGATCAACTTACTTTTAACCAAGATGTCCAGAAGCGACATTTTGGCATAGGCCATCAGCGTTGCGATCTCGGGCCGGGAAAGACCCTGCTCATTCGCCGCCAACTCGGCAAAACCCTCGTCAGTCGGCAGGTATTCAATCTCGCGGTTCAGCCCGCCATCACGTTCAAGCGCGCGCATCAGGCCAAGGTGATATTCGCGTGACCGTACCGCATTCGCTTCCGCGAGCGAGATCGCCTGTGTTTGCAGATAATTGTCCGACAGAACGATCTCGGAAACCTCGTCGGTCATCTCAGCGAGCAGCGCGTCACGATCTTCGGCCTTGAGGTTTTTGTTCGCGATCGCACCCGTAAGCAAAATCTTGATGTTCACTTCTTTATCGGAGCAATCCACACCGGCGGAGTTGTCGATAAAGTCGGTGTTCAGGCGGCCACCACGGCGGCCAAATTCGATCCGTGACTTCTGCGTCATGCCAAGGTTGCCGCCTTCACCGATAACCTTCACCTTAAGCTCAGACGCTGTGACCCTGAGGCCGTCATTCGCGCGGTCACCAACTTGTGCGTTGCTCTCTGCTGTTGCCCGTACGTAGGTACCGATACCGCCAAACCACAGGAGATCCGCTTCCGCTTTCATGATCATATGAATGAGGTCGGTCGGCGTCATCGCGTCCGCTTCAACCTTCAGCCATTCTTTGATCTCAGGCGTGAGTGAAATTGATTTCGAGGAGCGCGCGAAGATACCGCCGCCTTTTGAAATCAGCTTCTTGTCATAATCTTCCCAGCTTGAGCGCGGCATATCAAACATGCGTTTGCGCTCTTTCCATGCAGCTTTGGTGTCGCCCGGGTTAGGGTCGATAAAGATATGCATGTGGTTGAAGGCGGCTTTCAGGCGAATGGTCTTTGAGAGCAGCATGCCATTACCAAACACGTCGCCTGACATATCACCCACACCGATAACGGTAAATTCGTCCTTCTGGACGTTGATGCCCATCTCGCGGAAGTGGCGCTGAACGCTGACCCAGCCACCTTTCGCGGTAATGCCCATCTTCTTGTGGTCATAACCGTTGGAGCCGCCGCTTGCGAAGGCGTCACCAAGCCAGAACTTCTGGTCTACAGAAATGCCGTTTGAAATATCAGAGAATGTTGCGGTGCCTTTGTCTGCCGCCACAACCAGGTAAGGGTCGTCACCATCGCGGCGCACCACATCCTTCGGCGGTTTTACCTTGTTGCCCACAAGGTTATCCGTGACCGACAAAAGGCTGGAGATAAACGTGCGGTAAGCCGCGATACCTTCAGCCATGAAGGCTTCCCGGTCGCTCATGGGGGGTAGCTGTTTTGGATAAAAGCCACCTTTTGCGCCCTGAGGCACAATCACCGCATTTTTCACCTGCTGTGCTTTCACGAGACCAAGCACTTCGGTGCGGAAATCCTCACGCCGGTCAGACCAGCGAAGGCCGCCGCGCGCCACGGGCCCACCGCGCAAGTGCACACCTTCAACGCGCGGGTTGTAAACCCAGATCTCGGCAAACGGTTTAGGCAGCGGCATTTCGTCCACTTCGCGGGAGCGAATCTTGAACGCGAGGGCGCGCTCATCAACCCCGTCAATCACACCGGGTTGGTAGAAGTTTGTACGAATGGTTGCGCGAATAACATTCCTATAGGCGCGCATGATACGGTCATGATCAAGGCTGTTCACCGCATCCATCAGACTGCGGATATCGGTGACAATATTATTCGCCATGGTATCGCGGTTTGTGGTTTCATAGGCCGGGTCGAATTGCACCTTGAAAAGCGCCACAAGCTGGGCGGATATCTGGGCGTTATCAACCATGCTGTCGGCGATATAATCTGGCGTATACCCCATACCGAGCTGACGCAGGTATTTGCCGTACGCCCGCAGGATCAAGATTTCCTGCCAGCTCATGGCAGATGTGATCACCAGTTCGTTAAAGCCGTCATTTTCCACCTTGCTGTGCCATACCTTGACAAACAGTTCTTCAATAAGCGGCTTCAGGCGCTCAACCGCAAAAGGCGTACCTTCCGGCCGGTCCAGCGAAAAATCATGGATATAACTGGTGGTCACACCCTCAACTTCATAGGAATGCTCCGACAGCACCTTGAAACCCATGTTCTCAAGGATCGGCATGCAGTTCGTCAGCGCGATCAGCTGGGTGCCGTGGTAGATTTTGAGGCGGAAACGATTATCGCCATCTTCACGGTGATGGTAGAAATCAACCCGCACATCATCCTGACCAGCAACATCCTCCAGCTTCTGCACGTCATAGGCGGCCTGTGCTGGCGTGAAAGCTTCCCGGTAGGCCACTGTGAAGCGGCTCTTGTACCGGTGGTGCAAGGCGCCGCCGCGCTCCTCGCCGTGATGGGAGATAAGCTCAGCGTGCAGCCGATCCACCCAGCCTTGCGCGGCTTCTGCAATCGCACGGTTGATATCTTCAACGTCCGGATTATGCACTTTGCCGGGGAAGGTGCGGATAATGAAATGCCAGCGCGCCAGCGCTTCTTCCGTCAGGTTCGCATAATAAACCGACACTTCACCATTATAGGACTTGCAGAGAATATCGGCGACCGCTTGCCTGAGGCCTGAGTGGTAGTTGTCACGCGGCACATACACCATGGCAGAAACAAAACGCTCAAACCGGTCTGCGCGCACAAAAGCCCGAGGGCGAGGGCGCTCTGTCAACTGCAGAATACCGAGTGATGTATCAAACAACCAGTCCTCACCCACCTGGAACAGCTCATCCCGCGGGAAGGCTTCCAGAATATGAGCGAGCGCTTTGGCGGCGTATGACCGCGGTGCAAACTGGGAACGCTGCATGATATTTGCGACCTTGCCGCGGATGATCGGCACATCGGTTGCAAACTTGCGATAGGAAAGTGATGTGAAGAGACCAACAAAGCGGCGTTCGCCTACGGCAACACCATTCGCGTCAAAGATTTTCACACCCACATAGTCCATGTGCGACTGGCGGTGCACCATGGATTTCACGTTAGCTTTGGTGATGATCAACGGATCGGGCGCGGAGAGGAAGTGCCTGATTTCCGGCGACATCGGGGTCAGCCCTTCCTTGTCACGCAGCACATTTCGTGACGGGTCGCGGAGGATACCAAGACCAGACCCTTCAACACGATTGAAGTCAAATTTGGATGGGTCGCCTTCAAAGCGGTATTCACGGAATCCGAGGAAGGTAAAATGGTCTGCGCCAAGCCAGCGCAGCAACCGGATGGTTTCGTCCACCTCTTCCTGATCAATGGGCGGCGGGTTGACCGTGAGCGAAGCAACAGTTTCGTCAATCTTCGCCAGCATGGCTTTCCAATCACCCACAGCGGCGCGTACATCAGCAAGCGTGACAGCGAGTGTCTCTTCGATTTCCTTGAGCACCTCCTTGTCAGACTGCGCATCAATCTCGATGAACATGTAGGATTCGGTTGTCTCAGTCCCCTTATCACCGGTGACCCGCTTGCCTTTATCGTCACGGTTCTGGGTAAGGATAGGGTGGTGCATCATATGGATACGGGAATGCAGCGTGACGGCCAGACAGCCGGTGATCGAGTCGACCAGAAACGGCATGTCGTCATTAACGATCTGGATAACTGTATGCTTTGTAGACCAACCGGATTTCCCACCACGTGGGTTCAGTATCTTGATCAGCGGTTTGCCAACAGGGCGAGTTTCCGCCATCTGCCACATGCTGCGGGCAACCGCAAACAGCGTCTCCGGATCACCCGCCATAAGATCGTCGGGACCTTGCGCATAAAACTGGCCCAGAAACTTGTCAAACGCCTCGAAATCTTCACCTGACATCGCCTCTATCGCGAAACGGCTAATCGCCGCCATGATCTGCTTATACTGCTCGTCACTGGTCACTGTTTTGGTCCCTTCACAACCTGATACTGGGGGTCTTTTCTTTTGATTATTTCTTTTTGAAACGGCGAACCATTGTATCCACCGTTGTCGGCCCGGCATCCGCCACGCCGATTGCCTCAAGCCCGCCGCCGTCTTTGCGGCGTGCAAGCACAAGGCAAAACTCACTATCTGAATTGAAAGTATCCAGCGTTAAAGCGGGGGCGCCAAGCGCGTGCGCCCGCGCTTCATCCTGGCGGGTGTGGGCTGCATTCCCCACTTCACCGCGCCGTGCCATGCGTTCCGCTTTCACACAGCCCTTGATACCGCCGGGCTGCGCCTTAAGAAAAGCCACAAGGCTCTCAGACGTTTCGCCCTGCCGCCTGGCAAACGCAAGTGCGGAGGCATATTCCGTCAGGCGCGTTTTGTCGTAGTCCTTGCCAAACGTCAGTTTCAGCACGGGCGTAAAGGGTGCGCGGTCTTGCGCGCGCAACTTGTTTCGCTTGAGAAGGGCGTCATATGCGTCCGGTGCGTTTTCACCTTCTTCATACAGCGCAAGCGCGGCTGCAAGAGCCTGATAGAGATTATCGCGTCCGCCACCGTCAAGGTGCGCGACACGACCTGCCGCGCGCTCACAAGCGCCCAGTCGGTCATCAAGTTCTGGCGCAACCTGTGCGGTCTCCGCCTCTTCAACTTTGTTGCCCGGCGCCCTATAGCTCACCACCACCATAATAAAATGAGGTGCGTGCCCCGTTCGGCTGAACGGCAACATGATGCCGCGACAGTCCAGCGAACCTTCAGCAAATTCAAACTCTGCCGCGCGCTCCCGCCCGTCATCTGTTTCAAACTGGCCAAGAAGCGCGCCTGCGAATGCTGACTGAGGTATACCTTCCAGGCTAACGCCGGGGCCGATAGGTTCGTTCATCAAGGTTTTGACATCATCACCCGCAAAACGCACCACAGCACCTGATGATGTGAATTCCAGCAACAAGGTGTTGGTCTTGAAAGGCGCAAGCCCTTGAGGTGTCAGGTCTTTAAAAAGCGGGAAGGCGTTTTCGGCTTTCAACTGCAGCCAGTAATCAAACGCGCGCAAGTGCAAGCGCCGTTCGTCGGCATCACTGGGTTGAGCGGTCGAGAAGTCGTCTGGGACGCTAGCGTCCGAGGGGCTATGGTCTGCGTTTTTTTCTTCGTCGCCGTTCATGGCCAACAAACCGTTTCTGAGTTCTGCGTCAGCGTGTGTCGCATAAGTCGGGTATGGCACCGCACCAAAGCACTTGCAAGAAAGATCAACCGGATTAGACAACTTTTTTCCATGGCACCCACTACATACTGTTTTGACAGCGCTGCCAAGTGTTCCGGCTTGCTCCAAAATCCTTTTTGCGCCAAAAAGAACTGATCTTTACGGGGAAGGTAAGGGAGACTCGGACCATGCAAAACACGCAGCCAGATGCGCGTTGGCAAAGCCTCACGGCCATGTTCTTTGATCAGGCGACAAAGATGGCCAGCAAACCATTGCTTTATGCCAAGTCAGGCGGGGCTTGGCGTTCCCGCAACTGGACAGAGACCGCCGAAGAGGTCAGCAAGCTTGCAAAAGCGCTTGAGGCCCTTGGTGTGGTGGCAGGCGACCGGGTGGTCATTATCTCCGAGAATCGCCCGGAATGGCTGATCGCGGACTTCGCCATCATGGCCGTTGGCGCTATCACCGTGCCGGCTTATGTCACCAACACCGCACGCGACCATTTGCATATTCTTGAGAACAGCGGCGCGAAAGCGGCGATTGTCTCCACCAAATCCCTCGCGCGCACGTTCCTCAAGGCGGCCCACCAGTCAGACGAGCTTGAACACACCATCACCATTGAAGAAGTAAAGCTCGAGCAACAGGTCAATGTGGAAGTGCACCACTGGGACAAGGTCCTTAGCGCCCAGGAAGCAGACGTTGCCCACTTTGCCCGCCGTGCAAAAGACGTTTCCCGCCACGATATTGCGTGCCTGATCTATACCAGTGGCACCGGCGGTGCACCAAAGGGGGTGAAAACCCATCATGGCTCGATCCTGCATAATGCTGAGGGCGCGATTGAAATTTTTCGCGGGCTTGGGCTCGACAATAATGTCTTTCTGTCGTTCCTGCCGCTCAGCCACGCCTATGAACATACAGCGGGCCAGTGTTGGCCGCTCACCATCGGTGCCGAGATATGGTACGCAGAAAGCCTTGAAAAACTGGCCACCAATATGGCGGAAGCCAAACCCACGGTTATGGTGGTAGTGCCGCGCCTTTTCGAGATGCTACGCACCCGCATCAGCCGGGCGATTGAGAAAGAAGGCGGTACCAAAGCCAAATTGTTTGGCCGCGCCATTGAGCTTGGCACCAAAATCGCCAAGGGTGAACGCCTCAACTTCAAGGAAAAGATCGAGAATATTTTCCTGAGCCTGACGGTACGCCGCAAGGTGAACAACCAGTTTGGTGGCCGCATCAAAGCGCTTGTTTCTGGCGGCGCGCCGCTGGCTCCTGATGTTGGATATTTTTTTGAGGCGCTTGGCCTGCCGCTCCTGCAAGGTTATGGGCAAACAGAATCCGGCCCTATTATATCCGTAAACCCGCCAGCGGCACCCAAGGCGCATAGCGTCGGCACCGTTTTCCCCAATACGGAAGTCAAAATCGCGGAAGACGGCGAAATTCTAGTTCGCGGCGAACTGGTGATGAAAGGCTATTGGCGGGACGACAAAGCCACAGCCAAGACCATTGTGGACGGCTGGTTACATACAGGCGACATCGGCAAGTTTGACGAAGACCAGCATGTGGTGATCACTGACCGTAAGAAGGACCTTATCGTCAACGACAAGGGGGACAATGTTTCGCCCCAACGCATTGAGGGCATGCTTGCGCTTGAGGATGAGATTGCCCAGGCCATGGTATATGGCGACCGCAAACCGCACCTTGTGGGGCTTATCGTGCCAGACGCTGAATGGCTGCGGGGCTGGGCCAAGGATCAGGACAAAACCCTCGACGGTATTGACCTCAATACAGACCCAGACCTTCGCAAAGCGATAGACGCGGCCGTTAGCCGCATCAACCATCGGCTCTCTAATCTTGAGAAAGTGCGGCGTTTTATCATTGCAGACGAAGCCTTTTCCATTGAAAACGAGCAACTGACACCAACGCTGAAGCTCCGGCGGCATGTTGTTGGTGAATTATATGGTGAGCGGCTTGAAAAGCTCTATCACCGGGCAAAGGCTTGAACGAATGACGGACAGTGAACAGCAGATTGCGGACCTTGAGATCAGGTTCGCTTTCATGCAGGAAACCATTGATACGCTTAATGAGACGGTGACGTCACAGTGGAGTGAGATTGACCGGCTGAAGCGGCGGCTTGAGAAGCTGCAGGCTGAAGTGGTCCAGCTTGAAGATAGCGGGCGGGACGGCAAGTCTGAGCCACCACCGCCGCACTATTGACGGTGAGTGACGCAGCAAAAAGCTGGGGCGAGGTTGAAAGCCCCTGCGTTGGCACCTGCAAGCTGGATAACACCGGCATATATTGCATCGGCTGTCTGCGCACACGTGGTGAGATCGGCGTTTGGTCAACCGCGAGCAATGCGGAGAAACTTGCAATTCTCGCGGCCGTTTCCCGAAGGCAGGGTGATAACCCGAAATAGCCATGCCGACACCCTTTTACCATATAGAGTGCCGACGATAGTTCTTGGCTACCGCAACTTGCTACATCAGCCCTTCAGCTGCCATTGCCGCCGAAACATCCGGGTTCTGGAGCAATCGGTCACGGTAGGCTGTGAGGTCAGGCCAGCGATCAAGGCTGACCTTCGCTGGCACGGTCCAGAGCATGACCACCAGCAAATAGCAGTCTGCAGCTGTTAGTTCGTCCCCCAGCAAAAAGGCCTTCTTGTCCGATAGGCTCGCTTCAACGAGATCAAACCGGGCGGCAATCTGTTCCCGCTGTGCGTTTGTCTCTGCTGTGGGGGTCTCTTCAAAAAAGAGCGGTACTGTAAACCGTTTATGGAGCTCAGAGGATGTGTAAGCCAGCCACTCAATTGCCTGTCGGCGTTGAACACGCCCCTTGGGCAACAACCCTGCTTCGGGGTAACGGGCATCCAGCTCTATCATGATAGACAAAACCTCTGTCAGCACCTCGCCTTGATCATCCAGAAGAACAGGCACATAGCCTTTTGGGTAGGTCTCGCGAAGTGATATGCCGTCCTCTGCCATGCCGGTAGCCGGGTCATATTTCACAAGCTCGGGCACTACACCAGCCTTACGCAGTGCGATATGAACAGCAAGCGAGCATGCCATGGGTATATAATAAAGTTTCATCGTTTCATTCCTCTTGATGGTTCGCCGTCCTGATCTAAGGCCGGTCATGAATAGTATTTTTCCGAAGAACCCCTGCATTGGGCTTCCCGTACGGTTATGGCAGTGCGCCACGGACTACCGATTTGCCATGAGGTCATGCAGCGCCTTTTTAACCGCGTCGACTTCAGTACGTTTTCGGTAGTTGTTGGGAACAAAGGCGCGAAAGACCTTGCCGTCCTGCGCAATCACATAAGTCGCGGGGTCTGCAAACATGTATGACGACTGGCCCGTTAGCATCCCAACATCGACACCGATCTGGCGCAGCACCGTTTGGTGGCTTTCAGGCAGCTCAAAAACGAGGCCAAACTGGCGAGCGAGTGTATTATTGGCGTCATGCAACACATCAAAGCCCACAGAGGTCACCGCGCCTGCGATCACATCTTCCGGCACACCAGCAGACGCAAGCATATCCACTGCATTTGGCTTTTCACCTGTTACCGCCACGAGCGCGGCACCGTGGTCCGTAATTTCTCTAAGTCGCTCGTCATACTCCTTCAGTTGCAGGTTGCAGTAAGGACACCAGATCCCTCTATAGAAGGTCAGGACAAGCGGGCCATCTGCGAGATAACCTTCGAGGCTACACATACCCCCGCCATAAGCGGGCAACTCAAACCCCGGCGCAACCGCCCCCACATGGAGAGCATTTTCAACAATATCCAGGGCGCTAATCTCACCCGCGCCCTGTTCAACTAACTCCACCAGCTCCCTGGGCAAAGTGTCACGGAAGTGCTGAATTGCACTGCGAATTTTTCCGTTCAAGCCTGACATTTAGCGTGTTCCCTCAATTGACATCCATGTTATGTACATATATGAACAAAAAGAGACATAGATGTTATGTACACATATGTACATAACTTTTTACACATTGGATGAAATAATGGTCAGGCCAACCAAATTCGACCGAACAGAAGCGCTCAATACCGCGACAGAAGCTTTCTGGAAAAACGGATTTGAGCAGTCTTCGGTGAAGAACCTGTCAGAACTTCTGGGAATGACCCGGTCCAGTTTCTACAATGCCTTCGGCTCACGCGACGCACTTTTTAGCGAAACCATCCCGGAGTATGCAGCACAAAGCCCCGACGCGCCTTTATATAAGGAGATGCAAACAGACGTGCTTCCGCTAATCACGTCTGTGTTTCAAGATATTTGCCGGGCCCGCGCTCAAGACCCGGATGCTCGCGGTTGCATGATCGTCAACACGGTTTGCGAAATATGCCCGGCATCCGAAGGGCTTGGTATTGAGTTGGCTGAACGCATACTTAGCTCTGCGGCTCATCTCGAACATCTTCTGAGCCTGGCGCAGGAGCGCGGTGAACTAAGCGACGGTGCGAATGTGCATGCCCTGGCCCTGGCACTACAGAATCTGATGATCGGGATCAATGTTCTCTGCAAGGTGATACGGGACGAGAATGAGCTGTGGCTACTGACAAGGACCACGCTTGAAGGGCTGGGTCTCTACCGTGCACCCGCTGTTACATAACCCAAAAAACAAAAAAGCCTCCAGACTATTTCTAGTCAAGGAGGCTTCTTGTAACGCCTTGATTTCTCAAGGAAAAGATGGAGCGGGCGATGAGATTCGAACTCACGACCCCAACCTTGGCAAGGTTGTGCTCTACCCCTGAGCTACGCCCGCTCATCGCGTACACAACGCAAGCGTTGTGAGGGGTAACAGGCGGCGGTGCCGTCTGCGAGGCGGGATAATAGCTATCCACATTGCCTTTGCAACACCTTTTTTTATTTTTTTATGAAACGCGTCTAAGCTCATGAAATGCATGGGTATTTATGCGATAAAGCCTTATGGGCACACGCGAAACACAGGACACGCACATGGAATCGCATCCCGCAGAGATGGCGCTCTTTACCTTTCTGGAAACACTTGGCATCACAATAAAAACGGTGCGCCACGCGCCTGTTTTCACAGTCGAGCAGGCGCAAGCCGCACGGCTTGGTGCAGACGGCGGCATGCCCGGTTGGCACACCAAAAACCTGTTCGTGCGAGACAAGAAGAAACGCCGCGCCCTTGTGGTGGCTGAGGAGAGTGTAAAAATCGACCTCCGCGGTCTCGCTGATCTCATTGGCCTGGGTCGCCTGTCGTTTGGCAGCGCCGATAGCCTGAAAGACATGTTGGGGGTAGAGCCCGGCTCCGTTACCCCGTTTGGGCTTTTTAATGCGCGCATAAGTGATGGGGAGCCACCCCGGCTTGTCGTCGCACTGGATGAAACGCTGGTGAGCGGCGGCGTTATCAATTGCCACCCACTTCACAACGCCGCGACCACAACCATCGCGCCTGATGATCTGATTAAATTTATTCGCGCATGCGGTTATGAACCGCTGATCATAAACCTCACTGACAACGCTGGTTGAAAAACGCTAAAAAATAAGCAATCCCCTCTGGCAAAGCGAAGCCCGACCTCCTATGGTCAGCGATAGATCGCCAAGGGCTTCTCTTGCCTCATTGGTATGGTATTGAAATTTGATCCAAGAGTTTTGAGATGGACGCACTTATTGGCGCCGGTGTCCCCGGCGCAAGCACAGATTTAATTAAAGACACTGACATGCAGTCCTTTGGCGAGGACGTGATTGCCGCGTCCCAACAGCGCCCGGTGATTGTAGATTTCTGGGCAGACTGGTGCGGCCCGTGCAAACAACTGATGCCCGCGCTTGAAACTGCGGTAAAAGCTGCAAACGGCGCGGTTGCACTTGTGAAAGTCAACGCCGACCAGAACCAGCAGTTATGCGCGCAGATGCAGGTACAAAGCCTGCCGACCGTACTGGCCTTCTGGCAGGGCCAACCGGTTGATGGTTTCCAGGGCGCTGTGCCAGCATCGCACCTCAAAACCTTCGTTGATAAACTAGTGGCCCTTGCAGGCGGTGAAGAAGCTGGCGACCCCGTCGCAGAAGCGGTTGAACACGCAAACGGCCTGCTTGATAGCGGTGAGGCCATGCAGGCGGTGCAAGTTTACCAGCAAATCCTGATGCACGACCAAAACAACACGGCGGCACTGATCGGTATGGCGGAGGCTTCACTCAAGCTTGGGCAAAGCGACCAGACCACCCGCATTCTTGAGGCAGTGTCTGAGGATGAGATAGACGACCCCAAACAGAAAGAGCGTCTCGCGCGTATTCACACCGCGCTTGAACTGGCCGCTGAAGGTGAAAACGCCGGCGACCGTGCGGCCCTTGAAGCCAAAGTGAGCGAAGACCCGCAAGACCATGAAGCGCGCTATTCCCTCGCGCTTTCCTATCAGGGCACAGGTGAGCTTGATAAAGCGGCAGAAGCTCTTCTCGGCATCATCATGCGGGACCGTGAATGGAATGACGACGCCGCACGCAAGCAGCTTCTGAAGCTTTTTGAAGCAGCAGGCGCCAGCGACCCCTTCACCATGAAATACAGGCGGCGCCTGTCGTCCGTTCTGTTTAGCTAGGGCCCCGGAATGACGGAAAAAAGCAAAACACTGGATGCTTTGCCTTCCGTCATTCCTGTATTCCCTTTGCCCAGCGTCATTCTGCTGCCTGGTGCGAGCCTGCCGCTCAATATATTTGAGCCGCGCTACCTGAAGATGGTGCGTGACGCAGCAACCGGTCACAATCTTATTGGCATGATCCAGCCACGCGTGAAGGAAGTGGGCGCAAAAGCGCCACCCTTGTTCACCGTTGGTGGCGTGGGCTCTATTAGTGAGTTTCATGAGACTGAGGATGGCCGCATCGTCATTCGGCTCAAGGGTTTATCCCGCTTCCGGATTGACGAAGAGCTAAGCGTTACCACGCCGTATCGGCAGGTACGCGCCGACTGGAAAGCGTTCGAGCAAGACCCATGGGGCGGCAACAGCAAAACCCGTGTGGAACGTGATGCCCTGATGGCATCCCTGAAGGCATACCTTGATATCAAGGGGTTAGACGCAGATTTCAGCGCCATCGCCGAAGCGCCGGACGACGTGCTGGTGAACACACTTTCGATGATTGTCCCGTTTTCACCGGCAGAGAAACAAGCGCTTCTTGAGGCTCCGGAGGTGTGGGACCGGTCGGAGCTTCTCAAAAAACTGCTCACCATGGCCGCATCAAACCTCGCGGCCAATGACAGCGACGGTTCAGCCCACTAGATTTCATTTCAGAGTGCGGAGACAACACATGCCTGATCGCAGCAGCACAAGCCCCAAGCTTCTTGAAATTCTGGTATGCCCGGTGACCAAGATGCGGCTGGACTATGACGCAGAAAAGCAGGAGCTGATCAGCAAATCAGCAGGGCTCGCTTTCCCGATACGGGACGGCATCCCGATCCTGCTGGCGGATGAAGCACGCGAGCTTTAAGCTCGAAGACCGGAGGTTAGAGCTGGCCAGACCAGTCTTTTATCAGCATGGGACCAAGGGCTTTGCCGCCAAAAATATGGATATGCAGGTGTGGCACTTCCTGATGCGCATTGTCGCCTGCGTTTGCCAGCGTACGGTAACCATCATCCACAAGCCCGAGCATTTCAGCCGTTTTGCCCACAGCGCGCATAAAACCTGCAATCAGGTCTGCCGGTGCTTCCGCTGTGAAATCAGCCATGGAAACATACGGCCCTTTCGGGATGACCAATACATGGGTTGGGGCCTGCGGGTTGATGTCATGGAACGCAAGCGCCCACTCATCTTCATAGACCTTGTTGCAAGGAATTTCCCCGCGCAGAATTTTCGCGAAGATGTTGTTCTTGTCATAGGCCATGGCATGCACTCCCACTATTGGTGAATGGAATGGGCACACTATAACGTGCCGATTGGCGGCGTCCAGCCACCAACCGACAAAAGAACATTACGCCGCGTTCTAGAGAATGAACTTGGAAAGATCATTATCCTTCTCGGCAAGCTCACCCATGTTTTTACGCACAAAGGCGGCATCTACCGTGATATTGGTACCGCTTTGGTCGCTGGCGGTGAAGCTGACCTCCTCCAGCACTTTTTCAAGCACGGTGTGAAGGCGCCGCGCGCCGATATTTTCAACCGTCTCGTTAAAGTGCGCAGAAATGCGCGCGATCTCATCGATACCATCTTCGGTGAACTCAAGCGTAAGCTCTTCCGTACCCATCAGCGCCACATACTGGCGGATAAGGCTATAGTCAGGTTCAGTGAGGATACGCTTGAAGTCCTCTTCCGTCAGCGGGCGTAGCTCTACGCGGATCGGCAACCGGCCCTGAAGCTCGGGCAACAGGTCGCTCGGTTTCGCCAGATGAAATGCGCCAGACGCGATAAACAGAATATGGTCGGTTTTCACCGCACCGTATTTGGTGGACACGGTGGTGCCTTCAATCAGCGGCAACAGGTCACGCTGCACACCTTCCCGGCTTACGTCCCCGCCACGCACGTCCTGGCGTGCGCAAATCTTGTCGATCTCATCAAGGAAAACGATGCCATGCTCTTCCACAAGCGTTGTGGCCTCGCGCGTGATGCTCTCGTCGTCCACCAGCTTGTCAGCCTCTTCACCCATCAGCACTTCATAGGCTTCAGATACCTTCAGGCGTTTCTTCACCTTGCGGCCGCCCATGGCTTTGCCAAACATATCGCCCAGGTTTACCATGCCCATGCTGGCGCCCGGCATACCGGGGATATCAAACTGCGGGAACGGGCTGGCGGTATCCGCCACATCAAGCTCGATTTCCTTTTCCGCCAACTCGCCTTCACGCAGCATTTTGCGAAACTTCTGCCGCGTAGCATCAGAAGCACCTTCGCCCACAAGCGCATCAAGCACGCGGTCTTCCGCATGAATTTCCGCCTTGGAAGCCACCTGTTTGCGGCGCTTCTCGCGCATCATCAGAATGGCGTTCTCAATCAGGTCACGAATGATCTGTTCAACATCGCGGCCCACATAACCCACTTCCGTAAACTTAGTGGCCTCAACCTTGATAAAAGGGGCTTCCGCTAGTTTGGCAAGACGGCGGGAGATTTCAGTTTTACCAACGCCCGTTGGTCCGATCATCAGGATGTTTTTTGGCAAGACCTCTTCGCGCATCTGGCCTTCAAGCTGCTGGCGCCGCCAGCGGTTCCTGAGCGCCACGGCAACTGCGCGCTTCGCGTCCTTCTGGCCGATGATGAAACGGTCCAGCTCGGACACGATCTCGCGGGGGGAAAAACTGCTCATACTTACTCCTGACTCTCAGTATTACTTGATGCATCCATTTGCTCAACGATCACATTGTCGTTGGTATAGACACAGATATCAGCGGCGATCTTCATGGCCTTACGAGCGATGTCTTCGGCGCTCAGGTCCTGGTCATAGAGCGCACGCGCTGCCGCAAGCGCATAGTTGCCGCCCGAACCGATAGCCACAACACCGTGCTCGGGTTCAAGCACATCGCCGTTACCGGTCACAACAAGGCTGGTGTCACCGTCCACAACAATCATCATGGCTTGAAGCTGACGCAGGTATTTATCTGTGCGCCAGTCTTTCGCGAGCTCAACACAGGCGCGCGCAAGCTGGCCCGGATGGCGCTCAAGCTTGGCCTCAAGCCGCTCAAAAAGCGTGAAGGCGTCTGCAGTCGCACCCGCAAAACCGGCAATCACCTTGCCGCCCGCCAGATGTCTTACCTTGCGTGCGTTGGCTTTCATCACCGTATCACCAACCGAGACCTGACCATCGCCAGCGATCACAACTTTGCCGTCCTTGCGTACGCTGCAGATGGTGGTGGCATGCCAGGTTGGCAGCTCTGAATGGAACTGAGTCATAAGACTTAAGTTTTCCTTTTCTACTTTTTATCTTTGCGAAAGCATATATGAACCGAAGTGATCTCTTACAAGCTTATGTGCGCAAAAGCCGCATAATTCCTTGCGTCTTGAGCGCTTTAATCCTAAAGCCATAATGTTTTCAAATTGGGGCATGAGCACCAATTGGTCAAACCAAACTGCAATGCGGAGCATGAAATGCGCACAGCATCATATGAAAGAAAGACCAAGGAGACCGAGATCTCCGCAACGGTAAATCTGGACGGTACGGGTTCGTACGACGTCCATACCGGCATTGGCTTTCTCGATCATATGATCGAACAACTGTCGCGCCATTCGCTAATCGACATTACCTTGCGTGCAAAAGGCGACCTGCACATCGATGGGCACCACACCACGGAAGACTGCGGCATCGTCATCGGCACAGCGATCAAAAAGGCGCTGGGCGACATGTTGGGCATCACGCGCTATGCCAGCGCCTATATCCCGATGGACGAAACGCTGACCCGCGCCGCGATCGATATCTCAGGCCGACCTTTCATTGTGTGGAAGGTTGATTTCAGCCGCGACAAGATCGGTGAGATGGATACGGAGCTGTTTGAAGAGTTTTTCCGTGCCTTCGCTTTTGCCGCAGGCGTCACGCTACACGTGGAAAACCTCTATGGTGTGAACAACCACCATATTATTGAAAGCAGCTTCAAGGCGCTCGCACGGGCGCTCAGGACAGCGCTTGAGGTCGACCCCCGCAAGGCGGACGCTGTGCCAAGCACCAAGGGCACCCTCGGCGGCAGCCTCTAAGCGGCAAGGAGCTTTAGATGACCGAAACCGTTGCCATCGTTGATTATGGCTCGGGCAACTTGCGTTCTGCCGAAAAGGCACTGGCGCGGGCGGCTCATGAGGCCAAGCTTTCAAGCACGATTATTGTAACAGACAAGTGCGATGTGATCGCGAAAGCTGACCGTATCGTATTGCCCGGTGTTGGCGCGTTTGGCGATTGCCGCCGCGGTTTGATGGCGATTGAAGGCCTGGCGGATACAATTGAAGAGGCCGTGCTGGAGGCAGGAAAACCCTTCCTTGGTATCTGTGTGGGCATGCACCTTATGGCGCATGAAGGGCATGAACACGGCATCCATGAAGGCATGGGCTGGATCGACGGCACCGTGGAGCGCATGGAACCAAACGACCCCGCGCTCAAGATCCCGCATATGGGCTGGAACGACCTGATGCTCACAGACGCGGGCGCCAAACACCCGGTGTGCAGCGGCATTCAGGCCGGTGACCACGCCTATTTTGTGCACAGCTACCATATGGCGCTGACTACCGGTGATGCCCTGCTGGGCTATGCCGAGCATGGTGGACAGGTCACTGCCATAGTTGGGCGAGACAACATGGTGGGCACGCAGTTCCACCCGGAAAAGAGTCAGGCCGTTGGCCTCAGGCTCCTGAGTGCGTTTTTGGAGTGGAAACCATGATTACCGTTTATCCTGCCATTGACCTCAAGGACGGCAATTGCGTTCGCCTTTTCAAAGGCGATATGGACGCTGCGACCATCTTCAGCGACAACCCGGCGGCGCAAGCCAAGGAGTTTGAAGATGCAGGCTGCACGTGGCTGCATCTGGTGGACCTGAACGGCGCGTTCGCGGGCGCACCGGTGAATGCCGCCGCCGTTGAGGCCATTCTGGGCACGGTGAAAATCCCGGTTCAGCTTGGCGGCGGCATCCGCGATATTGCGACCATGGACCGCTGGTTAGACGCTGGCATTTCGCGCCTTATCCTCGGCACGCTCGCGGTCAAAAACCCCGCGCTTGTGAAAGAGGCCTGCAGGCTTTTCCCCGGCAAGGTCGCCGTGGGCATTGACGCCAAGGGCGGCATGGTTGCTGTGGAAGGCTGGGCGGAAGCCAGTGAAGTGGAAGTGGCTGAGCTTGCCGTGCAGTTTGAGGACGCAGGTGTTGCCGCCATCATCCACACCGATATCGACCGCGACGGCACGCTCACCGGCGTCAATGCGGAAGCCTCATCTGCGCTCGCGAACGCCGTCTCGATCCCTGTGATCGCATCCGGCGGGGTGAAAGACATGGACGACATCACCCGTGTGAAAACCGCTGGCAACCTTGAAGGCGTGGTCACCGGCCGCGCGATTTATGACGGACGGCTGGACCTCAAGGCCGCGCTGGAGCTTGCAAAATGCTGAAAGCACGCATCATCCCCTGCCTCGATGTGAAGGACGGCCGGGTCGTGAAAGGCGTTAACTTTGTCGACCTCATCGACGCTGGTGACCCGGTGGAACAGGCGCGTGTGTATGACGCCGCAGGCGCGGACGAGCTGACCTTCCTTGATATCACTGCCTCCAGCGAGCGGCGGGATATCCTCCTCGATGTCGTAAGCCGCACGGCGGAAGCCTGCTTCATGCCGCTCACCGTGGGTGGTGGTGTGCGAACGGCGGAAGACGTGCGCAAGCTGTTGCTGGCAGGCGCAGACAAGGTCTCAGTGATGACCGCAGCGGTAAACCGCCCGGCGCTGATCGGTGAACTGTCTGAAAAATTTGGTGCCCAGTGCATCGTGGTGGCGGTTGATGCCAAGGAAGTTGGGCCAGACAAGTGGGAAGTTTTCACCCACGGTGGCCGCACAGCCACGGGCATTGACGCGGTTGAGTATGCCAAGGAAGCCGCGCGCCTTGGCGCGGGTGAGATCCTGCTCACCAGCATGGACCGGGACGGCACGCGGGAGGGTTTCAACCTCGAACTAACCCGTGCAATCTCTGATGCAGTGAGCATTCCGGTGATCGCGTCCGGCGGTGTTGGCACGCTTGACCATCTGGTTGAAGGGGTGCGAGACGGCCATGCCTCTGCGGTGCTGGCGGCCTCGATTTTCCACTTTGGGGACCACACGATCGCGGAGGCAAAAGCCCATATGGCAAACGCGGGAATAGCTGTTAGGCTATAAAATGTGTGGCGAAACACCCCAAATGTGTGGCTGGTATGAGGCGTATGTGTGGCGTATCTGTAGGCAGGTATGCGGCGCATGTGTGGCGCATGTGCGGCGAAAAGTGAGGCATAAACAGTGACAGACAATCAAAACAGCGTAGGCGATACCCTGACCCGGCTTGAAGCCCTTCTTGAGGGTCGCAAGGGTGCCTCAGCGGATGAAAGTTATGTTGCGCGGCTTTACCATAAAGGTGCCAAAAAGATCGCGCAAAAGGTAGGGGAAGAGGCCGTCGAGGTTGCGATGGCCACCGCAAGCGGCGACGATAAGGAGCTGGTAAGCGAAAGCGCCGACCTTATGTTCCACCTGATGGTGCTCCTCAGTGCCAAGGGCCTGTCGCTCAGCGATGTGACAGACGAGCTTGCGCGCCGCGAAGGGCTATCGGGCCTGACCGAGAAGGCGAACCGCGAAACCTGATTTGAGAGAGCAAGAAAGGCAAACCGCAATGACCGTAAAGCTGAAAACCTTCACCCTGATCTGCGCGAGCCTGACAGCCCTCTCCCTCACTGCCTGCGAGCAAAAGAGTGAGCAGAAAACTGCCGCCACGGAAAACCAAACCCCCGGCACCGCAACTCCTATCACCAACCCGGGTGGCCTCAAGTTCCCGCTTGACTGCACGCTCGGCGATACCTGCCTCATCGCCCGTTATGTAGACCGGGGCGCGGGCGCTGATAGTGCTGCGACCGATTACCGCTGCATGGGCGAAACCCAAAAGGACCACAAGGGCGTGGATATCGCGCTCCGGCATATGGGCATGATGGAAACAGGCGTTGATGTGCTTGCGGTCGCGGACGGTACCATCCTGCGCCGCCGCGACGGCGTGGCTGACATCTCAGCCCGGCAGCTGGATGAAAGCGATATCGACGGCAAGGAATGCGGCAACGGTATCGTGCTCCAACATGAAGATGGCCGCCAAAGCCAATATTGCCACCTGAAAAACGGCAGCCTCACGGTGGGTGAGGGCGCGAGCGTGAAGGCGGGCCAGAAGCTCGGGCAGGTGGGCCTCTCGGGCGAGACGGAATACCCCCACCTTCACTATATGCTGCGCGAGGGTGGTGAGATCATCGACCCCTTTGATGGCCGCAAGATGAGCGACACCTGCACCGCGACCAGTGAGGATGACGAGAGCCAATGGGCCGCAACGCCCGCTTACGAGCCGCTGGTGCTGATCGGCATCCGCATATCAGACGCCCCGCCTGAGCGCGCAGATATCTGGCTGGCGCCGAATGAGAGCATCCGCCGCACAGCGCCCGCGCTGGTGATGACAACCCACGCTTTTCATGCCCGCGAGGGGGACGTCTGGGCCATGAAGCTCAAAGACCCCATGGGCCGCACCTTCGCCGAAAAAACTGAAACGCTGGACCGAGACCGCCAGTTTATCTACCGCTTCATTGGCCGCAAGCGCCCCGGAAGCGGCTTCACCCCCGGCATCTGGACCGCAGAGATCAAAGCCTCCCGCGATGGCGCGGAAAGCAAAACCCTGCGCACCGAGTTTCGGGTGGAGTAACCCCACCCTCACAACCATTGCACGAAGGTTATGTACAAGAGGATGTCCCGCCCCTAGTATCCCCACAAGCCTAGGCGAAACGCCAACGGTTGATGGGGGAATTGATGCGATTTATATTGGTAATATCAACGCTTCTGCTTGTTGGCTGCGCAGATGAAAGCCTTGAGGATATCCCAAGTTTCAAGGATTGCAGCGAATGCCCTGAAATGGTTGTGATCCCTGCCGGACAGTTCATGATGGGAGCACGCGACTATGACAAGCAAGCCCGCATGGCCGTTGAAGGGCCTGCACGACCCGTCACAATCCCGGAGAGTTTCGCGCTCGGCAAATATGAAGTCACCTATGCGCAGTTTAAAGCATGCGTGGATGACAGCGGCTGTGCATCGCTGCCCCCCAAACAAGGGTGGGAGGCAGACACCATGCCGATCGCGGGTGTTAGCTGGCAAGAGGCGCAAGACTATGTTGTCTGGCTGAGCCGGAAAACCGGGTTTCAGTACAGCCTGCCCTCTGAAGCGGAGTGGGAGTATGCAGCTCGCGGCGGCACCACCACAATATATTGGTGGGGTGACGAAATTGGTACAAATAACGCCAAATGCACGGACTGTGACGGCGGGGGTAGATTTAGTACTGCCACCAGAGTTCCTTCTGTCGTCGGTAGTTATGCAGCCAATCCGTTCGGAATATATGACACCTTAGGTAACGTTTCTGAGTATGTGGCTGACTGCTTTAGCAACTCACTCGAGGCACTGCCGCCTAATGGCTTGCCGCATTTGTCTGATAAGTGTGAGCTGCGGGCATTCCGAGGTGGCAGCTTCGGTGAGGCGAGCAACAGAAATGTCAGAGCTAGCGCTCGACAGGCCACTCCGTTTTTTTTCCACGGGAAGCAGATGGGTTTGCGTGTCAAACGAGAGCTTTAAATAACCAGGTGTTCGGAGAAATCAATGGTTAAACCAAGCCATATCATCGCGCTTTTTCTGGTACCCGCCCTGTTTGTGGGTGGGTTTCTGCTGTACGGCAAAATAAAAGGCGAACCGTTCAGGCCAGCAAGCCCTTGGGAGACCTCCGCCAAAACCGTTGACGCAAGAATGGAGGGGGTAACATTTCATATTCCCGGCAATCACCTCCGGTCGTTACTGGAGCTTAGTGATCGGAAACCAGACGAGTTAGCAAACGGCTTCATGGTGCATGCCCTTATGCCTGACTTTTTACCTTTCTCTTATGAGCACAAGAACGACTTCATCGCCGAGGGGCAATTGAAGAAGGTAGTATACGTATCCATCGAACGCCTGTGTTCGGGGCGGGGGCGTCGCACTGGGTTTGGCCCATGCACGACAAAGTCACGCCTCAAAGGAATTTTTGAAGCGTATGCAGAACCAACAGTTCCTGCGTTAGGCTTAGATGAACAGCAAACTGAGGTTGTGTCGGGTATGGAGTTTCTGGGCATAAGGGTGTCAACAACTACATCCGAAGCGGGACGATTTGAGGATGATGTCTTCAGCGCATTGGACGAAAACGGATACAGGCAGTTGCTTATCTGTGGTCGGTTCGATAGGTGGCCAAATCCACAGTGTCACCTCAGGTATGCGTGGCGCGATAAGTTTCTGATTTCGATCAGGTTCGCGCGAGCGATGAAGGATGATTGGGCGGTCATCAGAGAGAAAGCAGATCATTTTTTCACTTCCGTAAGCGAATGGCCTGAAGAGGCAACATAACGCCGCACTAAACCATCCTGCCACGCCCGAGGGTGAGCAGGTGAAAACTGAGGCCGAGAAGGCTGGCGCTTAGGATAGGCGTGAGCCAGATGAGGGGGGCGGGTGCTGTATCCATCAGCCACAGGCACGCGGCGGCCATGACCAAAAACCCGCCGGTTGCGGCAGAGAACAGCACATGTCTGGTATAAAGCGGCTGCATCTGATAGCGGCGAAGGCGCAGGTAGATGAACACGCCCACAAGTGCGCCGCGCGCGGCCCAGCGCATGCCCGTGCCATGTAAGCCTTCGGGCAACCATATGGCACCGCACAGCACCACTGCCATCACCAAACTGCCAGATAGAATATAAAGCTGCTTTTGCATGGGCGCAGCTTAGGCTGCATAGCGCGGAAGCTGCAAACCTTTACTGGCCACCGGCCCGGCTAAAGCACGGTCTCGTTCACTGGGGTATTTACGAAATTATAGTTCGCTGGTGCAAAATTGGTGGCATCATGCACCATGGCGTTATCATATTCCTGCGCCGTTATCTGGAGAACCTTGGCGCGGTTGTCATCCTGCCCGAAGCTCATGAGATAGTTGCCGCCTGCGCGGGCCAGATTGCTGGCAAACTGCAGGAAGCTCGGGTTGTTCTGATCATACACCAGAAACGAATTGGAAAAGCGATTGAGCCGATAGGTGTTCGCCTCGATCTCGTAAAAAAAGCTGTAATAGAAACACGCCGGATGGAAAATGACGCGGTTGTCACCCCCGTTGCGCGGGTTGGGCAGCAGGTTGCCCTGCCACGGCGACACATTACCTTGTTGCAGGCTATAGGCCTCCGCAATGCGGCGGCTCAGGCTGCCACGAATAAAGTTCGACCGGATAGCATTGATGAAAGTATCACGGTCGTCGTCCGCGACCTGTCCGGGTTGCAGATTGCCGCCTGTGACCCCGTTCAGATAGGCCGCCACATATTGCTGGGCCGTATTGGGGTTTTGAACCAGATACTGCCCCACCGCCTGCACATAAGCATTGATGTTCATGAGCGCCTGATAGGCTTGATTGCCATTTTGCGGGCCATTCTGGTAGTTGGCCGCCTGCCCCGCCGCCAGCGCACAGACAACAATCTGACGCAGGTAAGCCATATAGTTGGCGTGCAACACCTTCACGTGGCCCACGCCTTGCCAACGGTTAACACCGCCGTCCCATATCAGCGGGCCGCTGGATGAAAACACCGTAGGTGCAGGGCCGGGGAAAAAGCTCGCATAATACTGCTGCAACCTGAGGAAACAGTCTCGCGTGTTGTTGGTTTGTGGGTCTGTATTGGGTTGAAACTCTTCCGCGATAAAACGGTTGCCGCGCGGGAAATCATGCACCGCCTGCCCGCCAAGCCCGCGTATGGCCCGCAGCATGGTGAAAGGCCGGTTGTTGGGTGTAACACCATACACAGCACACAGCGTGTCACCATCAAGGAAAAAGCCGTAGTTTTTCTCAAAATTGCTGGAGACATTGCTGCCATAGTAGAACTCAGGCCCGATCCAGGCGTGATTGTTCCGGATTTCCACTTCGGTGATTTTGACAAAAAGCGACCGCTGCTGGGTGTTGATATCACCCGGCACCCAGGGAATGCGTTCGGGCGCATAACCTTTGTAGATGCGGTGTTGCGGCCCCGGCGCACCCCGAAAACTATCCGGCTGATAGCGGTGGGAGTGGATGAAATAACGCCCGCTTGCCTCAAAGATGCGCGGGTCTTCATAGCCGTCTGTGTTGGGGATGATCTCGTCACCCAGAACCTGAAATGCCTGCGCCGGGTTGGCAAGGTTGTTGGTGTCTATCTGGATGCGGGCGATGCCCACCCCGTCAAAATAGCGCCCGCCACGCCCATCCGGCACTTGCCCCTCAAGGGTGGCCTGACCCACAGGATAACCCCAGCCGGAGCCCCATGGTGTACCCGCCTGCCCCGGAAACAATGGTGCCGGGTTGGCAAAAACCCAGTTGTTCTGCGGGTTTTGCACCTTATGGACCATGGCGCGATACACCACCAGAAACTGCACATTATTGCCGTTCTGGCCGATCTGCACCCAGCTGTTGTTGAACTTGACCACCTGATTGCGGTTCACGCCCGGCAGGGTGGCTGGCAGTTGGGCTGTAAAGTCTATGTTCAGCATGATGGGTGGTCCTTGTTGGGGGGCTCTTGCTCGGGGGTCATTTCCCTGTGGTTGGGGGCAGCTCGGGGGTTGGGTCTCAGGTTTTGTCCTGCACATAGATCGTGGTATCGCCCGGCAGCTCGTAAGGGTCGAGCTCGCCCACCGTTACCGTTTCCGGCTTGTAGCTATCCAGATCAAAATCGGGCGTGTCGCTGTTCGCGCCTTCACTGGGGGAGGGCGGCGGGTCTGGCAGGTCGCTTGATGGTGGCGATGTACCGGTTTCATACTCTGCTGCTAAGAGGCTCGAAAGGGTCTGGCAATCATCCAGCAGCTTGGTCAGCAGCTTGTTCTCGGCCGTCGCGTAAGCGGGCTCGATCGTGCGGCTGGTGTTGAGCTGCCCCATGTTGGCAAGGGCGATGTTGGCGGAGATCAGGTCTGCGGTTTGCGGCAGCACAACTTCCTTGGTGGTGTCGTCCAGCGCTTCATAATCACCTGCGGTCGGGTTCTGGCTCGCTTGCAGGGTTTTAAGCGCCAGACCATAGGCCTCATAGGTCGCCACCGTGTTTTGGGCGGATGTGCTTTTGGCATAATCCGCCCGTTTCTGGATATGGTCGACCACCGGGGGCAGGTCATCAAGAACCGCAGACACACCAGCGGCAAGGGTTGCATCAATAGCCATCCTGTCCTCCTCGAAAGATTTCTTGCTTTCAAGACGGCAGGACGGCAGGGATGTGAAGCTATAGGCTTACGAAAACGGGCTGAGCACAAAGCGCCCGTAAGCGATAAACGCGCAGATGGCGGCCACAATGATCCAGTATACCATCGGGCCCATGTTGTTGTCGCCGGATGCGAGGTGGATGGCGCAGAAGGCCAGCATCTCGGCCGCGATCAGGATCGCCCCATAAGGGGCAAGAAAGGCAAGCGGCTTATAAAAGGCAGGCACCACAAGGCCGACTGCGCACAACAGCTCAACCACGCTCATGCCCATCCACACACCATGGGGAATGGCATTCAGCGACGGCACGGCCTGCTCTGAATTGTTAAATTTCCACGCGGCACCAATTGCTGTGTGCAACGCAAGCAGACCCTGTAAAACCCAAAGAAAAATATTCATGATCGTCCTCCCTCATTGTCGCCGAGCATTTTGATATCCATTTCGCTCAGCCGTTTTTGGTCCATAACAACCTTGATGCTTGAGATTTTGTCACCCTCAAGCGTGAAACAGAATGCAACAACAGGCTTATGGTCAAAGCCCCAGGCGGCACCAATGGCACCGTCAATAATCGCAACCTGGGCCCCGGCGGCGCGGCCTTTGAAGGTTTCTGCAATCCGTGCGGCGCCGCTCATCTCAGCCTCGAACTGTGGTGCGCCCTTGTCTTTGTTGGCTGCTGTTATCTTGAGGGCCGCCTCGTCTGCATAAAGCGCGACATCAGGGTGCAGCAGGGTGATCAGCGCTTCAAAATTGCCTTCCCTTGAGGCTTTCAGGAAAGCCGAGACCATCTCCGTCTGGCGGGCGCTATCCTCCTGCGGGGCCGCGCCCTGTAGCTGGCCCTGTACTTGGCCCTGTACCCGGCCCCTTACCCGACGGCGCGCACGGCTCGCAAGCTGGCGCGCGGCTTCTTCCGTGCGGCCAATAATCGGCGCAATATCCCTGAAGGGCAGGTCAAACAGGTCATGCAGCACAAAAGCGATGCGCTCAGCCGGGTTCAGGTGGTCAAGCACCACCAGAAGGGCAGGCCCAACCGCGTCTGCCATCATGAGATCAGCTTCCGGGTCGTCTTCTGTCTCGGGTGACAGCTCATAGGCCGTCTGATCGATCGGTTCCTCGCGGCGTGACTTGCGTGAGCGCAGCATATCAAGGCATATGCGCGCCACCACGGTGGTGAGCCAGCCGCCCAGATTTTCGATTTGCTCACTGTCCGACCGGTTGAGCCTGATCCAGGCTTCCTGAACGGCATCCTCAGCCTCAGCCCTGGTGCCCAGCATGCGGTAAGCCACCGCCTTCAGGTGGCTGCGACTTTCTTCAAAATGCTCAGCAAGCCAGCTGTTCTGTTCCATCTGCGTCTTTGCTCATCTGGTTTTTATCGTTATCGTCATAAGGTGCTAACACGGTGACGAAACGGCGCCAAAAAACGTGACCGCATCAGCCAAATTTTTAATAAAATTATCTCAACCTATTGAAAAATATAAGGAATAAATATTCAGCTAACCTGCTGCACTCATGGCCAGCGCGGGGCTCAGGCGGCGGTAGGTCAGCGCCTCAGCGATATGGCCGGTGTTGATATGCTCGAGCCCCTCAAGGTCCGCCAATGTGCGCGCGACACGCAACACCCGGTGATAGCCACGTGCGGAGAGACGCATGCGGTCCGCCGCCCGTTCCATCAGGCTGCGGCCAGCTGCATCAAGCGCAGCGATTTCTTCCAGAACCTTGCCATCCGCGTGCGCGTTCAGCCGCATATGGGCAGGTGCGCCCAGCACCTTGAACCGTGCTTTTTGAAGCGCGCGCGCGGCGCTTACCCTTGCGGCTACATCGACTGAGCTTTCCCGCGGCGCAGGCAGGCTCAAATCGCTCGCCGCCACAGCGGGCACATCCACATGCAGATCGATACGGTCATAGAGCGGGCCGGAGATTTTTGATTGGTAATCAAGCGCACACCTTGGCGCCCGCGCACACGCAAGGCCAGCGTCATCCAGATAACCACAGCGGCAGGGGTTCATGGCAGCAATAAGCTGAAAACGCGCGGGGTAGGTGACATGGGCCTGCACCCGCGCGACAGCCACCTCACCGCTTTCAAGCGGTTGCCGGAGCGCTTCAAGCGCGGAGCGGTTAAATTCAGGGATTTTACTATCTAGACGAAAAGTTGTCACTTACAGGTTATTCGATTGCATAAACCAAACCCTTGGTGATTATCCTTTTGTCAAACCACGAAACCATCCTTCCGTCCCAACCACAAAACTCAAGGAACATTGCGCGCAACGGCAGTCAAGGTCGGCCGTAGGCCGCCGCGTAGCGGTTACCTTGACAGAGTGAGCACTATGTTACTGTTGAATCAGTGGGCATGGTACCGCATTATATTTTTGTGGCATGGCGATGTTTTGGCTGAATTCGACCCAAAGCGGACCTGATAAGACACCTTTAAATCATCAGCATTCTTTGCAGAGTTGGGGCTGAACACTTGATAGCTAACTTTCGGCGTGCAATTAGAGCACTAAGTCAGAAGAGGTAAGTAGCTTGTTCCGCTCGATGAAGAGAGCACGTCAAATACTTTCCTCCTCATCCCCATTTAGCATGTATTAATTCTTTATCCGGGAATGCCTGCATTTATCGGTATACTAGCTGAGGTTTTTTCGCGACGCTCGTTAGTGCTGGATAATTTGCCCACGATGTACGTGTCGACAAAGGTTTAATGGCTCAGGAAAACTGGAACTACTGTATGCCTAAACGAAGTGCAGAATATATGGAGGAGCGTCGGAAACACATTCTCGACGCAACGTTGCAGTGCTATCTGGAGCGTGGTTTTGATGGCATGTCCCTCGCGGACATCTGCGACGCAGCCAAAATCAGCATGGGTGCCTTTTACAAGCACTTTAAAACCAAACGCGAAGCTATGTTGGCGGTCGTGGATCGTACGCTCTCGGACTCGATTGTGTCAGGGATAGCAAACTTTGACGCCTTCCATAAATTTATGAGCGATGCGGTGGTAGAGTTTGACGACGAACGCAGGTGTCAACTAGCACGAATTGATTATGAGCTCATCAATATAAGCCTTCGGGATGAAGAACTGCATGAGCGCACAAAGCGAGCCGTTCTGGTGAGGGAAGAACAGCTACTGGCAATCATGAAGACGTTGCAGGAGAGCGGCGAAATTGACCCGTCATATGACGTGTCTACTGGCGCGAAAACACTGAATACGCTGATGAGCGGCCTTTGGATTACCAATGTTATTGCCCCAGAGACCTCTGCAAAATCCTATCTGCCATGTGTGCTTGCTGAGCTTGGCAAGATGCGCCGGTAGCCACCACATCATCAAACTCTCTCTAAACCACATGCCTGACAATGTGCTTCGGGAGCTGCTCTGCGCGTGCGCTACATTGACTCAATAAAAGAAAGCAGATACTTTCTTTTATTGAGTTGTGTAACCGACAAGCGAGAACCCCCATGTACAATGCGATTTCAAAAACGGTTTGTGCGCTACTGCTCCTGCTTCTGAGCGCCCAATCTCATGCTGCTGCCTCCAAGGTCACAGATCAGTCCGAAGGGCCAGTGAAAATTCGGCACATATTTGACCTCAGGACCCCCATGCGTGACGGCGTGGAGCTATCATCTGATGTATGGCTTCCGACTGGTGAAGGCCCGTTTCCAGTCATCCTTTTGCGAACCCCCTATATAAAAGCAATGCCAATCATCAACTTTCCCGAATGGGCCAGCTATTTTGTGAACCATGGCTATGCTTTTGTCGTTCAGGATGTGCGTGGCCGCGGGGATTCGGACGGCAAGTTCGATTTTTTCTTTCAAGAAGCAAATGATGGCTTCGACACCATCGAAAGCATTGCCGAACAACCATGGTCCAATGGCAAGACATGCATGATGGGTGTTTCATATTGGGGAACGGTGCAATGGCTTGCTGCCAAGGAACGCCCGCCGCATTTGACTTGTCTTGCGCCAACATCACCGGCTGGTCAGTATCTAAACGAGCTACCCTTGCAGGGCGGGGCGTTCATGATGGCATGGGCCCTCAACTGGTTCAACGACACGTCTGGCAAAATCAGCCAGGGACCGAACTCGATGATGCTCGACTGGGAAAGCATTTACAGCCATCGCCCCCTCCTTACCATGGATGAGGCACTCGGTCGGCGTATGCCGCTGTACCGCCAGATGCTGCTGAACGATACGATGGACGACTATTGGCAGCGGATTCAACTGACAGAACATGATTTCCGACAGATTGACTTGCCAGTCCTGAATATCACTGGGTGGTTTGATGGCGACCAGACTGGAACGCTTTATTACTGGCAAGGCATGCAAGAACATTCTGACGCCGCGAACAACCAGCATCTGGTCATAGGACCCTGGACCCATATCCAGAGTTTCATGGGTGGTAGCACGTCGGTTGGGGAAGTGGCTTTTGCTGACAACGCTATAGTTGATATCAAAAAACTACATCTCGACTTTTTTGACCGCTATTTGAAAGGCTCTAGCTCAGAGTTTAACCAGCCCACGGTGCAGCTTTATGTGACGGGCCTCAATAAGTGGAAAAGTTTTGACGCCTATCCACTTGAAGAAGCCGAGCCTACGAGACTCTATTTCGCAAGTGGTGGTAGCGCCAATTCGGCGAGCGGAGATGGCGCGCTCAGTTGGGAGAAATCCTCGTCTCAAGCAAATGACGCTTACAAATATGACCCAAAAAATCCGGTGGCGCTTGATCTTTCCGGCGGCATGTATGGTGTTGACCGTCAGGAAACGCAAAAACGCGAAGATATATTGGTATATACGTCGCCGGTTCTTGATGAACCATTGGATGTTGTTGGGCCGATATTGGTAGATCTTTATGCATCGTCGGATGCCCGGGATACAGATTTCACTGCAACGCTGAGTGTTGTTTACCCCGATGGCAGAGCGGCAGTACTCGGGCCCAAGGCTACAGGTATCATTCGCGCACGTTATCGGCACGGTTATGAAGAAACCAAGCTTCTGGAACCTGGCAAAGTAGAACGATACACCATTGAGCTAGGCCATATCGCTCATCGTTTTCGCGCCGGGGAGAGAATCCGCATAGATATCTCCAGCAGCGCTGCACCGATGTTCAATCCGAACCAGAACACGGGGAACCCGATTGCGACGGATACAGAGTGGCAGGTTGCAAGGCAGACCGTGTATCACGACGATACACGTCCTTCAGCTCTCATCCTGCCTGTGGTTCCAAGCTTTGAAAGCGGGAATTGATCATGTTCTTTATGTCACACATGCGGCAGATCATCGTCGCAATATTTCTGTCCATCCCCTTATCTCTTGGGGGTTGGGCATCTGACAACAATACTCAGGGCGCCGACCCTATCGCGGGGTTCGAGAAACTCACCACAAAGATCAGCATGAGGGACGGCATCCGCCTCCATACAGAGATCTACAAGCCTAAACATATGGCGACGGCCCTTCCTGTTCTCTTGTGGCGAACCCCCTATGGAATCTCAAGTGTTGATGCCGTGCCAGGTCGCTCAATATTTACCGGGCCACTTAAGGAACTGGCTGAAGACGGCTATATTTTTGTGTTTCAGGATATCCGGGGGCGACACAAATCGGAAGGTAAGTTCGAGATGTTGCGGCCGCTTGCAGAGGGCGGCGGCGAACTAGCTATCGATGAAAGCACGGACGCATACGATACGATAGATTGGCTCGTGAAAAATGTTGGGGGCAACAACGGCAATGTTGGCATGCTGGGGGTTTCTTATCCGGCTTGGCTTTCCGTAATGGCGGCGGCAAACCCGCACCCTGCACTAAAGGCCATTTCCCCGCAAGCCTCGCCCGCTGACGTCTATATCGGTGATGATTTCTTTCATAACGGCGCGTTTCATCTGAGCTACGGTTTTGAGTATGTCACATTCATGGAACGTGGGTCCGGTGCCGATGTTTTCGACTTCGGTACAGATGATACATATGAGTGGTATCTTGAGCTTGGTTCCCTCAAAAATGTCAAACCCAACTATCTGGCCCAGTATGACACCAGTTGGGATCAGTTTTCCGCTCATCCCAACTATGACGCATTCTGGCAAAAGCGCGCTGTACTAAAACAACTGCCAAAAATTGAGGTTGCGAACTTCAATGTTGGCGGGTGGTACGATGCGGAGGATGGCTATGGCCCCTTTGCGATGTATCACGCGTGGCAGAAAGCCAGCCCGTCAGGGCTAAATTATCTGGTGCTGGGCCCCTGGACACATGGCGGATGGTTGGGCGATGGCTCGGCCATTGGCCCGTTGGCTTTTGGTAGTGATACTTCGGCGTATTTCCGCGAGAAAATCCTGCGTCCGTGGTTCGCAGAACACCTGAAAGGCAATAAGGGCAAAGTGTCCACGGCTCATATTTTTGAAACCGGCAGCAACCAGTGGCGGACAGCTGAAACGTGGCCTGCGGTAAATAGGCAGACACGAAAGCTCTATTTTCACAACGACGGCATACTTTCCTTTGAACCTCCAGTGGAAAATACGGGTGCTGCCGACAGGTTTGTTTCTGATCCCGCTTCCCCTGTACCCTATCGTCCGAGGCCCATCGAAAATATGTTTTCAGGCCCTGGGTGGTCTACATGGCAAACTCTTGACCAACGGTTCGTTGAGGGTCGGGAAGACGTCCTTAGCTGGGTAACTCCCATGCTGGAAGAAGATGTCGTGATATCAGGCCAGATATTGGCACGGCTATATGCGGCTACAACAGGTAGTGATGCTGACTGGGTCGTCAAGCTTATCGACGTATATCCAGAAGATTATCCAGAGAAACCGGAAATGGCTGGCTACCAGCTTATGGTGTCAGGAGAAATCCTTCGTGGACGCTTCAGAAACGGGCTGGAGAAACCGGAAGCAATTACACCAGGTGTGACCGAACAATATGATATCGACCTTCGTTTCAGGCAGCATCGCTTCAAGAAGGGCCACCGGATCATGGTACAGGTGCAAAGCAGCTGGTTTCCGCTTTTTGATCGTAATCCGCAGAAGTTCATTGAAAACATCTTTGACGCAGAAGCGGAAGATTTCAGGAAGGCGGAGCACACAATCCTGCGTTCAAGAGACTTTCCCTCTCACGTTCAGGTCGATGTGATTGAATAAGCAAAAAATTGGCGAGATTGGTTTATGTCAGCCATCTCGCCAAAGTATGCAGTCGGTCTCGGATCGCCCCAAAGCAGACGCGGGCACAGGACTGGCTTGGAACTTTCTAGGTTCTTATTTTATCTGTCTAATAAATAAAGAACGCGCCATCTCCGCCTGCTCTCCACCAAGAAAAGGTGATGAAAATCATGGAGCCATTACTGCATTTTTGATAATAGATTGTAGTAATGCTTGGAGGTCACGGGGTGAGAGAAAGATATGACTGACTTGGCGAGCGCAACAGCAGGCGCACAATTTGTTAGAGCCGATTTACACATTCACTCCTTTGGGCCACATGGGTCGTTTGACGTCGAAGACGAGATGATGACACCCGAGGCAATCGTGCAGTCAGCTATTGCAAACAACCTAGATATTATCAGCATTACTGATCACAATGAGATCGGCAATGTTGGTCGCGCGATTGAGTATGTACAAGTCAATAGCCTCAATATTTTGGTCATTCCCGGCGTCGAACTCAGCACACCACAAGGTCATTTGCTAGTTTATTTTGCCGAGTACAAACACCTCCGGACTTTTTTTGGTCAATTAAACATTTCCGAGGACCATAAGCGATGCAAAGACAGTTTGGAAATCTGTCTTGACCAAGCAGGCCGGCATGGAGGTTTCGGAATTTGTGCTCATATCGAACTTGCGTCCGGGTTTGAGCAGACCATGGGGCGGTTTAGCCCGGTTATGTCCGCCGTATTCTGCCATCCTCAGCTGCTTGCACTCGAAATTAGCAACAAAGAGACCGTCAATCGCTATACCGACGTAGATGACAACGCAAGTCGCCTGAAACTTGTGGGTGACAGGCGTGTGCTACTGGGGCAGGAGTCGGACCATATCCTTCCAAAAGTTATGAATTCCGACGCGCATATGCTCAGCAAACTAGGGGAAAACGCCGCAGGTGAGAAGCGATTGACCCGCTTCAAAGTGGATGAGTTGTCATTTGACGCAGTGCGAATAGCGCTCACTCAGTACCATTCACGAGTAAGATTAGAAGACTATATTCCAGCAAGGATACCGCATTTTGTCTCCGTCAAGCTCGAAGGCAATTTGCTAGATCAGCAACACATTCATCTCAGTAAAAACCTCACTTGTATAATAGGTGGTCGCGGGACCGGTAAATCTACCCTTCTTGAAACTATCCGAGAGGCATCAGGCAATAGCCGTGAAGCTGATGTGGTTGATAGTGAGGTTTGGCCTGACAAAATCACGCTCACTTACGAAGATGAAACCGGTGGGCGCACTACGTTCGTCCAAGGTGCTTTTAGTTGTGCGGAAAACATCACGGACCCGAAGGAGGGTATAAATCAAGTCCCTATAGAGTGTTATGGCCAAGGCGCGACAATGGAGACGATCAAGCATAGCGACAAAGATCCACGTGCACTTTTAGGATTTCTCGATGACTTTATCGAATTTGGCCTGCTTAAAAGTGATGACAGGCGAGTACGCGACCAGTTGCTAGAAAACCAAAGCGACAATACCAAACTTCGACTATCGGTCGCCCAAATTCCAGAAGTAGCAAAGCATCTCAAAAACCTGCGCGACAAGCAAAAACGTCTAGAAGATGACAAAGTTGGTGACTTGGTACGAAACCACGCAGCGCTAGTGAATGAGCGAGCCATGCGCAACGAGTTGATTGAAGAACTCAATAAGCTTGTCAAGACATACAAGGAAGCTTTGTCTGATACCTCGCTCTTTGATCAGATTGCTCAGTTTGATGGAGCCAGGATCGTGGTTGGAAAGACCGAGTTTGATGCGGTGAAATCTATTGTGAAGCAAATTGCTGAAATAGTCTCGAGCCAATCAGGTCAGCTAAATGAAGCGCTCAAGGTTAAGATTGCCGAGATTAGTGCTCAACTTGAAGCATGGAAAGGCTGCGAGGCCGATATTCGGAAAAAACTGGACGCGAAAAAAGAGGAGTTGGAAGCTGAAGGTATCCCGTTTGATATCGCTAAAATCAATCAGATTGTAACCGACATCAGCGATTATGAGCGGCAGCTTAGGCACTTGGAGCGGGATGCCGAAACGCTTATGCAAGTGCGGTTGGCGCGCAGAGATTTGCTCGCGGAGCGGACTCGGGTGAAGAAAGAGACCTATCGCGCAAGAGCGATATTTGCCCGAGAGATCAATAAAAACCTTGCCAATGCTGTGGATGGATTGCACGTAAAAGCTAGCTTCCATGCAGGATGCTATTCACCCCCTTTCCACAAGGAAATCAAAGAATTAATGGGGTGGAAAACATCGCGGGTCAGCAAAGCCGAGGCCCTGGCGTGCGCAATGTCACCCCTGCAGTTCGCCAAGCTGGTACGGAAAAAGGATCTTTCAAGTTTAAAAGCGATCACAGATGACGTCGGCATTCCTGTGTTCGATGACTCTGAAATTGCAAACATATTAGAACGAGCCCTCGAGAACGAAGCCTACAAAGATTTTGAAGCGCTAGAGTTTGAAGATCGTCCCAAGCTTGAGGTAACCAAAGAGATAGCTTTGGAGGATGGCGGTAAACGCCACATGACAAAGCCGATTTCAAAACTGTCATTGGGGCAACAGCAGTCTATTCTTCTTGCTATCCTCATTCAATCCAATAGCGACCGGCCCCTTTTGATAGATCAACCAGAAGACAATCTGGATAGCGAATTTATTTATAAGACGATCGTAAAAAATCTCATGCAGATCAAGGAAACGCGGCAGGTTATCGTCGTAACTCACAATGCGAACATTGCTGTGCTTGGAGACGCCGAACTCGTCCTACCTCTCCGCAGTACACATGAACGCTCTCGGATCGTCGATAGAGGATCAATAGACCGTCGCGAAGTCAGAGATCAATGTTGCGAGATACTTGAAGGCGGAGAGCGGGCATTTAAGCAACGCCAAGCAATATATGGGCTCCAGGATTGATTTATGCAATCCGTCAACTGTGACCAAAATCGCACTGACTACTATCGCTAACAGGTGTGACAACGGATTGGCATAGTTTGAAATCTTATGCTGCCTTATCCTTTTGCCCCCCATCGACTTCCGTCAAGTCCGTTATTGGCTATAACTTTCTCCATTGAGATTCCAACAAGCTAATCTGTTGATTTCTTTGGCAAATCAACTACGAGAACTAGCGAAGGAGCAGCGTCAAGTTCTCCGCCACTGCGGCCCGTAACTCCACTTCCGGTTTTTGCAGGAGCTGAGATAGGATTGAGATTGCAGGTGCTACCTGCAACGGCTGCAGTTCAACTTCTTGCCATTTAGCAAAAGGTCCGTCGGTCTCTGTCAATATTCTATCTAAAGGCATCATTGCAGCAAGTCGGCGCCCTTTTTCTGATGCTAGCATTGCAGGACCAACTGAAAACCAACAGCCCAATTCCACTGCCTCCATCAGCTGCTTTTGGGTACCGCTAAACCAGTGCAGGATTGGAGTGCTGTCGCCCATGTAATCAACAAGGTGATCCAAAACTTGATCTGTAGCCTCGCGACTGTGAATAGAAAGAATCTTTCCGCCCCCAGCATCGGACAATTTCAAGATTTCAGAAAATACGAACTTCTGCGCTTCAATGCTATCTCGGTATTCCCTGGAGGCATCTAGACCTATCTCTCCAACGAAGCGCGTTTGTGGGAGCAGTTCTTCAAAAAGGAATAATTCACTAGCCCTACTACCTGCCAGTTGGGGATGCAGACCTAAAGCGGTTTCAATATTCTTCACATTTCTAGCTAGTGCACTTGTTTTATTCCAAGCCTTTGGCGTAGTTGTCACTGACAAAACGAAGTTGCCGGATGACCGAATTTTTTTCACCTGTTCCGAAGCATTTTCGTACAAATCTAGATGGCAATGCATATCAACTAAATTGGCACGTGCTTGCACAAGAAGTCTCTTAGCTCAGATAATCCGTTACTTACAACATCGACCCGGGCCGCCCTCTCGGCAGGATCATGCGGTAGCGGGCCGCTTCTTCTAGCCCACTCTTTTACATCGGCTCCACTAAATTTTTTTATCGCCTGAATTACTGCCAATACATCATCCCGATCGTTTTCCAATGCTAATGCATCCGAAAGCTTGGGAAAGCGATATGCCGCGTCAGCATTTTCTGCTATTCCACTCGCGTCAAAAGACGCCCTCCGGATCAGACAGGGAAGGCATTTACCACATTGCTGCCAGTGACGTTTCCACTTTCCGCATGAACGTGTCGCCGGAGCCAATTTCGATAGCAATTTTTGGTCCGCACAATTCAGCATCATCTCCCCCTTGGTAACATTATAGAAGGGGTTTTTGACCTTTATTGGCAGCCCCAAAGAGTCAAGCAGCTCTTGAAACAATCCCAAGAAGTACGGATGTGTTGTCCTTGTACTTTGAGCGCCAATCCTTCTGGGCGTCAAAGGGGGATTAATCGAGATAAAGCCATTCTCTGGCACAACTAAATCGACAATGTGCCCGCCTTTTGTATTCGAGATCGCCGATGCTGCGACCACCCCCATTGCCAGGAAAAGAAAGCTCCTAGCCCTCATAGAGGTCTCGTATTTAAACTTGGTCCCGTCAGCAAGTGGACGCCTCTTAGGATTCACATTGGCAGCAAATCTGGGCAGATCATACTTCGCATAATGGAGCAGTTCATTTTGTACACTTGCGTCACCGATATAAGCTTGGCTCACGAGTAGCGGCTTAATTCCCGCTCCTACAAGGTCGATAACTCCGGTCGTACTATCAAGTCCTCCAGAAAACAAACATGCGCAGTCAGCCTTATAGTCTGGCCTCAGGTGGCTTTTGCCAGTGGGCAGATAGCCGTCCCCAGCAAATTCGATTCTCCATTGGTCACCAGAAAGAAAGCAAAGCATCTTTTCCAAAGATTGATTGATCTGAGCCCATGACGATGGCCTCGCAAGGTGTACTCTTGCATCAATCTCTCGATGCCACCGGTTAGCAGCATCCGACCGCAATACAAAAGTGTCACCTGCGATTACCGTCAATGCTAAGCTTAGTAAATCAACTGCCTCCGGCTGCGGTAGCGCAGGAAGGCGCAAAACCTCTCTATGAAGTTGATCACCGATATAAGCTAGCTCGCTGCCAACATCCGATCTCTGAAAAAGTAGAACTGGAACAACATCTGGCCCAACCTTCGGCAAATGAGAAGCATCGTGGGAACAAATCAGTTTAGTCATCATAGCCCTCCCACACTTCCAGGACCTCATGCACAACATCGCGGTGCAGTTTGTCCAGCGCGTCTACCTGGAGATTAGACATGTCGCCCAAGCCTAGCCCTCCAACTGCTTCCTCCACGACTACACTAATCAACTCCTTCAGGCCATTTTCGGCACGGATCGCTTCTTCTGCATTGTCAGTTTTTTGAAATGCCTTATCACTTTCCACAACAATCCAGTGAAAAACAGACTCCGTGAGATAGGTCTCAAATAGAGACATTAGGGCCGAATTGTCGATGTTAGAGGGATCAAAATCCTGATGCTTACACAGCGCTTCTTCGAGAGCACTGTTTAAGGCAGCGCGGATAATTTCCGCGTCACCATTGTTGGGCGTCAATGCCTCTACCAACATATCAATCACAATATTGACGTCGACACCAATACAAGCGGCGATATCAAATTCCAGAACATCCCCTCGCGGCTTCCCTTCAGCAATATCCGAAAGTAGATCAATCGCTGCTGCACCCACAGCTGCCATTGGGGCATATCTGCGAGTACCTGTTGTGCTACCGCCTACAGAACTAGAGGCAAATCCGCAAAGTGCGCCGCGCAAATCCCGAGGGCTTCCGCTAGATACGTAGCGACCCAATTTTGTCCGGAATCCCCGGTGTCTTTGCTTTGAGTCCGGCTGCTTTGGCTTAGGGCCATTGTCGTCAACCCACGGCGGGAGAAGCGGTGACTTGTCAGAAGACCCCCGAGATGAAGAAGAAGTTCCCATTATTTCCCCTCCTCTTTCGCAAGCCAACTCCGCTTATTTGTCAGCGCAACAAGCCACTTTGGGGGCTCCTTTAGCTGCAGGCTGACAATAAAGCCCCTTAAAAGCTGTCTAGCCGGTTCGTGTTCATCTGCTAAAAGTAGTAACCCGTTAAGAGGCCGAGGCCTTGACTCCCAATCCTGCGTCTTCCGCAGAAGGCCCACAAGCTCTTCTGCAACAACTTCCAGCTCATCCAACGGCAACTCTGAAATAAGTTTCTTGGCAGCTGGAGAACTTAAAGACGCCACCTCAGCAAGACCTCGAAGCGCAGCTTCTCCCTGAACGGATAGCCCCATGACTGACGCTGTTATAGTAGCTGTATCCCGGCTCAGATACACCGCAGGCCTTAGGTCGATTTCGTCAAGAGAGGGCGGGAGCAAAACCCATTCCTTTAAAAACTCTTGGTCGGCCTTGAAGTCTGTTGGCAGGAGACCTTCGAACTTCTTGTCATCCAGAGCGTTCTTCTCCAGCTTTGATAAAACCGTAGGCTTTCCGGAACCCGCTGCATTCACCAAACCACAAAAAGCACTGAATGTTTTCCCGGCGGTACAGCGCTCCAAAATCGCAATCTTTGCTATGAGCGCCTCATCAATTGGCATGCCACGCTGTGTGGCTATCTGTTTGCGTATACGAATTGTGTTCAGAAGCCTCTTTACAATCCTAGGGTTTCCTAAAATTCGGGAGGAATGTGCCAACAAGGGTGCAAGGCGTGTCGCAAGCCCTAGGGCTTCTGAAAGAGACTCTTCGTCTTCGGCTACCTTCAGAGCTTCCTCGGCAAATTTCCTATCAACCCCTGCCCCTTTCCATAGGGACTGAAGTCTTTCAAGTAATGCAGTCTGGAAGGCATCGAACCTTTCGTCGGAGACGCCAGCATCTTCCATAAAGAGCAGCATAAGATAGACGGTAAGCTCCTGGACACCAATCCTAGGAACACGCACAGATACCTGAACCATCTTGTCCAAATAGTCGGTGACTAATCTATCGCCAGGGTCTTTGTAGTGCTCTTTAACCGCATGGCGTATCATCTCTTCGTCTGCTGCAATAACAAATGCCGTTGATGGAAGAAACAAGAACTGCCGAACAGCTTCAAGGGTTTGGATAGCCTTTTTAGGCAAACATCTATCAAGATTGTCGATAAAGATAACGAGAGGGGCCTCTAGCTCACCCAAAAATGAACCAAACTGAGATCTAAAGGCTTCAATTTCTTCGGCCGGACTAAGTGGTCTTTCTGTTGGAGCAGCATGCGGGCGCTTCCTGACAACCTTTTCGCCGGCATCTACGAGGGAGCTAACACCCAATCGCAAGTTGTTCGCGTCTTCTTCGTGTCCATCCCCCTCTAAGATACGCCTCGCTGAGCTCGATACCTTACTTAAGACGCCTGGAGGGGTGCCGGTAGCTGCTGCCAAGCCCCAGTCAGCCATTAATCCTGCCGCACGAAAAAAATCGACACGCTTGACTAATTGGAGAGCCTTTTCTTTTAGTGAAGGAGTTGGCGCCCTTTCAAGAAGCTTCTTGGTAAGCACATCGAGCAACGCCGCACGAGCATCATCAAAGTCTTGAAACAACCAAGCATCAAAATTGACAACAATATATGACTTATCTGAGGATTGAGTCTTGAGGCTCTCTTCAACCAACCCCAAAACCGTAGACTTGCCCGCACCCCATCCGCCATAAACTCCCACCGAAATGGGAAGAAGCTTGGGATTGGCAATCATAGACGCAACTACATCTGCAACCTCTGAAAAGTTAAGATAGTCAACGCGAACGTCTGTATCGGCCCACATAATCCCCCCGACTAAATTGAGCGGCAAAAGCGTGTTCGACCAGCAAGCTTTGCGATCATTTCAATTCTAAAAGATGATAGATACGGTACGCTCCAAAATACAACATTAAACAACACCAATTTAACCCTTAATTGCATTTTTGACAGTCGCACCAAATACTAAGGTAGTGGTTTCGTGGCATGAATGCTGTACGCAAAAGCTATATTCAATAAAATGAGTGCTACAGGTTCTGGGGCGTAGTTAGTTTTCGCCCAATGATGCTTCAAATGAGAATGGCCGCTTCTGGCCGATAACGGACAGGCATATGCAAAATCAAAAGCCGAACACCATTCTGGTGCCCGGCCTTTTCGGAGAACTCTCAAGGGTTGCTTGATCTCTTGCCCCAAAACATAGCCGCCACGAAAATGACCAAGCCTACAGCGCCGAATGCAGCGGCGACGTAGCCAGTCGACGCAAATCCCCAGCCCGCGCTGATCGCCCAACCGCCGGCCCATGCGCCAAGAGCGTTTGGTAGATTGAATGCGGAGTGGTTCATGGCTGCGGCAACAAACCGCCGATTGCGGCGCTTTCCGGTTCAGAGGAGCAATTGCCCCTCTGAACCACAACCCGGAAAATCCTCCAGCCGGGTGGTCTAAAGACGGGGAGCAGCTCAAAAGTTAAGCCGGCCCCCAGCAGAGAATGGCCACATTTCAGGGGAGCACGTCGCCCTAGACTTTGGTTAAGCTGTTTTCGAACCGACTTTATCGACGGAGAAGTTAGAATCTGAACTAACTTTATTGTTCCTCTATCTACGGTATATCTGTGCCGTTATTGCATTGTCTTCTCAAGCAAGGTTTGAAGTTCTTTGGCAACATCTGGATATTGTTTGATAACATTCACTTTTTCCTCTGGGTCGGCGTCCAAATCATAAAGCTGAGCTTTAGGTGCATCCGCTTTAACCTTACCATCCTCAATATCGCTATTAACCTGACCCGTGAACTTCAGCGCTGCTGGCCCAGCAAAGTCATGTTGGCCCAAGTGTTTGCCGCTAAAGCCGCCCTCGCCTTGCCCCGAAATATACATCCAGCGACCTTTTCTAATCGACAAGTGATTCTTAGAGGCGGGACTTATAATCAACGATTCCCGGATGGAGCCTTTTTCTTCCTGTATCAAAATAGGAAGAAAGCTGACACTGTCAGGCCCTTGCTCTGGAGTGAGCTTGCTTCCAACAATGTCAGCAAGTGTGGCCAAGAAATCCACATTTGACACCAAGCCTGAAGATACTGTTCCCACTGGGATATGACCCGGCCATTTTGCGAAAAAGGGCACTCGATGCCCCCCTTCCCAGGCACCAAACTTCATACCTAACAAGTCGCCATTCACATGGTGTCCCGTTTCCCAAGCTGTTTGTCCTCCTCGGTTGAACATGGCTCCATTATCACTAATGAAAAAGATCAGCGTATTCTCTGTCACTCCAGCCTTCTCAACAGCAGCCAAAAGCTCTCCAATCATCCAGTCCAATTCATGGACAAAATCACCGTATGAACCAGCGGGACTCGTGCCAATAAACCTTGGTGAAGGGGTGAAGGGGTGATGGATATTCGTTGTCGCAAAATAGAGAAAGAAGGGCTCTGACTTATGGCTTTCAACCCAGTCAATCGCTTTCTCTGTTAGGAGGGTTCCTACTTTCCGGTCCTCATATAGTGCGTGAGCAGCTTCGCCTCCACCAATAACATTATAATCAAATTTCTCATCAAACTCACGAGTAACAGCCTTTTCCCCATAAACAAGCGGATCATCCTCTGTAAGGCCCACAACATAGTGATTTTCAACAAATACAAAAGGCGGATGACTATTTAGGACAGGGACCCCGAAATAATAGTCAAAACCTAGCTCCAATGGCCCTGGCTTTAATGCCTTATTCCAATCAACTGGTTCTTCATGGCCAAACCCTAAATGCCACTTTCCAACAATTGCTGTTGAATAGCCGCTTTCCTTCAACATGCTCGCGACCGTGGTCTTTGCCTCATCAACCATCAGAGGCGTTTTTGCGAAAACGGGCAACCAAAAATTGATCCGGGCCGGGTACTCTCCCGTCAAGAGTGCATAGCGCGACGGCGAGCATACAGCCGATGCTGCGTGGGCATCCGTAAAACGCATCCCATCACTGGCAAGCTTATCAATATTTGGCGTCAATATTTTCTCAGCACCGTATGCCCCAACATCACCGTATCCGAGGTCGTCCACATTTATAATGATAATATTGGGAAGACCTGGCGCTGCAGAAACAGAAGAGCCTGCATTTACAACGGCAGTAGATAGCAGGACTATTAAAATGCGTAACGGCAAGAAAATACGGACCAACACCCGTCGCATGAATAACTCCCCTTGTATCACGTGGACGATTATATTTTTCATATTTGAGAAATTATATCAATATTTTTCTAATGAGAAATACTTCCTTATCCATTGAAAGACCTCATGCGCAGCATAACTTATTATTTAAAAACACTTTTAATGCCACCTTGGGTATATAAGCGTCCACTTTTTAGTGCAGATAAAAATTCTCATATTTTCATAGATGATTTTTTCTCTTATGATTGAAATAATATGAGCTAGTGCAGGCATTGATAAACCACGGGATATATTTTGACTGAAACCGCATCAACCGCTTTTGACCCGCCAATTGTACCAACCGCATCCGCAGAAAGTCTGGGAAGCCGCCTTCGCAAGAAACGGAAACAGGCAAAGCTGACCTTGAAGAAACTCGGGGACTTGTCCGATATTCCCGTTTCCACATTGTCAAAGGTAGAAAACGGCTTAATGTCGCTGAACATCCAAAAACTAATGAAAGTGTGCAATGCCCTTGGGCTCGATGTCATGCAACTTGTCACACCATCCGAGGCGTCGCTCCAAAGCGTGCCAGTGGTCACCGGGCGCCGAAGCATCACCAAAAAGGGAGAGGCACATGTGGTTGAGACCAAACAAACGATATATGAGCACCATGCCAGCGACTTTCGCAATCGAAAACTGGCACCTAGCATCATGACTGTTCAAGCAGGGTCCGAGCCAGAACTGATTAGACACCAAGGCGAGGAATATATTTACGTACTAGAGGGCATTATTGAGGTCTTAACTGAGTTTTATGAGCCTACCGTTCTGGAGACAGGTGAGAGCATATATATCGACTCAACAATGGGTCATAATGTGCGCGCCATTGGCGGAAAATCCGCTCGTATCCTAAACGTCATGACCAACATAGCAACAAGTTAAGCCCCCCTACAATCCTATGGCCGCCATGCTCTGAGTGGGCTTATCTTCTCAGAGATCTTGTCGGTTTGCTTCCCGGTCATTAACTGCATCAAGAGCCGTGCTGATCCCGCAGCCATGGTCCATCCAAACGGACCGTGTCCTGTATTCAAAAACAGTCCCTCAATAGGTGTCTCACCAACATATGGCTTACCGTCAGCGCTTGCGGGCCGGAAGCCACACCAATTCCCACGCTCTCTTCCCAGCAGAGTTTTTGAAGCCTCGGGAAAAACTGCCGACAGAAGCTGCTGCAAATTCAGTAGCCGCGCTTTTGTTAGCCTGTCATCAAAACCTGTGAACTCAGCCGTACCCGCGACCCTGAGCCGAGATCCAAGTGGCGTGATAGCTGCATGTAGATCGTCATCAACGATCGGAATTTGCGGAATGCAATCTGATGCAATATCTTTAGAATCAAACGTAATAGAATACCCCTTCACGGGTCTTACTGGCAAACCTGACCATAAGGGCGCCAAGAGGTTTCTTGTCCAAGCTCCAGCACTTAACACAACGCTATCCACTGCCAATGTTTCTTCTGCCGTTATAATCCCTTCAATTCGCTGTTTGGAAACAACCAGAGACTGCACCGTCTGTCCGCATTTCAGCGTGCCACCCTGTTCCACAAACTTGGCAGCTAAACCTTTCGTAAAAGCAGCCGCATCACCTGACATATCATTAGGGAAATAGAGCGCTCCCGCTAAATCCCCTGCAATTGGCGTCAGAGATGGTTCCTTTTGAACTAGCTCATCCTTTGTCAGCATGCAGGTCGCAACACCAAGGTCGGCGACACGATCCATTTTTTTTAAGCCACTCTGTAACGCGGTTTCATTCCGGTAAATTTTCAAGACACCTTTTTCATTTTTGTCAAAAGCAAGCCTCTCAACTTTTGCGATGTCCTGAATAGCCTCAATACTAAGGAGCGACAGCTCAGTGTTGGTTCGCAGGGCTTCATTAAAAAAGACATCTTGTGAATAGTGCAAAAACTGAATTCCCCAACCGAATATGGATGGCAGAGCTTTTGCCCTCAAGAGCATGGGCGCATCTGAACGACCCAGATATCGTAGCAAATCACGCCACACTCCAGGAGAGTTCCAAGGATCAGACATACTCGGCGTTAGAAGGCCGCCATTCGCGAAACTGGTTGCGAGACCTACATCTGCATCTGCCTCTATAAGCGTGACGTCGTGCCCGGCATTTAACACCTCATACGCAGTGGTCACACCAATGACCCCACCGCCAACTACTGCTACTTTCATGTTCTAGTCCGCATTCATTTTTAATTACGATTTAACTCAATCTAGAATTTTCACAATTTTTCTGCAATTGAAATAATTATCATATGTGAAAATTATTTCAATTGTGCTAGGGTCTACAACTTCGACAGGGAAGTAAGCGGCTTTGCCTCTATAACTTTTTGAAAAATAACAAGTTTCAAAAATTATGCCGATGCAGAGGTATAAATATTTCAAGGGAGACGATATTCCATGCGTTGTTTTGTTGCTTTTTTTGCGCATGAATCAAACAGCTTTTCGCCCATTCTGACAGACTTAAGCAGTTTTGAAGAAATTGGACTATATAGACCATCAATGGGTGACCCCAAGGAGCATCTAGCTGCTCTTAAAGGTGCTGTAGATTTTTATAATGAGGCGCAGCAACGAGGGCATACTGCCATTGTCGGAACCTGTGCACTTGCGCAGCCTAGCGCTCCATGCAATCGCAAAGATTATGAGTATCTAAAAGACACAATTTTAGATGAGTTGAAAGCAGCCGGTCCTGTGGACCTGATCGTTATGATGATGCACGGAGCAATGATGGCAGAAGGCTATGATGACTGTGAAGGTGATATTCTGAAACATATCCGCTCAATCGTCGGCTCAGATGTTCCTATTGGAGTACTTCTTGACCTCCACTGCAATATTACAGAGGCCATGCTGGAAAATTCTACAGCCCTTATCCCCTGCAAAGAATATCCGCATACCGATTTTGCTGATCGGGCTCATGAACTCTACAATCTCATTGAAGCTGCAGCAAAAGGTCAGGTGAAACCCGTTACCAGCTTCTTTAAAATTCCCACGCTGGGGCTGTTTCACACAACCCGCCCCCCCATGAGAGGGTTTGTTGATGCCATGATGGCTGCGGAACAGGAACAAGATGTTCTGGCGGTTAGTCTGGCACACGGATTTCCTTGGGCCGATTTTAAAGACACCGGGGCCTCCATGATGGTTGTCACTGATAACAACAAAGCCAAGGGTGACACACTCGCTGAGAAATTCGGACGAGAATTCTTTGCGTTCCGCGAACAAGCACTAACAAAAACACTCAGCCCACAAGGCTTAGTCGAAGTACTAAAAACAGCTAAAGAAGGTACTATTATAGCCGCTGATATGGCTGACAACCCCGGGGGTGGCGCCGGTTCTGATTCCACGTTCATTCTCGAAGCTCTACTAGAATGCGGTATGCAAGATGCCCTCATCGGCCTGTTCTGGGACCCTGCTGGTGTAACGCAGGCATTTTCAGCGGGCGTAGGCGCACAAATCAACATGCGGATAGGCGGCAGATTTGCGCCTTTTTCCGGAAACCCTCTGGACCTCGATGTTACAGTAAAAGAGCTCAGAGAGGATGCCTTCCAGCCTCATGTTTCTGACGGCACCCGCTGCCGCCTTGGCAGAACAGCTATTGTTGAGACACAGGGTATTGAAATTGTCCTGAATGAAATTCGCCAGCAACCTTTCAGGCCAGAGGCATTTTTATCGGCAGGCACTGATCCATGGTCAAAGCGTCTGGTAGTAGTAAAATCATCCTTCCATTTCCATGCTGGCTTTGCGGACAAAGCAGCCGAAGTGCTATTTGTCGACTCCCCAGGTACTCTGAACGAAGACCCAACAATACGGCCTTATAAGCATATTTCGCGCCCCATCTGGCCGCTTGACTCTGTGGAGCTATAAGCCGTGGCGCGTTCTTATATCAAAGGCCCAATTCTCACGGTATTCTTTCTTGTAATTATGCTTTGGAGCATGCGCATCCTCACAGAAGGACCGCCTCTTAAACCAGCCACCACGCCTATGAATGAGTTTTCTGCTGAGCGCGCATTCTCAGGCCTGTCTGCACTGCTGGAAGGGATAACTGCACATCCAGCAGGCAGTGACGCCAACAAATTGCTGCGATCAAGACTGGTCAGTACGCTAGAACACCTAGGCTTTACCCCAGAAGTTCAAACTGACTTCCAGTGCTCCACTCTCGCACCGGGCTGCTCTTACCTTGAGAATGTGATTGTAGTCCTACCTGGCACCAACTCCGAGAAACCTGCCCTTATGGCGATGGCGCACTATGACAGCGCACCTGCCGCTGGCGGCGCTGCAGATGACGGAGCCGGCGTTGCCACCCTTCTCGAAGTTATTAATAACCTTAGAGAATCTGATCCGCTTAAAAATGATGTCATATTCCTCTTCTCCGATGCAGAAGAAAGTGGCCTTCGTGGGGCTATGGCCTTTAACCAAAAACACCCCTTAATGGAACGTGTTGGGATGATCCTGAATATGGAGGCACGCGGTGTTGCCGGTCCCAGCGTCATGTTTGAAACTGGCCCCAATAATTTCACACAAGTTAAGGGCTTCGCAAGTGAAACGCCGCGACCAGTTGGCACAAGCCTAATTGTAGAAGTGTATAAACGTATGCCCAATGGTACTGACCTGATGGTATTCGGCGAGCGAGGTCTGCCAGCTCTCAATTTTGCTTTTTCTCGCGGTGTTTCACTTTACCACTCACCGCTTGACACTATTGCTCATCTGAGCAAATCCAGCCTTCAGCATCATGGCGATAATATGCTCGCTGCTATTCGCTACTTTGGAGATCAGGACCTCAGCACCCTCCAGACCGATGAGGATGCAACCTATATTGATGTTTTTGGCCTCTTTGTGCTCATGTGGCCTGCATCGCTAAATATCTGGCTTGTGTGCATTGCGGCTGCTGGGCTTGTCGTAATGGCGATTAATGTAAAATCCTCTTGGAAGAAAACGGCATGGGCATTGCTCTCTGTTGTTTTAACTATTGTCGCGCTCGTCATCGCAGGTTGGTTACTTGCATTTCCGCTCGGCAATTGGGGTGACCTACACCCTCTGGATCATCCATACCCATGGCCCGGTCGGATTGCACTGATTCTGGCATCCCTGCTAATCCCAGCCCTGAGTATCAGACTGTTTGCCAAGCACCTCAATACTTCAAGCCTGTTTCAAGTGGTTTGGTGGCTATTTGCTATCATAGCCATCGCCCTTAGCCTGACAGTTACGGGTGCCTCATATATCTTTCTACTCCCTGTACTGGTTGCATCCATAACGGCAGTAGTTTGTCATTTTGGGAAACCGCAATATGCACTGAAAATTGCCTCTTATGTGGGCGCAGGCCTCGCTGCATACATGGCGTTTTATCACTTTATCCTGCTCGAAGTGGTCTTCAATTTCCACCTCAGCCACCTTAAAATGATCGCATTGCTTCCCCTCACACTCGCGGTGCTTCCGTTGTTCCTGGAGTGGCGAAAGTCAGACGATGACAAAGGTTTACTTATTGCCTTTATATCCACCACAATTGTTGCGACAGCCATTGGCGCCAGCGTTCCAGCCTTCACGCCAGAGCGCCCTCGCAGCACCAACATCGTTTACCGCGCAGATGTAACAACAGAAACCTACAACTGGCAGCTGTTTACGTTCGGCCCGGAAGACAAGGCATATCTATCGACCTCAGGCTTTAGCATTGAAAAACAACATCTGGAAAACATGGGCTATATGGCCGATACCGGCTACCTGAAACCCGCTAAAAACCTTGGTATCGAAGCACCGACACTCACCGTGAATAGTGATATAACGGAAGGTGAGATACGAGTGATTGATGTAACTGCGCACTATAGCACTCAGGCCATGTTGTCGGGTATTGGCTTCCACCCGGATACGCAACTCATATCCCTGGAAGCTGATAGCCAACTTGTCCTTAAGGATCCGGCCCCTGCAGCCCATGCGCTCTTTATGGGCAGCGACCCTGCAGGCTTGCACCTTCGCATTACAGCGGTTGCAGGATCGCCGGTTGAAGTCCGGATTTTTGACATGACTCCCCTCTCTCTTGAAGGAGAAGCAAAACTTTTGGCTGATCTTCGCCCTGAAGACACAGCCCCTATGCATTTTGGCGATCACAGTGTGGTCAGCCGCACCATTCGTATTGGAGAGTGACTCGATGTCTGAGCTAGATGATATGTACACCCTGAGCACAGGGATTGTTTCCCGGTCTATTTCCTTTGAAAATCCAACTGGCGCAGTTGGTAGCGGGGCCAGAGCTGCTAGCCCACTGGGTATTGGCCGCAAGGGCGACCCCGCAAGGCATTTGCATCCCGGCGAGACCATTACTTTAGCAGACATTGAGGGCATCGGTATCATACGCCATATCTGGCTAACAACGCACCCGAAGCTTGCCCTTTTACGCGGCATTATTCTTCGGTTTTACTGGGATGATCAGGAACATCCATCCATTGAAGCTCCCATCTGTGACTTCTTTGGGTTTGCCCACGGTCAGACACCACCATTTGAAACTGCCGTGCACTCTGTCGGTGAAAAAAATGGCATGAACATTTGGCTTCAAATGCCATTCCTGAAGCGGGCAAAAATAGAAATCATTAATGAAACAGAGGTTCGCATGCCTCTGTTTTACCAGATTGATTACACCCTTGGGGACAAACTGGACAAAAACACTGGACGCCTCCATGTGTCCTTCCGCCGCGAAAACCCAACTACCAAAACCAAAGACCTCGAAATTCTGAACCGCAGCGGTAATCCCGGCAGATATCTGGGTGCTGTTTTCGGTGTGCGCCCCCTTGGCCCGCTATGGTGGGGCGAAGGTGAGTTTAAAGCCTATATTGACGGCGACACAGACTTCCCAACCCTCGCGGGCACCGGTGCTGAAGATTATGTGGGCCTTTCATGGGGCATCCAGCAAAATGCCTTCCGTTACCTGGGTGCCAACTGGCGTGAAAAAGACCATGTTTCAGACACTGGCCTGGTGTCCATGTACCGCTGGCATATCCCGGACCCGATCGTCTGGGAGACCGAGATTCGTGCCACTATCCAACAAATCGGGCACAACCCAACCGGCAATGCTCGTATCATCGATGACTATAAAAAAGAACTGTATGAGCGGGAAGACGACTGGTCAGTCACCGCCTTCTGGTATGAACCAGTCCCGAGCCAACCACTCCCCCCTATTCCGTCTGTTGAAGAGCGCATGGCAGATTTGCCGGAGCCAACCTTGGAGCTTGTATAATCATGTCTGATACAATTCATATCTATTGGCCCGGGGATTACCGGAAAGTCCCAAATGATATGGCAATGCCGATGGTCGAAGCAACCACGGTACAGCTTGAAAAAGCCCTCAACAAACTTGGGCGTAAGCATAAGCGGACAGGTGGCATTCTCAGTAAACCAAATGAAGCTATCTCAACCTTGGGTCCAATTGATGACCCGCTAATTGGCGTCTACAGTCACTGGGTTTACGGCCCTCACACCACAGATGGGGTGGTTGGAAAAGATAGCCCCCTTCTTCTCGCCAGCAACTTTGATGGCACATGGCCCGGTCTTGTCGGCCTTCTGAACACAGCTGCTTGCCTTGAAATGGTGGCCCGTAAATCCAGCCGCATCTGGACTGATGCGAAGGACTGGACATCTGACGAAACCTTCATGGATAGCTTGAAAGAATGGTGTGACACAGGTGGTATCCGCTATGACACGAGTGCTCTAACATATAATGCTCCAGTTTCTGCTCCTGCCGCGGCGACTGCAGATAAAGTACTTGCCGAGTTTAAAGCACGCCGCCCCTTGGCTCTTATGCTTGGCGACACGTCCATGGGCATGACCAATGGGTATTTTGGGTCCCGCTTCCTCTCGAAAATAGGGTTTAGCGAGCATAAAGTGGACCAAGCTTGGATCATTGAACGCGGCAAATCCATTAGGCAAAATCGAATTGAAGAGGCTTATAAATTTGTCTGTGATAAGGGAGTCACTTTCCATTATGGCGGTGATTTTGGGCCTGAGGCTACAAAAGAGCAGCTCCGCGATTATTTTGTAGTGCTTGATCTGCTCGCCGAATTTGAAGCCGACTGTGTGGGCTGGCAGTATCAGCTTGGCCTGATTGGATCGCGAGCCCCCTCTGACTTTGCGGAAGGCCTTCTTAACTCTACATGCCGCCCGGAAAGCAATGGCGATACCTATACAGACGCCACCGAAGCAGACCAAGGAAACCTTATTCCACAAGAGATGATGAAGCGTCTTTTAAAGGTAAAAGGGCTGCACCAAGCAGTGTTCTTCCATGATATTCGTTGGGGCGCCGAGCACGATGGACGCTTCCTTTGGGTTCTTTTAAACTCAGGGTCCAGTGGCGCTTATGCTTTCAATCAGGACCCTGACACATTGAAAGGCGTACACAGCTACCGCCAACCTGCCGCTTATTTTCCCATTCCGGGCGGTACCTTTGCGGGGGAAAGCAAGGCTGGCGATATTACTTGGGCGCGCTCCTATGTTCAGGACGGTGAACTATGGATGGACCTTGGCTGCGGAGAAGTTGTGGAGCTTCCAGCAAGCGTTCGGGACAGCTGGTGGAACGGAACCACTCGCGAATGGCCATTTATGGCAGCTGACCTTGGTATAGGCCGAGATACCCTGATGGCCCATTATATGAGCAACCATATTGCTGTTGTGTATGGCGATATCTTTGAAGAAATGCTCGCCCTCTCAAAAGTCATGGGCTTCAAAATCCGCATTATGAAAGATTTGAGAGCCTAACCATGAGCAAGAGATACGTTATCGGAATTGACGGAGGCACAGAAAGCCTGCGCGCGGGTGTGTTTGACCTCAGTGGGAACCCTATTAGCTTTGCAGCGACACAGTACTCGACACAGTTCCCAGCATCTGGATGGGCCGAGCAAAACCCAGATGACTGGTGGCGTGCCCTGGTCAGGTCGGTAAAACAAGCCGTTCAGAATGCAAGCATCAAGAGCTCAGATATCCTGGGCCTTGCTGTCGACACTACCTGCTGCTCGGTGTTAATGCTTGACAAAAATGGCGCCCCCATCCGCCCCGCCCTTATATGGATGGATGTTCGCTCTGATGCAGAAGCTGCTAAAATTCTGGCGGCAGGTGACATCGCTCTTTCAGTGAATAGTAATGGCAATGGTCCTGTGTCAGCGGAGTGGATGCTGCCGAAGGCATTGTGGCTTAAAACTAATGAGCCCAGAAACTGGGACAAAGCCCAAACGGTTTGCGAATATCAGGACTATATTAATTATAGGCTCACAGGGCGCATGTGCAGCAGCGTGAACAATGTCGGGGTACGCTGGCACCACCAAGGAAAAGAAGGACGCCCTCTTGGACTACTGCATGCAGCAGGCCTGTCAGACCTTGCGGACAAATGGCCAGAAGACACGCTTGAACTCGGGGAAGTAGTGAGCCATTTGCATCCGCAGGTCGCGGAAGAACTGGGCTTATCGGCCGACGTTCCTGTTGCGCAAGGAGGCGCTGATGCATTCATCGGTATGATTGGCGTTGGCGTAACCAAACCGGGTGCTCTCGCCTTCATCACTGGGTCTTCACACCTTCATTTGGGCCTGAGTGACAAACCCTTTCACGCACCCGGAGTGTGGGGGACATATCTGGATGCCCTTATCCCGGGCTTGCACGTGGTTGAGGGCGGTCAAACCTCTACAGGCTCTGTTGTTAACTGGTTTAAACGCACCCTTGCAGCAAACAACAGTTACAGAGAGCTGGACGCAGAAGCAATGCTATTGCCGTCGGGATCAGACGGCGTCATAGCGCTGGATCATTTTCAAGGGAATCGCACGCCTTATACTGACGCTTTATCTCGCGGTGCTTTCATTGGCCTTTCACTGGGTCATAGCCGCGCCCACATGCACCGCGCTCTGATGGAAAGCGTGGCGATGGGGTCCCGCTTGATTCTAGAGACCATGCAAAAGGGAGGCTTTGAGCCTCATGATATTGTGCTCTCTGGAGGTGTGACCAATTCCCCACTCTGGTTGCAAATTCATGCGGATATCATCGGAAAACCGCTTCATCTTACAGAGGTTGCCAATGCGCCAGCACTCGGCTGCGCTATTCTTGCATCTGTCGGGGCAGGAGTTTATTCAGATATCGAAGAAGCTGCAATGGCCATGGTGCGCCGAACACGTACAATTAAACCGTCAAAATATAGCTCTGAGTATGACGACCCATATGCTACTTACAAGTCGCTTTATGGTGCCTTGAAATCTGTCCGCCAGCCAGGACGCAACCGTTGAGCACACCCTCAAAAGAAGCTCGCGCTTTTCTTGAAAGTTTACCCCCTTTTGAGGAAAGACCCTTTCCACCAGAAATCGGTGACTTTTCCGCTTGGGCTGCCTGGCAAGCCCACATTGAGAAAGTCGCCGGTGAGCGCTCAGAAAAAACCATACAAGACTATTACGATCAGATTAAACCTGTAGCTTTCAAGGAGGCGGGCGGGCTGGAAATAGCAGAAATCACCCCCACTCAAAAAGATAAAAGTGTGCCGCCTCTCATCTTTTTGCACGGCGGGGCATACGTGGGGTTTTCAGCCCGTTCCAGTCTGTTCGCGACCATACCGCTTGCTATCAGGCTAGGCACCACTGTTACCAGTGTTTGTTACCCGCTGGCGCCTCAGTCCAGTTTCCAGAGCGTTGTACCTGCAGCAGCTAAGACAATTATAAGCCTTATGAAACCAGGCTTTGCCTTGATGGGCGATTCAGCGGGTGGTGGGCTTGCTATCTCTGTAACGCAGTATATGAAGCGGATGAAGGAACGCCTTCCCGCCAGTTTGGTGCTGTCATCGCCGTGGGTAGACCTGACAGCGAGTGACAGGATAGATGACCCAATACTGCGCTTCAAAAACGACTTGGAGGTCTGCGCGAAAGCCTATGCCGCTGACGATGCCAAAAACCCTATGGCTTCTCCGCTTTATGACACCTTTACCGGCGATTTTCCACGCGTTCTAACACAAATGGGGGAGCGAGAAATCTTTGTCTCTTCCGTTGAAGCCTTTCATACCAAACTTACTAGTGCCGGCATTGTAAACGTCTTGAAAGTTTATGACGGCATGTACCACTCGTTCCCTGTCCTCACACCCGAAGTACCTGAAAGTGTGGTCGCCTTTAGACAGCTCAAAAGCTTCCTGAAAAACAATCATATGAACATTGGACCAAATAATGACCCACAGCAGAATTGACAAAAAGCTGAAAACCCTGAACCTCCAGCTTGCTGAGGCGATGCAACTACCCGAAGGACTGGTGCTGCCCTTTGTTGGCGCAAAAATACTAGGCAAGAGGGTCGTAATTTCTGGTCATCTGCCCCTGAATACTGACGGCAGTATCCATGAAATACGTGGCAAAGTGGGTGATGAAGTTTCCATTGAGGAAGCATACCTGTCGGCCAAGCTTGCAACCCTTGCCATGCTCGGCACCTTAAAGCGTACAATTGGAAGCCTCGACAGAGTTGAAAACTGGGTCCGTATTCTGGGTATGGTGAATGTAACGCCCGGCTGCACTCAGACGGCCCCAGTTATCAATGGCTGTTCGGACCTCCTGATTGAACTGTTTGGGCCTGAAGTGGGCAGTCATACACGCTCCGCAGTCGGCTTTGCAGAACTTCCGTTTGACTGCCCGGTTGAAATTGAGGGCGAGGTTGAAATTACCCTCTAGGCCATTTGCCACCCCAGGACATTATATGGCAGTAGCAGCAGGGCGCTGATCGCTGCCATAACCATGAAAAGCCCTAGGACAACCCGTGCTTTTACTGTGTCGGCTTTCAACGCACGCCAAAACGACCAAAGGGCTCCAATAATAAGCACATGATACGCCAGAATAAAAAGCCCGATACGCCCGACATGTCCTGCATAAAATGGCGTAATCAGGCTCCCTCCTTCAGATAACCCCACAGTTGCAGTCAAAACCATCAACAAGCTTGCCGCACCAATCATGATGGCTGGCATTATATCCTTGCCAGCCCCCAATAAAAAAGGAGCAGCCAACCCAAAAACAGATAGCAGGATCACAATATGCAAAATAATCGCATGCACTTTACTGCTAGCTATCACCGGTATTTTGGTGAATGTATAGATGCCAAGATCATGACTGATCGTCATAACTCCAGTTCTGCTATTCTCTGCAAACACCATCATGGGACGCCCCGGTGCATCCAACATAAAGCGGCCCTCACCCACAGGCACAAACGGCCCACCACCATTGAGATAAAGCCCGCCTTCTCCCACTGTTACATCGAGGATGCCTGCCCCGAAATATACGAGCGATGCTAATGCCTCCACACTGTGGTACGGGCGCCTATCGGCTTGATATGTCCCAGCGTAAGCCTCCACGGGTATCTCTATGGCGGGCAATATAGGGCGCTTGTCCCCGAGAAACTGCTGCAAAAAGTTACTGTGCAGCGACGATGCAGATAAAAGTGCTGGTGATGGCTTCGGCCCCAGGGATGGAACAACTGCACTAAGAAACCGGTCCACGACCCCATGCGGTTCTGCCTCGCTGAACAGGGTAACATAAAAACCAAGATGCTCCTCAGGCACCATAGTCATCCACGTATGAAAGCCCGCCCAGTTACCGCCGTGGGAGACAACCTTTTTGCCTGCCCATTTATCAACGAAAAACACCATACCCAGGCCCCCAATATCTGGGTGGTTTGCCGCTAAACGTACGAATAATTTTTCTTGCAATTGTTGGCCGTGCTCTGGCCAACCTTCCATATGCGCGTTCATATAAAGCGCCATGTCATGTGCGGTTGCTACAATAGATCCCGTCTGAGCCACAGCTGGGTTAATAGCGGTAAATGGAACAGGTCCTGTCATCCCACCCGCCGAGACAATTCCAGGGACCGCAAGCCCCTCAGGCTCTTGTATGGTAACGACAAGTTCAGTTTCGCTCATACCAAGTGGTTCAAAGATGCGGGCTTCCATAACGTCATTAATTGGTTGCCTTGTGATATCTTCAATAACTAATCCGAGTGTAGCGACACCAAAGTTAGAATAGACCACTTTTTCACCTACAGGGCGCGTAAAGTCAGGCCTCAAAGTATCATAGAGCTCGGCATCAACGGGTATTGAGACAGGCCTGTCACTTCCTATGAAAAAGAACCTATCTTCAAATCCAGCTGTGTGGGTTAGCAGATGTTTAAGCGTAATGGCCACACCGCCGTTATCAGGAAGTTGATAGCGTTTCAGATATTTGTTGGCCGGGTCATCAAGGGACTGTATTTTCCCTTCCTGCATAAGCTGGGCAATGATGGTTGCCGTAAAAGTTTTTGTGGTGGAACCAATACGCGACCGGGTTACTGCCGGATCTGCAGCTTCTCCTGTCAGAACATTCCCCTGACCATACCCCTTTTCCAGTACAATCCGCCCGTCCTTGACCACACTGACAACCGCTCCAGTTACACGGCCTGCCTTGACAAGACTGCCTACGGCTCCATCTGCCCATTTTTCCATCTCATTTTGCTGCGCCTCCACAGCGTGGACAGATGCCCCAGCGACAACGAAACATATGAAACCTGCAAATAATTTCTGGATGTTTTTCACAGACATTATTTTCCCCTCTGTCATTCTTAACGAAGAACGCCTGCGACACTCTCATGCCACAGGCGTTCTACTCAATTCCAGTGATAGCTCATCAGCTATTCTACCTTAGAAATCTACCTTGAAGACGGCACCTACAGTCCGTGGCTGCAAGACGTTTGCTGTTGCACGTGTAAAGCCAACAAGTGGACGTGCACTACCGCCGGTAAAGGCATATTTATCGAAGATATTGCGAGCGTAAATAGACGCTGTCACACTGCCAATTCTTATACCGAAGCTCACATTAGCCGTCACATAGTCTTCGATTGGGAAGTTAGCTATCAGCGGTGTAATTGTCGTGCCATCTTCGCCTACGCCGCCCTCATAACCAGTATCTTTTGAGCCGACATACCTCACACCTGCATTGACAAAGCCATCAACTTTGTCCGTAAGCGGGAAATCATATGTACCCCGAATAGAGGCCGTCCACTCAGGGAGCAAATGCATATTTTCACCAGCAAGTGCACCAAAGCCTGCGGTCTCGTCATCATCAAGCGTGCTATGCGAATAGGACAGGCTGGAGATGAGCTGGAAGCCATCAGAAACCTGCACACTCAAGCTGCCTTCAAAACCGTACGCTGTTACGTCACTATTCGCGTTACCGCCTGTCGATGCACCGTTCACGAACGTCACCACTTGCAGGTTTGACCAGTCGATGTACCAGAGGGCCATATCATAGTTTACCTTACTGTCCGCAAGTGCCCCTTTGGCGCCCACCTCATAGCTCCAGAGTGTGTCTGTCGCGATAATAGCAGGAGCAGCGTTATTACCGCTGGCATCCAAAAGGGGCAGGTTTGCATTTTCCGGACGATACCCGCTTGCCACCCGTGCATACAGAGACAGGTCAGGATTTGGACGATAGCGTGCTGTGAAGCTATAGGTGTCAACTGTGTCGCTGCTGGATGTTTCCGGCAGGTTAGCCACAATAAGACCTGGACCATCAATTAATGAAACCGCTGAATCGATCCATGCTAAGCGCGCGCCGACGGTCACATCAAAATTATCATTTAGATAATATGTACCGTTTCCAAAGAGCGCGAACTCTTCAACACCGCTGCCGAGGTCTACGTCGAGAGCAAGGAACCCGCTTGGGAAGCCTTCAAGGCGCTGAATATTACTACTATCTTCGTCAGAATAGATACCACCAATCGACCACTCAAACGACTGGTTCTCTTTGGATGTTAAGCGTATTTCCTGAACAAAGCGCTCTGTCTTAATAAGACCTGTAAAGGGTGCTGATGTCACGGAGCCCGGCGCACCACCAGAAAGTAACTCAATAAGAGACCCGAACGTGGCAACCAGATCGGCAGCGTTCGAGTTTACACGGTCCTGATAGCTGGTAGATGATGTGAAATCTCCCCACCCAAAATCATAAATTAAGGTACCGGCATACAGAGTAAATTCATCATTGAGGTCATTTTCTCCCTCGTCCGTGCTATATGGCCCATTCACCGGCTCATATGGAGGGCCTTGAATAACAACCGTATTAGCTCCTGATGTTTCAACATCTGTGTGCACGAACAAAAAGTTCCCTGACAAGTTTTCTGTCGGGTTGGCTGTCATCTTCGCGTAAATGCCATAGCGGTTAAAACTGTCAACATCCACCGCTGCACCAGTTGGTGATGCCGCAATCCGGTCAATGAACCCATCGAAGTGTTCGTGATAACCGGCAACGCTGATGCCCAGTTTATCTTTAATAATCGGGCTGCTAATGCGACCACTGAAATTGGTGTTAAACCCCCCTTCTTTCGTTGCTGACAAGTCTGCTTTTACATTACCTTCGAAGCCATTACTTGAAGGGTCTTTAGTGATATAACGAACCACACCGCCCATGGACGAACTGCCATAAAGAGTTCCTTGTGGCCCCTTAATCAACTCCACCCGTTCCACATCACCAGACAGCGCATCAAAATGTAATGATGGCCCAGCCGCAAACGAATTGCTTGATCCTAGTGGCACATCATCCAGATAGATGCCTACAGTTGAGGCGCGGCCTGCCTGTGACACCCCCCGCATGGTGATAGTATTGCCCGTAGGCAAACCACCGCCTGCATAATGAACACCCGGTGCGAAATCAATAACATCACGCAACTTGGTAAGCCCATTAACACTAAACTCTTCCGGGTTAATAGCGGTTACCGACAGCGCCGTATCCTGCAAAGTCACAGCCCGGCGGGACGCAGTAATTGTTATTTCCTCAAATCCACTAAATTCTTCACTCTCTTGCGCAGGTGCATTCTGTGCATAGGCAACCTGCGATCCTAGGGTTGCTAGTGCTATAAAAGAGGTACCTGCCAAAAATTGACGATATTTTGCTTGTGCCATTAATTCCTCCCACACAAGTGCATTATGAATTGTCATAGCGACAAAATTTTCAATAATGAAAATATTTTCATAAATTGAAATTTTGTGCAAGATTAAAGTAGGAGCGATTACAAAGCGGCGATGATCAGAAGCCATAAGTTGTAATTGTCTCTACTTTACAATTTTCTGATTGAAAAATTAGATCGAGGGGATGTGGTATGAAAGAAATGAAAATTTTCAAATTTCTGAAAATAGCACTTAAATGCAGCAGAAAATTATCACTGATTCTCACCACAGGGAAAAATTTTCATAAAAAAATTAAAGCAGTGCCTCCCCTTATTCTTATGCTTTTCGCGGCACAGCCTTTAGAAGCATCAAATATTGAACTGAAAAGCCCTTGTCCGTTCCCAGCTGGCCAGGAAGTTCCGCTAGACCGTTTGGTGTGCGGCTATCTTCATGTACCGGAAAATAGAGAGGTGCCCACCTCAAGTCTCATCTCATTGCCTTTCGCAATAATAAAGACAGAAGCCAGAGAACCTGCACATGATCCGGTCGTTTTTCTGACAGGTGGCCCCGGCGCATCAGCGACCAGCAGCCCGCACACATTTCAGTTGTTCGCTCGCCATGCATTCGGAGCAAACAGGGACATTATCCTCCTGACTCAACGCGGCGGTTTCATGACGGAGCCTGCCTTGACATGCCATGAACTTTCAGAAGCTAGAGTTTCTATTTACTTAGAAGACCACACCCTTAAAGAACGAGATAACGCGATTACTGAAGTCGCCATTAATTGTCTGGTTCAGTTGCAGGAATCCGGTCGTGACCTTCAGAGCTATAACGCCGCTTCAAATGCCCAAGACCTGAAGGACTTGAGACAAGCCTTACAGATCGAAGAATGGAATTTACTTGGTGTTTCCTACGGCACGTACATAGCGCTCGAAGCCGCTCGTATTGATACAGTCGGCATTCGCAGCATGATCCTCGATTCTCCGGTATCCATGGAGAGTGATTTGTTTATGTCAGAAGCACAGAAAAATTTCAGCGATGGAATGAAACGGGTTGTAAATGCATGCCATAGCACGCTCTCCTGTAAGCAACGGTTCCCCAAATTAGGTGAAGGGCTTCAATCCCTTATCCGATCCTTAAAAGAAAAACCTATAACACTTACACTGGACGGTAAGGACGGTGCCGTGGAGATGGTTGTCAACTGGCATGACTTTCTAAATCTGACCCACTGGATGCTCTATAACGCAAAGTCGCTGCCACTTATCCCATTGCTAATTGAAGCGACATATAGCGGAGACTATAGGCTGCTCACGCACCTTATGAATACTGTTTTCCCCGCTCCAAAAAATGCAACGGAAAGTGCTGCAGGCACTTTTTTTGCTGTTGTCTGCCAAGACCAATTCACAGAGAGAAATCCTATCCCAAAACCAACTGAACCAACAGACTTTGGGGATTTTGCCATCACCAGTTTTATGGAGGATATATGTGAAAGCCCGCGCCTCAATTATGGGACACAACCAATACCTGAACCTCTTAAAACTGATGTCCCAACACTGCTTCTTTCAGGTAATTTTGACCCCATGACTCCAAGCCGGTACGCGGAAGACATAGCTAAAAATCTGTCACACAGTACCCTTATCCACATCCAGAATTATGGGCACTCTACCCTCAGCGGTTATACAGAATGCCAGACAGATGTGGCTGCTATGTTTCTGGACAGCCCTGATGAAAAAGTAAACTCATCGTGCCTTTCAGTAATCCCGGACGTAGACTTTCAAACATCACGAGAGGCCGTTTATGCGAAGCTGGGCCTTCAACCATGCTGAAATTATTTTCTTATTTGAAAATTTTTTCTTTCATGATAAGTCGTGAAAAGTATCACCGCTCGGCATAAGGTATGCGAGTACTGATTATAGACTAGTTACCCTGTGGGAGGGGAGAGTAGTATGCAAGCGGTTATAACCATCGCTATCGTTCTCGTATTTGCAAGCTTTGGTGTTGCCCTTGCCTACGCCATCGGTGCCAGTGCAGTCATCACATATTATCTAACGGATAGCGCTCGCTTTCTTATAGTTGCACCGCAGCGCATCTTCTCACAATTAGATTCCTTTACTATCATGGCCATGCCGCTGTTCATTTTGGCGGGTGAATTTATGAATCGATCAGGCGCAACAAAGTCTCTTATCGATTTTTCGTTGTTGTTTCTGGGTCGCCTACGGGGAGGCCTTGGTCACGTTAATATCATGACATCTGTCTTTTTTGCCGGTATCAGCGGATCAGCGGTGGCCGATGTCGCAGCACTCTCGAATACATTTGTGCCTCAAATGGAAAAAAGAGGATATGACAGAGAATATGCAGGTGCCATAACGGCAGCCTCTTCTGTTATTGGGCCTATCATCCCTCCGTCCATTATCCTGATCCTTTACGGCGCTATCATGTCAACGGATGTCGCCGCCTTGTTCGCCGCAGGTATTATACCAGGCTTGCTTTTGGCGACCGGCCTGTTTGTGACCAACTGGATCATAGCTAAAAAAGAAAACCATCCAGGTGGTAGCAAAGAAGATATTCCGCCACTTTGGCCTACCCTAAAAAGATCGCTACCCGCTCTATCCCTGCCTATTGTAATCCTTGGAGGCATTGTTTTTGGTGTCATGACCCCAATTGAAGCAGGAGCACTGGCGTGCCTTGCTGGAGCTGTCCTTGGGTTTGCCTTTGGGGAAATGAACGTTGCATCCGCAAAAGAAGGGATCGAGAAAACTGCCCTGCTTACCGGCTCTATTTTTGCGATCATGGCCGCAGCTTCCGTGCTCAGCTATCTGATTTCCCTACATCAGGTACCAGTTATGATTGCGAACCTAGTCAGCTCCATTCACCTTGAAGGTGTCTGGTATATTCTCCTCATCACGGCGACCTTCCTTATCCTCGGTATGGGTTTTGACTTTATGCTGGCGCTTACAATCGTTGCGCCGTTGTTGGTGCCTGTTGCAGTTGCACAAGGTTTTCACCCTGTAATGCTAGGCATGCTCATATGCCTGAACCTCGCTATCGGCCTCATAACGCCTCCGCTGGGCGGCGCTGTCATGATGGTGTCAACTATCACAGGTCAGGGCTATTGGTCCCTCTGTAAACGGGTAATGCCCTTCGTTGTTGCGGAGCTAATCATACTGCTATTGATTGCCCTTATTCCTGAACTGTCCCTCTATTTACCAAGAAAGCTGGGGTTACTATGAAACGCCGGTCCTTTTTAAAACATGCTGCTTCACTCGCCGTAGTATCAGGCTTTAGTGCTACCGGTCTCAAAGCCCTTACAATAGACAATGATGTGAAGTTTGGATTCTCGAGCCCTGCAAGCCTTGAGAATAATGGTGTTTATGTTTGGCTTGACGCCTGCGCTCAGGTTTTGCGTGAAAATGGATTTGGAACCCGAATGTACCCAAACAGTGGCCTCGGCGGTGAAATGGAACGCCTATACCAAACACAACTTGGCCTAATGGAGCTGAATGTAACGAGCGGTGATTCCATTGGTCGGTGGTCTCCCCTGCTATATGCTGGTGCGCGTCCTTTCTTAATTGAAACCTATGAGCACATGGACCGGTTGCTGACAGAGACACCATACCTGAAAGCGATGTCGGAGGAGCTTGCACCTCATGACATTGAGATTGTTGATATCGTCTATACAGGATCAATGGTTGGTCTATTTACCCGCGGACTTCCAGTTAGAACCCTCGCTGACCTCAGAAATCTGCGACTTAGAGTTTTAAGTGCCGCTGACATGGACCTGCTTCACGCATGGGACGTGCGGGGTGTACAAGTCGCATGGGAAGAAGTGGCACAAGCCCTTCAGACAGGTATGGTTGACGCTTATCTCAACCCACCAAATATTGCTCCCATGTATGGGCACGGCGCTGTATTGGACTATTTCACAGACCTCGGGATGGGACCTGCAGTTCGGATACTTATCGTCTCTAAAAAATGGCTAAACAGTCTGTCATCAGAGCAGCTTGCAGTTTTTAAACAGGCGAAAACCGCTGGGCGAAAAGCGAACCGGGCATGGAACAAAAATGCCATAAAGCGAGATAGAGAACGCCTTGAGAAAACAGGTATTCAGTGGATTTCACTGACACACGCTGAGCGGGACGAATGGGTGGAAGCTTGCAGAAAAATCCCACCAAATAGGTGGGAAGTTAAGGAAAAAACGGTACAGTATCTAGAATGGGTCCAGCAAACCTCAGAGGTGCCGTCATGACCGCTTTTGTTTCCATTCTGACCACCATGTCTGTGCTCGGGAACAAAGTCTGCAAAACGGTCGCCTCTGTCGGCATTCTCGTTATGCTGCTCTGCATCCTTTACCAGATTGCAGCCCGCTATATTTTCAATGAGCCGCCAGCATGGCCTGAGGAGCTGGCGCGCTATGCTATGATTTGGGCGGGATTCACCGGCGCAACCGTTGCATTCAAAGCAAAAACAGACCCAACGCTCTTCAATGCCGAAAACTTGATCAATCCACATATTCGGAAGTTATCAAAAGCATTGGAAGCTATCGCTGTTTTTGCTTTCTGGGTACCTGTCCTTCTTGCTATGCCAAAATTTATTGAACTACAAAGCACCCGCGCAAGCGAGGCTCTTGAGATACCAAATGTTTACATTATGCTGATCATGCCCGTTTGTGTTTTGATTATCCTTCTGCACCTTAGTGTAAGGCTGCTTGGAGGCTCGGATAAAAGTAATTAACTGCGTCAGCATTCTACATCATACATAATCACAGCCTCTCCCGGCTATAATTGACAAGTCTAGCCTCCCTCGCCTTTGACCAAGACAAGGTCATCCCCACGACCATCAAGCGCTCAGGGTCCATGCAGCTCCATAACTAAGACCCGACACATGATCTCACCCGGGTCAATTCTCGGTGAAAACACCGGGTCACTTCTCAGCGGAAATCAATAATGCATGACAAAGCAATTTCCATTTTCGGATTGTCTGGGACGTAGAGGGCAATTCCTGATTTAGACGTCGTAGAAATGTCTCTCAACTTGGACAGCGGACACGCACTGCCTGGCGTGTTCAAGTGCCGACGTGGCGACAACCTGATTGTCACCGAATCTTCGTTTATGGGATGGGGGTTAGTGCGCGCTAAGCGCTCTTTACGTCATCCGAGTATGGCGACAAAAGATTTGTCGATGGACACCTTAGTATTAGTGCCCATTGCTCATTCGTCTAAGGGTGACTGCAGGCAGCTAACATAATCCGACAAAGTTTTCCGGCAACCTTAACTTCATGCATAACAGCACGTTGTGAAGCTGTGTATTACGGCTTTATCAATTCAGAATATGTTATCAGAATCGTATTTTTAGACCAACAAAATCAGTTGGTTACCGATCGGCCAAATATAGAAAAATGCCCCATCGTTGGCGGAATTTCTACCTTCTTGCCCTCGTATGCAATTTTTTAGAGTTAGTACCATTAGTGCGATATTGATGGTATTGAAGTATTAGTAGATATGCGAGATGCTGTCGCCATGAAAATAGGAGACTTGAAAGAACCGATCGAGTTTGCAAGGCGCAGCGATGTTGATGATCTGCTGTATAAGAAGCTTCAAAGACAGCAATGGGAAGATCTTCTTTCAGGAGTTCCAGAGAAAATCTTCAATGCTGTAAAAAAATACGAACGTCAATTGCTCTGCACAATGGAATGTTTTTTACAAATTACAGACCGGCAGTTGGTGGCGAGTAACTTGGCGCGGCGGGAAAACCAGCAAACTATAAAGTTGATGATAGGCGCTGTTTTTCACAACGCATTTTCACTAAGAACCACATCTAGCCAGCATTTTTATACCACCCTAATTCTGAATTTAACGAAGCACACCTCGTACATTGGAGATTGTGGTTTAAGGAGCTCTACAAAAGGTCCAGCCACAGAGATTGCGTACTGGTCGGATAGATTTTCAGAACAAGACCTTAATCCCGAGAATGTCAGGGTTTGGCGGGGTTGGATCACTACTCCGATGCAAAAACGCTCGAGAATTTATTGGCCGTTATACTCTGTTTATCAGGTGTTTGGTGCCGATTTCACCGAGTCTCTATATCGAACCCTAGATGAATACCATACTGGTCGAGCAATCGGGCGACTAATGCCAGACAGGTTTTTCTTTAAAGCCCTTATTGAGGAAGCTGGCGATTCGTGTGCAAAGAGATTTTTGGACCCGGTGTTTTCAACAACGTTTTTCCACAAGTTGCTAATTCGGTTTCTGGAAGAAGGATACCGTAACGGGTCCGGGGCTAAGTACAGCACTCTAGCTAATGCATGGCGGAACAAATTTGTTTATTTCGCTGAAAATTACCTTATTGCATCGGGGTTATTTGCTCCGCCAATCGGCGGAATACCCAAGCCCATCGGTGGGAGAGTACAGGGCAGCCAAACTAATATCTCACGCTGTCAGAATGGTGTGGAGATCAAAACCAAACTTCTCTGCGACGTGCCGCTTCAGGTCTCGGATAGCCAGGCAATTGAAATCTTATTCAGGCAAATCGGACGCGATTTAGCGCTGGTGCGGACCTGGGCGGAAAACAGTATCCGTAATACGTGGCTTAAGTATCTGGCAAGAGCGCGTAATGAAAAAATTGGAATACCGGTGCCTTTTCCTGGCGAAGCCTTGGAAGATCAATCTCAGTCAAAAAAATGGCTTTGTTCTCCACAAAACCCCGAACGCTTGGTTAACGCAGCGGCGACTTTTGCTCGTCACGGGTACCGGGTACAGGGAGATACGAACCTGTCATCAATCTATGGCAGCCCGAATAAGGGCGTGGCCAGAGCACTGGGCATGCCATGTACTGGCGTCCTCCATCCATTTTGTATCCTATTGGTTCTAAACCACCCCATCATCACACAGGCTTTTCTAGAGCATCTTGTTATGTTTGATGACCACGGCCGCCGGATTGGGTTACGCGAGACAGACGGCGGACTTTATCTTGTTGGCTACAAGGCGCGAAGTGGTCCTATGCGGGCAGAACAAGCCGTCCTGTTGACGGGCTTCACCAAACAGTTGGTAGATCAGATTCTGGTGCTGACGGAGCCTCTTCGAGGATACTTGAGAAGCATTGGAAATCCCAATTGGAAGTTCCTGTTGCTGACCTCGGGAAAAGGCTTTGGCATTCCAAAAAAGTGGACGTACCGGGGAGATGCCCTCGGTACGATTACTCTTCAGCGCCAGAAGGCAGAATATCTAGCAGCCGGGATTTCGCAAGCAGATGTCGATCGATTGATTGGTCGGGTGACACTGACATCCGTACGGGCCACAGCCGCTGTTGAGGTATACCTGAAGACTCACAGTGCCCATGAAATGGCCATGGCCTTGGGGCATAAAGAATATTCCCCTCGACTACTCTCACATTATCTTCCGAGCTCTATCCGCGACTTCTTTCAGGAACGATGGATACGCATTTTTCAGACGGGAATTATTGTCCAAGCGATGCAAGGAAGCCACCTTTTGTTGGAAGCCACTGGGTTTCTGTCAATGGCTGAAATCCACGAATTTCTTAACAACAACTTTCTGCGGATAGGTGACGAGATAAATGTTGAAGCAATCCGAGAAGATTCTCAAAACGAGGTAATTTTCCACGTTAATAAGAACATTCTCTCTTTTCTCGTGGCTTTGATCGAAGCTACGTCAAATTCCCTCCGTCCAGTTGGAGCTAAAGCAAAATACTGGTCCGAGATAGCAAAACATTTATGCCGCTATATCAGTTCTGAGGCATGTCTCAATCACGAAATAAAACAAATGCTCACGGCGGCCCAGAATTCTTCGGCCTCCATCGAGATTGGAGACCTGATTTATGAATGACGGCCTCAAGTTTTATCGAGAGTTGGCCAGACTTAAAGAGGGCTTGGTCAAGCTATCCTCATATCCGAATGAATCAACCTGGCTAAAGTCACCCTTTGAAAGTGACATTTGGTTGGGCAGTTTTGCCAGATCCCAAAATATTCAAGTCAACTTTTCTGTAGCGCTTGATGACGGCAGTCTACTTACCGATAAAAAAAACACTGAATTTTTAACAGTGATCAAAGCTTGGCTATGTATGCAGGACAAGCCAACACCCCGAACCGGCATAATTCCACAGTCCGGCCATCTTTATAGCCGGGTAACAACTTGCTTTGTCTTGATTGACTATTTTCTCCTTCGATCAAAGAGATTCAGGCTCGGAGAATTCGGTTTTGCGTTGGTCACCGAAAACGACTTAGACATGCTGTTCAAGTGTCTGGCGTCCAGCAGTCATATGTCGATGTCAGTTTACGAGTGGCCAGCGAGGTTGAAAACCTTCCTCGATGAAGCCTCGTCAAGTCTAGATATTGACGCAATTCTTCAACAAGAGCCCAGGTTGACGGATTTTAGCATTCAGGACCCCAATTTTCTTGGAGTCGCCGACCCCAAAACAATTTTGCGATATCGAGCATTCTTGTGGAAAGCGGGCTATTACCGACGGATCACCACCCACGCACAGCACCGCTCTTTTGCCTATGCACCAGACACAAAAGCTATCGCCGCCTTGCTTTACCCAGATACGTTACGAGGTGTTTCACCCAAGTTGGTTCCTCCCGAGTTAAAATTTATACCAGTCTTGAGCTCCAAGCGTGAGAAGCCTGCGGTACCTGTGAGGTTTAACAAGATGGCAAACATGAACAGACGGGAGATGTCCTCTTACGCCTCCGTCCTCAGCTATGCAGGATCCCTACATGCACTTGAGGCGAACTTCCCAGTAGCAACGCTCCAACCATTGGATAGGATTGTGGGACGGGCTGCGAAAGGCGCTCGCCAAATACAGAGATTTACCACCCTGCCGGCACGAGCAGTCCTTGGGGCTCTCCAGGGCGCGATTGAATTCTATCTGCAGTATGGGGAAGGCATCGTCTCCACATATCTCGCCATTATAGAAAAATGTGAGGAGGAACCGGCGAACAAAAATGAGATCCTATACGGCGCCCGGTTTTCAGAACTGATTTGTCCAAGCTTGAGCAGTCTGAAAATACTGGCGTGGGATGTCGCCTACTCCCCGGAGCCGCCAATAGGAGGTCAGATACGCCCCACGATCAGTGATCATAAACTCTATTACGAACAGGTTCGACGCGGTGTCAGCTTTTGGCATCTTCTAATGACACTATACGGATGTGCGATCGTCACAGTGGGGGCTCTAATGGCCCGGCGTGTGTCAGAAATCATGACGTTGCCCTGTCTAGAGTGTATCGACTTGAAGGGGCGATATTTACTATTCGGCAACGCCAAATCAGGCAGTCATGGCATCCGCCAAAAGGAGGCCCGGCCAATCCCTGAAATTGCTGTCCGGATGATACGAACCATGCAGAGGCTCCAAATAGGCCTCAAAGCGGCCAAGTCTCTTCAGGGCTACACGTATCTTTTTGCGTTGCCACACCGTACCGATTTGACTCTGACAAAAAACGCAAACCCAAGCCCAGACAGGGCACTGGACATATTTTGCGATTACTTTGAAATTGAGGCAGACCAGCAAGGCAGAAGGTATTACTTCCGACTTCATCAGCTACGTCGTTTTTTTGCTATGGCGTTTTTCTGGGGTGGGGCACCCGGCGGCTCTGATACCTTACGGTGGTTTCTGGGGCATACGGACATACGCCACCTTTATCACTACATCACAGAGTCTACCCCAGGCAGCGTCCTGAATTCTGTTAAAGCCAGCATTTCTTCAGAATTGGTCAGGCGGGACGACAAGTCTGCCCACGAACTCGCGGTACTGTGCGAAAAGCACTTTGGATCTCGCAATTTTACTGTTCTGACAGATGGGGACCTTGAGGAATACCTTGAGGAACTGGTTGCTTCTGGTGACGTCACCGTCGAGCCAAACTTCTTTAGCGAAAATGGTGAAGAACGATATCAACTGATCATTGTAGTGAAGGAAAAAAGAAATGACACCTCAGCCGAGGCAGACTGAAGGAGCGGGCGCGGAGTTGGTGCTTGCCCGCGGAAAACTGTTACAAGCAATAATCAACCAGCCGGGCTCGTTTAAACATGATGTGACCCTTCAGGCGGCTCTGATGTCGCAAGGTGCCTTTGCCAAATTCACTAGTGCTGACCACCAAATCCGGCGCACCTCTCTAAATACACTTAAAGCTCATGCAAGAGCTGTTTGGGTGGGAGGGTATGCTGATTTTGACCGATTGCGGCGCCATGCTCTTGCCACCCTGTCTATAAGAGAAGCGGTAAAGCCAAACCATGGACCAGTCAGGCAGGAAACCATAGGGACTCTAAAACGAAAATTGTTGGCGGTAAGATCAGAAAATCAGGACCTAAGGGATGAAGTTCTGTTGCTGACTTTTGCTTTAAAGCGCGCGCTGCATCTTTGGCAAGGATACGCCGCACGGCTTGCAAGCGACGCTGATAAGGCTAGGTGCCGTAAGGAGTATAACGAGATTTTGGCTTGTTTTAGCCATGCTTTGACACCTGAAAAAGCCTTGGAGACTTTGGGCAGTGTTAGCGATTTCTAAGCTGTATTACACAGCCTCGGAGGGGTTTCGGTTACCACAGAGTTGTTCCACTGTTGGCTCGATAATTTATGCCGATGCATCGAAAGTAACGAGTCTCTACTGGCCTAATGGAAGACTTTGTCTCGAAGCCTCAATGTTCTTGCTGGAATTATTCGAAAGCAATCTCTCCATCCGTGGCAGAGGGGGTTCAATACTAGTCTATGCCTCCCAAATTTCCCACCTTGTCAGATACTGTTACAGAAATAACATCGGTTTTTTGGATCTTACCGATAACGCCTTTAGTCAGTTTGTCAGAGGGCTAAATGTCGCGGAAAACAAAGCTCGGACACGTGCAGCAAGAACTATTGTTGCAATTGGTGAGATTACATTGAGGTTTCTCAGTTTTGTGGGGCACTTGCATGGTCAAGAAAATTTTGTTGGGCCCGGTGGTACTATTCGAACTGTATGGTCTAGCGATCAGTTTGCGTCACGTCACTATGCTCCACAACAACCATTTGCCTCCCATCCAATATTCTCGCATCGCTCTCTGCCAAGACCCAGCCCAGTAAAACGGGGCATGCCAATCTCCAGTGCTGATGTACAGCGGTTGCGTGCGGCAGTAATAGAGCACAGTGCTTCGGGGTTCTTACGAATGCGCCGACAAGTGACGATGCTGCTACTGGAGGTAACAGGAGGGCGCATTTCCGAGGTGGTGCTGCTGAATGTCGACCATATAAAGGAGGCAATTAAACTGGCGCGACCAATGTTACCTTTTCCGACGTTAAAAAGGGGGGGCAACAACGCTGTGCTTAGACGCATTCCGGTAGCACTCCCGGATTTACTGTTCATTGATGAATATATTCGTGTTCACCGTCGGAGAATTATTCGACGGACAGTAGGCGTTGGTGCGGATCATGGATACTTATTGGTCGCAGAACGAGGTGGCAGACCGTTGTCAGGTGGCTTTATCGGCACTGAAATGTCTAGGCTTCGCAGTTTGGCTGGCCTTGAGGGAAAAGCACATTGCCATATGTTTCGGCACCGATTTATCACAAAACTATTTAAGCAGTTGATTGAGATTCACAAATTCGAGAACCCTGACGCCTTTCGTCAGGCCTTGTTCAATTTGGAAGGCGTAAGGGCGCAGGTTATGGAGTGGACTGGCCACCGTTCACTTTCTGGTTTTTCAAATTATATCCACTTGGCATTCGAGGAACATGCGGCGCTTGCCAAATCAGTAGCGCAGTTTCAAGATTTTCAGTTGACGAGATCGATAGGAGACACTCTTACCAGAATGGCATCAGACCTTGAGGCTGGTGCCGATCCCGTTGCAGTAGCTCGTTTAATGCAAGAAATTGCTCGGATGGTTGGTCCAGATATGGACTGAAATTCCAGCTTTTTCGTCTAACTAACCTCAGTTGTGGCTCTCGAAGATGCATGGCAGAGTATTTCAAGAATTTTCCATGCACTGTCTTCGTCTATCATGGCTATGGACTGATTAAGTGCCAAAGCAATAGGATCTCTCTCATCAATGGCCCTATCGAAGTTTTTAACTTTTCTACGGGTCATTTGATAGTTCAGGTTCATGCAATCCGATATACGGTGGACGTTATTATTGTGCATATCGCAAATCTTAGAAATTATTGCGATCTTCAGGTCAGCCCCCTTTTTGGCCATGAGTTTCTCCTCTCCCCAAGTCCATGCCATTTTGGATCGGGGTTGCTTGTTTTACAAAAATATGGGAAACTCAAAGCCGACTTGGGTAGAGTTCCCCGTTAGGTGAATCTATTCAAAGCCCGGACACAGTTGGCCCTGTGCCGGGCTTTTACTTTTAGCGGCCCTCCTCGCTGCTCACCGCGTTCTCCTGTTTTCTATACCAGAGGAAAGGCTTTCCGTGTTTAACTCGCCCGACCAGCTTTCGTTTATATAGCCTGGACAAGTTCATGTAAGTGGCTTCCCCTGACATGTTTAACCCCTGCTGTTGCAACGCTTCGCTGACCTCGTTTCTATCGATTGCGTCCTCCACTGAATCTGGAAGTGTAGCGAGTATCATCTGAGCCTTGCTGCGCTTTCGAGGCGCTCTGACTGGGTTCGACTCTAATCGGATGGTAATTGCTGCGTCGCTGCCAGAATTCGACTGCGCTCTGCAGATTATGAGCTCTATTGCATCAAGCCCCTTTTCAAGATCTGCTCTGGCGGCCTTGGTTTTCTCAATTTTAGACTTAAGCTCCTCAAGCTCTTGGACATCGGCGGCTTCTATCGCCTGAAGCTCACGGATTTTGACTTTGAATTCCTCTCGCACCGCCAGCACGGTCGACTCAATAATTCGGGCCATATCAACTCACCAATGAAAAGAGTGGTGTAAAGCCAAGCATAGTTTGCACTGGATGGCAAGTGTGTGTGTTTGCATAAAAGTGCGAACTTTAGTGGCGGTAGGTGTTGTGGCGATAGTTACATAGTGTATTGTTTTTATTTATAAAATTGCGTTTTCTTATAGGTGCCATTGATGCTCATGTTGGGGTGAGATCAGGTTATTTTAAAAAACCTTATACAGGTGTGGCGATGTTGTGAGGTTTTGTAGTCAGCGGGTTTTCCGTGAGTTGGGGGTGTTGTGTTGGTGGTTATGGGGTGGGTGCATGCGGTTTTATTCGCAGTCGGTTGAGATTCTTTGCGGATGCTTATGCAAAGAATAGCATCACGCTCTTAATCAGGGGAGCCGAACACAAGCCAAACTGAAGCTATTGTGAATCGCTTCTGTCGAGACAGGTTATGTTCACGAAGTATGTTGCTTAACCAGATTGCTGCGTCTGACCGATTTTCTGGTGGTAGGGTTGAGATGGAGGCCGAAGCTTACAGCTCACCGGGTTGCCAATCCAGCACGTCAGACATTGAAAAGGTGCTTACCTTGGTGAGGAGTAGGGCAACAGAAAAGGGGAAAGATAGTGTTTTGGCCCCGCATTATGCAGATATTCTTTATGGCGATGGTGGGACGCCGGAAAGTTCACCCACCTTCTATGGCGCAGTGATCTGTCAAGCGTTTTTCACGGCATCGGCGATATCACACCGGTAAACCGTACAACCCTGCCAAAAGAGGGTAAGCGGCCAAACGTAGATCACCGTTGATAGCGACAAGCTCAAACGGCTTCTGTCTGAAAAGTTCAGGGTGGGGTAGAAACGTGTAGTCGCAAGCGCCGGCAGCACTTCCTGTGGCAATGACAGCCAGCGCGAATACACAGGCGATAGATAGAAGTATCATGGACGCTTCCACAGTAAGGCAATCATCAAAACATCGATCGTCGCTATCATGCAAGGTGCTGACAATCCATTTAATTGAATCACCGGGCAGGTAAGGGCTGATACTCGCGATAAAGCATGACAGCGCCTGGTGAGGAAATCCATGTCGAGCCAATGCAAGCAGGTCATTCCCACTTCCTGCCCCGCGGCCCAAAATACCAAACCCACCTAATAGGTCAGCGATATGCTCAACGCACTTCGGATGCTCGCGCTCCACTTGCTTAAGGATGAACTTAATTTGTCCCGCGGTGTTCATTCTTTTCACCTTCCATCCTTAAGAGGCTACCTACTCTATTCGGCGGGTGCCTTGGTATTCGGAGTTGGCTCTGCATCACCAGCAATATCGTGGAACAGCATGGTTGCGACCGCGCGACGAGTTTCAGCAGGCATATTGCTTGCGCGCACCAGATCTATTCCTGCACTAAAGACTGCATTGATCGCCATCAATCCTCTTGACCCGTCGGCTTTCACAAAATCGAAGGCCACCTGGACGATTTGAGAACGGAGGGCAAGGCCTGTTGATGCAGCAATGGGAGCTTCAGCCATTCGCGATATCCTTTGAGGGAGGTTGCGTCATAAAAGTCGATTGATAGAACTCGGCTACGTGCCGTTGAAGCGCTTTGGTCTCTTTTTTTGTCGCCGTGTTTTGGATATGCCGAACAAGGATCAGAATGAGAACGAACGGAAGCGTAACCACGAACGCATAGAGCGATATAGCAAGGAGCGCTAAAAACAACATTGCGACTATGAAGAGGCCCATACCACCAAAGCCAAAGAATGAGCCGGTAAAGGCTCTCAGTATTCCGACAAGCCACTGTATGATCACGATGATACTGTCAGAAATGATCTGTAAAACGCGAAGAACTTTTGGGGGGCGGTACAAAGAGGACAGAAATTCATGAAGAGATGCGTTTTCGGTGACAATCAGGTTGTCGCAACGTCGGCACTTGAACACGCCAGGCAATGCGTGCCCACTGTCCAAAATTAGCGACATTTCTACGACGTCTACATCAGGAACTGCCCTCAACGTCCCAGACAATCCGAAAATGGAAATTGCTTTGTCATGCATGGTTGCGTGTTTCTCAACTCAAATGGCTGGGCTTTTCTCGCTCCATACCATGTCGGCAAGATTTTCGATACTATAGTATCGAATCATTAAGTAAATTTGATACTATAATCTCTGGCTCATGTCCACGACGCCACGCATCTTGCCGTAATGGACAATCTCAAGAGAACGATAGGGCAGAGAGTAAAACTGCTCCGGTCTGCACGTCACCTTAGCCAAGAGCAACTTGCTGAGGAAATCGGTCGTGGGATCAGCAGCATCTCCAAGCTGGAGCGAGGTATCATGATGCCAGGTATCGACACCTTGGTACTGCTTGCTGGAGCGCTAAATTGTTCACTTGACGATTTTGTCCGCCCCCTTGAGGACACAGCGATGAAAGCGAAAGGCCGTGGCGAGCGCGCCCATCTCGATCAGGAAGCTTGGGCTGTGCTGGCGAATTTGGATAATGTGGAGCTGAAAGCAGTGATCTCCACAGCCAGAGCCATTTCGGACCTACACAAAAGCCGATCCTAGGCGGCGTCCGTTCTCGGCCCCCCTTGCTATAAACGCCTATAAAGAGTGCGGCCAGCTGTAGCTGAGCAATAAAGTGTCATACTGAATTGAAAATACGGTGCCTTATTTAGGCATCCCATCTTTTCCATAAAGGAACTTGTCTGCGTTAGCTGCATTGGTTTGGCCTTCTGAACTCGTAGCAAAAGCACGCTCTGCTTTTGTCATCTTGCTCAATTCAATAGTGTGAAGCTGATACCTGCCTTTCAGTGCATCGGGCGGAGCTTTGCTCTTCCATCTGCTGAGCAAGCTCTATGAACGCACCAGCGTCATCATCACCACCAATCTCAGCTTCAGCGAATGGGCCAGCGTGTTCGGCGATGCCAAGATGACTACCGCGCTCCTCGACCGTCTCACCCGTCACCGCCACATTTTCGAGACCCGAAACATAATCTCTCCCGGGTCAATTCTCGGTGAAAACACCGGGTCACTTCTCGGCGGAAATCAACAAGGCAGTTGGCTAAATGGATCATATTGAATAAAGGACTCTTTTAGCCTCGCAAGGTATATACATTGTAGAAACGAAAGGGTGAAAAATGAAAGCTGTTGTAAAAAAGTGGGGCAATAGTGCTGCGGTGCGGATACCGGCTGCGCTTATGGAAGCTGCCCACCTGACGTTGGAACAGGTTCTTGATGTACGTGAAGAAGGCGGTCGCCTGATCATTGAGCCGGTTGAGGAAGAAACTGTTTCACTGGAAGAACTGGTTGCCGGTATCACAGACGATAACAGGCACGATGACATCGACTTCGGCAAGCCTGTCGGGCAGGAAATGGCTCTATGAGTTCATATGTCCCTGAAGCCGGTGATATCGTCTGGCTTGAGTTTTCGCCCCAGGCGGGGCATGAGCAAGCACGACATCGCCCTGCATTGGTTATTTCCCCTGCTGTGTATAATCGGCGAAGTAGCATGATGGTCTGTTGCCCAATGACTACACAGATCAAAGGGTATCCATTTGAAGTGAAGGTAGACACCAAGAGCGTAGCCCTGTCTGATCAGATTAAAAATCTGGACTGGCGAGCGCGAAAGGCCGAGTTCAAAGGGAAGGCGACACCTGCTGTGATGAGTGAAGTACGCCGGAAAATTAAGTCCCTCTTGGGCCTGTACTAGATATTCAGCTAGGGACAATAAATTGAGCATCATTAATGTGGATATTCAAGAATGGTATTTTTTGGTTTGCCACAAGTGGGCCAATAAAGCCCTTGCTGTATAAGGCAGGTGTTGCTCGCATTCTTCTGAAACTGCTTCCGCTTTTCCCGATAGTAGAATGGGTGAATTCAATTCAAGCGCAGCGGGAAAATGATAATGTCATAGACATTTATCATCGGCAGCGTCCGCAGTGAGTCAAAGGACCATTTTCTATCGTTCAGAGGGGCGAAAGGGACCATGCAGAGACAATAATTATTCACAAATATAGATGGTGTATGTTGTTCTCTATATATGGAGCTTGGCCATGGAAATTGCCATCAACGAAGCAAAAGAAAAACTGTGCACTTTGATAGAAGTCGCGGCCTCCGGCGAACAAGTGCTTCTCACAAAGCACGGTCGTCCCGTCGCCGAGATTAGACCTGTTGCAGTTGCGAAGAAGCGGGCCGAAGGGCCCGATGCAGCTCACTCTGCGGACTTTCTTTATGATACAGGCATGCCTGTATGACCGAGGTGAGCACGTCGACGGCAATGGCCGACCTTCTGCAAAATGGGCTCGTCGGATTTTCTCTTTAACAGTGAATATTGGGATGATTTTCTCTGATTTTGTGAAAATCTATCTAGGTGCTCGTGATAACTGGATGCGAAAGCCGCAGAACTCCGAGATTGAAATTCTCACCAATGGCGAAAACTGACAGCATTCTCAGAAAAACCCGGACACCGAAATCGTGTTCGGCTTTTGACTTCAGCCTATTCGATTCTGGAACGCTTCAAGTGCACGGCGAAATTTGCGGCTTTTGGCTGTCCGCTTCCGGCCAGAAGGGGGCTTATAGGGTCGCACCAACCCCGTACTCAATTTGGCGATGAATGCGGAAACGAGGGACCTGAGGATATCGCTTCCGATAAACCGCTCAAGGTCCCACCGACTCTCCGAACGTGGTGGCTCTTCCTAACTGTCTCACAATCCCACAAAAATCTAACATGCCACGTCCTTGTAGACGCCTGCTGGAACGATGCGCCTACGCGATCAAAGCATGCCCCACAAACGAACCGTTTATGCAGACTCTTGATAATTGTCAGCATCACCATCTTTCTTTCCGCGCGTCATCTCACTGAAATTTAAGGGTGTTCCTAATTCTGATAATTTCAACAAGATGGTAAAAGCGGAAGTTCGTCGAGGAAAAGCACACCGCCGTGCGCGAGCGACACTTCCCCCGGTTTGGCTTTCTGCCCGCCGCCGATCAGCGCGGGCTGGCTTGCACTATGGTGCGGGGACCTGAACGGGCGCGCTCTGCTGATTCGCCCCTCCTTGAGCAGCCCGGCGACAGAGGCGATCATGCTAACCTCCAGAGCTTCCTCCGCGCTCATGGGCGGCAGGATGGAGGGCATGCGCGACGCCAGCATGGATTTGCCAGAGCCCGGCGGGCCGACCATAAGCATATTGTGGCCCCCGGCTGCGGCGACCTCAAGCGCGCGTTTGGCGACTTCCTGGCCCTTGATGTCTGAAAGATCCGCAAGCGGGCCGAGGTCAGCTTCCGGCAGGATATCCGGCGCGCTCAGGAGCTGGTTGCCGCGCATATGGTTGATAAGCGCAAGCAGGCTATCGGGCGCGAGCAAACCACCGGTGCCCGCCCAAGCGGCTTCCGGCCCCACGGCGGCGGGGCAAATGAAGGTACAGTCCCGCTCATTCGCAAAAATAGCCGCTGGCAGCGCGCCCGCAACCGCACGGATGCTGCCGTCAAGCCCCAGCTCCCCCATCACAACACTGGCCTCAAGCGCATCACCCGCCAGCACGTTCATGGCCACCAGAATGCCAAGGGCGACGGGTAAATCGTAATGCGATCCTTCTTTCGGCAGGTCAGCGGGGGAGAGGTTTACAGTGATGCGCTCCGCCGGGAGCGCAAGACCAATGGCAGAAAGGGCGGCGCGCACCCGCTCCCGTGCTTCAGAAACGGCTTTATCGGGCAAACCCACAATGGTGAAAGACGGCAGGCCGGAGCTGATCTGCACCTGCACTTCAACTGGCCGGGCCTCAATACCTTCAAAGGCTACCGTTTGTACCGATGCAACCATAATGCCCCCATTTATCCCACTTTGGTGGCATAAATTAGAACAAAAAGGGAACGCGGTCCAGCCAAAATGCGAGAGAGTGACGATTTCAAAAAATATTTGGCTATGGTGTCAACCTGATCAAAGTGCCGCGAGTATTATAAGTAGCGCTTGGGCGAGACACCCTCGGGCAAGGGCCAACAAGAAAAAGAGGAGAACACCATGTTTAGCGGTTTTGTTTTGGCAGTAGGACTTATCTTTATCATTGCGGCGCTGGTTTTTATCGCCAGGCTTGTAAGCCGCTACCGTGGCTATGCCACCGCGCATGGGTATGCCAGCTTTGGTGATTATCTGCGCGCCGCACCCACATCGGAAGATGAAACCCGCGAAGCGGTCGACATGACCATGTACGGCATCGCCTTTTGTGTGCTTGGTTTTGCCTTTCCGCCCCTGATCATCATCGGTGCATTTCCGCTGTTTTTTGGTGGGCGCAAAGTGATGTACGGCGTGTTGGGGCTTGGTCTCAATGACAGTCTCGACCCGGCAGAGACCGACTAATATATGGCTGACCAGCCAGATAACCGGCAAGGACGAGCGGGTGAGCATGAAAGCCACACCGTTCGTCTGGCCGCCCAAGCAGTGCGGGCGGGTGACCATCAGGCATTTTCCATCCTTGTGGCCCTGTTTGAGCGCCGCATCTTCAACTTGTGCCTCGCGGTGCTCAAGCAGCCCGAACGCGCGGAAGAGATTGCGCAGGACGCTTTTGTGAAAGCTTTCGCAAATATTGAACGCTTTGACCTCGCCCGGCCTTTCTACCCCTGGATGGCAACAATCGCAGTGCGGCTCGCGCAAACCGAACTGAGGAAACAGCGGCTTGAGCGGGAGCATAATGAAGAATACCGCGCGGAACTGGACCTTGTACCGCAGCAAGCCGCAAGCACACCGCTTTCAGACCTTATGGCGAGCGAACGGGCTGACATGGTTTGGCACCTCGTCAGCGCATTGCCTGCCGGGCAGCGCACAGCCACCTATCTGTTTTACCGGGACGATATGACGCTCTCTGAGACCGCCGCCACGCTCAGTGTTACCGAAGGCACGGTCAAGACCCTGTTGTTTCGGGCGCGGGCAAAGCTCAGGGAACAACTCGGCACGACGATAAAAAAGGAAGAAGGACAATGAACTGCAGCCATGTGAAACGTGCGATTGATCTCGCAAGCATGAACAAAGAGGCGCTGCCGGTTGAGGCAAGACACCACATTGAAACCTGTGAAACCTGTCGCAAAACCTTGGACGCCAGCCTCTTCCTTGATGAAGGCCTGCGCGGGCTTGAGCTTGAGGATGCGCCGCAAGGCATGGAAGCCAGGATCGCAGCGCGTATTGCCAAAATCGCCGCTGACAAGCAGCGTACCAAAAAAAGCCGCCGCCGCGTGGCCACCCTTATGCCATGGCTCGCGGCTACTTTAGGCATTTTTGGTTTCCTCACCTTTGCGCTTATCGGTATCGCGGACGACGCGATGCAAAACGCATCAACCGCGCCGGTTAACACCGTGGAAAGTTCCCTGATACTAGGCGATATCTGGCAGATGCTGTTTGCACCGCAAGCCGCGATCTCGAACATTAGCACAGACTTTATGGTCATGGGCCTGTTTGCCCTGTTCAGCATTGCTGCCATGGGCCAGATGGTACGCCGCTAGCCAGCCAACCCCTAAGATATTATAACCTCGACGCTTTTTAATGATTGGAGGTGTAATAAAACCTCAGCGCGATCCAAAACCATGGTCAAGTTTGTTGACTAACCGCGGCTTTCGGTGAGATATGGACCTCCAGTATGCGTATTGGCGAGGTATCTCGTTCAAGAAAAGCTGATAACTATCTCAGGCTATAAACCTGGGATTAAGAAAGCTGTGAGAAAGTTTCGGACCTTCTGTCTTGAGTAAATAGCGATTGGGCAACCCTGTAGTGATCGACATTGTAACCACAGTATATTCGGGGGACTATATGTCCCTGATCCTGCAAGCGAGATCCTTCGATAAGCACCTGGACTCCGGCATTGTTGGTAAGATTTTTGCTGTTTACAATAGCGAGGACTATGCGGTTTTCGCAGACTATTTCGAGCGGAAGATCAAACCTCAGTACGGCCGTTTCAAAGACAAGGTTGTGCTGCTGCAGTCGTCAGACCTTCTTATTGGCAGCGACATATCCAAATATCCTCCATGGTATATTCAGATGGCGAACAAGCTGTTCATCAGCCAGCAGGTGACATCACCCTGGTTTCTGGCGCTTGATTGCAAAAACCACTTTATCCGCCGCGCCTCTGCTGAAACCTTGTTCATGGAAACCAAGGCTGTCAGCTTCCTACAGTTCAATGAGAAAAACCTGAGCAACTTTTACGCCGGGTCTTTTAGTTTTATCGGCACCGAACAGTTTGAAGCAGGCAAGGTGCGCATGCCGGCGTGGACACCTTATATTATGCAGACCGAAGCCACGAAAACACTGCTGGCGGAGCATTTTAACGGGTGCGCAGAAACGTTTCTCCGCACGGCCCTCGAGCGCGAGCTGACCGAGTTTTATGTTTATGAGGCCTATGTGCGAAAGGCCAAAAATGTGGAGAATTTCTACAGCTTCGGTAAACCATTCGTCAGCACCCTTTGGGCTAAATCAACTCTGTCGGACAAAAAGTTCAACCGCTGCATCAAACGCACAAAGCGCACCCATTGCCTGTGTTTTGGCGTGCACAGGAAATCCTACCTTCAGATGAGCCAATCCCAGTGGCATGCAGTTGTCGACCTTTGGGAAACCTATGAGCTGATCTCAAATCCCGAGGGGCTAAAGCTTAAAGAAACCCATGTCTCAGGCGCGAACCTGATGACCGGGCTTGAGCTGCTGGCAGGGTAACCGCGATTTCCCGTCAGTTCCCCGCCAGTTTGAGGATTGTGCGCGTGAGCTCGTCCGGTTTTGAAAAATAAGCCGAATGGCTGGCGCGCAAGCTTTCCACCCGCTCAACCTCCGTTTCACCAAGCAACCGGTCCTGCAACGCGATTGAGACGGCCTTGTCTTCCGTGAGCCTTATATAGGCGCGGGGTACGGTGCCGTATCTGTCTGCGGATAACTTGAGCGTCGTGAGCGCCGGGCGCACTGGTTCACGCACCAGAAGCGTGCGCGCAAGCGCGATATCGTCCGCCGAACAATCGGCATACAGCGCTTCCCGGTACATATTGGGGTCAAGCCAGTCCCACATGGCGCGGCGGTTAACCTGCACGTGGCCCGTGAGCGCTGCACCGCGATCAGGCACATAATCCAGCACACGTTTGCCGTTTGGTAACATGAAGGACGCCAGATAGATGATGCGCTCAATGCGCTCAGGTGCGCGTTCCGCCAGCATGGAGGCCACAATGCCGTACCGGCTGTGCACCACCACTGTGGTCTTTTGGTCCGCTGGCAATTGAGCCTCAAGCGCGCGCACCATACGTTCAAGCGATACAAATGGCGCAAAGGCAGGTGCGCGGCCACGGCCCGGCAGGTCTGGCACCATCACCCGGTGGCCCGCAGCTTCAAGCCGGGGCCATATCTTGAACCAGCACCACGCCCCGTGCCAGCTGCCGTGTATCAGTAGGAAGTTTTTCATGTGCCATCTCCCGCAACAAAATGCCCACAACAAAGTGAGGCGCATGATGGGGAAGAGATTGGCGAGTGTCGTCCCGTTCCTTGCTGGCAAATACAGGTTTGTCTATTTACCGCGCGGCTGCTCGGACAGGAAGGCGAGCAACTGGTCAAGCTCGCGGTCGTTCAACCTGCCGATGCGGCGAGCGAGCAGGTTGGCTGCACGGGTCGCGCGGGCATCCATGCCTGCGGTATCGATTGTCACTTTGGGTTTTGAGAGATGCGCCAGATCCTGCAGCTGTTCCGCATCGTCCCAGATCAGGCCAAAATACTGGATAATTTTCTGCAGGAACGCCCATGAAGGCGCACCGCGTTTGCCGTGCTCAAGCGCAGACAGGTAGGCGGGGCTGACATCAAGCGCGGCCGCCAGCTCAGCCTGGTTGATACCGCGTGCTTCCCTGAGCGCACGCAGCTTTTCACCAAACGGGGTCATGGCTGTGCCCTTCGGCTGCCGGGCAGGCGCCTGCGCAAAATAACGTAAAGCGCACCATCACCGCCGTGTTCCTTCGCCGCAACGCCGTATGACTGGATAAACGGCTTCAGCTCCGGCCCTTCAAGCCAGAGTGGCACCATGCGCCGAAGCACACCGCCGTGCTGGTCAAAGTCATTGCGGGTGCGGTAAGCGGCTGGTGTTGCATCGGTTTGCGCAAAACGCTTGCCGCCCTTGCCGGTGACCACCAGGAGCGTTTTATCACCGCGCCGGATCGACCCTTCAATGGTGCGACGCAAGGTGGCAAAAGCCCTGTCCTGGGTCATGCCGTGCAGGTCAACGGAACGGTCAACCTCCTGCCTGCCGGTTGCGATCTGGCGCAGCATGCGCCTGTCGATACGGGCATCAGGATTTGGTGAAGTACGCGTATGCCACTCATAGGGCAGGCTTTGAGTCTCGGTTCGGATAATGGGGCGGCTTCGCGCCGGTGGGGCCGGGGCGTCCGGCCGGCCACCAAGGGGGGTTACCGTCTCGGTGACCTTGCGCCATATCTCATTATCGCGGGCGCTCAGCGGGTCTTTTTTCCTAGCCACCCTTCTGACCTTCAAGCACAGGGGCTGCAAGCGGCTTGGGCAGCAGCAGCCAGTAGCGGCCCCGGTTTGCCATACGGCCTGCGATTTCCTCCGCCTCATCACCAAAACCCCAGAAAACATCACCACGAATTTCACCGCGGATAGCGCCGCCGGTATCTTGCGCCACCATCAAGCGGTTCAGTGGTAGCGGTTCGCCTTCGCGGTTCGCCGGGTCCGGGTAGCTGGCAGAAAGCCAGACCGGCACATGAAGCGCCAGATGGTTACGGTCAACCGCCAGCGACCGGCCAGCCGTGAGCGCCACATTGGCGGAACCAAATGGCCCGTCACCATCTTCAAGCAGGCGGAAAAATATGTAAGACGCATTGGTATCCAGAAGCGCGTCGGCCTTGTCCGGGTTTTCCGCGAGCCACGTGCGGATCGCCTGCATGGACATTTTTTCGCGCGGCACCTCGCCTTCCGCGATCAACTGCCTGCCAATTGCCGTGTAAGTATGGCCGTTCTGGCCCGCGTACCCAACCCGCACCAGCCGTCCGTCATCCATCAACACACGGCCCGAGCCCTGAATATGAAGGAAAAAGGCATCCACCGGGTCATCAACCCACAATAGTTCAAGGTCACGACCAGCAAGTGCGCCCGATGTGATCGCCTCCCGGTCCGCATAGGGCACAAGCCTGTCACCCTTGACCTTGCCCGCGATACGGCGGCCCTTGAGGTCGGACCGGAAAGCGCCCAAGTCCACGCTCACCAGCTCAGGCGGTTTCACGTGGAGCGGCACATGATACGTTGTGCTCTGGCTCTCGCTACCCTTCAAGAGCGTTTCATAATAGCCGGTGAACATGCCCATGGCTTCACCACCAAGCGTGACCTCAATGGGCTGAAACTCGGCTTCAAAAAACCCGCGAATGTCATCTGTAGCGCTGAGGCCAAGGATGGTTTCACAAACCGCTGTCCAGTCCCCCATGGTGCCACCCACAGTGGAACCCGGCAGGCCCCGGGCTGAGGGCTGCTTTTTGATGCTTTCGCAGCTTTTCCGGAGGGCAGGCAACGCGCCCGCTACATTGTCCTCATGCCAGCCGGGCAGCGCCGCATAGGGCACGGCACGAAAATGCAGGCCATCAGGCTTGCGGCTCATAAGCAAAAGCGCCACTACCACCGGCAGCGCCAGAAGGACGATCAGCCCCAGATATTTGAGAAGCCGCCCCGGCATGAGGTTGCGGCCCTAGCCCGCGCGGGTTGCGACAAGAAGCCAGTTCGGGTCACGCGAACGGGTGTCGCGCGCGAACGTCCAGCGGTCGTTCACTTCAACGGCCTCAGAAAGGTTGCCTTCAACGAGGTTGCCCTCGCCGTCTTTGGTCACAGCAATAATCTCAGCCTTGAAACGCACGATAAGCTCGGCGGTTTTGCCTTCAAGTTTAGCCTCGACAATATCCGCTTCCGCGATATCCACAAGGCGGTTATCCAACTGGTAACCATTCTGTTCGCGTGCTTCAATCGCGGCGGTGAACTGGTTATAGACACTGTCATCAAGGAAAGTGCGCAACGTTTCCTTGTCGCCTGACCAGAAAGCCTCGAGGATCATCTCGTAGGCTGAGCGCGCGCCGCCCACAAAGGTTGGCACATCAAAGGACGAATCCGCCCGGCGGATATCCTGATAGCCTTTCCTGAGCGCAGAATTTTCTTCCATGTCGATCACGGTATCGTCCCGCGCGGAGACATCTTCAAAGTCTGCCTCGACCACAGGCTTGGCACCGTCACGGCCGGGACGCGGAGCGGCTGGAGGCAAGGGTTCGTTACCGGTTTTTTTGCCCAGTTCAGAACGCAGCCTCAAGAGTATGAACGCCGCAAGCATCGCAAGTAGAATGATATCCAACATGGTAAGGTCTATGCCCGATCATCTTTAAAAATTACAAGTCTTGGTACGCAGCTATTGAACCTGCGGACCAACATGCCCTTATAGATAGGAGTATTTGAAAGAAAGAACAAGGAATGCCCTTACTCATATTATTGTTATTTTTGGCGATTCCGGTGGTGGAATTGTCGATCCTTATCGACATTGGCGGTGAGATCGGCGCGCTACCTACGATCGTTTTATGTTTTTTAACGGCTGCAATCGGGCTTTCGCTCGTGCGCCAACAGGGTATTTCAACCCTCCGCAACATGGAAGGTGCGCGGGTTGGCACCAGCCTTGTGCACGGTATTTTTCTGGCCATTGCTGGGCTTTTTCTGCTAATCCCCGGTTTTGTCACTGACATCGTTGGTGCCTTGCTGCTGATCCCGCCCCTAAGAATTTTTCTCGGGCGCGGCATTGTGGGCTGGCTCAGCAAACACCGGTCAGACAGCCTGAAGCGCAGCAATATCATCATTGAAGGTGAGTTCTGGCAGGCAGGCAACCCTCAGGATCATCCTCATGAGTATGTGAAACCTCTTGAGGACGAAAAAAGGGACACCAACAAGCCTGAAAATTAGGAAATCCGCCATCTCCGGCGCATTTGTTTATTGTTCAATCATGGAAACCGTGCTAGCCGTTTGCCCCAGATTCGCCAACCCAGGTGGTTTGGGGGGGTGGCAGACAATTAAAAGAGTGAAAAAATGGCTGAAAATGAATTTGGTAACGACCAAACGCCGGTAGGCGGCCCAGCACCAGAAGGTGCCGAAGGCCCACAAGCAGGCGTCATTGCACAATATGTAAAAGACCTTTCCTTCGAGAACCCGAATGCGCCAGCAAGCCTTCAGGCGCTTCAGGGCGCGAAGCCTGCCATTGACGTGAATGTCAATGTTGGCGTTCGCAAGATGAATGATGAAGTTTACGAGGTTGAGCTCAAGATCTCTGCCAAAGCAACTGCACCAACCCAGGACGGTGGTGAGCAGGTCGCTTTTGTTGCTGAGCTGGCTTATGGCTCCCTCTATGGTATCCGCAATGTTCCGGAAGAAGCCCTCAGGGCATTCCTTCTGGTACAAGCGCCAATGATGATGTTCCCGTTTGCCCGCCGCATTATTGCGGACGCAAGCCGTGATGGTGGCTTCCCGCCGCTTCTTCTGGAACCGATCAACTTCGAAGCGCTTTTCCGGGCTCAACAGGCTCAGGAAGCGCAGCAAACCGGGGAAGCGCAAGCTGACGCGGCAAGTGGCGAAGACCCTGCCCCGATCAGTCTTAACTGATCAGGCAGTAAATTTCCGAAATGCAGGCCGGCTGCCGGGGTAACCCGTCAGTCGGTTTTCGTTTCCTGGGATTTCTCTGGGGATGTTTCCGGGGATGTGTAACTACCGCCCCTAAGTGCACTCATAAGCGCATCAAGAAGTTTTGCGTCGATGTTCTTGCCCGCCGCCAGATAATCAAGCACGTCAACGTCAATCTCACCTAGCGACCTGAGCGCCCCTGAACCAACGCTGCCCTGGCTGACGTACCACGCAACCACGGTCTTGTCGGCCAGCATCAGGTCTGCGCGGCCACCAAGCAACAAGTTGGTCTGCCCACCAACGGGTAGCGCCGGCACAGCCATCACCGAACGCTGCGGCAACTTCAGTTTCTCAAAAAACTCGCATTGGCTCGAGCCCATGTTGCACACCGCACGGTAATCGCCGTGCACGAGGCTCGGGATATCCTGCGGCGCACCCTCGCCATTTCGGATATAGATCGTGAGTTTCTTCTGGTTCAGCGGCATGATCCAGTGAAACTGATCCTCGCGCTCAGGGATACGGTTCAATGAATATATGAGCGTGTTCTTCTCAAGGCTCGCAGACTGCAAAGCACGCTTCCAGCCCACGACGGTAATCTCATAAGGTACACCAGCGCGGTCGAGAAACGCCCGCACATGGTCTGTCGCGATGCCGACAGGCTCGCCGTTATGATCCACATAACTATAGGGAGGATGTGTGTTCGTGAATACCCGAAGGGTAGGGTAGGTTGTATTTTCAGTATTCTTTTCAAGTGCTTGGGCACCAAAACTGAACGCAAGAAGAAGCGGAAAAACAACGCTACGGACAACACTCAACACGGAACTCCAGTACAAAACTACATATAACTCTCGCCCCTCGGCCCTCCTTTAACCCAAGCCTATATAATATTCAACCACCGAGTGCATGCCGGGCGACCAAGCACCCGGCACCGCCCCCTGTTATGATGCGATTTTACGGTACTTTGCAGCGTTCGCCTCCCGCCTTTCCAGCCGCTCGGCCAACAATTTGTTAACAGCGTTCACAATCACATCGTCCGCCACGCTGGGGTGACCACTTTCAAAGGGCGGGGCCGGGTTATATTCGGTCGCAAGCTGGATCATTTTAGCGACAGTTTCACCAACCAGTTCCGCCGTTAGTGTGAGCGCAAAATCAATGCCTGCTGTCACGCCGCCGCCCGTGGCGCGGTCCCGGTCGATCACCACCCGGTCGGCGCAGGGAATGGCGCCAAAATCGGCCAGCATGTCCACAGACGTCCAATGGCTTGTGGCTTTGTAGCCTTTCAACAAGCCCGCAGCACCCAGGATCAGCGAGCCGGTGCACACGGAGGTCACGAACCGCGCACCCGCCGCCTGACGGCGCAGAAACGCGAGCGTTGCTTCATCGTCAAACAGACAGTCTACATAGGGGCCACCCGGCACACACAGTACGTCAAGCTGCGGGCAGTCATCAAGCGTGGTGGTTGGTGTGAGCTTGAGGCCGGTATCTGCCGCCACCGGCTCCAGCGTTTTGGCTGCCAAGTGAACTTCGCCCCCCGGTACGTGGGAGAAAACCTCAAACGGCCCGGCAAAATCAAGCTGGGTCAGTTGCGGGAATAGGTAGAAGCCGAATTTTATAGTCATGGAAGTATCCTTTTCCTCGTTGCCGCGCTCGGTTGTGGCGCACGCGGTTGGGCCTTGTGGCCCTTCTCACTCGCAGCATAGGCTTGCCTCACTTTGGCGGATATGACATATTATTATTAATTTCTGCCAGTATTGAGAGCACCGATGACATCAAATGCCCCCCACAAGCTGGTTCTGGTTACCTTTGATGGTGCGCAGGTGCTGGACATTACCGGCCCCATGCAGGTGTTTGCCTCCGCCAACGAAGCGTTGGAGCGCGAGGTTTATAAAATCACGCTCACCAGTTCCGCGGGCGCCCGCACAGCAACAAGCGCGGGCATCACGATTGAGACCACGCCACTGTCTGTGCTACCGCCTGACGCTGTCGCTGATACGCTGATGATTGCAGGTGGCCACGGCACCCGCGCGGCGGTGACCGATGAAACCCTGCTGGATTGGGTGCGACGTGCAGCAAAGGATGCGCGGCGTATCACAAGCGTATGCAGTGGCACCTTCATCCTCGCCGCCGCCGGGCTTCTGGACGGCAGGCGCGCAGCCACGCACTGGAATTATGCCAACGCGCTGGCCCGACTCTACCCCGCAGTGACGGTAGACGCCGATGCCATTTATGTTGAGGACGGCCCTTACTGGACCTCCGCCGGGGTCACGGCAGGTATTGATATGAGCCTCGCGATGGTGGAACGCGACCATGGCCGGGACCTGGCCATGAATATTGCCCGGCGACTGGTGGTTTATGCGCGCAGGCCGGGGTACCAAAGCCAGTTCAGCACGCTTCTGAAGGGCCAGAGCCGGGGCAGCGCACCGGTTGCCAAAGCCATCACCTGGATGGTGGATAATATGAAAGGCGCTGTCACCGTGGCGCAGGCGGCTGACCATGTGGGCATGAGCGAGCGCAGCTTCCACCGGCGTTTTGTGTCTGAGACCAACAGCACACCGGCACGATATCTGGAACGGCTTCGCCTTGATGCCGCGCGTATGCTTCTGGAGGAAACATCAGAGCCCCTGAAAGCCGTAGCTGCCGAGGCCGGGTTTGGCACACCGTCGCGCCTCATACAGGTGTTTGAAAGGCGCTTTGGGTTGTCGCCTACGGCTTACCGGAACCTGCATCACCACCACACAAGGTAACGAGGCCTTACACCTTGAGCCAGTTTTGCCAGACAGGGTGGTTTTTGACCAGATCAGCCACATGAGCATACCCACCGGCTGCTGGGTGGGCACCGTCTGCCGCGAGGGCTTCCTCACACCACACCGGATTATCTTTCACCGCATCAAAAATATTCACATAGGCCGCACCGTTGATCTGGGCAACCGTGGCGAGCTGGCGCGCCATTTCCCCTATCCGGTTGGTGGCGGCGCTATCGCCAGCGATGGGCAACGGGCTGATGAAAAGAACCGGCCAATGCACACGTGCGGCCATCATGATCGCCTTGGCGTTTTTGAGCCGGTCAACCTGCCCCACAGTGATACGCTTGCGCTCGGTCAACAAACAGTCGTTTGCGCCAAAAGAAAACACCAGCCTGTCGGGCTTGTCTGCGTCTGCTTGCCCGCGCCAACGGCTCAGCACATCGGTGCTGGTATCACCACCAATGCCGTAATTGATAGCCGTGAACCCGCACTCGTCGGCCAGGCGGCCAACCCAGCCCTTGCCGGAAGGGTCACCGATGCCCGCCACAAAACTATCGCCAAAAAAGCCAATACGCATGCGGCCCTACCTCGCAGCTTTCGCGAGCCTGAGAAGCGCGCGGGCGCAGATCACATCCGCCGGGTTTCCTGTGGTTTTGCACGCAAGCTCGGCCTCTAGAAGGATATCAAGCGCGGTTTCAACCTTACGGGCCGACCAGCGGCTCACCTCGCCCATGAATTTGTCACGTTCACCGAAAAACACAGGCGGCCGCAACTTGCCCACCGCTTCGCTCGCGTTCATGCCCTGGTCCATAAAACCGCGCGCGAGATGAATACGCATCAGGCGGTTCTGCAGTGTGCGAATGATAGCGATAGCGCTTTCACCTGCGGTCCAGGCGCGCTCAAGAAAACGCTCAAGCTGCTTCAAATTACCGGCCGTGACAGCTTCCGCGATCTGGTTGAGGCCAAGCGCTGCCGTATCCCCCACGCAAGCTTTGGCATCCTCAATGGTGACTTGCCCGCCTTCCGCCCCCTTATAGAGCACAAGCTTATCAAGCTCGCTGCGCGAGATCATGCGGTCGCCGCCAAGGTTATCCACCAGATAAGCAACCGCGTCCTGATTTGCGGTCAACCCGGCGGCGGACAGCACCTGCTGCACAAGACCCATAAGGTCCTGCGCGCTATCTTCATAACAGGCAATAGCAATGGCGTTTTTGGCACCCTCCAGCAATTTCCTCAGGCTTGAGGTTGGCTTCAGGTCACCGGCGGTGATCACCAACAGGCCGTCACCCTGTGTGCTTTCAAGTACCAGCTTCACGGCTTCGGTTGCTTCGTTGCCTGCACCCTCAAGCCGCACTAGCCGCCTGCCGCCCATCATGGAAAGCGCCGCCATTTCATCCTGCAGGACCGAAGGGCTTTCCTTGATCTCGCTGGCGCCTGGGCGTGCTACTTGAAAGGGGTCGGAAAGGTCAGGCGCGATCTGCTTGCCAATTTTCTCCGCGCGCTCCCGCACCAACCCATCATCGCGACCAAACACCAGCACCGCCCGCATGTTGGGGTCGACAGCTTTAAGTATAGCCGGGATATCGCGGGGTTTGGCTTTCACGGTGTTTCTTTGACTTGAGTGAAATAGAGCGCAAGACGGCGATGGATGCGCTCCGCCAGTTCAAGCACAAGGCGGCGGGCACTATCTTCGCGGCGGCTCAGGATCGCATAATCGGATAGCACGAGGTCGTAAGAAGTGGTTGAACGCATATCCTCTTCGAACACCAGCTCTTCGCCATTCAGGTTCACAAGCTTCACGTGCGCGATGACGGTAAGCTGTTCCTGCGTTGCGGCCGCATCGGGGCGGATACCGTAGCCTTCGCTGGCCTGCTCAAGCGTTATCTCAAGCCGGTAATCGGGCGTGCCACCGGTGCCAAGCCGGTCCAGAAGCCGGTTGCGCATCTGTTGGCCAATCCGGTCTGCGATCGGTGCAACTTCAATGCCGGAGAGATGATCACGCATCGCATCGGCCGACCCGCCTGCCTCATAAAGCGGACGAAACCCGCACGCGCTGAGGAAAAGAAGGCTGGCGATGACAAAGGCGTGTTTCATATCAGTTCACCACTATGTTGACGATCCGGCCCGGTACAACGATCACCTTACGGATTGTACCCTCATCCGTGAAGCGTTTGATGGCCTCGGATGCGAGAGCAATTTTCTCAACCCCGTCCTTTGGCATGTCCTTGGCCACTTCAATGGTGTCACGCACCTTGCCGTTGACCTGAACCGCCATTTTAACCGTGTCATCAACGGTGAAGGTTTTATCGGCTTTTGGCCACGGCGTATTGGCAACCAGCTCCTTATGGCCGAGCTTTTTCCAAAGCTCTTCCGCCAGGTGCGGCATCATGGGTGCCACAAGCAAAACAAGTGTTTCCAGCGCTTCACGAAGCGCTTCACCGGCACCGTCACCAGTGCATTTGCCGCCAATAGCGTTCGCAAATTCATAAAGGCGCGCCACGGCCTTATTGAAATGCAGGTTCTCGATATCTGCGGTAACACCTTCAATAGACTTGTGGGTGGCTTTCCTGAGCGCAAGCGCCGTGGGAGAAAGCTTTTCCGGCACCGCAGCGCCATAGGCACCAACAGGCGCGGGCGGTGTATCCACAAGGCGGAACACCCGCTGCGCAAAACGCCACGCGCCCTCAATACCCGCTTCGGTCCACAACAGGTCCCGCTCTGGCGGGCTGTCGGAAAGCACAAACCAACGCGCTGTATCTGCGCCGTACTGGTCGATGATATCGTCCGGGTCCACCACGTTGCGCTTGGATTTGGACATTTTCTCAATGCGGCCTTCGGTCACCTCAAGGCCATTATCTGAGCGGTAGAGCGTGCCATCATCGCGCGGACGAACAAGTTCGGGGAACACCCACTCGTCATCGCTGTCCTTATAGGTCACATGGTTGACCATGCCCTGCGTGAACAGCCCCTCAAACGGCTCCGTCACATTGGTGCGGCCCACGTGCCTGAGAGCACGGGTGAAGAACCGCGCGTACAAAAGGTGCAGGATCGCATGCTCAACACCACCGATATATTGTTTCACAGGCAGCCATTCGTTCACCACGTCCGTATCAAACGGTGCGTCGGCGTCCGGCGTGCAGAAGCGCATGAAGTACCATGACGAATCGACAAAAGTGTCCATCGTATCGGTTTCGCGCACAGCTTTCTTGCCGCAAGCCGGGCATTTGGTGTGTTTCCAGGTAGGGTGATGCTCAAGCGGGTTGCCCGGTTTGTCGAAAGAAACATCTTCCGGCAGGGTTACAGGCAGTTGTTCGCTCGGCACAGGCACCACGCCGCAGTCATCACAGTGCACAAACGGGATCGGTGTACCCCAATAACGCTGGCGCGACACGCCCCAATCCCGCAGGCGGAAGTTTACCGTGCGCTCGCCCCAGCCTTCGCTTTCTGCGCGGTCGATCAGCGCGGCTTTTGCAGCCATGGTGTCCATGCCGTCAAGGAAGCGGCTGTTTATCATGGTGCCGGGGCCCGTATAGGGCTCATCACCAAGGCTATATGTTGCGGCGTCTTCACCTTCAGGCAACACCACCGGAATGATCGGCAGGTCGTATTTACGGGCAAAATCAAAGTCGCGCTGGTCACCGGCGGGGCAGGCGAAAATCGCGCCCGTGCCGTAATCCATCAACACGAAGTTCGCCACATAAACAGGCAACTCCCAACTATCATCAAATGGATGCCTGACGGTGAGGCCGGTGTTGAAGCCTCGTTTCTCAGCCTTCTCGATCGCTTCTTCCGTGGTGCCGGTCTTGCGGCATTCTTCACAGAAGTTTTTCAGATCTGCGCTTTGTTCTGCCAGTTTGGCGGCGAGCGGGTGGTCGGCTGCGATGGCGCAGAAACTGGCGCCAAACAGCGTATCGGGCCGCGTGGTATAAACCGGCAGCTTTTCGCCTGTTTGTGTGATCTCGAAATCAAACTTGAGGCCTTCCGACCGGCCGATCCAGTTTTCCTGCATCAGCCGCACTTTGTCAGGCCAGCGCTCAAGGGTTTTGAGGCCGTCCAGCAGTTCGTCGGCAAAATCGGTGATCTTGAGGAACCACTGGCTGAGCTTGCGGCGCTCAACCGTGGCACCCGAGCGCCAGCCTTTGCCGTCAATCACCTGCTCGTTTGCGAGCACGGTGTTGTCAACCGGGTCCCAGTTTACCCAGCTCTCTTTGCGGTACACGAGGCCCGCATTGAAGAAATCGATAAAAATCTGCTGTTCTTTGCCATAATAGGCCGGGTCGCATGTGGCGACCTCCCGCTCCCAATCAATGGCAAAACCAACCTGCTTGAGCTGGTCACGCATGTTGGCGATATTGTCATAGGTCCAGTCAGCCGGGTGTACCTTGCGCTCCATCGCCGCGTTTTCCGCCGGCATGCCAAACGCGTCCCACCCCATGGGGTGCAACACCTCATAACCGTTGGCGCGGCGGAAGCGTGCGACCACGTCACCAAGCGTATAGTTGCGCACATGACCCATGTGGATGCGCCCGCTTGGGTAAGGGAACATCTCCAGCACATAGTATTTTGGCTTGTCTGATTTGCTATCGGTCTGGAAAGTTTTGGCGTCGGTCCAAATCTTCTGCCATTTGGCTTCGGTTGCCTTAGCGTTATAGCGCGACATGTTCAATCTCGGTCTACTGGCCGTGTGTGTGCGGCGAATTTTAAACTGAAACAGCCGGGCAGATGCCCGGCGCATACGGAATTCTCACAGGCTTTGCCCCACAAGATTGCGGGGCAAAAAAACCTAACGGCGCGCTTCGACGCGAAGTTGCCGCGCACGAGCCAGAATAGCTTCTTCAACCTGCAGCGTTGTCGCAGCCTGAACCGGCACGCTGAGCCACGCGCCACCTTCCTCGCGTTCCTGGCGTACAACTGACACCCGAACTGCGTCGGAGCGCAGGTCTTCAGACAGGAACTGGATCGTTACCTTCACACGCTCGTTCGGCGCTGTGGCCGTTGAGTGCCAGTCGGTAACGATCACGCCGCCTGACGGCGCAACCTGGTCAAACGGCATGAAGGAAAGCGTATCAAGCGTCGCCTGCCACAGGTATCCATTTACACCAATCGCTGTTGTGCGGGGAGCGAGGCCTTTGCCGTCGTCATCACCACCACCAAACAATCCGGAACAGGCACCAAGCGTTAAGGCTACTGTCAGCGCCATCATGGTCCGGGCAAAATTCTGCATGCTACACCCCGTAGATTCGTTTTTATTGACGCATGTTGTTACCCACCAAATGTGTAACAATCATGGCTTACTTGCGGGTTATAACGACCCTATAGGCTGCTGACCAGCCAGAAAGTTGATCAAATAGTGGCAAGGAGGCCACAGAGCGCCCTATTTTTGCCCTGCCATCTTGCATAGTGGGGGGTAGATTCAATACCATAGGCACAAGTTATGAGAGCGAGTCTCCCCAGGTCATGAAGTACGCGTTAAAATATAGCATCGCCGCCCTGATGGTTTGCGGCATCTCGGTTGCCTCCGCAGCTGAGGATAAAGCTCGTTTTGAAGCGACCGGCTTTATGCAAAGCCTTGACCTTTTTGTGGCAGAACAGATCGCCAAGCTTCGTAGCAATCACAAAACCGATAAAGCCGAGAATATCAAAGACCTTGAGCTGAGCCTTCGGGACAACTCAGGCAAGGACGATAGCGGTTTCTTTTACCTGCGCGACAGAAGCGCCAGCGTATCTGGCACCCTTGGCGCGCCCGGTAATTTGAACGACCGGCCTGATTTCTCGTCGCTCCTTGCGCCAGATGGCACTGTGCGTGGCTCCTATGGGCAAGACCTCTTTGGTGCAAACTCCCGCGTGGGAATCACCTTTGGTGGCGACCCGAACGGCGCACCGAGCGACCGTGGGCTTGAGTTCGCACTTGAAAGCAATTATCGCCTTTCCTTGCAGGGGCTTTCTGCTGCAAACGGTTTTGGCTCCACCGATCAGGCTGAGCGGCACTATAACCTCGGTTTCTCTGTCGGGTATTCCGGCTTTAATGTTGACGCATCAGTGATGCGGCAGGAAAGCCTGTTTGAGCGCGAGATTTCCGGCTACGGCGTTGGTTTCTCCTATCAGGCCACCAGTTGGACCGCGCGGCTTTCGCTGAGCGAATATAAAGAAGGCGCGGACCTTTACGGTATCGAGAATGAAGCCCGCAACATTATCTCAGTTGAGCTTGGTGCCAGCTACCGGCTGACAGACAGTGTCGGCCTCAAGGGCGGTGTGCGCTATTATGATTACGGCAGCCGCATGATGCTTGACCCGGATGCGGGTGAAAAATCCCAGATGGTTTTCCTGGGTGGACGTCTCAAGTTCTAGGCTTTTTCAAGCTGACAACCCATCAATCGCCGCAAGGGCCGCTAAATCTAGCGGCCTTAGTTTTTTTGCGCTTACGCTGTTCACACCGCCAAGGGCCGCAACAGCGAGCGGTGCGTGGCTTATAAGCCGCGCAAACCGGTGAATGCCCAGTGCGCCTGCGCCCTCGTGGCTGCGGGTTTCAAAAACCGGGGATACAAGGCCTAAGTCCACCCCCAGCCGGGCGGCCTGCACCATCGCCTTACGGTCATGGCAGGCAGCAGTAACAAAAGAAAAACCCGAAAGGTTTGGCCGGGTGTAAAGCTGATGCTGGGGCAGGTGCACACCATCCGCCCCCACTGTGCGCGCGAGCCTAACATCCCCCGCAACCAGAAGAAGCTGTCGCCCCTCTCGTGTTAGCTGCCTGAGCGAGGTGGCAAGACCGGCACGGTCTTTATGCTCATAATCACGGCAGATCACGATACTGCCCGCAGGCAAGGCACGCACAATTTTAAGCATATCCGGCACGCGCGCGGCATCTGTTATAAAAATGAGGCGCACGCCGCCACCCGCCCGGGAGAGGGGGTGTGATAAACTGGTAGCCCGGTTTTTTTTGTCTGCGCGCTTGACCATAACCGCTTCCTAGCACATAGGGTGCATAAGCCCAATATGACAAACAGCTTTGCCAGAGGTCTGATCATGCTTCCCGATATCGCCGCGAATATTGATGCTGTCCGCCATGAAATTACCCGCATGTGCGCTCATGCGGATGTGCCGGAAAACCAGCCGGAGCTGATTGCTGTCTCGAAAGTGCAGCCGCTTGAGAAGGTGCGCGCAGCGCTTGAGGCGGGCCACCGGGTGTTTGGTGAAAACCGGGTGCAGGAGGCCGAGGAACGCTGGGGCACCTTGAAGCCCGAGTATGACGGCGTCATATTACATCTGATCGGCAGCCTGCAGACCAATAAAGCGGCAGACGCCGTGGCGCTTTTTGATGTCATCCAGTCAGTTGACCGTATCAAGCTTGCCCGTGCGCTAGCGCGTGAGATGGAAAAACAGAGCAAAAGCCTGCCCATTTACCTGCAGGTCAACACGGGCCGCGAAGACCAGAAAGGCGGCGTGCTCAAGGAAGACCTGCCCGCCCTCTATAACGAATGCAAAAACCTTGGCCTGAGTGTCGTGGGCCTGATGTGTATCCCACCGGTGGGGGATGATCCCTCGCTTCACTTTGCACTGTTGAAGAAGTTCGCAAAAGAGCTTGGGCTTGAGCGGCTATCCATGGGTATGAGCGGGGATTATGCACTGGCCGCCGCCATGGGCGCGACTGACATCCGTGTCGGCACCGCTATCTTCGGCGCGCGAGATTATGCTTAACCATTTTGCTGTTTCATAAAAATCCAATAATGTGTGCACACACTGTTTACACGCTCGTCTCTTTCGTATAATTAGTGTGTGCACACATTATTAAAGGAGAAGTAAAATGGAGCGCAAATCTTTCGGAATTCGAATGGAAAAAATCCTCTTGGCAGAGGTGGACGACTACGCAGCAGAGCAGGAAATGACCCGCAGTCTCGCAATAGAAGAACTTGTACGCAGCCAGTTGCAGTGGACAACAGGAAAGACCTTAGCACAAAACCAAGACCAAGAAAGTGGTGCGGCGGCAGCTAAGTGGGGTCGTGAAACCGCCCCCATGATCGCAAAACACTTCGGGGCCGTTCAGATACGACCAAACGTCAACGAATTTGAAATAGACGGTAGCCAAATTGCAATAAAAACAGCCTCAAAAACGAACAAGAAAATCGGTGTATACAATACAGTTCGAGATCGCGTGACATACATTTGGGGAGCTTTTCAGCAAAAAGATGATAGCTTTGATATCTATGAATTGACACCCAAGACATGGAAAGACCATGCTAAAAAAGCTACCCCGTCTAGCCCCAACTACGGCAAGCTGACTTTTATGGATGAATCGACCTGTCGCGACCATTCGTGTCGCAAAGTAGGCACCCTAACTCTTAACCTATCTTGAGCACATCATCCGGCCCCACGAGCCGCAGGAAACGTTTGAACGCATCGATCTTGAGCGCAACACAGCCTTCTGTGGGCGTAAACCCTTCCCGTGCGATATGCATGAAAATGGCGCTGCCATGCCCCGGCACCACCGGGTCATCGTTATGGCCGATCACAATAATGAGGTCATACACATCGTCGTCTCGCCACATCTTCTCATGGGATGGCCCGAAAGGCAGGCGCACCAGCTTGTTATAGTGCGGGCTCTCCGTGTCATCGCACCAGCCAAAATCAGGCTTCAGCATTTTCACCGGCAGGCAGGAAAGTGGTTCTTCCACTTTGTCAGGCCGGTAAAACGCATAGCGGAACGGATAGCTGCCAATGGGTGTCGCGCCGTCACCTTCGCGTTTGCTGCTGTCTGCCACCATGCCGCCGCGCCCTAGCGCACAGGGTGCCTCAAACAAGGGGCCGGTGAGCAGGCCCTTGCGGCCGTCCGTCTCGCTCAAGCTGACCGACCACACAGCCATGGCTAAAGCAGGTGGCCCGTGCGGGCCTTTTTGGTGGCGAGATAATTCTCATTATGCGGGTTGGCTTCAAACGCGTGGGCCACACGTTCCGCCACACGAATACCGAAGCGCTCCAACCCTTCAACCTTGTTGGGGTTATTGGTCATCAGCCGCACAGCTTTGAAGCCAAGCTGTTTGAGCATTTCCGCTGCGGGCGCAAAAACGCGCTCGTCCACATCAAAACCAAGCCGGGTGTTGGCGTCTACGGTATCATAGCCCTGATCCTGCAGCGCGTAGGCCTTGAGCTTTGAGATAAGCCCGATGCCGCGCCCCTCTTGCGCGAGATAGAGGAGCACACCGCCGCCCGCTTCCGCGATCAGCTTGATGGCGCCACGAAGCTGCTCACCGCAGTCGCACTTAAGCGAGCCCAAGAGGTCGCCCGTGAAACACTCACTGTGGATACGCATCAGAACCGGGTCGTGGGTATTGGGCTCACCAATCACAATAGCGATATGTTCCACCCCGCCCGCAAGCGGCCGGAAGGAGACAAGCCGGGTGTTCTCAGCGCCCGCGAGCGGCACCCGTGCTGACGCCACCTGCTTCAGCATTGAGGCTTGGGTGAGGTCCGCGTCCAATACCACTTCCGCACTAACTTCCAGGAGGCCATGCGTTGCCGCAAAACCGGGTTCCACTTCTGCGGCGACAACAGCGGGCAAAAGCCGCGCCCATTTGGTGAGCTTGATGGCGGCGCGGTCAGTCGCACCGTCTTTATGTTCAAGCCGCCGGAACGGCCCTTTGAGCGGGGTGGCGAGGTCAAGCGTCGGGTCAGCAAGCGCAACGATATCGTCCGCGCTCATCCAGCCCGGCCGCGCGAGCCGCACGACGGCCCAGTCTTCCCCCGCCACCTTGAGGGAGGCCGCACGGTTGTTGGTCAGCATTACAAAGCTGCCACCTGTGATCGCATCAAAGCGCGCAAGAGAAGGCGTGTTCGCAAGCTCCGCCGGCAACAGCGCAAGCGCAAGCGCACCGTCTGTTACAACAGCGGGGTAACCCCGGCGCAAATCATCCGCCGCGCGTTCCAGCATCAAGAGTGTATCTGTGGTTTCAGCCATGCACCCTCATATAGGGGAAAGTTTGCTAAAGTCAGTACTGCTTTTTTGGCTCGCTCGCATTTTGATCAATCAAATGTGAGTGTGCGTGATGACAGAATAGCTTTCCTCTTCTTATATAGGGGTGGTTGAAGCATACTGTGAAATAATTTTCTACTGTCCCGGAGGACCATATGGCTGTGAGGAAACTGCTGCTCGTTGACGACGATGTTGATTTGCGTGAAGGGCTGGCCGAACAACTGGCACTATGCGACGAGTTTTCAACTGTGGAGCAAGGCACCGCCGCGGATACCCTGAGCTTCCTGAAGGACAATCAGGTGGACATGATCATTTTGGACGTCGGCCTGCCTGATATGGACGGGCGCGAGCTTTGCAAACGCATCCGCAAAAACGGCATATCCGTGCCGATCCTCATGCTTACCGGGAATGTGTCTGACGCTGATACGGTGCTGGGGCTGGATGCAGGCGCCAATGATTACATCAACAAACCCTTCAGCTTTACCGTGCTGCTGGCGCGCATTCGTGCGCATTTCCGCCAGTATGAGCAAAGCGAAGACGCCACGTTTGATATCGGCCCCTACCAGTTTCGTCCCTCCGGCAAAATACTGGAAGAGAAAGACAGCGGCAAGAAAGTACGCCTGACAGAAAAAGAAACCGCCATCCTCAAATATCTGTACCGCGCGAGCGGCAAACCTGTGGGCCGGGAAGAATTGCTGACCGAGGTATGGGGTTATAACTCAGGCGTGACCACACACACGCTCGAAACCCATGTGTACCGCCTGAGGCAGAAGATCGAGCCACAACCCAATATGGCGCGTATCCTGATCACAGAGCCGGGTGGTTATAGCCTGCAAGGACTTGGGGCTTAGCGCCTAGCCAAGCTCAAATGTGGTGATGCCAAATATCTGGCCTGCTGCGATATCCGGCAGGCCTTTTTGGTACATGCGCGCGGTGGCGAACACTTTTTCCATACCACGCTTTTTGGCGAGGCGGACGGCATCTGCATTGTTTTCAGGCGTGTCGAGGATGATAAGCTCACCTGCGATATCGCTTTGAAGCGCATCAAAAAGGCATTCGGCCACATCCATATTATCGGAAAACAGCGGCCCGACCTTATAGCCCTTAAGGCACTTTCGGCGCACCGCATAGCCCATCACACGCCCATCTTTTTCAAAAACGACAGCGCGCGCAAATGTCTGGCCAAACCAGGCTTTCAGAAAAGCATCCCGGTAGGCAGGGAAACACTGGCGGTCATAGCACCGGATGGCGTCAAAGTCGTCAGGCTTAAGGGCACGAACATGCTCTGAGCCCTGCGCTGGCGCGCGCGCTTCGCCCTCAAATCGGCAGTTTTCATAAAAGGCTTCATAGCCGATACGCTCATAGATTTTCACATTCTCGAGCACACCATCGATGCCCACGTTGCGGTCGCCACAGTATTCGAGCCGTGCTTTTGTGAGCGCAAGCCCGTGCCCGCCGCCCCGATGTTCGGGCGCCACAATATAAAGCCCGCAAAAGGCATAAGCATCGTCGTAACAAACCGCGCTGCCGGTTGCGATAATCTGGCCGTCCAGCACGCCTTTGAAAAAGCCGTTCGGGTCTGCGCGGAAAAAACAATCCGCATCATTCACGCCCAGGTTCCACCCTTCCCGCGCGGCCCAACCGGTTGCTGTCTGCACATCTGCGGCAGTCATTCGCTCTATATGATACCCTTTAGGCATGGCTGGCTGTCGCGCTAGAACTTGAAATCAACCAGCACCGGTGCATGGTCCGATGGTTTTTCCCAGCCCCGTGCGTCGCGCAGCACTTCCATATGCACTGGCGTGTCCCGGAGGCTTGGGCTCACCCACACATGGTCAAGCCTGCGGCCTTTGTCAGCAAGCGACCAATCCCGCGCTCTATATGACCACCAGCTATAAAGCTTCTCAGGCACCGGTTTGAAAATGCGCATCACATCCACCCAGTCGTGCGCGGCCATCATGGCCAGCATGCCGTCAGTCTCTATGGGTGTGTGCGACACCACCTTGAGGAGTTTTTTATGGTCCCACACATCGTCTTCATAGGGCGCGATATTAAGGTCCCCCACCAGAATGCTGGGTTCTTTCAACTCTTTTGACCAGGCGGTCATCTCTTCCATGAACTTGAGCTTGTGGGCAAATTTGTCGTTGATGGCCGGGTCTGGCTCATCACCGCCCGCAGGCACATAGAAGTTGTGAAGCACAGGTCCTTCCTTGAGCTTGATGGCGATATGGCGGGCATCGCCCTTGGTGCACCAGTCAATATGGAAGCTGTCATCAAAGGGGGCTTTGGCAGCTGTTGCCACGCCGTGGTGGCCCTTCTGGCCATGAATGGCCAGATGCGGCATGCCGATCTCTTCAAAAAAACCACGCGGGAACATGTCCGTATGCACCTTGATTTCCTGCAAGCACAAAACGTCCGGCTTATAGGTCTCAACAAGCTGGCGCACGATATCAAGCCGCGCCCGTACTGAGTTGATGTTCCAGGTGATGATCCGCATGGTCGCTGCCCCCTATATTTGTTGTCGCACGCCCGGTTATCAGGGCAGGTCTTGTTCTTAAAAAATCAAAAAGCTGTTGCCGATAATGCCAATGGGCCAGCGGCCTTTTTCAAACAGCTGAAACCTGAGCACAAACGGATGGTCTTCCTCCGCCCCTGTCATGGCTGCAAGCGCTGCCTGATAGGTGGCCTGCACCGCAGCCCCCGAGGTTGCGCGTACAAATTCTTCATCAAAAATGCGAAGCTCCTGCGCTGCTTCCATGGCAGCAGCCTCAATGGCTTCAGAGGTGCCCTGCGCCACATGGGTCATGACCATCTCAAGCGTTTGCTCGTCCAGCACGTCAAGCGCGTCATCGGTGAGCGTGGCGCGGAGCTGCTCTTCCGCCTCCCACGCCGGGCTGTTGACCTCGGTGTTTTCTGCGGCGTCTGCCGCCTCTTCCCAGTCAGCCATGAAAGCCGGATAGGCTTCAGGGAAACCAAGCGCGTTGGCGTAAGCGCGGGCCAGGTCCACCGTGCGGCGATCAGGCTCTTCCCCAAGTGTGCGGAACCAGCGAACATTGCTCGCCAGCGTGAGGAACGGCGCCACGGCCTTCAAGCCCGGGCTTTCCTCAAACAATTCGTCAAGATCGGTATCTTCAATGTCCATAACCACCACTTAAGCCTTCCGTGTCAGACGCCTTTCATGGCCTAGCCTGAGCGCATGACAGGCGCAAGCACAAATAGATCACATCACGGTCAGGCAAAAGGGATTACCGGATACGGCGGCGTTTCGCGAGGCCACGCGGGTCTTCAAATTCCCACAATTTGTCATCAAGGCTAACATTCTGATCTTGGCCGGAAAGCTCCACGAATGTCACGCGGTCTTCCGCGTCCACCACCGCCCATGAGGTGAGCATGATATCGCCTGCAAATCCATCTGTCTGCCGGAAGTAAAGCGTGATGGTGCCAAGTTCGGGCCGTTCGCTGTCCTGTGCCATAAGCGCAATCACACCCGTGGCGCCCGCAGGCTCCAGCTCAATATTCGCGCCAAGGGATGCGAGGTCGATGGAATTGCCAAGAAGAGCACGCAGCGGCGTTTCCTTGACCGGCCATTTGGTGACCTGCCCGATTTCATAGTCGATGAAATTAAGCGTCTTGCCGTCCGCCACCACAAGGAATGGGGTTTCGTCTGCATAGTCGAAACGAATACGGCCGGGCCGTTCCAGATACAGCGTACCAGTGGCCACGGTGCCGTTTGGTGCATGCTGACGGAAGCTCGCTGTCAGGCTTTCCACCTCGTCCATATAGGTTTGCACCTGCCGAAGTGCCTTGAGGCTGTTGTCTTCCGTTACCGTCTGTTCTTCAAGCGGCGGCAATTCATCTTGTGCCACCACAGCCGGAGCCAAAAGCCCCATCATCACTAAAAACATCATGCGAAAACGCATTAAATCATCCTTGCTGTCATTACGCGGGGGTGTTTTAGAAATCTTCTTCCCGCTCGGGCACCAGCACTTCGCGTTGGCCCTTATGGTTTGGTGCGCTGATCACACCTTGTTCTTCCATCTCTTCAATAAGCGACGCGGCCTTGTTGTAACCGATTTTCAGGCGGCGCTGGATATAGCTGGTGGACGCCCGCCGGTCACGCAGTACAATATTCACCGCCTGATCATAGAGGCTGTTATCATCGCCTCCGCCAGATGGACCTGGGATGAACGGGCTGTCAAAACCCTCTTCAGGTTCTTCCGTCACCTCTGAGAGATACTCCGGCGCGCCCTGTTTCTGTAGGTGGGTCACTACTTTTTCGACTTCCTTGTCAGACACAAAAGCACCGTGCACGCGGGTGATGCGGCCACCACCGGCCATAAAGAGCATGTCACCCATACCAAGAAGCTGCTCGGCACCCTGCTCACCCAGAATGGTGCGGCTGTCGATTTTCGAGGTTACCTGGAAACTGATCCGGGTCGGGAAATTGGCTTTGATCGTACCGGTGATCACGTCCACCGATGGCCGCTGTGTCGCCATCACCAGGTGAATGCCCGCAGCCCGCGCCATCTGCGCAAGACGCTGCACCGTGGCTTCCACGTCCTTGCCTGCCACCAGCATCAGGTCTGCCATCTCGTCAATCACAATCACGATGAACGGGAGCGGCTGGAAGTCGAACTCCTGCTCCTCCATCACCGGCTGGCCGGTTTCTTTGTCAAAGCCGGTTTGAATTTCGCGGGTCAGGCGTTCGCCGTTCGCGCGGGCTTCATGAACACGTTTGTTAAACGCCGCAAGGTTCCTCACCCCAAGCTTGGACATATTGCGGTACCGGTCTTCCATCTCCCGGACTGCCCATTTAAGCGCAACCACCGCTTTTTTCGGTTCTGTCACCACCGGCGTCAAAAGATGCGGGATACCGTCATAAACCGAAAGCTCAAGCATCTTGGGGTCAACCATGATCAGCCTGAGCGTCTCGGGGCTGTGCCGGTAAAGAAGCGACAGGATCATTGTGTTGATACCGACCGACTTACCGGAACCGGTGGTGCCTGCCACAAGCAAGTGCGGCATGGACGCAAGATCCGCCACCACAGGCGCGCCGCCAATGTCTTTACCAAGCACAACGGGCAGGCGGGCTTTGGTGCCCTCATAATCCCGGCTGGCAAGCAGTTCGCGCAGGAAAACGGTCTGGCGGTCGCTGTTTGGAAGCTCGATCCCGATCGCATTACGGCCCGGTACTACCGCCACACGGGCAGAGATTGCGCTCATGGACCGCGCGATATCGTCCGCCAAGCCAATCACCCGCGCAGATTTGGTGCCGCGCGCCGGTTCAAGCTCATAAAGCGTAACCACAGGGCCAGGGCGCACGTCGTTGATATCGCCCTGTACACCAAAGTCGTCGAGCACGCCTTCAAGCATGCGGGCGTTCTGCTCAAGTGATTCTTCACTGATACGGCCCAGCTTTTCAGGGGGCGGGGGTGGTGCCAGAAGCTCAAGCGCGGGCAAGCCAAAGCCGCCGCTGTCGCCAAAGTCCAGCACGGTTTGGGCTTCTTTGGTTTCGCGTTTACCCCGGCTCGGTTTCGCCTGCGGTTTCACGCGCTTCTCCGGCACAGGAGCTTTCTTGGCCGCCTTCCGTGGTGCCATGGGCACGCGCGCGCTATCCGCCTCAAAAGGCGGATCGTCATAATCGTCAAACTCATCATCTTCGCCGCGTGTACGGCTGCGGAAGATAAGCCTGAAGGTGGCAGCAACAGCGGAGCCGATGGTGCGCAGCAGCCAAAGCACGGAGCGCACCACCGCAAGCACGGCTGCTTTCAAAGCGTTATAAACAGCTGTCCATTCCTCCCGGTTGAGCGCGAAGGAGAAGGCGTATGCGGGCACACCAAGCACGGCAAACACCACACCATAAACCCACGCAGGCACCACAATCCCAGCAAACAGCTCAATCACCATCAGGTAAAGGCGCTGGCCAAGGGCACCACCGTATCCGGCCTGCACTATAAAATCAGGCGAGGGCGCGGTCACGCTGAGTGCGATGGCAATCAAGATCAGGCTGACCGGCACAAAAGTAAGGTTGAGCCAGAACATGGGCAGCCACTTGAGCCGCAGGATTTTCACACCCCAGATGGCAAGCGGCAACGGCAACAGATACCCGGCCAGCGCCAGCGTCTGCATCAGCACATCGGCCACATTGGCACCATATGCCATGAGCCAGTTGGTGGCGGGCCGTGTTGCCTCATTATTGATCGTGGGGTCAGTGGGGTTATAGGAGGCAAGCGACAACACAACGCTGACGGCAAACGCTATCAGGGCAAGCCCAAGAAGCCGCCAACCCGTATTTTTGAGGAACACCACAAAAGCAGGCGGCAGTAACGGCGCCTTGTCCCTGGCGGCTTTATTATTTGCTGTACCCGCCTTTGCAGGTTTGCGTGACGACACTGATTTCTTGCTCCCTCAAGCCCTAAGGCTCAAACCCGGTGCCAAAATGTGGCGACGAGGCTCATATTCTTGTCCTGTTCGCTGCACTTTAATGCTCAACAAGGGTTTAGGACAAGAGCGGCGATTTCATGGCAGTCATTTTAAGCCCCAGGAAATGGCGTGCTGCGGCATCAGGTCTCTTTACAGCGCCCTTCAATCGGGCCTACATGAAGCCATAAGGAGAGTAACCATGGGTGCAGACAAAGCCAAAACCATAAAAAGCGAGATTGTCATCGTTGGTGGCGGTATGGCAGGCCTTACGGCAGCCATTGGCCTTGCGCAGCATGGTTTTGAGGTTGTTGTGGTTGATATGGTGCCAAAGGGCGACCTGACCGCAGCAAGCTATGACGGCCGCGCCAGCGCGCTGGCCTATGCCTCCTGCCAGCTTTTGAAAGCCATTGGGGTTTGGCCTTATATGGAGCCCTATGCACAGCCTATTCTTGAAATCCGGGTATCGGACGGCCCGTCGCTGTTGCACCTGCATTTCGATAATGAAACGCTGGGCGATGGCCCGCTTGGCCACATGGTGGAAAACCGCCATACCCGCATTGCACTATTCAAACGGTTGGAAGAGTTTGAAAACATCCGCTTCCTCGCGCCGGAGAAAGTAGCTGACATCAACCGCAGCGCTTCGGGCGTTTCTGTCACACTTGAAAGCGGCGTGTGTGTTGACGCTGATCTGCTGCTCGGCATAGATGGGCGTGGCTCAGTTGTGCGCCGCCACGCAGACCTGCCAACAAGCAGTATTGAATACAAACAACACGGCATCGTGTGCTCGGTCGAGCATGAACACAGCCACTGCGGTATTGCGCACGAGCGGTTCCTGCCGTCAGGGCCCTTTGCCATCTTGCCGCTGACCGGCAATCGCTCATCGCTTGTCTGGACGGAAAAGAGCCATCTGGTCGATACCATCATGAATCTCTCCGACCGGGCGTTTGAAAGCGAAGTGGCACGGCGTATTGGCGGTTTCCTTGGTGAGGTGAAGGTTGTTGGCGGGCGCTGGGCTTACCCCATCAGCCTGCAGTATGCGCACAGCTATGTATCTGACCGCCTTGCGTTGATTGGTGACGCTGCCCACGGTATCCACCCCATCTCAGGCCAGGGCCTGAACCTGGGGCTCAAGGATGTGGCGGCGCTGATTGAAGTACTGGTGGTGGCCCGGAACGTGGGCCTGGATATTGGTGCCACCTCTGTGCTTGATAACTACGCCCAGTGGCGCACCACAGATAATGCTGCTGTTTATGCGATCACAGACGGTTTCAACCGGCTGTTCTCCAACGATATTGGCCCCATTAAACTGGCGCGCGACCTTGGCATGGCGGCGGTGAATGAAGTCACTCCGCTCAAGAATTTCTTCATGAGCCATGCACGCGGCACGGTCGGGGAACTCCCGAAACTGTTACGCGGCGAAAGCCTCACATCCTGATATACTGCACGCATGAAACGGCCGCACAATATCGCGGATACCAGATTCCGCATTCATGATACCAAGGCAGAGACGCCTGCTATTGAGGCTGCGCGTACGCTCTATTTCAATGCCACGCTTTATGCACACCGCTCGCTTCCCAAAAAGAGTTTCAACCGCATGATCCTGATCCTTGCCGCTTTCTGCGTGTTTGCGGCGGTGCGTTTCATCATGATTGGGGCGTGGCCTGTGGTGATATTTGTGGCCATTGACCTGGTCGCGCTGTGGCTTGCATTTTTCTTCAACTACCGGGCGGCCCGAGCGTTCGAGACCGTACAGCTTACGGACAAGGACCTGCTTTTGACCCGTGTGAGCGCGCGCGGGCGGTCTTCCACCTGGCGGTTTGAGCCTTATTGGGCCAGTGTGAAGGTGCGGGAGCGAGGAGAAGACGAGAATGAACTTTACCTGCGCTCGCACGGTGAAACCGTTTATTTTGGTGACTGTTTGACCGCGCAGGAGCGGCGCGACTTTCGAGAGGCACTTGACCTTGCGCTGGCACGCTGGCGTGCGCGAACCCCGCACCCGGATCAAGGCGCCTCGCAATAAACCTGTGCAATGGAACGGTTGGCCCGGAAGGCATTTCCGTTTTCATCAAAGTTTTCACGCTTTATCAACGTTCGCTGCGTACCCGTACCATCCGCAATCAGGCCCGTATCCTCAAAAACTCTGGGGTGCGTGGTGTAAACCCTGCCCCGGCGCGGTGCGCCCGCGACCACTGTGCCGACAACATAACCTTCCGCGTTAAAGACGGGACCACCGGATATGCCGCCCAATGAGCCACCAAACGTGGGACGACGTTCACGTTCCACCCATGCCACCACAGGTTCACGCATACGGTAACGCCCGGTGGAGCGCATCTCTGTGCGCCCGATAACGGTAGCGCGCACATCAGCCGGTTTGCCTTGCGGGAACCCCATCATATAACCGTCGTCACCCCGGTTTGGGCTTTCGCTCGAAAGTTCAAACGCCTTTGGTTTCATCCCTTTCGCGCGCAATACGGCAAAATCCCGGCTGGTTTCGCTCGTGGCAGATGCCACCGGCTCCAGCATACGGGGGCCTTTCACCAGATATATCTTGCCGCAGCCATCCACCACATGGCGGGCGGTGATGAACACACCGTCGCCGCGTGCCGCAAAAGCTGTTCCGATACCGTTTTTGACCTCCAAGTCCAGCTCCACCGTCACGCCGCGATCATCGTTACCGGGCAGAGGCCCGTCATCAGGGATCAGGACAGGAGGCACGTGCTGTTCAGCACCTTCAGGTAGCGGCCTGCGCGGCTCCACCTCGTCCACATTGGCGTAGCGCACAATGAAGAAAATGATGATCACCAGATAGGTGAGTATTTCGCGGCTGCGGCGCATGCTGGCGTGTCCCTAGCCCGTGATCGCCGCCGAGTTGATAAAGGCCGTTGCCAGCTTGAAAGACACCAGCAGAACGGCAGCGCCCATATCATTTTTTTCAATACGCTGGGACAGGTCTGGCAGCAGAAGCGAAACGAGGCGGAAAGCAACAAGCTGGAGCACAAGGGCGATAATGCCCCAGAAGACAAGATCCCAGATCGATACGGAAGCCGCCAGCGAGAAGGCAATTGGTAGGGCGAGGCCCACAATGGCACCACCAAGGGATAACGCCGCCGCAACATTTCCTTCGCGGATAAGCGCCAGCTCGTCATGCGAGGTGAGGCGCATATAAAGCGCGATACCCACAAGAAGGATCACGAGGCTCGTGCCCGAATGCACCATAAATACCGGCAGCCCGGCCCATAGTGCCATCAACGCTTCTTCCATAACCTTGTCCCCCTCAGACTATTAATTCAGGCCCAGTACGTGGCGCATGTTGTAGCGGCCATTTGGCTGGCTGTGAAGCCAAAGCGCTGCACGCACGGCACCATCGGCAAAAAGGCTGCGGTTCTCTGCTTTGTGGGAAAGCGTGATGCGCTCACTACCGCTGGCGAAAATCACGTCATGCTCTCCAATCACCGACCCGCCCCTGAGGGCTGCAAAACCGATGGTGCCTTCAACGCGTTCACCGGTCAGGCCTTCCCGCGCCGGTGTGCGCAGGTCGTCAAGCGATGCGCCGCGCCCCTCTGCCGCCGCATCCCCCAGCATAAGCGCGGTGCCAGACGGCGCGTCCACCTTGTCCCGGTGGTGCATCTCGAGAATATCGATATCCCACTCAGGCCCCAGTTTGCTGGCCGCATCCCGCACCAAAGCCATCAAGAGATTAACACCTTGCGAATAATTGCCTGCCTGCATGATGCGCGTGGAGCCCGCTGCGATCATCAGTGCGCTTTCGTCGCCGCCCGAAAGCCCCGTTGTGCCCACCACCAGTGCTTTTTTATGCCGGGCCGCGAGGCCCGCGTGCGCCGCCGTATCCCCCGGCGGGGTAAAGTCGATCACCACATCAGCGGCTTCAAAGACATCCTCGATGGTTGCGCTCAGGTTCACAGACGTGCCGGTGATGGGTGCGCCAATGTCGGGATGCCGCGGCCGGTCACAGCCCGCAACAAAGCTGGCATCATCATTTTCCTCAACGGCCTTGAGCACCGCCTGCCCCATCCGGCCCATCACCCCAAGAATTCCAACCTTCACCTGATCTGCCATGGTTTGCTCTCGCTCAATTATGCTTTTCCTTTGCTATCAGGCGGATGCACAAAAGGAAAGGCCGGGCGAAACCCGGCCTTACCAATTTTTTCTGATGCGCAGGCTTAGAAGCGCGCGGTCAGGTCAATACCCCATGTGCTGGGCTCTTCAATGCCCGTGATGGGCGCACCGAAGGTATCAACAGCAAGACCACCTGCACCACCACGGTAGCGGTTGGCAAAAATGTTGCGCGCAAACACGGAAACGCTGAGATCATCGTCCGGGTTTGACCAGCTGATCCGCGCGTTGGTGAAGTTACGAGCTTCGCCGGTTTCCCACGTCACGCTGCCCCATGTCACCGTCCCACAAGAGCCATCTGCGATACATTCCCCGTTTTCACGGCGTGCGCTTGTGTAGCTGTGGTCTGCATGGAGGGTGATCGAGCCCGCCGTATCGCTGAGTGCAAAGGTATAATCACCACCGAAGGATACACGTGTTGAAGGTTCGCCTGTGGGGTCGCCTTCAGCAGATTTGCCGCAACTCTCAGTGCAGGTAATGTCCTGATAGCCACCGTTCGCGAAGAACCGCAGGCCCGCAACAGGTGCCCACAGCAGTTCCACGTCGATACCTTTACCCGATACATCCTGGTTTTGGGTCACATAGCGCGGCACGCTTGAGGCATCGACCTCCACAAGACGGATCGACTGTTTGTCGTTATATTTATACTTCCAGCCCGCAATGTTGAACCTGACGCGGTTATCAAACCACTGGGATTTGAGGCCGGCTTCAACGTTCCAGACCTTCTCATTATCGAAGTAGCTGTTGATTTCTACACTGTTGAAACCACCGGCTTTGTAGCCGCGCGCGTAGGACGCATAGAGCATGGCGTCGTCTGTGATGCGGTAATCAAGCGCAATGCGGGGGCTGAAGTTATCCCAGCTTTCTTCTCTCGTGAGCGGAACACCCTCAAGGCCCCCAACGTCAAAGACAATATCGCCCGACGCTGTTGGGCCCACAAAAGCCTGGAAGATGCTTGTGAGCAACTGCTGCTGGATATCAGCCAGGTTGCCAATGCCAGGGATTTCAAGCCTTGCACTGCCGGAAATTTCCCGGCGGTCGTTGAACCACTCCCATGATTTCTTGTCCTTGGTGTAACGGGCACCGGCGTTGATGTTGAACCGGTCGGTCACCGCGAAGGTCACGTCCGCGAAAGCAGCATAGGCCTTGAAGGTGCCCTCACCATACATGGTTTCTGTCCATGTGCGGCCGCTCATGGTCGTCAGACCAAGATTGGCAATCTCTTCCAGAGAGAGACCGGGCAAGCCTGGATCGATACAGTTAAGCGGCAGGCTGTTGAAACCGATAAAACCGCCAAGGCTGTCAAGGAACCGGCTTTCGCACGTGTTGATACCATCAAGCGGGTTAAAGCTCGCCGCCAGCACACCCGGCGTGACACCAAGGTTATAGAGCACAGTGTCGATCGAATCCGTGGTGGCGTGGGTTTCGGACCGCTGTTTTGCATTTTCCCAATAATAGCTGAGGCCTGCGGTCCATGTCAGGGCGCCAGAGACACCGTTAAGTCGCAGTTCCTGATAGAAATGCTCGTTCTCTTCCACGTTGTTAGTGTCAAAATAGAAATCAGGGTCGGCTGTGCCGTCCTCTTCTTCCAGATTGTTGGTGGAGAACTTCTTGAACGCGGACAGGGACGTCAGTGTCGCCCAGCCAAAATCATGCGTAACATTGAGCGTGAAGGCGTCCAGATCGCGGTTTTCTTCACCGTTTGCCACATCGCTCGCGATCGGGCCCAAGGGGTCCGCACCACCAACGCTTGAAGCATCACGGAAGAAGTTCCAGTCTGCATTCGGGTTTGAAGGCGTATAGCCAAAGGCGCCAAAACCGCCATAGATAGCCCCGAGCGGTATACCGTAGAGCACATCAAGCGGGGTGTCTTTGGTGATGGGCAGGCCAAGAAGTGGTGCTACGCCCGCGAGAAAATCACCATGCCCCGGCAGGTCACCCACCGTTTCAGCGCCAACGGGCGCCCGCAGGCTACCGTCTGAAACGCCGATCTGCGGTTCATCCTCATCCTGTTCCGTATGATCAAATTCATACGCCAGATTGACAGTTGTCCGGTCTGATGGCTCCCACCGGAACTGCAAGCGGCCGGTGACGTTTTCTTCACGGCCATAATCATCGCCCGTGACAGCGTCTTTCACATACCCGTCCTGCTTGTTGATCAGGAAGTTGGCCCGCATGGCGACAGTGTCCGTCAGTGGCAGGTTAAGCATGCCGTCAAACTGCTGCTTGTCGAACCGGCCGTACCTGAGCCGCACTTGCGCCTCGGTTTCACCGATCACCGGCTTGCGGGTGATGACAGAGATGGCCCCCGCCGCTGTGTTACGACCAAACAATGTGCCTTGCGGGCCTTTCAGCACTTCAACACGCTCGATATCCGAGAAGAAGATGATGCCCGCACCGGAACGAGAGGCATAAACACCGTCGATAAACACACCAACGGCCGGGTCTGTCCCAACACCAAAATCACTGGTCTGAACGCCGCGCAGGCGGAAGCTCGGCTGCGTCACACCGCTGATTTCAAGGCCGGGCGTATAGGTTGAAATATCACGCAGGTCTTCCGCGCCGACATTTTGAAGAAAATCGCCTGAAAAGGCGTTAAGCGTGATGGGTACATCCTGAGCGGACTGCTCGCGCTTTTGCGCGGTGATGGTAATTTCCTCAAGCGAGAACATGTCCTCGCTGGTTTCGTCTTGTGCGTTTGCGGGTGCTGCTAGACCACACACGACCCCAACGCTGACACCAAGCATCAAGGTCTTCTTAAAACGTTTAGTACACATATGGGCTCCCCTCCCTTTCGAGCAGTGGTCTGGCTGCCACCGCGTTTACGACCCCAAACGGCAGTTCGCCCATTGCCTTGTTTGGCAACGGGCACATGCCGCCTCAAAATGTCACTACGCAACTATCACTCAATACTGTTAATCCATTCTTTCAACAGGTTAATACCTTCTTCATGCACAGTGGTTCGGCCCACTTCCGGCATCATGACGCCGGGATCGGTGGACTTAAGCCTGTGGATCAAGATCGATTGCTCGGGCTTGCCGGGCATAATGTCATAGTCAAACCCGCCAGAGCCACGGCCCGCCGCCACGGGGCGCTTTTTATATCCCCATGCGGTTTTGTTATCTTCTGCCCAGGTGAGGAACAGGCCGGATGTTGACGCTGGCCCTTCAAGCCGGTGGCAATGCGCGCAGTTGATATCAAGATAGGCGCGGGCGCGGGCGTTCAGGTCCGCGCTTTCATCATCCATCGCTGGTACTTTTGGCGCATCCTCATGTGCTGGTGCGCCCGTGAGGATTCCCGCTTCACTCCAATATGCAAGCTGGTTGGCTGCGCCGCCCTCATAAGGGTAGGTTTTGTTGAGGTTTCTGGCCTTCGGGCCAATGGGTGTGAATTCTTTATTGAACGTGTGGCAGCCTTTGCACTGGTTCTTGTTCGGCACCACATAATTGGTTTGCCGAGAAGCACCCGCTTTATCGGTCCACGCAACGGGAAGCGTTTTCCCCGCCACCTTCAAAACACCGTCCTGCTTTTCTTCGTCCCAAACATAAGCCCAGGCGTTCCAGCCCTTTTCCTGATGGATCAGAAGGCGGGTCTCGATAATGCGGACGCTTTTGGATGGCTCACGGAAGTCAGCCGGGTAGGCAAAGGTTTTGATCAGTGTGGTGCCAACAGGGAACTCAAAGGCTTCAGCGTCATTATAAACGGCCTTCTGGCCCTTTGGCACATAAACAAAACGGTATTTGTGCGCATAGTCGGTAAACAGAGGGGTGATAAGATCGTAGGGCACCACCCCCTCTGCCGGGGCCTGATGCACAGCATCAGAAAACAGACCATATTCAGATAATAGTTTAGCGGGCCGCGCGCTCATGAGCGCGGCATCATTGACCTCTGCACCCGCCGGTACAGCCGTGATTACGACAAGCGAACAAAGGCCAAAAACAAGCTTACTCAAAACACGTCTGAACAATGGCAGCTCTCCTTATCTCCTGTTTTAAACGTGCCGCTTATTGTTCCTGCGGCAGGCTAATCGGCTCGCGGGAGGGGAAAGAGCCATCATAGTTTTTGATATCCGTGTCAGGTGACGCCCCCCACGGCAGCACCATATCTTTCACGAACTGCAGGTTGGCAAAAGTGGTGCCTTCTGGCTCGCGGATATAAATTGCCTGATCATCATCCGGGCCAAAGAAGGCCGCCCAGACACCGTCAACCGCACCGTCCCACACAATTTGGGGGACCGGCATGCCGGTAGCAGGTGCAATCAGGTCCTTGACCGCACCATCTGGGTTATAACCTGCGCGCCCGTGTTTGTTGTCGTGCACATAGATAGCGCGCGGCAGCGGATTATAGGTCGGGTCATTATATTCGCGCGGGTATGCGGCCAACAGGATGTTGGTTGAAGCATTTTCGCTGAGCTCATTGTCAAAAATTTCAATCTCACGGTTCGCCATCACCATGATGCCGGTGCCCATGGGAACGGTTGCGATGATGTTGCCGGGGGGCGCGAAATTTGGTGTGTCATTCGCCACAACCGTGTTGCCAAACACCCGCACCGAATGCCCGCCCATTTGCGGCAGGTTGGGAAGGTCAAACACCAATATGCCGCCTGTGTTGTGGGTGGCGACATTATTATAAACATCTGCGCGGTAGCTGTTCTCGATTTCGATACCAGCCACATTCAATTCCGCGCGGCTGTTGCGCACGATGATGTCCTGGCTTTGACCAACATAGATGCCTGCGTCAGAGCAGCCTTTCACGACAGCGCCGTCGATCAGGACATTTTTGGATTCGACCGGATAAAGGCCATAAGCCCCGTTTTCAGGGTGTGGCCCGCGGGTCCATTCAACCCGCACATTAATGAAGGAGATCTGGTCTACGCCTTTGGCTTTAATGCCGTCGCCGGGCGTATCCTCAACCGCAAGCGCTTCAACGCGCACGCCGTCAGAGGTAATAAGAAGGCCTTCGGAACCGCTGATCTGGTTCTTAAACGACAGTACCGTCTCATTCATACCCGCACCGCGAATGGTCACATTCGGCACATCAAGGGAAAGTGCGTTTGTCAGCTCATAAAATCCGGCCTTCAGCTCAATAGTGCTGCCCGGTTCTGCCAGGATAAGAGCTTCCTGCAGCGCTTCCTGAACATTCTCACCCGGCTCGATTTCGATAACCTGCTGCGAGAATGCCGGCGCGCCAGCCGTGCCAAATGCGAGCACAAAAAATGCGATAATCAGTTTCTTCATTGTTTCCCCCTAAGGCTTCCGCCCTGGATATCCATCACTCATCCATCAATGGAATCCATTAATTTCAGTATTGATCATGCGCTCATCATAATCGTTCGTCAAGAAAAAGTGAAATTCTTTCATTTTCTCATTATTGGACTATGGTGGCATATGAAGCTAAGAATAAAACCGTACCCGGGTTGCTGGAGCCTTCGTGAAACCGAGAACACCTAAAAAGCTGCCTACGCAGGCACGCGCGATTGAGCGCCGCGACAAGATTTTGTCTGCGGCGGAAGCTTTGTTGCTGGAAGGTGGGCCACAGTCTGTAACCACGACCACAATCGCACAAGCCGCCGAAATTCCTGTCGGTTCGATCTACCAGTATTTCGAAGATAAAGACGATGTGATCTCAACGCTTTATGACACCGCCTATGGCGAGGTGGAAGGCGAGGTCGTCACCGTTATGGTTGGCATCGAGCACGGGCTGGGTTTCAAGGAAACACATGAACGACTGGTCCGTGCCTTTTGGCAAGCCGCGCGTGCCCACAAAACTTTTCGTCCGCTCACACGCTGGGCCAACAGCCAACGGTCCCTTTGGGATGCAACACCCGGCCCTGAAAGCAGCCTTGGGCAACTGGTTATCAAAACGCTTGAGATCGCAGGTGTCACATTGCCCGATGACCGGCGCGAAGCGATGCTGCGCACCATTGTCACCACACTTTCTGTGTTGATCGACCAGGCGATTGAGGAAGATGATGAGGACACCGCAGAAACGCTGATTCTGGAAATGGCGCGGATGCTCTCCCTCTACGTCGGCTGATAAAAAAGCCGCGCAACCCTGGTACAGGCAACGCGGCTCCCATTAGAATTTAGCTTAAAACCCAGCCTATTCCGTCAGGTCATCCCAAAGGTCCTTGACCTTGGAGAAGAAACCTTCCGAGCGCGGTGAAACACTGTCACCACCTTCAGCGGCAAACTCTTCCATCAACTCGCGCTGGCGTTTGGACAAGTTGGTCGGCGTTTCCACCACAGTTTCAATGATCATATCACCCGTGAAACCACCATTCAGCTCTGGCATGCCTTTGCCGCGAAGGCGGAACTGGCGGCCACTTTGCGTGCCGTCCGGCACCTTGATGCGGGCGCGTTTGCCTTCAATGGTTGGCACCTCGATGTCACCACCAAGCGTGGCTGTCGACATCGGGATAGGCACCTGACAATAGAGCATGTCACCGTCC